>DAOUJD010000071.1:0-58632 GCA_034423115.1 Dehalococcoidia bacterium | reverse complement strand
TCACCGCCTGTATGCGCAAACTCCTTACCATGCTCAACGCCATCGCCCGGGACCGCCAACCCTGGCAGCACACTCCTCAAACCTCACCTTGACACCCAATACAGTTGCTACGTTGCGGTTGCGTCCCCGATCTGGCCTTTACGGGAAGCAGAAGGTGTCGGACGATGCGTCGCCGCCCTGGAGGCGCACCTGGTGGCTGCGCGTCTTGCCGTAATCGACGAAGAAGTCCTGGTTTACCGACATGCCGCCGGCGGGGTCGGCGTCGATGCGGGTGAGCCAGCCGTTCAGTCCGTCGGGATAGAACTGGTCGTCCCAGGACGAGTACAGCGAGTTGGTCAGGTAAATGCGGCGTCCGTCGCGGCTGATTTCCACCATCTGCGGGCCGCCCGTGAGGGCTGCGCCGTTGGGATGGCCCGCCTTGCGGACCACGCCGCCCATCTCCAGTTCGCCGGTCTGCACGGGGTTGAACGGATCGGACACGTCGTACTGGAGCAGCTTGCCGGTGCCCCAACAGGAGATGTAGAGGAACCTGTCGTCCACGGAGAGGTCAATGTCGGTGACCAGCGGCGGCACCGCGCCCAGGGGCTGCAGGGCCGGGGGCAAATCGGCAGCGTCGGCCGGCTCGGCGGGTATGGAGATGATCTTGCGGGCGGCCCATTTCTCGCCGTCGCGATACCACAGGAAAATGGAGCCGGACAGGTCCTCGGTGCTGACCACCACGCCGCAGAAGCCGTAGTGGCGGGTGGGATTGTGGGCGGGCCGCAGCTCCAACGCCATCTGATGCTCGGCGCCCAGGTCAACGGCCTGGCGGTGAGAGCGCCGGCGCATATCCCAGAAATGGAGCATATGGCCGAACTTCTGCCCGACCACGTCCTCAAGCCGGACGCCATGCTCGAACATTTCGGGAGTGCCCCATTCGCTGGTCATCATGGTGTCCAGGCCGATGTGCCACCAGAAATCGTAGGCCAACTCCTGCGGCCCCCGGTCCAGTTCCCACGGGCCGATGGGCTCGAAGGTGTAGTGGTCCAGGAGCATGATGCCGCCGGGCCGGTCGCCCTCGGCGGAACCCAACGCGCTGACGTAGATGGCATCGGGGCCACAGTGTACGGTGTGGGGTCGGGAGTAGCCGGCACGCTGCACTTCCTCCGCCTCGATGGTCTTGACGATGCGCGGTCGGGCCGGGTCGGGCTGGGTGTCCAGGATGTAGATGCGGCTGTTAGCCAGCGATGGCACCACCAGGTACCGCCGTTCCAGGTGCGGGTGCGCCGATGAAGGACACAGCGCGGCGCTGCAAGCGTTCCAGTTGAAGTGATGGAGCTCGTCGTCGAGGTAGGGCATGGGCACCGAGTGGACCACCTGCGAGTACGACGCCGAGTTGGGGTCGCAGTCCACCACGGTCATGGCGTCGGGTTCGCCCGAATTGGGGTTCAGTGTGGCGACGTAGGCCAGGCGCTCCTGCGGAGCCTCCATAGCCAGTCGTGCCGATGGATAGAAGGTTGGGTCCGGTCTCCAGATTGCCATCGATGCACTCTCCAGGTTGGTTTGGTCGTTGGTCATTCCAGAGTCTGGACAAGATGACAACGCCGGGTCATTTTATACGTGGGCCCAGCGCCGGGCAACGGGGGAACGGCTCACGCCAGGGCCTTTTCAAAGTCTCCATGCGTCCCGCTCATGGTGAGCCTGTCGAACCACGAGCGCGTCCTTCGACAGGCTCAGGACGAGCGGATGCAAGAAGATTACGTAACTTTGGAATGGCCCTGGTCTCACGCGTATCCGCTTTGTAATTGCGTGGTGAAAGGACGAAAAGGTCGATTTCCCGCTCATTTCCTCTCATTTCCGCTAATTCAAGTAGTGCATGGGGCGGGTCGTGGGGCTGAATGGGGGCCGATGGAAAGGTTTTGGCGGCGGTTTTGGCGGTATTCGCGGATTGGTGAGAGGATTTGGGGGAGTGGCGCCTGGAGTTGGGTATTGGACGACTCGGGGATTTGGACGCTGGACAATTGGTTAAATCGTAAGGATGGATGGATGGTGGGGGCAAGGGGGAAGTGTCATGGTGTCGAGCATGGGGCGGGCTGCTCTTGCGTCGGAATGACGGGAAAGTAGACCACCTAAATTGCAACACTATCTGGAGGTTAGGAAATGATTGAGTTGGTGGCTCACCATCGTAGTAAGACTGGATAATGTTGGTGTTCGCGGGCGATCCGGAAATGGGCCTGTTTTACACCGCTTACATGGACCGCAGGTTGGCGGAAAAGTACGGTGGAAGACCATGGCAAAAACGAACAATGAATCCTCAGAAACTTTCTGAGCCTGACCCAGTAGTAAGGTATTTTCCCGAAACGCAATCACTGTAGATCGACATCCGGAAACAGATCGGGGAAGGCGAAACAATCGCAAAGGGCGTGGTCGTCTTTTACAACAAAGAAGATGGCTCCGTGGCCGAAGGCGTGCGTATCGAACTTGCCGAACACGTGCTCAAACCGTTCGTGGAGCCATCATAGCTAAACACAACGCAAAGCCTGAGCAAGTGGTGGAAATCACCGACGAATAAGGCCCGTCGCTGGCTGGTCATGGCCGCGTACGTTGGAGTTCTTCGAGGTATCTACGAACGTGCGCAAAGAGTACGTAGAGGTCCTCGAAATGGCCGGGTACGACTTGAAAGAACTGAAACCACGTGACGTAAAATGAAATGCCCTGCCGCAGTAATGGGTAGAGGTAAATTAGAAGCCACCGTACCGTTACCAAGACAAGAAGGAATGAACGATGGACAAGATGCACAAGCGCATGATTCTGTCCTCGATAAGGGATGTGATACACATTCTAGATTCTGCCCCCATTAAACCCGATTTGATTCCACAGATCACCGCCACCCAAATGATGAACCGAGCTCCCATCGCTCACCTATCTATTGAAAGGGGGCTCAAATCCTTAATCATCGAATCCGGCGGCCAACTTAGGGAAGAACACAACCTCCTCCCGCTTCTCCAAAAATTGGCCAATCTCAATCCGGATGCCGCCAGATTTCTCTCCGAATCCTTCGAGGACGCCGTCCGTGTGTACCGATACAAGGTCAACGTTACTGGATTAGAGCACCTCAAGTCGCTAGACAGCTATCTATCCAAAGTGGGAAGCACAAAAGCCTTCAATACCATGCGGTATTGGGAGTTCGGGCAGTCCCTTGACGAAGACCTGCTGAATCGTATCTGCCTCCCAATGCACAGAGAGATCCTCTGTGCCCTGTGGCAGCTTTTCATGGCTTCGGACTCCCGCCTAGATACGGTAACTGACCGCATAGAGCGTACAGTCAAAGATGCGATATTCAACCCGTCCAAACTCGCATATCCCCCAGGGTCCGAAAAAGAGACCATCGTCAAGTGGTACATGGACTGGCTGTACAAAGAGCATTCCACGGTCCGCGAAGCGCTCGCCGATGCTGTGAGCAAAAACTTCAACGTCAAAGACGATTTCATCAACCAAATTCTGCTCAACGCGTATGAGGCGCTGCTGAAATCAGACGATCCTGCGGTGAGGTATTTTGCGTACACACTCAACGTCTTGCCGCCACAGCCACGCTACCCAGGCAAAGAAACCACAGTCGAATGGCTGGGTCAATCCAAAGAACACCGTATGGGGCTTGTTTCCAGTCCAGCCGGTACAAGCTTGGGCGGTATTGAGCGCGGAGCTGATGGACTTTGGTACGTCACGCCATGGCGCGACGGTCCTGTACGAGTGTCGGCTATCGCAAACTCTCAAACCGACGCTCGCTGTTATCTAGCTTACCTCCTCACATATTTAGTCAGCGCTGCCATAAACGGAGGCGAACCCCGCCAACTCCGTCTCGTCGGTGAGGGCGATCTGCCCTTCTTGTTGAGTGGTTCGCGGATGGTGAATGAAGGACGGCGAGACGCTTTGATGGCTTTTGACCTTGATTTTTGGGACGAAAATCACGGTATGCAAGTTGGGCATAAAATCCTTATCGAGAGCCGTCCAACAGAATGGCAGGCTATAGATATTCTTGAAGGGGAAGTGGTGGCAGTTGACCGGCAACTGGTTTCTGCCCTAGGTACGCAATCAGTGCGAGCGGTTGACCGGACGAAAACCGACCTTGCGTAACAACCCCCGGCAGTGGATCTGACAAGGACCATTTTACCTTTCGCCGGCCTCCTACCAAAAACCGAAACCTGAAACCCACTACGTTGTTCTCGCGAAAACGGAAACTCAGAACCAATCAACCCAAAGGAGCCCACCCCCGATCATGTAAATCACCTGAATCAGACACCGACGGCAAGCCCCAGCCCAAGTGGATATGCATAAGCTCTCATCCCGCGCAGCCCCTCTGCGAGAGCGTATAATGCCGCGTATCATCGAGATTAGGAGTATTCCCATGCCCCGAGTAGCACTTGACCTAGAACAGAAAGCGGACCTGGCCGTCATCAAGTCGGACGGTTGGCGCGTGGCGCAGGGCCTGGAACCCGGCGAGCCCAACCAGGGCCTGGTGGCCGAGAAACTGGGCAGCAACGCGCGGCTGCCCGACTACGACGATTCCGGCTGGGAGAGCGGCGCGGACTTTCAGAAGCGCTATTCCGTAGGATTCACGTTCGCGTGGTATCGCCTGCGGTTCACCATGCCGGAGACGGTAAAGGGCCAGGACGTGAACACCTGCCGCGTCTGGTTTGAGACCAACGTGGACAACTACGGCGAGATATTCGTCGACGGCAAGATTGACCGCAACATCGGCGTGGTGACGGGCAACAACACCGCCAAGCGGGTGCTGGTGGAAGAGCCGGGTCAGCCGGGCCAGGAACACGTCATCGCGGTGCTGGTTGCCAACGCGCCGCTGGGCGAGCCCGTGGGGTCCATCTTCATGCGCTACGCCACCCTGGCGTTCGAGTCGCAGCCGCCGCAGTAGTAGGCGGACTCGGGTTAAAAATGCGCCATCCCTGTCACGACGGGGATGGCATTATGAATCAGTCATGACTGCAACCGAGCGGAATGATGCTGTGACCGTCGCTGCCTGCGACCCGCGCGCGCTCAGCGTAGCTCAAGCCGTGCACGAGCGGCTGTGGTGCCAGGCCACGATCCTGTTCGGTTCCCGGGCCCGGGGAGACTACGAGGAGGGCCGCTCCGACATAGACATCATGCTGCTCAATCCCGGTATGCCTGACCAGGGATACAAGGATCGCGCCAGCCAGTGGGCCGAGGGGTTGGCCCAATCCACCTATGGGCGCCCGGTGCCCGTGCAACTGGTATGGCGTACTCTGGACGATTTCCGCCACAACCGCCGCTACGTCAACAGCGTTGAAACCGATGCGGTACGGGATGGAGTGTTCATGTCGCAAGACTCGAACCGACGCGACCCCTCAAACTATGAGGACACGGAAACCGAAAGCGAGTATGACTGGAGTCCTTACAACGAGCGGATGCGGCATGCCGAAATCCGCCTGGATGAATTTATCGACACTGCAGAAAGAGGGCGTAACGACTTGATCATCGGCCAACATGCCCAGGCAGCCCTGGAACACAGCATGAAGGCCCTGCTGGAAGCCCACGGGGCACCGTACCGCCGAACCCACAACATCGGGGAACTGCTGGGCAACATACGCCACCGCGATCCCGAATTGTCCAGTTTCAGGCTCTCAATTCCGGCGGAGGTGTACACCACTTATGCCGGCTCAGACGAGTACGAGTCCAGAACTCTACCCAACTTGACCGAATCCCCAGACTACCGAGCGCGAACCGTTGCCGACGTGCAGCGCATCATCGACCGCGCCCGTGAAGTGCGCCAGCAGCGCGACGATTAGCGCACCACTCACCAATTCTCACAACAAACCCCGGAGGCTCCAACATGGCCACCCGATCTTTTGCCGGCACTGTTAACGCGCCGGATTTCCCTGACAGCGTCGAATGGATCAACACCGACCGGCCCCTGAGCATGGCCGACCTGCGGGGCAAGGTGGTCATCCTGGACTTCTGGACCTACTGTTGAATCAACTGCGTGCACGTGTTTCCGCAGTTGCGGAAAATGGAAGAGAAGTACGCGGACGAGTTGGTGGTCATCGGGGTCCATTCCGCTAAGTTCCCCAATGAGAAGTACGCCGACAACGTGCTGCTGGCGGCCCAGCGCTACGAGCTGAAGCATCCCATCGTGAATGATGCCGAGTTCGAGGTGTGGCGGCAGTACGCCTGCCGCGCCTGGCCGACGCTGATGTTCGTGGACCCCGAGGGGAAGGTGATCGGCAAGCACGAGGGCGAGTTGCCCTACGAGGCTTTCGATGATCTGATCGGGCGGATGGTCGCCGAGTTTGACGAGCAGGGGTTGATTGACCGCCGGGACCTTGGCCTCACGCCGGAAGCGGTGGAAGAGACCGCGCTGGCCTTTCCCGGCAAGGTGCTGGCCGACGGGCCGGGCAACCGCCTGTTCATCGCCGACACCAATCACAACCGCATCGTCGTTACCAATCTTGATGGGCAAGTCCAGGCGGTGGTTGGTTCGGGAGCGGAGGCGTTCGCGGACGGCGACTACGCCAGCACCGCTTTCAACCATCCGCAGGGGATGGAGTTGGTGGGCGACACGCTGTACGTGGCCGACACCGAGAACCACGCCATCCGCACGGTGAATCTTGGCGCTGCCACGGTGGACACCATCGCGGGAACCGGGCAGCAGGGGCACGACCGGAGGGCCGCTGGGCCGGGAACACAGATCGCCCTGAGCAGTCCGTGGGATCTGGCGCATCACGAGGGCAATCTGTACATCGCGATGGCCGGCACTCACCAGCTTTGGCGGCTGTCACTGGCCGACGGCACGGTGTGTCCACACGCCGGTACGGGCGGCGAGAACATCGATAACGGGCCGCTGGCGCAGGCGACCCTGGCGCAGCCCAGCGGCATCGTGGTGGGCAAGGACCGAGGCGACGCGGACATCCTGTACTTCGCGGACTCTGAGACCAGCAGCGTGCGCAGCGCCGGCATCGACCCGGTGACCGGCCGGGTGGCGACGCTGGTGGGAATCGACCTGTTCGCTTTCGGCGACCGGGATGGCGTGGAGCACCACGTCCGGTTGCAGCACCCCATCGGCATCGAATGGTACGAGGGCGAGCTGTTCATCGCAGACACCTACAACCACAAGATCAAGAAGGTGCTGCCGCTGACGCGCTCGGTGCAGACGGTTCTGGGTTCCGGCGCGATGGGTCTGCACGACGGGGCGGGCCGGCTAGCTACGTTCAGCGAGCCCAGCGGGTTGAGCTTCGCCGTTTTTGAGAATGGACGCCAGCCGCTGCTCTACATCGCGGACACCAATAACCACGCGATCCGCATCGTCGACTTCGAGGCCGACGAGGTGCGGACGCTGGAGATCACGGGGTTGTGATTGGAACGGGCGGCTCGACTTTGGGGCCCGAGTCGCCCGACGCATTTACCAACCACAGCGATATGGAGGTCTGCCCGGTATTCATTGACGAGACTGGGGTGCTTTCCGGTTCGCCGAGAGAGCAGCCAATCTATGGCATTGGGGCGCTGGTAGTCCCTGATACGCGGTCAATCACCGACAGCCTGTACCGGCTCCACTTCAATTTCAGCCGCGCTCGGATGACCGAGCGTAAACGCATCTACGACGACATACGTTCGCGGGCGGAACCGCCGACGCTGCAGGAAGCAACGCAACTCATGCAGGCGGTACGACACCATGAGTACAAGTTCACCAAAATCAGGGGAGCAAACGTCCAACAGTACATAGATCTGCTCAATCTGTACTTTTCATTTAGCGAACCGCAATTTCACGCGGTAATTTTAGATCGGCAGACTCCCTCGTACAGCTTGTCGCGGTGGAATAACGACCCCTGGGCCGCATACGCGGGTATCACTCGTGATTTATTGGATCGTCAACTCGACCGAGATGTTTTCGCTATCGTTGACTTTCAAGGAAAGCCCGGAGCTTCTGCCGTCCATTTTGAAGACGTCATTTGTGAAGCTTCTCACGTCAAGGGTTGCCTGCGCGCGAAATCAGACATTTCCGTATATCTGCAAATAGTGGACGTGCTGTTGGGATGTATCCAGTTCGACTTGCGGGACGCGAAGATGCAATATAGCCCGCAATCACGTCCTGTCGCCGCCAAACGCGAATTGGTCAACGCTTTGAAGAGCAGATTGGGTTTGTCCACTGATGAACGATTGGTGCCGGATGACGTGTCAGAGCAAACATGGAACACGCCATCTCTATTCACCGTGCATAGGGGACGCTGGTGAACCGGCGGGCACGACCAAAGCTGAAGCGCGGTTTATGTCCGGCGTCCATCATGCTGTGCACGACGACGTTCTCCGGCCACTCCGCGCTTGCCTTTATATAGTGCCTAATTGTCAATTCCCTGTCAATAGTTCACCGATGGTCCCACGCTGAACGGCCCGAACAGTCGGGCACTCTGCCTTCTTGACGTTGGATGCGCCATCCGGCAACATAAATACGTCAGGTTACCGCCGTTTTCCCCATTACGCCGCTAGATCCAGGAGCACCCATGGCAACCCCTTTTGTTGAATACAATGCCGATCCCGATTACGCCGTCAATACGGACGACAGCATTACGCTGATGGCCAGCAAGATCATCCGCGACGTGCTGGTGACCCGCGGGGAACCTATCCGGCGCGCCCAGCTCTGGCAGGCCGTGGAACTGGCGATGGGCGAACGGAAACCGGACGTTGACGGGGTGTTGAAACGAGACTGGTTCAACAACCAGGGAACCGGTCCGGGCAGATGGGAGCTGACGGACGAGGCCGGGGCTGGCGCATCGCCCTTTATGGACGCCGGCGGCGCGGTCAATCTGGCCGTGGTCGTCGCGTATCTGCGCCGCTGCCGCGGTGAGGCCCCCTACATCGGGGACGTGGGCGATTTCATCAAAATCTGCCAGCCGGACGTGGAGTTGGACGCGGCCTGGCTGCTCCAGAGCAGCCGCGCCATCGGCTGAGGGCCACTCACCGATTAGCGAAAACCTGCCGCCGGCCGGGATATGCGAGAGTCTTTGGGTGCCCGGTTGCCTTTTGCCATGCCCATGATTGCCGGCGAAGGGCAAGCGGAGCGGCTGGTTAATACTCGTCGTAGCTGCCGGCGAGGCTGACGGACAGGACGCGTTCCCGTCCGGAGAGGTCGGGTTCCACGGTAATTTCGGCGTCGGGGAACGATTCCGACGCCAGACTGCGGGCTTCGTCCATCTGCTCGGGGTCCATTTCCAGCAGGATTACGCCGTGGGGTTTGAGTCGGTCCGGCTCGGCGGCCTGTTTGATGAGGCGGCGGATGTGGTCGAGGCCATCGGGGCCGCCGTCCAGGGCCGCCACCGGCTCCCACTGGATTTCTGGTTGCAGCGTGTGTATGCGGTCGGTGGGCAGGTAGGGCAGGTTGGCGGCGATAACATCCACCGGCTCGGGCAGCGATTCCAGCAGGTCGCCCTTGAGGAGCGTTACCCGGTCGGCAACGTTGTGCAAGCGGACGTTGTAGGCGGCCACGTCTAGCGTGGGGTCGAAGGCGTCGCTGGCGTAGATGCGGGCGGCGGGCAGGTGGATGGCGAGGTTTACGGCGATGGCGCCGGTACCGGTGCCGATGTCGGCGATGACCAGTTCGCGGCTCTCCATGCCCATGAGGGCCATGAACAGGGCGTGTTCGACCAAGGTCTCGGTTTCGGGGCGCGGGATGAGCACATCCGGATTGACCAAGAGGTTGACGCCGTAGAACTCGCGGTAGTTGAGGATGTAGGCCAGGGGTTCGCGGGTGAGGCGCCGTTCGACGATGGCGGCGAGTTGGGCCTCCTGCTGGGCGGCGACCTGGGATTCCTGCTCGGCGAAGATGGCCTGGCGGGGCATCCGCATGACGTCCATCACCATGACCTCGGCCTCGAGGCGGGCGTCGGGGATGCCGCCGGATTCCAGCGTGCGGTGGGTCGCCTGGATTACGTCGCGTAGGCTGGGCATGAAGGATGAGGGACGCGGCAGGGGTTCAGGAAGATGCCAAGCGCTGGGCGTCGCGGATGTAGTCGGCGGTTTCGCGAATGCGGCGATCCGTGTCCGGGCCGCACATGCCGTTATAGAAGCAGGTCCCGTGCAGGTAACTGATGCGAGTGAAGTATTGGCCGACGAGGTTTTCGAAAGTGTCCGATCGCATGGCCAGCGCCAATAAGCCCTCAGTGGTCATGGCGGTGGTTGCGGGTTCCTCGCCGGTTCGGGCCAGAATCAGGGCGTCGGTGGCCTGCCTGGTGGCGCACCACGCCTTTTCCGCGGCGTCCCGAATGTCGTCCTGTTCCAGCCGTTCGACCGCCTGGGCATGAACCTGGCGGGCGTCGGCGAAAATGGCGGCGTAGTCCTGAACTGGGATCATAGTGGTTAAGGTCGCTGGATGCTTACACGGAGGCCAAGCGTTCGGCGTCGCTGATGTAGTCGGCGGTTTCATGAATGCGGCGTTCCGTTTCGGAGTTGCAGATGCCGTTGTAGAAACAGGCCCCGTGGAGTTGGCTGATGCGGCTGTAATAGCGTCCTACCAAGGTTTTTACCGCGGGGTTTCGTCGCGAAAGGGCGTCCAGTTCGTTGGAAGTGATGGCGGTTGTTGCGGGTTCCTCTCCGGTTCGGGCCAGAATCAGGGCGTCGGTGGCCCGCTTGGTGGCGCACCACGCCTTTTCAGCGGCGTCGCGGATGTCGTCCTGTTCCAGCCGCTCCAGGGATTGAGCATGGACAGCGCGGGCGTCGGCGAAAATGGCGGCGTAGTCCTGGACTGGGGTCATGGTCACCCTCACCCTAGCCCTTTCCCGCCTGAGGCGGACGTTCCGCCCGTCGAGGGAGAGGGGACAAAACAGCAAAGGGGGGAACGGTCACGCGGAGATTGCGGCCAGACCGCGTTCCTGGTCGTCGGCGATGAGGCGGTCGATGATCTCGTTGAGTCCGCCGTCCATTAGGCGCTGCATGCCGTGGATGGACTGGCCGATGCGGTGGTCGGTGATGCGATCCTGTGGGTAATTGTAGGTGCGGATCTTCTCGCTGCGGTCGCCGCTGCCGATCTGGGCCTTGCGGTTGCTGGAGATCTCGGCCTGATGGCGTTCCTGCTCGGCGGAGTAGAGGCGGCTGCGCAGGATGGTCATGGCCTTGGACTTGTTCTTGTACTGGGAGCGTTCGTCCTGGCAGACGACCATGATGCCGGTGGGTTCGTGGACGATGCGCACGGCGGTGGCGACCTTGTTGACGTTCTGACCGCCGTGGCCGCCGGCGTGGAATATGTCGATGCGCAGGTCGTCTTCCTTGATGTTGACCTCGACCTCGTCGGCCTGGGGCAGGACGGCGACGGTGGCGGTTGAGGTGTGGATGCGGCCCTGGGCCTCGGTTTCGGGGACGCGCTGGACGCGGTGTACGCCGGCCTCGAACTTGAGCTTGCTGAACGCGTTGCGTCCGTCGACGGAGAAGGCGATGCGGCTGAAACCGCCCAGGTCGGAGGGGTTGGAGTCGAGGATGTCGACGCTCCAGCCCTGCTCCTGGGCGTAGCGCTGGTACATGCGGTAGAGGTCGGAGGCGAACAAGGAGGCTTCCTGACCGCCGGCGGCGGCGTGAATCTCGACGATGACGTCGCGCTCGTCGTTGGGGTCCTTGGGCAGGAGGGCGATGCGGAGTCGCTGGGCTAGGTCGGAGAGGCGGGTTTCAACGTCTTCCAGTTCGAGCTGGGCCATTTCGACCAGTTCGGGGTCGCCACCCTCGGTGATGAGGGCGCGGAGGTCGGCCCGCTCTTCGACGAGGCTGTGGCGATGCACGTCGATGGCGACCAGGTCTTCCAGACCGGAGCGTTCGCGGTTCAGTTCGCCCAAGCGTGCGTAATCAGCGGCCACCTCGGGTTGGGCCATCTCGGATTCGATGGCCCGATACCGCTCCACAATGGGCTGCAACTTGTCGAAAATATCGGCCATTACGCTCACGCCGCCTGAAAAAACTGGAGTCAAGTATAGCCCACCGCCCGGAATGACGGCAAGGTAGCGCACTCGCCGGCGCGTGCGGATTTGGGGCAATGCGGGCACGGCGACGGCACGACGGACGGGCGTGTGGGCTGGCGTGGAGCAATGTCTGCTGGATGCCGCGGCCGTTCGAGACGGACTTGCCCGCTCTGCGAAAAACGTGGGGCTGGGGCTAGCTCCGACCCCCTCGCTGCAAAGGCAGGTGTTCTTCAGGATGAGGAGGATGGGGTGGGGCGTTTTCACCCTCCCGCCAAAGGCGGACGTGCCGCACCCTATCCCCCTACCGCCATAGGCGGACGTTCCGCCCATCAAGGGAGAGGGGGTTTTGGTTTATTGTTTGCTTTGTTTCGGGGGTTTGCTCATTTGGGATTTTGGCGGTTGGAGAGGCAGGGTTCCTGTCCGCCCTGGGACGGACTTTCAGTTCTCCAGGGGCGGACGCTTGCGCGCATCGTTGTCAGTACGCCGGAGGCGCATCTCTTGCGCTGCTTTCCAGGGAATTCGGAGTATCGCGGTCCTGTTGGCTCGCTGAGTTTCTGCCGTTGTGCCAGGCGGGTTATTCGGGGGTGAAGTCCGCTGGGTCCAATTGGTACCAGTAAACGTCGGGGCCGCGCAGTTCGGCCTCGATCTCCTGGACGTTATGCACGCTGGCGATGACGGCGTGGCAGGGATGGCCGGTCAGTCGTTGCAGCAGCTCGGCGTTTCGGCGGGCTCGCGTTGTATCGCGCTCGTCGGCGGTGTAGGAGGCTTCCACGGCGATGTAGTAAATCTCGCCGTCGGGGTTGGTGGTGATCAGCACCAAATCGGCCCGGATGAAGCTCTGCCATTCGCCGGCGGACGAGATGTTCCGGCCCACGGGTCCAATCAGCTGCCGCAGTTGTTCGCGGGAGAGGCTGTCCTGGAATTCAAGACCGAGCAGTTCGGGGATCTCGCCGAAGTGCGCGGCGACCACGTAACGGGCGGTGTTGCCTTTCAGCTCGCCGATGGATGTCTCGATTCTCTGGTTGAACTGACGCTGTTCCTCGTTGAACTGACGCTGTTGCTCGTTGAACTGACGCTGTTGCTCGTTGAATTGCTCCTGCTTGGTGATGAATTGGTCGACTCGGTCGACGAATGCGTTGAACCTGGTGGGGAGTTCCAGGAGTTCGTTGGTCAGGATGAGGCGTCGGGCCGCTTGGTAGAACTGTGCGTCCTCTTCGAGCAGCCTGAGCAGGTCGTCGCTGGTGTTGATCGTGGTCATCCGGCCTCTCCGTTGGTGTTCCATTCTATATCAACCACCTTGGTTGCAGGAACTTCGTTGATGGGTGGCTGGGATGATCGCGGAATTCTGGGGTTACGTGTGACCGGACCCCTGAAGGACGGCTGGCTTCAGCCTCTCTCGAAGTATCCGTAGGTTGACCTGCTCTACTGGGTTACTCACTACTTCAGCTCATTCCATTGAGTAGCGAAATCGCCTAAAAATCTGGGTACGCGCGAGGACGGATGGTATAGTTGCGCCGTAAGCAGGGGTTGCAGTTGGGATTTTTGGAGAGAATCATGTTGAAAGCAGAGCGCGACAAGCTGATGAGCGGCTTGAGCGACGAAGACCGGCGGAATCTCCGGCGCGTCGTCGGCGTGATCAAGGAGGCCAGGGGAGGCAGTCCCGATGCGCCGGCCGGCACGGGACGGATCACGGCGCGGGAACTGCTGGACGGGTGGCAGGAAGAGTTGTCGTCTGATGTTCGCGCTGCGCTGGAAGCAACGTTGGTGCGGGACGAATCGGGCCCCAGGGTTGGAGAGATGGCGCCTGATTTTTCGCTGAAGCGGTTGGGTTCCGAGGAGCGGGTGCGGTTGTCGGATTATCGCGGGCGGCGTCCGGTGGCGTTGGCCTTCGGCAGCTACACTTGACCGCCCTTCCGCGCTCAGTCTGAGCGCATGACGCAGATTTACCAGCGTTACAGGGACGACGTGGAGTTCTTCGTGGTGTACGTGCAGGAGGCGCACCCCACCGACGGATGGCAGGTGGACAGCAACCTTGACGAGGGCGTGCTGTATCGCCAGCACCAGAGCTACGACGAGCGGGAATCAGTGGCGCAGTCGTGCAGCATCGATTTGCAGATCGGCCTGCCGGTGATCATCGAGGAGATGGACAACGCCATCGACGAGGCCTACGGGGCGGCGCCGGAGCGGCTGTACCTGGTGGGCGTGGACGGACGGGTGGCCTACCACGGCGGCGCGGGGCCGCATTTCTTCGACCTGGACGAGTGGGAGCAGGCGATTGAGGCGTGCGTGGGGGTTGTTGTGGGTGGGTAAGCCGGCTCTCGGTAGTACGGCGTGTTTGGTTTCTGTGCGTCGGTACGTCAGCACGGCGCAGGCTGGGGCGAATGATTATTCGCCCCTACCAATTGGGTAGTGCCTGGCTATGTTGCGGTGTTGTTGGGGAACGACGGAAGAGGCATGCCTCGCCCCTAGGGATGCGTTCCCGATCCCAGAGTGCCGCGTCAAGCGGTGAGGATTTCGCGGAGGCGGCGGATTACGACGTCGGTTTCCGGCTCGGTGAGGTTGAGGGGGTCGACCATTAGCTCGTCGGGCGGGCCGAGTTGCTGGAGGAATATGGGCGGGTCGCCCTGCTGGAGCGCGGCTGAGACCTCGCGAGGCGACGGGCCGGACCAATCATCGCCGCCGAAGTTGAGCACGGCGGATGGGATGAGGTGATTGAAGCCATCGTGCTCGAGGGTGACGCGGAGTCCCGGGACCTCAACGAGGCTGTCCACCACCCGCTGGGCGAGGTTGCGGTAGAACTCCATTTCGGCCTCCTCGTCCTCCTCCACGAACATGGCGAGGGCGGTTACGAGGCCCAGGATTTCCTCCTTGGCGACCTTCATGGGGCGGCCGAGGAACTGGGCAGGGCTGGCGTTGGCGAGGGCGGCGTCGATGAGGTCGGCGCGGCCGCAGAGGATGCCGGTGCCCTGGGGTCCGCGCACGCCCTTGCCGCCGCTGAATATGACCATGTCGGCGCCGTCGTTGAGGTAACGGTGGAGGTTGGCGCGCGGTGGCAGCATGGACGCGGCGTCGACGATGACCGGCACGTCGTGGGCGTGGGCGATTTCGCAGACCTGGTCCAGCGGCAGCATGCGCCGGCTAGTGTAAGGCGCGCACAGGTAAGCCACGGCGGCGGTGCGCTCGTTGATGGCGGCCTCCATCTCCCAGGGGTGGCTGTAGAGGTAGTTGCCGACCTCGACGATTTTGGCGCCGGCGGCGCGGTAGGCGTGGTCGTAGGGGAACCGGTGCATGGTCTGGAGGATGATCTCGTTCTTCATGCCGTCGGTGTCGGGCAGGCGGTGCATCTGTGCGGGATCGCTGCCGGCGATGCAGGCGGCGGCCTGGAGGAGCAGTCCGCCGGCGGCTCCGCTGGATACCATGGCGGCCTCTGCGCCGACCAGGCGGGCGATTTCCTCGCCGGCCCTGCGGTTAAGCTCATCGATGTTGACCATGACGCGGGATGCGCCGGCCATCTGCTCCAGCACTTCGGGCCGGGTGCGGGTGCCGCCGAGACGGGTTACCGAGCCGGAGGCGTTGATGATGGGGGTGACGCCGAGGTTGCGGTAGGCCTGTTCGGCGTCGGTGATGTTCTGCTGGGTCAAGGGAGCCTCCCTGGCTGCGCGCGGCGGTGGATGCGGGGCATTATAGCAAGGGGGCGGGTTCCCTCACGCGTTACCGGACGTCGGGGTTGGATTCGCACTGGTAGCAGAAGGACGCCGCGGCGGTATCGCCCAACAGATTGCTGACTCTGCGCAACGAGTGCTCGCTGTTCATGCGCACGGCCAGCCGGGTCAGCTCGCTGACGCTTTCGTCGGGCAGGCCGTGAGCGTGGCCGACTACGACAAGCGCGCCGGGTTGAATGTCCTCGGGCGCGGGGAGTTGGTCGAGTATCTCGATGGGAGCGTCGCTGTCCGGATACATCCATGCCTCATCGTTGTGGCTGCAATGTCCGCCATAGGTGGTTAGGAGCACCGATTGGTACTGCAGCGGCTCCTCGCTGATGGCGCGGCAGACACTGTACTGGTTGTTCCCGAATTCCCGGAGGACTGCCGGATCCGCGGCCATGCGGACCACTGATACTACGTTGAGCGCGACAATGAGCAGGAACAAGGCGGGCAGGTAGATCGCAAACGGCCTGAACCTCGCACTGGCCCACAGGCGTCGCGTAAGGTCGTCCGCAGCGATGCCCGTCGATATGATCAGCAGGGCAAATATGGGCACCAGGATGCCGACGTTGAAGTTGTTGGCAACCAGGCCGAACAGGACGATGGCGAGGAGCGCCACCAGCGCCGCGATTCGGAGGATGGCAAGGCGAGGCCGCCACAACACGTAGAGGAACGCCGCTGCGAACATCAAGCCGACCAGACCGGGGACTACCGGACCGTGGGGCTGCCGGTAGGCCAACGGGGACGGCGTTTCCACTTGCCCGATCAGCGCCTGGATGTAGTCCCACATCTTCACGGCGGACAGTTTCAGTTCGGCCAGGTCCGTCAGCGGGAAAGATCGGTCGTGGGCGTGGCGGAAATAGACCTCAAGCAGGTAGCTGCGTTTCGGATTTTCCGCAAAATCCGCGAGAACGACTGCGCCGACCAGGGTGAGGCACAGTACGTACAGGCTCGCTGCCCACAGGGCGGTACGCCGCTCAGGGCCGTTCGGCGCGGAAAATGCCTGCCAGAGCCAGGCCAGAACCGGGACCGCGATGACCCACTTGTACGGCACGTACTCGTACATGAGCACGCCGGCCAGGATGCCGGCGAACCCCGCCCATATCAGTTGATTGTCCCGGGATGTTTGACTGCATACCGCACAGTAGAGCAAAAGCGTTGCGAAAATTAAGCCGCCGAAAATTTCCTCGGCCGTGTTGCCGCCCAGCACCAGGATCCGTAGGGTTGCCATGGTGAATACGGCCAATATGACTGCGGGCCAGCCCACATGCAGGCGTCGCAGGGTCAGCGCCACGACCAGTATCGAAAGGGCGCCGGCGATGCCGAACGGGCTGCGCATGGCCTCCAGAGAGTACCCGCCGATGGAGAATCCGATGGCCGCCATCCAGTTGGTGAAGCGGTAGTCCAGGGGTAGCTCGCTGTGTTCCAGGGCGCGGGCCGCGATGCCGCCGGTCTGGATTTCCTCGAAAATGGGATGCGCCGGCGGGAGGTAATCCAGCAGTACGTAGCGCAGCGCCACCGCCAGGACCACCAACCCCCACGCCCAGTGGGGTCGCCAGTTGGCCGACCAGTCGATACTCCGCAAGGATGCCCAGATTGAGCGCCAACCGAAGGTCAGCAAGCCGGCCGCGACCAGTGCGATGATCAGCGCGAAGGTCCAGGGGTTGCGGTAGTAAGAGCCGAGTTGGTGAATCAGGATTACTGACAGCAGCAGGGGGAGCAGTATCCAGGCAGCGAGGAAAACGAACGGGTCAGCCCGTCGCCAGCCGCTGATTGGATTAGTCAACCCATTGCGCAAACGTCTGAATGGCGATCTATTGATTGATATTTTCATAGTTGATGGATAATTAATGCGTTCATTCAATTAACGGTTTTGATATGATGACACAATGGCACGATTGCGACCACGGTTCACACAGGACAGGATATTGCGTTTGCACTTTCTGGCGTCCCCGTTCGCGGCGGCGGCCGCAACCTGCGGCATCGCAGCATGGCGCCTGAGCCGCGTGCCCGCGATCTCCGACTTTGACAAGCTGGCAATTTATGCCAGTATGGGCGTAATCCTGTATGGCATGAGCGCAGTAGTTGTTGATTTGGGAGGACAGGCCGGCCGTGTTTTACACCATTGGGGCCATCATCAAGTTCTTCGACGAAAGAAAGACCGAGCGGAACGCCAACGCCGTCCGCATCGTGAGCAACGATAACGATCTTACGGCGCAGGTTGTCAGGGAAAATCCAACGCTCGCTGCGCAGGTGCTGGCGCAGTTGGACCACGATTCAACCGAGGCCGCGAAGTAACCGTCAGGCTGGCCGGCGTACCCGACCATGCGTTTCCCTGTGGTAACATTTGCCCATCGCAAATACTTGGAGGTAGCACTGTGACCACCGCCGACCGTCTGAACCACATTCCGCTAGGGGAGGCGATGTTCTCCCAGCGGGCGATTCGCCGCTTCAAGCCGGACCCGATTCCCGCCGACGTGATGCAGGACATCATGCAGTCCGCCATCCGCGCGCCCAACGGGGGCAACAACCAGGGCTGGCACTTCATCGTGGTGCAGAACGAGGAGATGCGGCGCAAGCTGGGCGATCTTTATCACGAGGCGTGGTGGGCCAAGCGGGCCGACGCTGGCATCATGGGGCCGCAGGACATTCCGCCCGGCCGCAACTCGATGCGCTCCGCGATGCGGCTGGCCAACGAGATCGGCGACGCGCCGGTGATGGTGCTGATTTGCGCCACGTCCAAGGGAGCACAGGCGGCCGGGTCGGTGATACCGGCGGCACAGAACATGCTGCTGGCGGCGCGGGCGTTCGGCATTGGCGGGACCATCGCGACGCTGCATCCGGTGGTGGAGGAACGGGTGCACGCGCTGTTCGGCATCCCGGAGGAGGCGCAGATCGTTTACTGCATGCCCTTCGGGTACCCCCGGGGCAACTTCGGCCCTGTTACCCGCAAGCCGTTGAACGAGGTGTGTTCGTACGACCGGTGGGGCGCGCCGAGGGATTAGGGGAGCGCATCCTTCGATCCTCCGTGGGCGGACCTGCGGCAGGCTCCCGTCAAAGGCGGGCGTTCCGCAGGATGAGCGGGTCGAGAATATGAGGGGCGGGTATGTTACCCGCCCCTGTGACAAGTTACCCGCTGTTATGCGGCCAGTCGCGGCAGGATGATGGCGCGTACGCCAACGCTGTCGGCCAGTTCCTGCTGAGGTGGTGAGATATTGCCGCCGACCACCACGGAGATAGCGGGCGTGTCAAAAATCGCTGAGAGACTCTGCGCGCGATCGTTGGCTCGGGCGATGTCATGGTCTCCGATAGTTCGGGAAACTTCGATGGCAAGGTGAACGGGTTCGCGGTCGCTGCGCCGGCGGGCCGAAACTATGATGTCGGTTCGCTCCAGATGGTCGCCCTGCTCGTATGTGATGAGGTTTTGCTCTTCGGCGTCGTCGATGATGTCCTGAAACTCGGGCGACCGGGCAACGATGCGGCTCTGCATGATGCGGACGCGGTTCAAACCGAGCCATCTGCTGGCGATATTTGCGATGTCGCTGTGTACCCGGCGTTCCAGCTCGGCACCTTCAAGGTTGCCCAGCCGTCCTTCGATACGGTCGAGTCGCAGGGTGGTTTGACCGCGCCAGTCCCTCATCTCAGACAGATCAGCTTTCACGTCGGCCATGTCGGTTTTCAGTTCGGCAACATCAGATTCCAACCGGCCCAGCCTTTCTGCGACGAGCCGGTTGTTCTCCTCGGTTACCCGCACGAATTCGGCGAACCGCTGGGGCAGTTCCAGCAGTTCACGGCCGAGCAGGATTCCCCGAATGGTGTCGTTCCATTCGGGCTGCTCATTGATGATGCGAACGAAGTCGGCGATGTCCGTGATGGTAGTCATCCAACCATTGTACCGAATCTACCGGTTGCGTTCGTAGCGATAGTCGCTCGCGGTGCCACGCTCGGGCGTGGCGGTGGGATTGTTGGGCAGGTAGGCGTAGTTGGGATCGACGCCGACCTTGGGAGCCAGGGTGTTGCGGAGGGTGCCGATGTGCTCTACCTCGAGTTCCACGGTGTCGCCGGGTTCCAGCCAGCGGGAGGCCTCGTAGCCCTTGCGGATGGACTCGCGAACGGACCCGCCGCCGACGGTGCCGCTGCCGATGAGGTCGCCGGGGGCGATGCGGCTGTCCTTGGCGGCGCGCTCGATGATCTCGCCCCAGGTGTACCAGGCGTTGACGGTCTCGCCGTCGCGCAGCCAGTCGTCGCCGTTGACGCGGGCGTGGGCCTTGAGGTCGAGGCGACCGTCTTTGATGTGAGGCATCATTTCGTCGGTGGTTACGACCCACGGGCCGATGGACGACGCTGAGTCCTTACCCTTGGCGGGGCCGAGACCGAAGGCCATCTCGTCGAACTGCAAGTCGCGGGCGCTCCAGTCGTTGAAGATGCAGAAGCCGGCAACGTACTGCATTGCCTCGGACGCGGGCACGTCGGTTCCGGACTTGCCGATGATGCAACCGATCTCCAACTCGTAGTCGAGCTGTTCGGATGCCGCGGGATAGGGCACGTCCTCGTCCGGGCCGTAGATGACCAAGGGGTTCGAGAAGTAGAACACGGGCATGCGGTACCAGACGTCGTTGATTTCCCGCGTGCCCTGGGAGGTGGCGTGTTCCTCGTACACGATGTAGTCGCGCACAGTGGGCGGCTGGAGTATCGGCGCGCGCAGTCGCACGTCGGACAAGGCGACGGCAGGCGCGGCGGTGTTTCCGGCCAGGGCGTCGCCGACGCGGTCGACGGCCGACTCTCCGGTGTTCAAGAGCGCGCCAACGTCCCGGATAGTGCGGCGGGCTCCCAGCAGCGCGCTGACGTCCACCACGGCGTCATTCTGGAGGACGCCGCAGCGGGGGCCGGATCCGTTGTCGTAGGTAAGGAGTTTCATGTTCGCAGTTCCTTTTTGGTCAGGTGCCGTTGGAGTAGCCGGCCAATCGCTCGGCGTCGTTGATGTAGTCGGCAGTACGGTGGATACGTCCCTCTACCTCGTCGATGGGCTCGCAAATGCCCAAATAAAAGCAATCGCCGTGCAGCGTGCTCTGCCTGGCGTGGTAGCGCCTGCGCATGGCGCGGAAAGCCTGGTCTTGAGTAGCCAACGCCGCCAATCCTCTGGACGTGTCGGAGGATATTACCGGCTCGACTTCCGTACGCGCCAGAATTAACGCATCGGTGGCGCGCTTGGTGGCGCACCAGGCCTTTTCGGCGGCGTCGCGGACATCGCCGGCCTCCAACAGCCGCAGCGCGTCGGTGTGGACGGCGCGGGCGTCGGCGAAGATGGCGGGTACGCGGTCGGTGGTGGTTGTCATAGTGTAAACGCGCCTTCTGTTTCAGGCGGCATCGGGATAGCCGGCCAGCCGCGCGGCGTCGCTGATGTAGTCGGCGGTCTGGCGGATGCGGCGTTCCACTTCAGCAGCAGGCTCGCAGACGCCATGGTAGAAGCATTCACCATGCAGGTGGCCCTGTCTCGAGTAGTAGCGTCCGATCAGCGGGCTAACGTTGCTGTCTTTTTCCGCCAGCATCAGCAGCCCGCGCGAGGTATCCGAGGAAAACTCGGGCGCTTCGCCCGTTCGCGCCAGAATCAGCGCGTCGGTGGCGCGCTTGGTAGCGCACCAGGCCTTCTCCGCAGCATCACGGATATCGCCGGCCTCCAGCAGCCGCAGCGCGTCAGCATGAACGGCGCGAGCGTCGGCAAAAATGGCGGATACGCGGTCGGTGGTTGTCGTCATAGGGTGAACATACTCGCTGTTTCAGGCGGCGTCAGAGTAGCCGGCCAGCCTCATAGCGTCGACGATGTAGTCGGCAGTCTGTAGGATGCGCCGCTCCACCTCGTCAAACGGCTCACAATCTCCCAGATAAAAACAGGAGCCGTGCAATTCGCTTTGTCGTGAGAAGTAACGTCGGCGCAGTGGGCGGACGGCCTGATCTGCTACCGCCAGCCCGTTCAATCCTCTCGTGGTCTCGGAGGATATTACCGGCTCGACTTCCGTACGCGCCAGAATCAGCGCATCGGTGGCTCTCTTGGTGGCGCACCAAGCTTTTTCAGCGGCGTCGCGGACATCGCCGGCCTCGAGCATACGCAGCGCGTCAGCATGGACGGCGCGGGCGTCGGCGAAGATGGTGGATACGCGGTCCGTGGTGGTTGTCATAGCGTGAACACGCCTTCTGTTTCAGGTGGCATCGGGATAGTCTGCCAACCGCGCGGCGTCGCTGATGTAGTCGGCAGTCTGGCGGATGCGGCGTTCCACTTCATCAATCGGCTCGCATACGCCCAGGGAAAAACAGGTTCCATGCAAGTAGGCCAGCGTGACGTGATAACGCTTGTGCAGCGGCCGAACCGCATAATCATCAGTGGCCAGCCTCCCCATCCCTCTGGATCTATCGGAGGCTATTTCAGGTTCCTCGCCCGTGCGGGCCAGGATAAGCGCGTCGGTGGCCCGCTTAGTGGCAGACCACGCCTTTTCGGCGGCATCACGGATGTCGCCGGCCTCGAGCATCCGCAGCGCGTCGGCGTGGACGGCGCGGGCATCGGCAAAGATCGCGGGTACGCGGTCGGTAGATAGCATGGGGGGTGCTGCACGTTGCTTCGGATTTTCTACGGAGTAGCCTAAACGTTGGTACGCCGTGTGGCAACCAGCGGTCTCTCCACTAATGAAATGTCCGCTCGCGGTTGGATCCGTCGGAGGGGGACCTACGGCGGGCTCACCATGAACGGACGGCTTTTGCGAAGGGAATACGATAGGGCTGTCATGGCGATGAGATTGCCGTCCCCCGTATCGAGTACGGGGCCGCAATGACAGCCCGTGGGTGGTCAGTGCATGGGCGAGAAGCTGGCGGGGATCATGATCTTGTTTTCTTGTTTCACGCGGCCGGGGGCGCCAGAGGGCCACTGGGGGATCTTGCTGGCGGCGGCGCGGACCTCGGCGCGGTGGTTCAGGTCCTGGTAGGGCCACACGTGCATCCACTTGTTCAGGTCGCCGAACTCGGTGAACATGCCGGCGGCCAGCGGGGAGAATTCTTCGCGGTAGGGCAGGGACTCTTCCCAGCGGCGCAGCAGTTCGGGCATCGAACCGTTCTCGTAGGTATAGACGCGCATTTCGTAGATGTTGCCCAGGGCCTGGTCGCCGCCCATGGGCCGCATGAAGGACGCGGGGTTCCAGATCTCGGAGTTCATGTTGAGGATGTTGCCGGGAGTGATCTTGGGCGGCCAGTTGGGGTCCTGACCGGCCTCGGCGCGGATGCGGTTGCGCTCCTCCATGTTCTCGTAGCCCCAGACGTGGATGATCTGGTTCAGTGGCCCGATTTCGGTGTGCCAGAAGGCGGCGATGGGGGAGTACTTCTCGCGGTGGGGTAGCGCCTCGGCGAAGGCTTCCTCGGCCTGGGCGACGGCGCCGGGCTTGAGGTCGTAGGTGCGAACTTCGTAAATCATATTTCACTCCTGGGGTGTGTGGCGTGGGTACGGTGTTGATCGGATAGGATGCGGCAAGTGTAGCAACCCCGCTGGGTGCGGGCAACTGACGCCCGAACAGTATCGCGCTGATATAATTCGGCGCAGGCGGGTTGTGAGATGATGGGGACATCGGAGGGATGACATGAGCGCGCCGGCGATGGAAATGACGCCCCTGGAATACGTGGCCGCATCGAAGCGGGAACGGGAGGTGGGCGACCATCGCAAGGCGGCGGCGCTGATGTGGCAGGCGACGCAGGCCACGTTTGCGAATTTGGCGGAGGCCCACGGGGTGGAATACAACGGATTGGACGATCTCGATCTGTTTGCGATTGCCGACGCTTTGGAAGCAGACCCAACTGTCAACAAGCGATATTACGGCAGTGCCATTGCCCCAGGTTCCTTGCTGAAAGATCACGCTGAAATGGACGTGCTGGAAGATTACCAACTGGAACTCGCCTACGAAACCGCTGAGCAATTTATCCGAGAGTGTTTCAATGACCGGTAGTCCCTCGGAACGGTACGCGGAAAGGGCAATCCGTCACGAGGCACGATCTCGGAATTATCGCCGTCAAGCTATCCTGATGTTGGAAAGGGACTCCGACATTGACTGTGCCGGAGCGCTTCTGTATGAATCCGCCAAGCAATGCATAAACGCGATAGCCAACCAACTCGGAGCAAACCCGGGTACCATCGGCGGGAAGGTCAACGTGCTACGCGAGGTTGCAGCATCGGAGACCGATGGAATGGTCTTGATGGAGAACTGGCAACACGTTGATAAACTTCACATTCATGCCGACCGAGGCCATCTCTCCGGAGACGAATTCGACAGATCATGGCAACAGGCCCAAGCCTTCATCACCGCCATGCTCACCATATATTCGCTCAACGCCTGAAAGGGAGGAAACCAATGGAATACCGGATCAATCACGTTCACATACGGGCTTCGGACCCGCACGCCACGGCGGCGTGGTACGAGAAGTACTTCAACGCCAAGATTGTGTCGGAGCGGACGGTGATGCCCAACACCATTACCATCGGCATGGAGATGGCCGGCGCCTGCCGGCTCAATGTGTCGTCCAAGCCGCCGGGATCGTCGGATGAGCGGGCCGTGGCCGAACTGAACCGGCTGGGGCTGGAGCACTTCGGGTTTGACGTGGAGGACATCGAGGCGGAGATGGAACGGTTGACGGCCGCGGGCATCCGCACGGTGCTGCCCATCACCGATACGCCCACCGGCTCCAGGCTTTCGTACATCGAGGGGCCGGACGACGTGCTGATCGAGTTGGTGCAGCCGGCGCCGTAGTTTCGTGGGGAGCTTCACCCTTCTGCCGTAGGCGGACGGAATGCACCATAACCCTCTCCCTAATGGGAGAGGGAGTTTTTTGGACGGATAAGGGAGTAGAAACATGGCTGACATCCCCCTGCATTACCAGACCATCACAGAGGTGGCGGGCCGGCTGGCTTCGCGGGAGATTTCGTCCGTGGAGTTGACGCAGGCCATGCTGGACCGCATCACTGCGCTGGACGGTGAGCTGAAAAGCTACGCCACGGTGATGGCCCAGCAGGCTTTGGCGGCGGCGCGGGCCTCCGAGGCCGAGATCGCCGCCGGCCGCTACCGGGGCGGGCTGCACGGGGTGCCCATCGCGGTCAAGGATCTCTGTTTCACCATCGGTGTGCCGACCATGGGCGGAGCCAAGGTACTGCGCGATTTCGTCCCCGGCTTCGACGGCACGGTGGTGCGTAAGCTGAACGACGCCGGCGCGGTCATCCTGGGCAAGCTGAACCTGACCGAGGGGGCGATGGCGGGATACAACCCAGAGTTCGATATACCGGTGAATCCTTGGGGCGCGGACCGCTGGGCCGGAGCGTCGTCGAGCGGTTCCGGCGTGGCGACCGCGGCGGGCCTGTGCTACGGCTCGCTGGGCAGCGACACCGGCGGGTCGATACGGTTTCCCGCAGCGGCGTGCGGCACCGTGGGCATCAAGCCGACGTGGGGCAGGGTGAGCCGATACGGCGTATTGGCGCTGGGCGAATCTCTGGACCACGTGGGGCCGATGACGCGCAGCGCGGCCGACGGGGGAATCATGTTGCAGGCATTGGCCGGACATGACCCCAACGATCCAACATCGTTGCGGGCAGCCGTGCCGGACATGCTGGCCGGAGTGGGACAGGGTGTGTCGGGCGTGCGCATCGGCGTGGACGAGGAGTACATTGGCGGCAGCGACGTGGACTCGGAGGTAGCCGAGGCGGTGATGGCCGGCGCGCGTCTGTTGGAAAGCGTGGGCGCCGTGCTGGTTCCGGTGCAGATGCCGGACACGCTGCCGTATTCACGGGCTTGGGGCGTCCTGTGCTCGGCGGAGGCGGC
Source organism: Dehalococcoidia bacterium (assembly GCA_034423115.1). Classification (GTDB taxonomy): domain Bacteria; phylum Chloroflexota; class Dehalococcoidia; order Lucifugimonadales; family UBA3495; genus Bin87. The sequence goes on along the minus strand of DAOUJD010000071.1, from coordinate 33,141 downwards.
CGTTGCTCACCGGGACACGTTCCCGTCCCGCGCCGACGACTATGGCCCGTGGTTCCGTGGCTGGCTGGAGAAAGGACACGGGTACACGGCGGTGGACTACGCCGCTGCCAACCTGGTGCGGTTGGAGTGCAACGGCGTCCTGGCCGGCATCTTCGACGATATCGACGTGCTGGTGTGCCCGTCCATGACTGGGGTGGCGCATCGGGTGTCGCCGGAGGAACTGTACGGGCCGATGGGCGACGAGGACGAATGGACGTGGGGGCGGTTCACCATACCCTACGACTTCAACGGCGCGCCGACAATTTCATTGCCGGCCGGGTTGAACAGCATGGGATTGCCCCTGAGTATCCAGTTTATCGGCAAGCATCTCGCGGAGCCGCTGCTGGTGCAGGTGGGCGATGCCTACGAGCGGGCTACGGAGCACGATCTGCGGCCGGGGGTTTAGGTCGAGGATCGTCTAGCCGCCGGCATTCGGCACGGTGAACACGGTATTGCCATCGACATCGTGCCGATGGTTGGCGAGTGCGATGACGAACTCGTTGGTTCGTCGAACCTCGCCCGCCAGTTGCCTGACGTCGGCCGATAGTCGGGCGAGGTCGGTCGACACCCGCGTGAGGTCGGTCGTAAGCGTGTCCACCCGCTGGAACAGCTTGCCAAGCGCAAAAGCGCCGCCCAGCATGAAAAGCACAGCAGTGACGGCAACGCCGATCAGTGCGTATGTCTGCGGTTCCATAAGATTAGTTTCAATTAAACTTGATAACGTTGGGAGTATAGCACTGATTCTAGCCGCTGCCGTCCGGCACGGTGAACACGGTATTGCCATCGACGTGGTGGCGGTGTTTGGCGAGTGCAATGACGAACTCGTTGGTTCGTCGAAATTCTGCCGCCAGTTGCCGAACTTCAGCAGTCAGCTGCGTTAAGTCGGTCGACAGCGTGTCCACCCGCTGGAACAGCTTGCCGAGCGCAAAAGCGCTGCCCAGCATGAAAAGCACGGACGTAACGGCAATGCCGATCAGCGCGTATGTCTGCGGTTCCATAAGATTAGTTTCACATACAATGGATAACTATGGGATTGTAGCACAGGTCCTGGCCGAGCCGCTGCTGGTGCGGGTGGGCGACGCCTACGAGCAGGCTACGGGGCGCAACCTGCGGCCGCCGGTGTAGGCTGGGACTGCATCAATAACGGCCATTGGCACGAAAAAAAGCCAATGGCCGCTTGGATGTTTGCGTCAGCGGTCGGAACGCTGATTGCCTAATCGCCGTTGCCGGGCACGATGAACAAAATGTTGCCGTCAATATCGTGGCGATGGTTGGCCAGGGCGATGACGGTGTCGTTTGTTCGTCTCATCTCGGTGGCGATTTGCCGGACTTCGTCGGTGAGTGCATCCACACGTTGGAACAGCTTGCCCAGCGCGAAGGCGCCGGCCAGTAGAGAAAGGACGAGCGTAACGGAGATACCGATCAGTATGTAGGTTTGCGGGTCCATGAGGCTAGTTTCAATTAAAATCGATAATGTGTTGGCATTGTAGCATGGGTCTTATGATTCTGCAATCGAGTCTCGGACATATACCACATGGCGACGGAGCACAATCTGTTGCCTCACGTGCAGGGTTGCCGTTGCACGTGGGAGCTATACAACGCAGGGGCGAATGATTATCCGCCCCCACTTGGTTAGGGTGCGCAGTCCATCCTTCGACTTGCTCAGGATGAGCGGAACAGTGTGGTGGTCACTGCGCCGCGATCCAGTCGGCGACGCGTTCGCCGATCATGATGGCGGTGGCGTTGGTGTTGGCGCGGGTCACCTGGGGCATGATGGACGAGTCGGCGATCCAGAGGCCCTGCACGCCGCGCACGCGACACTGCTGGTCGGTGACAGCCATGGGGTCGTCGTTGGGGCCGATGCGGCAGGTGCCGGAGACGTGGCGGGACGTGCCCACGGTCTGGCGGATCCAGGCGTCTAGCGTGTCGTTGTCGGCCAGCACCTCGTCGGCGGGCGCGGTGCGGTGATCGATAACATCCTTGTAGGCGTCGGATTCCAACATGTCGGCGGCCAGGCGCACGGCGTCGCGCATCCGTCGCATGTCGTTCTCGTTGTGAAAGTAGCGGTAGTTGATGGCGGGCTGCACCGTCGGGTCGGAAGACTGGAGCCGCACCCAGCCGGAGCCATCGGGCAGTTCCAGGGCGCAGGCGATGCGGGCCGTGCGGTCGGGCAGGCGCTCGCCCGTCATGACGTTGAAGATTCCCAGGGTGTGCAGCATCACGTCGCTGGGGTATGACGGCGGCTCAGACGTCACCCGCAGGCCCCAACGCAACGCGCCGGCGTTGGCGGTGAGTTGAACGTGGTCCTTGACGCGGAAGGTGACGTTGCCCATTGGATGGTTGAACAGGTTCTGGCCGACGCCGGGCGATTCGTGCAGCACGGGGATGCCGAACTCGTCGAGCTGGTCGCGGGGGCCGATGCCCGAGAGCATGAGCATGTGGGGGGATTTCAGCGCGCCGGCGCTGAGGACGACCTGATCGGCCTCCACGGTGAAAATCTCGCCGCCGCTCTCGACCTCAACCCCTGCCGCTCGTGGTGAGTCCGTCGAACCATCGTCAAACAGGACGCGACGGACGAAGACATTGCCCTTGACCGTGAGATTGAGGCGGTGGCGCACGGGGTTCAGGTGCGTGATGGCGGTGCTCATGCGGACGCCGTTCCGGTTGTTCATGGGGATTGCGCCGATGCCAGGAGAGTCGGGGCCGTTGAGGTCGGGGTTGTAGGCATACCCGCGCTCCATGGCGGCGGCGTGGAAGGCTTCCTGAACGTCGGGCCAGGGGTCGTTCTCGCGCCGCACAATGGGAATGGGGCCGTCGCTGCCGTGGAAGTCGTCCTGGATGTCCTGGTCGGTTTCGGCCTTGCGGAAGAAGGGCAGCACTTTCGTGTAGGACCACTCCTCGTTGCCGAAGGACTCCCATCGCTCGAAGTCCTCAGGCAATCCGCGCAGGTACACCTGGCCGTTGATGGAACCGGAGCCGCCGATGACCTTGCCCTGGGCGATGTTGATCTCGCCCTGCTGGTCGTTGATGACGCCGCGCAGGTTCCAGGACACGGGAGAGCCGATGGCCTCGCCCTCGTTGGAGTAGCCGTCGCGCACTGCGTCGGGCAGGTGCTCGGCGTTGGGGTAGTCCTGTCCGGCTTCCAGCAGCAGGACGGAGCGGTTGGGGTCCTCGGACAGGCGACTGGCAACCACGGAACCAGCGGAGCCGCTGCCGACCACGATAACGTCGTACTTCATAATGCAGTCCCTTTCTTTCTATGGGGGATGCCCGATTTTACACCACGATCCAGCCGGTGACGTTGCGGCGGGCTTGTTGTGCCTGCCCGGTGGTACAATCGTCGAGATTGGAGATCTGTGATGGCTACGCCCAAATCGCCCAGGTCCGCCCCGATGATCCCCTACCAACGCGGTGGGGAGATTGACTATGCCGGGCTGGAATTTGATCCCGACGTAAAGAACATCACGGAAGACTCGATGGAACAGAACCTGGAACTCGTGGAAATTCTTGGCCTTTTCCGCGCCCGGTTCACCGATTTCAACGAGCGTCCCAACGTGTTCCTGGATAACGAGACCTTCATCTGCTACCACCCCAGCAACCTGAACGTCCGCATCGCGCCCGACATCTACCTGGCCTTCGGCGTGGACGCCCGCGCCATCCGGCCCCGTAAGATTTACCTGCCGTGGGAGGTGGGCAAACCGCCGGACTTTGCGCTGGAAATCGCTTCCGAAAGCACCGCCGACGCGGACACCCAGCGCAAGCCGGGCATCTACGCCGCTATCGGGGTGCCGGAATTCTGGCGCTTTGATCCTTCCGGCGGACAATATCATGGGCAGCCGATATGGGGTGGCGAGATGGTAAACGGGAGGTATAGGGGGTTGCCGCAGACGCGTGAACCCGATGGCATCTTGAAAGTATATAGCCCGCTGCTGGAAATCAGCCTGTGCTGGGATGACGGCTGGCCGCGGGTGTTTGACCCGGCCACGGGTGACTACGATCGGAATTGGCGGGCGGAGCGGGCAGCCAGGTTATCTGCCGAGGAGGAGCTCGCATTTTTGCGGTTATTGTTGAGGCGGCGTGACAGTGGGCAAAACGGCTGTGAGGAGACTGAAACATCATGCTGACCGATCCGCAGGAGTTTCTGCGCTTTTTCTTTTCGATACACCGCCGGACCATGCGGGACATCCAGGCCCTGCCGGAAGCGGCGCAGAACTGGACGCCGCCGATGGGCGAGGGCGAGAAGTCTTGGAGCATCAACCAGATCGTGCATCACATCTGCGAGTCGCGGATGTACTTCGCCCGGGCGTATCGCAACGAGGGATGGCTGTACGACTGGGATGTGCCGAGCACTGAGCAGCAATCGGAGTGGGTTCCCGCGTTGGAAGAGTCTTACGCGGAGTTTCACCGACGTTTGGACGGCACGCCGTCGGAGTGGCTGAACCGGCGCATCAAGATGATCGACACCGACGGCACGCTGAGCGGGTGGCGACTGCTGATGATGCTGATCGAGCACGAGGTGCATCACCGCTCGCAGATCGACACCTACTCGGGCCTCAACGGCTGGGACGTGCCGCAGATTTACGGGCGCACGCGGGAGCAGATCGACGAGTTGCAGGAGGAGCAGCGAGCCAGAGCCGGCACTCGCTCATCCTGAGCCTGTCGAAGGACGCCGGCCCCATGGTTCGACCCGCCAGAGGCGAACCCACGGCAACTCCCGCCAGAGGCGGACGTTCCGCACCATGAGCGGGACGCGTGGCGACTTTGGAAAGCCCCCGCGACGCGACGCTTACGGGTTGATGACGCTGCTGCGGTTCTGGACGATGAAGGTTTCGCGGCGCTCCAAATAGTCGGACACCAGGTTGATCAGTGCTTGGGGCCGGTCGCCGGCGATGTCGTGGCCGGCGGCGTAAACGAAGGCGATGTTGCAGTTGGGTATGCGCTCGCGGTAGGTGGCGGCCGCGTCGGGTTGCACTGAATCGTCATCGCGGCCGAACACCACCAACGTCGGACATTGCACGTCGGGCAGGCGCGCTTCCATATCCGCCGCATCGTTGGCATCGCCATCGGTGGGCCGGACGGCGGTGGGCGAGATCAGGACGAGCACCTCCACGCGCTTGGGGTTTTGGAGGGCGTGCTGCAACGCGGAGTTCGCGCCGTCGGATATGCCGACCAAACCGTACTGCTCAGAGCCTGCCGCCGCGATTGACTCCGCCACCGGCCAGTGCTGAGACAACCCATCGCGCAAAGGCTGGGACTGGCCGGCTGCGCCATCAATGATGACCACCGTGCTGGTGGATTCTGCGGTCGTCACGGGTCATAGCTCCTTCAGGCGGGGCAGGACCTCACGACCGAACAGGTCGATTTCCTGCATCACGTCGGCGTGGGTGAGGCTGGGCTGCTGGAAGAAGAGGTCGATGACTCCCATGCCGCAGCGGTCGTGGTAGGCCTTGATCTCGTTGAACACCTTGTCGGGGCCGCCGACGAAGGTGAGGCCGGGAGCGCCGCCCACGATGTCGCCGCTGGCGCTGCCGGCGAAGACGTTGCGGTAGTCCACCTCCTGGCCGGCGCGGGTGGCCTGGATCACCTGGGAGACCGACGAACGCAGGGCCATGCCGGGAGCGCGTCCCCGGTCGGTCTGGCGGTCGAACCACTCCTGGGCCTTGGCGTCGGTTTCGGCGAGGTAGATGCTGCCGCGGTACACCATCTGATCGGGCTGGGGCTGCCAGCCGTTATCGTCGCACCAGGCGACGTACTTGTCGGTGATGCGGCCGGTTTCCTCAACGGGTATGAAGGAGACGCCGAGGCCGAGTTGATGCTCGGCGGCGTAGAGCACGGCGTCGTCGCTGCGGGTGGCGACCAGCGCAGCCGGGAAGGGCGTCTGGACAGGGCGGGGCCACACTGCCACCGTGCGGTACTGGTAGTACTGGCCCTCCCAGGCGAAGGGTTCGGGCTCGGTCATGGCCTTGAGGATCAGGTCCATACCTTCCAGCATGCGGCCGCGTCCCTCGGCGGGATTGACGCCATAAACCTGGTCCTCGTTGGGGGTGCCGCGCAGGAAACCCATGACCAGGCGGCCGTTGGTGAGGTTGTCCAGCAGGGTGAGTTCCTCGGCGGCGCGGACGGGGTTGTTCAGCGGCATCAGGGGGCCGAGCATGGCGATCTTGACCGACTTGCAGCGTTCGGCGACGGCGGCGGCCATCACGGCGGGGGTGCCGGTGGCGATGCGTCCGGAGTAGTGGTGCTCGGAGAAGCTGACCCACTCGAAGCCCATCTCCTCGGCGAACTCGCACTCCTCAATGCCGTCCTGGTAGCTCTGCACCGAGGTCTCGGGGTCGCTGTAGCTGGGCGGAGTGGGCCAGGTGGGCGGGAAGTCGCGGCGGTGAGCGTAGCCCATCGCGCCCAGGTAAGATGCTTTCATGGTGTTTGCCCTCTTGCCGGCGCCTTCAGGCCAAAGGCTCCAGCTTGTCGATCAAGCGTTGCACGTCGGCGAGTCCGGCAGCCACGTTGTCGGCATTGTTCCAGTTTTCGTAAGAATTGACGTGCAAGTTGCCGGCGACAGCGAACAGTCTCCTGATGTCGTCATCGCCGGTCTCGGCCACTAGGCGTGCGATCACGTTGTACAGCGCGGCGTGGCTGCGGTGCTCCCAACCACGCTGTTCAGCGATGGACTTGACCATCTGCGCCGCGGAACCCCATCCCTTTTCGGATGCTTGACGCACGTCGCCAGCCGCAAGTTCTTCCTCGGCTTGACGCAACAAGCGGTGGCTGGCATCTCTGTAAGTCTGCGTTACCATCTATCTATTGACTTTACCCTGACATCGCCGCGGCGCCGTTTACCGCCTTTGGAGCGTGATCGACCTCGGGGCTGTCCCTTCGTCGAAGTAACAGAGGACTGCGTCTTCGACCATAGCTTTGAGATCGTCCCAATCGTCTCCCTGGGTGAAAATCCCGTAACCCAACGCCCTGGCGTTATAGCCGCCTTCCTCGGCTTCGGTGACTTCAAAGATGATTTCAGTGGGTGTCATGCGCAGGCTCCCGAACCGCCGCAGTTGGAGGGATGGTATAGAGGCCCAATGGCAGTGTCAACGGGCGTGGATTCCCCGCTGGTGTGGCGGTGGGTGAACGCTGCGCTGCTGGAGGGGTGTTCGGTTGTTGGGGCGGGAGGTGGTGTGCGGCGAGGGTTTACGCATTAAATCTTGTCAGAACCAAAGCCGGTATCAGAACGGTTGGATGCAGCCGGTCAATGCGCAGCTATCCAAAGGGCCGCTTCGACGACTGCGATCGCATCTTGCTCAATTATGCCTTCGAACGAATCATCCTCTTCCAATGCCCGATATTCCACTGCGTCTTCACGCCCGGGTCGACGGAAGTGAGCGTAAACGTTTCGTACGTTCCGAATGCGTTCTAACTCTTCGAATTGTTCCTCGTTAATCCATTCGTGGGTTAGTGCTTCGGCGAGCAATTCGCCTAACGGCGCACGTTGAAGGTTGCTTTGGCCCGCCGCGTAAAATCGGGCTGCAAGCCTGCGTTCAATGTAGGCGAGTCCCACAAGACTGGCCGCGATGAACCGGCCGTAGGCGAAACAATACCGCATTTCTTCGAACAAACTCACGGTCAACAGGCCGCCGTGCTCTAGGCGGTACTCGTCAGAGTTTATCCGCTCTGCCATCCATGCTATTCGCGCCGCCCTTTCTTCCAATAGGCTGGAGTCCTCTTGGATAAGCCAATGCGTTGCCATCTCTAGCCAACTGGGGTGATCGTCGGGATTGATCGGAATCATGCTACAGCTTGGTTTTCATTCAGTGCGCGTACTGCCGGCGCATCCTGATCTGGTGGGCACTTACCGGCCATTGTCGCTCCGGAGATCAGTGCAAGGGGCCGTGGATCTCCACCGCGACAAACATTGGACCGCACCGTTGACGGCCGCGCGGGCATGGGGTTAGCGCGGTGCGCAATTTGGTTAGAAAACGGCTACGCCTCGGACCTATTGACCATGGCATGAGCCACTTGGAACAACAAGCGCTTGAGGGTGTCTAGTGTTTCATCGCAGAATTCCTTGGTTAGTTCCAACCGGATTTCTGAATCCGTGGTTTGGTCGTTTGGCGTCCTGCTTCCGAAAGGTTCGTAAGTGATTCCTTTTTGCCTGGCGAAGTCCACAAGGTCACCCTGGACCGGAATGAAGCCGCCTTTATGGACTATGGCGTTTCGGAGGCGATAAAACCGTTGTGCGTCGTTCCACTCAGTTCCTTGGATAGGAATCTCGATGCCAAGTCTGTTCAGGTACAACTTGGCTCTGCGCAAATTAAACTGCCCAAGATCTTTTATTGCGAAAGGATTGCCGCTTTTTCTTTGGGCGGTGCCGCAAATCATCAAGAATCTGAATTCGAATAACGACACTGAAGCAACAAACATCGACCGCAATGACAATTGCCGGATGTAGTCGAAATCCCGAAAATCATCAAAGTGCCATCCGAAAAATTCCTCGCGAACTTCCTCATCTTGAATCTGATCTGCTTTGTCGTTCACGTCAGCGACGAATTCCGTCAAATCTGATTGTATATGCCCGTCTATAGAGCCGATCAACCTGCGATACAGCGAAAACTCACGATCGATCGAGGCCCGCAGCCAAGCTAGTTGGGTGTTCTGAATTACCAAAACGTGCTACCTAATCACATCGCAATCCCCAATTCCCGCAACCTTGCCACCAAATACTCCCGCGGCGGGTCGCCCTTGACGCTTTTGCAGTGTGCTCATAGCAGTTGCAGGTTCTCGATGTGGTCGATGTTGCCGCGGCTCTCTGGAATGATGTGGTCGACGGTGAAGTTGCGGAAGGGAACTCGCTGTAGCTTCTGTTGCACCGGGCCACCACTGGCTGAAACGGACGCGCTGAACCCTGCCTGAGGTGGGGTAGGGATTGGAGCGGGCGATGGGATTCGAACCCACGACTTTTTGCTTGGGAAGCAAACACTCTACCACTGAGTTACGCCCGCTCGAATAGCAGCGTGGTGAGTGTTCGAATCATACCACGCTGCCGACTACCCATTCAACGAGGCGACATTGAACGCAGGGCCATTCCAAAGTTACGTGATCTTCTTGCATCCGATCGTCCTGAGCCTGTCGAAGGACGCGCTCGTGGTTCGACAGGCTCCCGCCGAAGGCGGATTCTCCAGAGGCGAACCTGGGGCGTTCCGCACCATGAGCGGGAGGCATGGAGACTTTGAAAAGGGCCTGCATTGAACGAGGCGCCCCGGGTTTCGGCGCGCTCGCCGTGTGGGGCGCCGGCCTGGCTATGACCGTGGAACGGCCGCCCAACGCCCTGCTGCCAGGGTCGTGCGCGATGCGGTTGGCGGGTCGGGGTCAGGCGCGGCGGAGTTTGGGGTCGAGGTAGTCGCGGAGCCAGTCGCCGAAGAAGTTGAACGCCATCACCACTATGGTTATCGCGACGCCGGGGAACAGCGACAGCCACCACATATCCAGGATGACGTTGCGCCCCTCGGATACCATGATTCCCCAGGCCGGCGACCCCGGCGCGAGTCCCAACCCCAGGAAGCTCAGGGAGGCTTCGAGCAGGATCACCTGCCCCACCTGGAGGCTGGTCAGCACCATCAGGGTGTTGACCACGTTGGGGAAGATGTGCCGAATGATAATCACCGGTGTGCTGACGCCGGCGATTCGAGCCAGGATCACGTAGTCGCGCTCCTTGATGCTCAGGGTGTCGCCGCGAATCATCCGCGCGAACCTGGCCCACACGGTGACCGCCACCGCGATGATGATGTTCTCCGTGCCCTGACCCAGCAGCACCACGATGACCAGGGCCACCAGGATGGTGGGGAACCCCATCACGGCGTCGGCGACGCGCATGATGGTCGCGCCGATGATGCCGCCCAGGTATCCGGCGATCAGTCCCAGAACGGTGCCCACGATTGCGCCGGTGGCGAGGGCCACCAGGCTGATGTACACGGTGGTGCGGGCGCCGAAGATCAATCGGCTCAACATGTCCCGACCCAGGATGTCGGTGCCCAAGGGGTAGTCGCTGACCTGGAAGGGAGCGATGCGACTGTCAATGACGTTTTTGTCGGTGGGATCGTGAGGCGACAACACCGGCGCCAACGCCGAGCAAATCAGCAGAACGGCCAGGATCACGATGGGGATCCAGGGCAGCTTGGTCTCGCTGACCAGCTTCTGTAGCTGACCGATTCGGCTTACTTCGGTTACTGCCGTTTGCTGTGCCATGCCCAGTTCTCTCGCTTTACTCGATCCTGATTCTCGGGTCCACGTACACGTAGAGGATGTCCACAAAAAGGGACGTGAGTATGTAGAAGAAGCCGGAGGTCAGCACGGTGGCTTCCACGATGGGGAAATTGCGTTGGGCCACGCCCTCCAGCATCAGGCGGCCCACGCCGGGCCAGGCGAACACGACCTCCACCACGATGGCCCCGTTGAGCAGGCCGGCCAGGCTGATTCCGCCGAAGGTGATCAGGGGAATCATGGCGTTTCGCAGGGCGTGTTTCCAGATGACCAGCCGCTCGTTCAATCCCTTGACCCGGGCGAACTTGACGAACTCGCTGTCCAACACCTCCAGCATGCTGGAGCGCGCCAGGCGCATCATGCCGGCCATGATGGACCAGGCCAGCACGAAAGCCGGCAGCACGAAGTGGGATGGCCCGCCCCGGCCGTAGGTGGGCAGCCACTGGAGAATGGCGCCGAACAGCAGGATGAGCATGATGGCGACCCAGAACTGGGGAGCGCCAATGCCGGCGATGGCGAAGAGCTTGCAGGCCTTGTCCAGGATCGAGTCCCGCTTGACCGCCGACAGGATGCCCAGGGGCACCCCCATCAATATCGCGAGGAGCATTCCCACCGCCGCCAATTGGAGGGTGGCCGGGATCCGCTCAAACAGCACGTCCCGGGCCGGGCGCCGGGTGGTGATGGAATGGCCGAAATCACCCTGTACCGCGTTCAGGAGGAAGGTGCCGTATTGCACGAGGATGGGCCGATCCAGGCCAAGGTTCTCCCGAAGCTGCTCGTAGTCGGCGGTGGTCGCTTCCGGCGGCAGCAGCAGCAGGGCCGGGTCGCCGGACAGGTGGACGCTCATAAAGATGATCAGGCTGAGGCCAAGCAAGGCGAGCAGCCCCTGGAATACCCTGGAGAGTATGTAACGCTGCATATGCTCTTACCTTGGGGGTATATCCAGTCTTTTGCCCGTCATGCTGAGCGTCGAAACGAGCCGACGCTCACGAATTGACGGGAGTGTACCACCCATCGGCAGGGGCGCTTTCGGTGAGCCCGGGTTTCCTGGGATACACATCCGCGCATCCCAGGACGGTTGGAGTCGCCGACGACCTTGCCGCTGATGGCCGGAGAGGGTGTGTGTCCTACTGATGGAGGGTCACCGTCCACAGGGCCGTGGGGTACGGGCCCAGGGGCCAGGGCTGATAGGCGTCGATACGGCTGCTCAGGCCAAAGGGCAGGTTGGTGTAGATGGTGCTGAAGGAATAGTGCTCCTCCCATGAGGCCCGGTACATCTTGTTGTAGGCGTCTTGGCGCAGGGCCGGGTCCATCACCGACAGACCTTCGTCCGCTATCTTCACCAGCTCAGGGTCCTCCGACTGGCGCAGGCTGGAGTCCAGGTAGTGCATGCTGCGCACCAGGCTGCCGCCGTCCCAGCGGCCCTCGTTGCTGCGGAAGTAAACGTGGCCGTCCAACTCGCGGTTGCGCACGCGCTCGCGGATGCTGACATTCTGGCCGGCTTCCACGGTTACGTCGAGTCCGAGGTTGTCCTGCCACATCTGGGCGATCAGCTCGGCGTGTTCCACCATGAACGGGGTATCGCTGGCCTGCCAGGTGTAGAGGGTGAAGGCAGGATATCCCTCACCGCCGGGATAACCGGCTTCGGCCAGCAGTTCCCTGGCCCGCTCCGGATCGTAGGGTGTGGCGTCCAGTTCGGGGCTGTAGCCCAGGGTGCTGGGCGTCACCGCCTCGAATCCGGCCAGGCCGGCCCCTTCGGTGCCGCCGTACAGGTTGTCCCGTATGAGTTCCTTGTCGATGGCGTAGTCCAGAGCGTACCGCACCCGCTTGTCGTTGCAGGGGAGGTCCGGGATCCAGCATCCGATGGGCCGCACCTGGGTGTAGGATGCCTCCTCAATCCAGACGTACCGGCCACCGGCGGCCTCCACCCTCTCGCGTGACTGGAGGGTCACCTCAACGATGTCGGCCTCGCCGGCCAGCAGCGCGGAGACGCGGGTGGACTCCTCGGGCACCAGGCGCATATCCAGCGTCTGGAAATTCATGCGCCGGTCTTCGGGGTAACCGTTGTCGGGGTTGTAGTAGTAGTCCGGGAACCGCTCGAACAGCAACTGTTCGGACCGCTTGAATTCCAGCAGCCGGAAGGGGCCGGCGCCGATGGGGGCGTTGGAGTAGGCATCCTCGCCCACCTCTTCATGGTACGCCTGGGGCAGGATTGACCCACCGTCGGAGGAGGATTGCAGAGCGGAGTAGGTGAACGGGAAGGACGACGAGAGCTTGTTGTGGGTGACCTCGATGGTCTCGGGGCCGGTGATCTCGATGCGGTCAGTCAGGCGGGACCAGTTGATGGCTCCCGTGCTGGTGGCCTCGTCCTCGGCCTCCGGGCCGAAGTAGCGCTGGAAGCTGAACTCAACGTCGTTGATGGTCAACTGATCCCCGTTGTGGAAGGTCGCCGGGTGATCGGCGGGTATGGTCATGATCCAGGTGAACCCGTCTTCAGAAACCTCCCACGCCGAGGCGATGCCAGCGACCATCTGGGTGTCGTGGTTGCCCTCCACCAGCAGGGCGTGCAGGGCGCGCTGGTAGGTGGTCTCTCCGAGGCCCAACGTGTACCTGGGCTCGAAAGCCTCGGTGCCGAACACGGTCTGCATGATGGTGACTTTGCCGGACACTTCCGGCGCCGCGGGAGGAACCGCCGGCGCCTGGGTAGCCACGGGGGCGGCCGGCGCAGTGGTGGCGGCGGGTGCGCTGGAAGTATCGGATGCTGCCGCTGCGGGAGCCGTGGTGGCCGCCGGGGCCTCAGGTGTTGCCCCGCCCGCGCACGCCGATATAATCAGGGCGAAAACCCCCAAGAGAGCGACCACCCATAACTTGGAATGAAACCTCATCCGGATACGCATACAAGTTCCTCCTCTCTGTCGGCTTCCAGGGGTCTGGAGACCCTGATATGAAGTGGCTATACATAGCCCTGGCGGTGTTGGGGGCATTGATACCGGTTGGCTGGGTCTATCTCGACCACCTTTACCTGGCCGTGCCCGGGGCGGTTATCGATTTGGGACTGTTACTGTTCTCCTTTGGCCTGGCCTTGCTGTTCATACCCGTGGGAGTGGTGGGCGGCATCGCGATTGCCGGTCTGTGTCATTTTGGCTGGTACATGACCCGCCGCCTTTCCAGGTGACCGGTACCCATCCCGATCGGAGCCGCAGCGCCGCGTTAACGGGCGGGCCGCCGCAAAACCATCAAACAACGGCTATGCGGCGGCGTTGACTGCGGGAGCCGCGGGCTACTTCAGCGTCACCGTCCAGAGGGCGCTGGCGTAGGGGCCCAGGGGCCACGGATCCCAGGTGGCGATGCGTTCGCTGACCGCCCAGGGCAGGTTGACGTAGATGGGGCTCCAGTAATAGTGCTCTTCCCAGATGGCGCGGTAGGCCTTGTTGTACGCGTCGTGGCGCAGCGCCGGGTCCAACACGGCCAGTGCCTCGTTGACGATGGCGAAGTGTTCGGGAGAGTCCATCAGTTTGTTGGGGTTCTCCGGGTCGGTGGCGCTGCGCATCAGGCTCCCACCATCGAACCGGGCCTCGTTGCTGCGGAAGTAAACATCGCCGTCCAGTTCCCGGTTTCTGGCCTGCTGGCGGACGGCGGTGGGGTCGCCGACTACCACCGTAACCTCAAGGCCAAGGTTGTCCTTCCACATTTCGGCGATCAACTCGGCCTGCTCGGGTTGCAGGGGCACGTCGCCGCCGTTCCAGGTGTGTATCTTGAAGGGAGGGAAACCCTCGCCGCCGGGGTAGCCGGCCTCGGCCAGAAGTTCCTGAGCCTTTTCGGGGTCGAAGGGGAGGGAATCGAGTTCAGGGCTGTAACCCAGAGCGTTGGGAGTGGCCGCCTCGAATCCGCCCACCTGGGCCACCTGGGTGCCGCCATAAAGCTTGTCGCGGATCAGTTCCTTGTCCACGGCATAGTCGAGGGCGTAGCGCACTCGCTTGTCGCTGCAGGGAAGATCCTCCTTCCAGCAGCCCATGGGCCGGACCTGGGAGTAGGAGGCTTCGGGTATGAAGACCAGACGGCCGCCGGACGCCTCCACCTGGCTGCGCGCGTTCAGGCTGGCTTCGGCCATATCGGCCTGACCGGCCCGTATCGCGGATATCCTGGTGGACTCTTCGGTCACCAACCGCGCGTCCATGGTCTGGAACTGCATTCTGCGGTCTTCGTGGAAGCCGTTGTCCGGTGTGAAATAGTAGTCGTCGAAACGCTCGAAGAGCATCTGCTCCGAGGGCTTGTACTCGACGATCATGAGGGGGCCGGCGGCGATGGGCGCGGCCTCCCAACCCTCCTTGCCTCCCACCGATTCCCAGTAGTTCTTGGGCAGCACGGCGCCGTGGGCGTCGGATGAATGAAGCTGGGACAGGAGGAAGGGATAGGTTGCATTGGGTTCGGTCTGCGTTACCACTATGGTGTTGGGGCCGGTGATTTCCTGGCTGACGGTTCGCTTGGACTGCTGGATGAAAATGCCGTGGATGGCGTTCTCCGCCGCCTCCGGGCCGTGGTGCCGGTCCAGGGTGAACAGAATGTCGTCGATGGTGAGGTCGTCGCCGTTCTGGAATTTCACCCCGTCGCGGATGGTCCAGGTCCACTGGAGGCCGTCCTCCGACAGTTCCCAGCTTTCGGCGATGCCGGGGATCATTTCGGTCTTTTCGTTACCGGCGATCAGCCAGCCGTGCAGCATGCGGTGCTGGGTCATGATTTGGCCGGATGCGTCCCGGGGTTCGAAAGCCTGGGTGCCCCAGTCGGCCACCATCATGGTGACCATCCCCGAGACTTCGTCCGGCGCGGCCGGCATGGCGGCGGCTTCGGTGGGCACAGCCGTGGCGGCGCTGGCTTGCTGGGCGGCCGGGGCGGTGGTGGGGGCCGGGGCCGCGGGGGCTGCGGCCGGTTCGGGGGCGGTAGTGCCACACCCGATGACAAGGATCAGGGCAGTGGCGAGTGCGGCACAGAGTATGACGTTGCGGCCAGACAGTAGTCCGAGATTTGGCATACCTGCCTCCTCCCTGGGTTATTCCCGGCGAATGCAAAAACGCCACAAATGCCCAGGATCAGTGAGATTCTCTCACGATATTATTGCAGGGCAATTATTACCCGTCGCGACTGTACTATGAACGTTCGTTATCCGTCAACAAAGGCGTGCGGCGGCGGAAAGCCTTTCCAAAGTCGCCACGCGTCCCGCTCATGGTGAGCCTGTCGAACCACGAGCGCGTCCTTCGACAGGCTCAGGACGAGCGGATAGACTTTAATCGCACAACTTTGGAAAGGCTCCGGAGGCGGCGGCAGGTGAGCGGTTTTGGGAGGGAAGCAACGGGGGATCTACCCGCAACTTGACCAAGTTCGGGAGCACACTATCACCGCCGACGACCTGGTGAGGTGAAGGCTCATAATGGCTTAACGCCATCACTTGGTGACGGAAAAAGACGCGAGAGATGACATGGGGCGCGGCAAGGCACCGCTGCTCGTGTTCGGAGCGAAACCAAGGATACGTTCAGGTGCCGCGGAAGTTGGTCGTTGACCGCGTATCTTATTTGGACATCCGTTAAGCGGACTGTCCGTCTGCAGGCTAATGACAAACAAAATTGGAAAGGGATATGTTGTAGGGATAAGCAAACGATTGACCCCGGACGCTCGCTAGTTTACGGTTGGCAATTGAGCGGGATTCTCAATATTTTCGTGAGGGACTTAGCGATGCCGGACCAAAACACGATACTAGGCGAAACAGGCGATAACCCTACGGTATCGATATCGCCGGGGAAGGTCCTGTCGGAAAAATTGCGAGAGTACGGCATGACACTTAAAGATTTGGCTATTTGGTCAGGCGTTTCGCCGGTAGACTTAACCCAAATCATTGGTGGAAAACGCAAAATTACTGCGGATGTAGCGGTGCGGTTCAGCGCTTGGCTAGATACTGACCCGCGATTCTGGTTAGAGCTTCAAACGAAACATGATATCGATCTTGCGTGGAAGGCGTTAGCAATCAATGACGAAGTTTCATCCGATGACGATGCCGAACCGAATAGTCGCGACCTAGCGACCATGTCTAACGACGAAGCACGTGAATTTTTGCTCAAACCAACGAGCTATTGCGCTATTGACTTGCCAGATTATTTCGCATTTGAAACATTATTAGGCCAAATAAGAGATGTTTTATCCACTGAAAGTTTGCAGCGTACAGGAGTAAGGGATTGCGAGCAAGTTAACCACAGAATCATGACCAATAAGGATGGCAGGTTTGCTTGGAGGCCATTGGAACTGTTGCACCCCGCGCTCTACGTTTCGCTTGTTGAAGAGATCACTAAGCCAGACCATTGGCGATTCATTCTCCGACGGTTTGAAGACTTCTCTTGCAATGGCCAGATTCGGTGCCTCAGCTTGCCTGTCGAATCCCTTACAGACCTAAGGAAAGACAAAGCTGAGCAAATTAGGAATTGGCACTCCGGCGTAGAACAAAAATCAATCGAGCTGTCGCTTGACTACGAATATCTAATCCAAACCGACATAGAGGATTGCTATCCCTCGATCTACACTCACTCGATAGCTTGGGCGCTGCATGAGAAAGAGACCGCAAAGAGTGAACGCCGCAACTTTGACCTAATCGGAAACACCATCGACGCTAGGATGCAAGATATGCGCTTGGGCCAAACTAATGGCATCCCTCAAGGCTCGCTGTTAATGGATTTCATCGCAGAGATTGTACTCGGATATGCGGACACCGAGCTTGCCAAGCGGTGCGAAGAGGATGGAGTGCATGACTACAAAATCCTAAGATACCGAGACGATTATCGGATTTTCGTGAATAACCCGCCGGACGGGGAGCGCATTCTCAAACACCTCACTGAGGTGCTGATCGATTTAGGCCTGAAGCTGAACTCCGCCAAAACGAACTTTAGCGGTATAGTGGTCAAAGCTTCTCTAAAAGACGACAAATTGGCCTGGATGTTTAGGCGACAGCGGGGACGAAACCTACAGAGCAACTTGTTGATGATCCATGACCATGGTCTTGAATATCCTAATGCCGGTGGCTTTGTCTCCGCTTTGGCGTCGTTCCACGAACGTTTACATCGTACGTCCCGGTACGGTAATCCTTTGCCGCTGTTGGCTATCGCGGTCGACATCGCTTATCGTAACCCTCGTACGTACCCGTACGTGGCCGCGATTTTGGGCGAACTTATCAAATTTGTGAAAAATGATGCGGAAAAACTCGATATTGTTGACCGGATCCGTCGAAGGTTTTCGCGAGTACCAAACTCTGGGCATATGGATATCTGGTTGCAGCGAATTAGTTTCCACTACGACCTTTCCATACTTTATAACGAGCCTCTGTGCCAGCTAGTGAGCGACGAGCAGGCCCGTATTTGGAACAATGACTGGATTAGTTCGAAGAGTATATTGGCCGCGATGGATCCCACGTCGCTAGTGAACAGGGAACTACTCTGGGACATGGGACCGACTATTTCGCCCGATGAGTTGCGCTTGTTTGAACCTGTCTATTGACACCGCTTGGGCTATTCGGTACGCACCGCTCTTCCTCCGAGATATGCTGTGCAGGCGGTGAGCTTGTCGCAGCACTCATTGTAACCGTCGTCTTGTTTACCACGTGGTCGTGCCTGTTCGGCCAGTATGGAGCTGGAACACCTGAGGCAGTGCATTGGAGACATTCGTGCTGGGCAGGACCAACCGGTTGTTTAACCGTTGCCCACAACTTGTTGGGAGAGCCAGTTCACCCACGCGACGGACTTGACTATCATCCGAAACTATTGCGTTTCTTGGGGGATAGAAAATTTGCGCGGGCGATGGGATTCCAGGCCACGACTCTTTGCTTGGGAAGCAAATACTCTACTATTGAGTTACGCCCGCTCGGAAAGCTTGGTCGTGATTGCACGCTGGATGGCAAGGGACCGACGAGGGCTCACGCGAGGAGGCATGGTTCGACAGGCTAACCATGAGCGGAAGTTGTCTCATCGGCCTGACCTCCTCCGGAGGGCAGGAATAATCCCAATGTTACGCATCGGCGGTTGCGGTGGCGGAAGCGCCGGATTCCTGGAAGTCGCGGGTGAGCTGGGAGAGCAGGAAGAAGATGTTCTCCACGGCGTTGGTGGCCTCGACGATGATGCGTTGCTGTTCACCGGCGTCTTCGGGAGTGAGGGCGAGATAGCGGGCGCGCACGTCCTGCATCAGGACGCGGCGGTCGCCCATGAGCTGTTCGGTGAACTCCCAGGTGTCGGGGTCGTCTTCGTCCAGCGCGTCCAGGAAGATGAGGAACGCGGCGTCGGTGCCCTCCACCACGCTCATGCGGAAGGCGTCCAGGGTCGGGTCTTCGGGCAGGCCGCCCAGCACCTCGGGGATGGTGGAGAACTGCTCCTCCAGCCAGGTGATGAGTTTCTGGCGGCTGAGGACGAGGTTGCGCCGCTCGCTGGACTGGCCGGGCCGCTGACGTCCCAGTTCGTCGAGAAACTCGTCGATGCGGGCGTTGACCTCGCGGGCCCATTCGCGGACGACGCCGGCGGGCTGGCCGTCGCGGGCGCGCTCCAGGTAGTCGGAGAACATGCCGAGGACGCGGGTCTGCTCCAGGTGGGTGAGGTCCAGCGCGGTCTCCACGTCGTCCATGGCCTGGTCGTGGATGTACCAGGGGCGGGACTGCTGCTCGGCGATGCTGGCCGGCCAGAAGCGTGAGAACAGGCGCATGGTCCAGTCGGGAGCCGACAACACGACAATGCGCGACGGCATCCCGAATATGATCACCGCGATTGCCATCTGGGGCCCCAAACCGATGTCGGGCCACGTGATGAGCGCCTTGACCAGCGGCACGCCGCCGTACACCTCCACGTAGAGCAGGGTCACCAGGATCACGGCCGAGAAGAAGACCTGGCAGGCCCAGAACATGCCCAGCTGCCGCGCCGTGCCGCTGAGGCCGTAGGACACCACCACGACGCTGATGGCAAGGCCGACATAGGAGCCGTACATGTACATGAGCACCTGCTCGACGCCGACCAGTCCGGCGGCGGCCAGGCCGATGCCGAAGGCAACCACGGGCACCAGCGCCTGCACGATGAAGGTGAGCAGCGCGCCGATGATGAAGGACAGCAGGATGGAACCGGCCGAGATGTCCAGGCCAGCGCGGAACCACGGCTGCTCGGACAGGGGCGCGGCCGACTCCTTGATGAGCACCAGGCCGAAGAGGAGGGCGGCGACGCCGAACAGCATTGCGCCAGCCTCACGGTAGTTGCCGCGGCTGAACCGGGTGATGACCACGCCGCCGATGCCAATGCCGACGAGGGCGGCGATGCGGATGTCCACTGTTACGATGAACAGGATGAGGCCGACGCCCATCTGCGCGCCCAGGGCGATGGGGTATCCTTGCCGCGCTGAGATCAGGCCCGACCGCAGCATGCTGATGGTGATGAAGGTTACGGCCGGCGAACTCTGGGTGATGGCGCCGGCCAGGGTGCCCCAGGCGAATCCGGCGAAGCGGTTGTCGGCCAGGCGGCTGGCCAGCACGCGCAGGCGCGGGCCGACCACGGCCTTGAGGTTCTCGGAGAGCAGCCACATCCCGAAGAAGAGCAGGCCAACGCCGCCCAGGATGCCGCCAAGGACTTCAACCATCTGTTGTTCCCCCAGGCACCGGACCTGTGCGGAGACGATAGAATCGGGGTGTCAGCAATATGGGAGAGATTCCGCTGCATTGCGGAGCACCATCGTATCAGGCATCACCATCGCCCACAGATCATCCGCGTCGAAAAGGACAGGGACGCCCCATTCCTCAGAGTCGGTGGAGCGTATGAAGACCGATAGTGACCGATCTTCTTCATCTATTTTGAACAAGACCTTACCGTCGTTGGTTATGATTTCATCGCACATTCTTCGCGTTGCTCCGTCTCGGTTTGTGCAATTGGAGATATTGCTCCTTTGCGTAGGAATTGCTCAACAACCAACTTGGCGTCGGATAAGTCTGAATTCTTGCCTATCACTGTGCATCCCTACGTATCATAGAGGCAACATCAGATGTCTAATGAGTAGGCATTGTGAAACGATATCTTCCTTGTCCCGGACTTATAAACTCCACGAAACCTCGATCACGTAGAAATTGGAGTTGCTGACGCAGTTTCGCTTCTACGTTGTGATTATTGGGGTATTCCACAGATGCTATGGGCTGGCAGACAGCAAATAATTGTTGCATGCCGAACCCACTTCCCGGCATTTCCAATACGCCGCGCAAGGTGAGCCGAAGCCAACCAGAGAATTGGTCCAACAATTGCTCTTTATATGGGACGGAAAATACTGCTTCAAAAGTGGGTGGTTCATCGGCAAGTGAGTTATCAACCGGGAGTTTTGGTAGCGAGACATCGATATACGGGAGCGCCGACCGCAACCTATTGAGTTCCGCTAAGCTTATGGCGCGTGGTGGTGTTTCAGAGCCAAATCCACCCAACACCAGATCAGCAAGGTCACGTACACTTTGTCGGTCCTCCATAGCCAGACCGCACTCCCAGTTACGACGCATACCGCCGAACGTCGCATTGGCGGACGTTACCAAGGCGGTTGTCTCATCAAAAACGTACACTTTCGCGTGCAGGTTGTGGAGGCTACGAACTTTTACTCCTTTTTGGGCAAGCGTACGTAGGCTGTCTACATTTGAGGCACCGACTCGAAAATCACGCAAATCAGTCTTTGTCACTAACGTTTTAGCTACTCCGGCGGGCGTCAGCCCTGTTAAACCTACGACTGCATCATTGACGTATGGGCTGGCGACTAACATGCGGCTTTTGCACATCGCTGCGCGCTCCGCCAACCAGTCGAATGTGGGGGTGGTAACAACTTGAGGGATGCGACCGCATGATTCTGGCACTGATCATAATCTCCGTCCGTGACTAGGCGGATCATGCCCTAAATCGGTTTGGATCGCAATGCCTGCCCTCCACCTGGTCAACCCCGTGCCCGTCGCCCCAGGGGACCTCGGGCAGGTTGCGTTCGCGGCGCACCTCATTGATGGTGAGGACGCCGCGGTCGAGCAGGGCCGTCTCCCGCTGGACGCGGCTGTTCTCGTCCTCCTGCAACGCCTCGATGACCGACAGATCGAACTCGACGGTGAGCTGTGGGTATCCGAGCTTGGGCAGCAGGGAGCGGTTAAGCTGCTCCTCCAGGAACTTGACCTCCGGCACCACGGTGTTGCGCCAGAACATCCTCTCCGATGCCTGGACGTTGGCGTAGGTGGCGCGCTCGAAATCGCCCAACAGCAGCTTGGGCACGCCGTAGGTGCGGCTGACCTCCTCCAGGCTCCAACGGAGACCCTGGATGAAATCGATATCGCGGTGGGACAGGCCCAGGGTCTTGACGTCGCGCACGGCGGAGGCCACGGCGGGACGATGGGCGTTGCCGGGACCCTGGTAACGCTGCTCCCAACGGGCGTAGAAGTCCTCAAGCTCGGCGTCGTTCATCTCTTGGTTGGTGAGCAGCAGGAAATCGGGGCGGGCCGAGTTGCGGAGCAGGTGGCGGTTGAAGTGCAGGCCCTCGTGTCCCATGTCGGCGGACAGCCGGGCGGGCGCCAGCGGCGAGAGGCCAGCCATCTCCTCCAACGGGTTGAAGTAGCGGAGCCAAACGATCTCATCGGGCGTGTACGCCACCTGCTCCACGGCGCCGCGATACACGAAACCGCGCACGTATCGGCGGCGGTCGGGGATCACGGCCATGCGGTCGGGACGCAGGGGCCAGAGTTCCGGCTGGCCGTCCTCCCCGCGCTCGATGGCCCAGAAAGCCGCGCCCCACAGGCACAGGTAGATTTCGGTGGCGCGCCACAGGTCGGCGCGGGTGTACCAGGGGTTGACCCGCTCCAGCAGCCGCGCTACCGGATGGGACGGCTCTACCAACACACGCCGGCCGGACGGCTCCGTGCGATAGATGCGCAGGGGCGGCCGGGTTACAGCCTCAGAGCGCAGCCGTACGGCGGAGTACACCGACGGCGACGTTGCCATGTAGCGCCCGTACTCGGGTCGGGCCCAGCCATCGCCGCCCGCTCCAACGCCGGCGGACTCGTCGCCGGGCAGACGGTGGGCCGCCGCGGCGCGGTTGGCGCGCTGTACGACGACGCCCGGTCCAGTCGGGCCGTCGTCGCGCCTGGAAAACGCCCGAAGCATCTTGCCGATACCGACCATCATATTGCTAACCTCCATTGATTGTGCGCAGCGCGCCGAAAGGCCCGCCGGCGGCGGATTCGTCCGGGTAAAACTCGCCGGCGTAGTCGTCCAGGAACGCCAGCATCAGGGCGTCGGCCTTGTCGGGCGACTGCACTCCTCGCTTGCGAATGCTGTCCTTGCTCTCCATGAGCAGGCGGCCGCGGCTGTCGTAGCCGTAGCGCAGGCTGGCAAGTTCCGAGATGAGTTCAGTGTCCCGGGGTATGCGGATGCGGCGGTCCCGGAACCGTTGGGCCAACGACTGGTAACCCTCGGCGCGCAGGTTGGCGCAGGTACGGTCGCGCCGCGGCCTTTCGGCCACGTTGATCCCGTGGGCGCGCACTCCCTGCTCCCGCAGCCGGTCAACCACGCCGGAGCCCACGCCGATCACATCGACGTTGACCGCGTCGGGCCGGTGCTCGCGCACCGCCACCATCACCTGTCCGGCGGCGGCCATGGTGTCGATGCGCGAGAACGCTTTGATCGACTCCACGCGGTCGCCGCGCCGCATCAGCACGATGGTGCGGTCGCTGCCGAAGCGGGCCACGTCCACGCCGACGACCACGCGACCGTACGCTGATGGAGCCATGCCGGGGAGGAAGAGGCCGAGCGGGTCGTCCTTGACCGTTCTCCCCGTTGTGCCGGCGTCGTCCGTAGGGGCGAGGCATGCCTCGCCCCTACCTATCCCCGAATCAAATCCTGCCCCTTCCTCGTACACAGCGGCGGTGATGTCATCCATCGAAAGCAAGTTGTCCTCTCCTCGTTTGGGAAACTCGCCGAGCACGCGGGAGCGGAACAGGTCGGTGTCCTCGCGCCAGACCTTCCGGCGTTCCTCCACCCACTCGGCGGTGGTCAGGCCGGGAATTTCGACGTGCCCCTTCTGCACGTTGGGCGAGTCCAGTGCGGATATGGTGATGGTTTCGTAGATTCCGCTCTCCTCGTGAAAAGCGCGGTGGAACGGCCCCGACGTGGAGGTGGGATTGCCGATGAGGAGCAGCTTGGGGTTCTGCGAGGTCATCACCGAATCGACGGCCTCGTAGATCTCCTCATGCACGCCCTCGGCCTCGTCGACGACCACCAGGACGTTGGGGCAGTGGAAGCCCTGGAACTGGTCCGCGCCGTCGGCCGACAGCCCCAGGGCGTAGCGGTCCTCGGCCAGTTCCCAACGGGTATCCAACATCGTGCCGCCCAGGGTGTCCGCCGCGCCGCGATGCAGGCGGTGGATCTGCCGCCACAGCACGTGGCGCACCTGGCGGAAGGTGGGCGCGGTGCTGAGCACGATGGCGGGGTCGTGGCAGTGCAGGTACCAGAGGACGGCCACGGCGGCGGTGAAGTCCTTGCCCAGACCGTTGCCCGACTTGACCGCCACACGCCGCTCGCGCATCACTGCGTCCAGCACGTCTTCCTGCTTCCGCCAGAGGGACACCCCCAGGATGTCCCTGGCGAACTGGACGGGCGGAACCCAGTTGTCGTTGCCGGCGGCGCGGAACCTTGAGAGGTCCGGCGCCGGCGCATCATGGGTTGGTTCAGGTTCATGGGTTGGTTCATGCTCATGTTCATCAGGGGCTTGAGTGCCGTCCGTCCACGGCTGGGCCAGCGCTAACCCCGATTGGGTCGGGGACGCATGGCGGCGATGCGGGCGCGGCGGAGCCGAACGGCCTCACCATCGGGGAGGAGCGGCGACGGCTCGATGCCCGCCGACTCGGCCACCCCGTCGGGCGGGCTGAACAGGAACCCGCACTTGCGGCAGCGATAGACGGTGTGGTCCTGGCCGTCAAGCCGGCCAAGTTCCAGCAACGCCTGTGATTGACAACGACGACAATTCAACACGTACACCTCGAGCGCCATTGGGCGCGTACACAAAAAATTCATTCGCCTGTGTCAGACGAACGTATGTACATGTTATTGAGGTGAGCGGATGACCGTCAACGAGTGAGTGTCAGTGGGATCAAATCCTGTCGCTCATCCTTCGACATGCTCAGGATGAGCGGGTTCGCCGCCGCGTGTTAATATGTCATCAGGATTTGACGATTCATGGTTGCTCAAACATACTAGGCGGCGAGTCGGCAATTGCTGGCGCAAGGCCGAGAGGAACTGGCCGGCGGCGACGTACGCCAGGCGTCCGAAAAGGGCTGGGGCGCAGATGGTCAAGGCGATTGCGGAACAACGCGGTTGGAAGCATCGGAATCACGCCGCACTGTTCGACGCGATTTCATTCCTGGTGTCTGAAACCCGCGACCATGAGATTAGACGCTTGTTCCACGTTGCCAACGCCCTGCACGTCAACTTCCACGAAAATTGGGATAACGCCGCGAACGTGAGCAGCGCGTTGGACGATGTGGAGCGATTTTTAGATATGCTGGAACTGCCGGTTTTCTACGAATAGGACGACCTCG
Source organism: Dehalococcoidia bacterium (assembly GCA_034423115.1). Lineage (GTDB taxonomy): Bacteria > Chloroflexota > Dehalococcoidia > Lucifugimonadales > UBA3495 > Bin87. Next base: position 8,252 of record DAOUJD010000071.1, on the reverse strand, counting down.
CGAAAATCATGACCACCGAAACCACACCCGACTTCGCCGACAATACGATTTGGACGGGAGACATCATCGCCAGTGATTGGTTTTACAGGCTATAATTGCAATTAGAATGGACTTCTGGACGACCAATTGGGGCGATGTTGCCACCGCGGTTGGGATCTTCGTCTCGTTTGGCGGTCTCGTCTGGGCCATCAAGGAGGCGCGAGGAGCCAGGTCAGCTTCACAGGCCGCGCAAACTGCGGCCAGGGAAACCAGGGATCAGATCGCCCGGCACCTTCAAACAGTCAACTTGGAACGCGCCATCGGATTGATCCAACTGGTCAAGGCCTTGCATGATAACAATCAATGGGAGGCCGCCAGGGAGCATTACCAGACGTTAAGGGAGATGCTCATCGACATTATCGCCCGTTGTCCCGACGAGCAAGCCGCATTTCGCGAAAGGCTGACAACAGCCAGAACCGCGATTAGACTGATGGAAGATTTCGTCCGGGAAAACATCGGCGCGGGGATCACTGAAGACGATAGAGCCCTGTTGAATCGGAATATGAACGATATCCAAAGCGCTTTGGAAGAATTGGCCAGCGTAATGGGCTTTGGCGATTTACAAGGGGAAATGCGATGACCGATCTTGACCAAATCCTTGAGGGCCTGATTCAACGCACAGCGGACGGCAAGCTGAATTGGCATCGTATCGTCGAAAGCAACCAATTTACCGCCTCTGTGGATACGATCTCGGTCGTGATCCGAGAGATACGTGGAACAAGTCCTTTCGCAGACAACTATCGGCTCGAGATCCTCAACGAAACGGGTGATACCATCGAGGTGATGCGCTCGACGGCCTCAAGCCCTGAGCAATCCCAACAATTGGCGCGGTTGCACACCCTGGCACGTCGCTCCGCGCTCGACGTGCAATCCACGCTGGAAAAACTCGCCAAAGCCCTTGACGTGTAAATCAATCTACCAGTCTGTAGATTGGCGGTTGATCTTTTCCCGCACATCGACGTGCTCTGGACTACCGCCAGGAGAGCATATCGTTCGGCCATCCAGCGGTGATGATGCAACGGATGCGTGTCGGCGTTTGAATTCCAGCGCCTGGAGGTCGACCACATCATCCCGCAATCGCGGGGTGGCGGCGATCACCTTGAGAACCTGCAACTGCTGTGCGCCCACTGCAACCGGGTGAAGGTCGACCGGACGCAGGAGTACCTGATAGCGCACCTGCGCGACTTGGGCATCGCGGCTTGATGGTCTGTAGATGCAGGTTTCGCCAGGACTCGTTGGTTGAGGTGCGCCAGTCGCTTTGGTAGAATGCCAGTAACCAAACCCATCGGGAACTGCCCGGACACACGGGACAAACAGCCTTTCCCGATCAACTTGACCCCAGGGGCGCGTCTGCGCCCCTGAAACTTTTTCGGGTCCGGGAGCAACTCCAGAATGAATGCCACTCTCAACCAATTCGGGGGATACGGAATACGAGTGAGAGTGGTTGTTGATTTTTGGAATTTCCAGTCATCTTTGCGCCGAGAAGAAAGCAGGTTCAACGTAGATTGGCGCGGTTTGGGTCGAACGCTTACGACGGAAGCCGCTGCGGTAGTGGACCCGACCGCTCCGGTGACGTACCAGGGCATGAACGTCTATGGGTCTTACGACCCTGGGAATCCCAACCGATTTCTGCACAACACGGTAGCGACGTTCCCCGGAGTGCAGGTGTCGGAAGTTCCACGACAGCGCAAACGCGAGGGTCCACAGTGCCCCAGGTTCCGCACCGAGATATCCACTTGTCCTCAATGCGGGGGTGACATGCGCGGCACCGAAGAAAAGGGAGTTGATGCCCGCATAGCCACTGATATGATTCGATTGGCCTGGATCGGCAACTATGATATCGGCGTGCTGGCGTCGTCGGACCGGGATTTTATTCCAGTGGTGGAGTTCCTGGAAACGCGGAATATCAAGGTCATCCACTGTACCTTTCCTGAGCAGGGCATGGAACTCGCGCGGACCTGCTGGGGAAATATTGACATTCCGGCCATCCGAGACCGGCTGAGGATGCCAACCTGAAAGCAGATCGCTTTTCCGATACGGCCACGCTGTTCATGGAACTGTCAGCCGACGAGATTGCCAAGTTACATTCGCGTTGACAGAAGTCACCGCACCCGCGCCAGCTTCTGCACCCTTTGCGTGGACGTGTCGGCGCCGTAGATGTTGCCCTGGGAGTCGGTGTAGATCTGGTGGGCGTACTCGAAGGTGCGGCCCCGGGCCAGCAGGTTGCCGTCTAGGTCCAGGATGCTGAGGCGCGGCACCTGGTCGGAGACGTACACGGTCTGCTGCGCGTCGATGTGGACACCCATGGGGCACTTGAAGTCGGTCCACTGGTCGAGGAACTGTCCGTCCGACGTGAACACCTGCACGCGGTTGTTCTCCCGGTCTGCGACGTAAACCCGACCGTCCGCCGACACCCGGATGCTGTGGGGCACGATGAACTCGCCGGGGCCGCGGCCGGGACTGCCGAAAGACGCGATGAACGTGCCGTCGGGCGCGAACCGGTGCACGCTGGAGTTGCCGTAGCCGTCGGCGACGAATAGCTCGCCCGAGGGTGCCACGCAGATGTCCGCCGGATGGTTGAATGGCGCCTGCAACGCGGCCTGATCCCGCGTGCCGATGGTGGCGAGCAGCGCGCCGGTGGACGCGTATTTCAGGATCTGGTGGGCGTCCCGGTCCACCAGGTACACGGAGTCGTCAGGGCCGACGTGGATGTGGTGAGCGTCGGCGGGCACGCCCTCCCTGCGCTCCCACGCGGCCAGCGGGTTGCCGTCGGTGTCGAACACCAGGACGGGCGGACCCTGCCGCTGGAACACGTAAACCCGGTCCCGGCTGTCCACGGCGACCCCGCTGATGCCGCGAAAGGTCTGGCCCACCGGCAGGCGGGGCCACTCCGGTTGGTACTCGTACACGTAATCGCCCATGCCGACCGTGATTGCCATTTCGTCCACCTCCGTGATTCCGCTGAGCCTGTTGCGGCGATTCTAGCACCGCCAGGAGTCCACGCCGGACTGCAATAATGCCGAAATATTGCTTGCGAATGTAATTCGATGCTCTGCAACGGCTGACTATACTCTTTCGGAATCAAGACTTTTCGCTCACCCTTCCTGCGCCAGGCAGGGCATACATAACATTCATCCCCGGCTTGACTCGGAGGATCCCAATGACCCGAAAAACCTACGACATCGTCCTGTCCAGTCCATTCTCGAACTACGACTTTTTTGCACACAAGATGCGGGAATTGTGCGGACAGATGGACCTCACCTTCTTTCTCGCCGACGACGTGTGGGTGCACGAGTTCCTGGGCAAGCTCAGGACGCGGGAGATCGCCGTGCGCGCCATGCTGGACCTGACCGCCAACCAGACCGACCCCACCGACGTGTACACGCGGCTGGCCTACGAGGTGAAAGAGCAGGGCGGCGTGGTGATCGACGACCCGGAACTCACCGCGTTTTCCGCGCACAAGGCCAATCTGCACGACCTGCTGGTGCAGAACCGGGTGTTGGTGCCGGAGACCATCGTGGTGCGCAGCCAGGACGTGGACAAGTTCCGGATCACCAGGGAAGTCAAAAGCAAGGTTGGGTCTCCCTTCGTGGTCAAGCCGGCCTGGGGAGATTCGGGCGTGGGCGTCATCGTGGACGCCACCTCGGAGTACGACCTGAAAATGTCCCAGGCGCAGGCGCCGAACTCCGATGCTTTTCTCATCCAGCAACAGCTCAAGCCGAAGTCCCTGGGCGAGCGCATCGGCTGGTTCCGCCTGTACCACATCTGCCGGGAGGTCATCCCGTGCTGGTGGAATCCCGAAACCCACGAGTACCAGATGGTGTCGCCGGCGCAGGTCAAGGGGTACAAGCTACACTCGCTGCGACGCATCATGCGCAAGATCGCCCAGGTCTCCCGCATGAAAAAGTTCAGCAGCGAGATCTGCCTGCACCAGGACGGCAAGTTCTACGCCGTGGACTACGTCAACGCCGACCCGGACATGAACCCAAGGTCGTTCTACGCCAACGGCGTGCCCGACGAGATCGTGCGCCACATCGTTTGGCTGCTGTTCTACGAGGCGATGCAGGTGGCCAAGCGGGGGCATGGGTTCTTCGACGACGAGTTGGAGGCATCCGAGGCGTCGGCCAACTGGCTGGAGCGCCGGCGCGAAGAGCAGGCCGCGCAACTCGTCCGGTGATTGGGAGGCGCAATGCTGGATTTCGACCGCTACCAATGGCTGAGTTTCGACTGCTACGGCACCCTGGTTGACTGGGAGACGGGGATCTCCATGGCAGTCGCTGAGGTCCTGGAACCCCACGGCGTGTCCAAAACTCCGGCGGAGATTCTGGCCCTGTTTGCGGACCTGGAGCCGCGGGCGCAAACGGCGCAGGGATACCAAGAATACCGCCCGGTACTGCGCGAGGTGATGGCGCTGATGGGGGCGGAGCTGGACATCGCGTTCAGCGAGTCGGAGCTGGGTTGCTTGGCCGACAGCCTGCCCAACTGGCCGGTGTTCCCCGACGCTGCCGACGCGCTGACCACGCTGCAATCGCGCTACCGGCTGGCGATCATCTCCAACGTGGACGACGACCTGTTCGCCGGCTCCGCCCGGGCGCTGGGGGTTGAATTCGACGCCGTGGTGACGTCGCAGCAGGTGCGCGCCTACAAGCCTGACCTGCGCGGATTCGAGACGGCCCTGGAACGCATGGGTTGCGACAGGGCGGCATGGCTGCACATCGGGGAAAGCCTGTACCACGACATCGGCCCGGCCAACCGCATGGGCGTCGCCAGCGTGTGGGTCAACCGCCCCGACCGCGGCGGCGGGACCCGCCAGACCGACGCCGCGCCCGACCTGGAGGTGTCCGACCTGGCGGAGTTGGCGCGTATAATGTGCCCGGCGTAACCACGCCGAGGCACGTTGATGATCGAAGAAATCGGCGCTCACCCCAGCGACGGTCGCCCGCTCCTGCTGGTCGAATCGCAGGAGGAGTGGCGCACGTGGCTGGAGCAGAACCATGTGAGTTCCCCCGGCGTCTGGCTGGTCTCGTGGAAAAAGGCCGCCGGCAAGCCTTTCGTGCCGTACTCGGATACGGTGGACGAAGCGCTTTGCTATGGCTGGGTCGACTCCCGCGTCAACACGCTGGACGACCAGCGGGCCATGCGTCTCTTCACCCGCCGGAACCCGAAGAGTCCCTGGTCGCGCATCAACAAGGACAAGGCCGTGCGCCTGATGCGGACGGGCAGGATGGCCGAATCCGGCGCCAGCATCGTGGCGGCGGCGCAGTCCAACGGGTCGTGGACCGTGTACGACGAGATCGAGGACCTGGTGGTGCCGCCCGACCTGGCCGCAGCCCTGGCGCATAACGAAACGGCCCAAACCTGCTTCAATAACTTCCCGCCATCATCCAAAAAGAACATCCTCTGGTGGATCAAGTCGGCCCGCAAGCCCGAAACCAGAACCGCCCGAGTCGCCAAGACCGCAGAGCTAGCGGCGGAGAACCGCATGGCCAACCATCCCGTGGGACGGGACCGAGGGGCGGCACCACGATAGATCTACTATCCTGTCCGTGGGAGAGCATCCCAGATGGCTCGATAGTCGCTCTCGGAGGGTTAGAGAACAGTCGTCCGAAATCCTTCGTAATGGGTGCTATACTCGTCCGACAAACACACCCATCCCCTAGTTTTTCCGCATGCGTGGACCGCCACTGGTATGCCCGACCAGCTTACATTCGTAATCGATCCGACCGATGAATTTTCTTCCCTGGACCTTCTGGTCAAATCCTTGGAGGACATCAAACGGTTGCTTCGCGACGTGGATTACGCCGTCTACGGTCGGGGCAGTAGGTACGAACAAGAATGGATGGTTACCAATATCAAGTCGAGTGCTCCAACGATTACCTTGGCACCTAAACCAGAACGCCTACAATCGGTTCAGATTGTGGGGACAGGTCTCAAATCGATTAGCGAAGGCATCGATTATCCTCCAGAGCATTTTACGGAATCGTCTCTGGAAGATTTGAAGAAAATGAGGCGGCTTTTTCAAGGAAAGGGCTGTGCCCGCACCGTTTCGGTACTTATGGATGATGAGTTCATCGCATCGATTGACCAGAACATAGAGAAGCAGGCGGATCGGGTATTGTCCGGTGGATATCACAATCTTGGATCACTCCAAGGTAGATTGGAAGCGATCAACGTCCACAGTTCGCCCACAGCGACCATTTGGGACAGAGTCAGCGGGTCACCTGTGCGTTGGAGGTTTCCACGAGAAGAAACTGAAGCGGTCAAAGCGTTGCTCGAGAGGTTAGTCGCGGTCACTGGTAATATCCGATATTTTTCTAACGGCAAACCTCGTTCTATAGCGAACGTAGTCGCCTATCATGAAGTGGTTCGTACCCGGCATCCTGACGTAGCTACGTTCGGCTCGATTCCGGATCCGGTAGTGCAGGAAATCGGTGCCGCACGCTGGTTGGCGTCCCTCCGGGAGACGGAGCGATAACTTCCATGCCTGGACCTCGACGGTTGTGGGACTCCAGCGTAGTGATCGGCTATCTCGCCGGAGAGGCAGATCTTGCAGAGCCGTGTGGAGATATCATCGAAGCCGCCCAACGCGGAGAATTGGAAATCGCCGTTTCTATAGAGGCGGCGATTGAAGTTGCTTATCTCAAAGGCCATGATGACGACACATCGGAACGGTTAATTCGAGAGCTGTTCGGCAGGGAATACATCATCCCCATCGCTGTGGATATGCAAGTGGCTGCGGTTGCCAGGGATTTGATCAGGAGGCACAGGACACCGCCTACGATCAAGACCAAGGACGCAACCCATTTAGCAACAGCCATCCAGTGGAACATTCCTGTCATGGAGACTACTGATAACGACTTGTTGCGGTTCAGCGAATTGGAAGGGAGCCCGCCCGTTACCATACGACGCCCTGTCTATGAAGGTCCCAGAAGAATGTCGGGATTTTGAAGAAGACTTCGCCTGAACAACCTGCTGTACTGAACACGCCCCTAGATGACGTTACCAAATTGGCCCCTGCGCCATGACTACTCGCACCAACTGGACGCGTCAGCAACTGCTAGTCGCATTCGCGCTGTACTGCCGGATGCCGTTCGGCAAGATTAGCTCCCGGCATCCCGACATCATTCGCGCGGCCGCCGCCATTGGCCGGACGCCGGCGGCTTTGTCCATGAAGATGGGGAATATCGCCAGCCTGGACCCTGCGATAACGTCCACGGGGCGCAGTGGGCTGCGAGCCGCTTCCGCTAACGACCGCGCGATGTGGGATGAAATGACCAGCGATTGGGGGCGATTCGCCGTCGAGTGCGAGCAGGCGTTGATGGCTACGGAAACTACGGAAGGAACGCCAGATATTGTTGGGCGTATCGTACCGGACTATGACGATTTACCTGTTGGAGAAGAACGGGTTACTCTAACGACTGCGCGCATTGGGCAGAACTTCTTTCGTGCAGCGGTGTTGAGCGCATACAACGAACAATGTTGCATCACAGGGCTTGGAATTCCCACGTTGCTCGAGGCTAGCCACATCATCCCATGGCGACACGATAGGGAGAACCGGACAAATCCTCGCAACGGCCTTTTGTTGTCGGTGTTGCACCACAAAGCATTTGACGCGGGACTACTTACCATTAAAGATGACATGACTGTGCGCGTGTCTCGCGAGCATACTTCGGCCACTGGCGAGTTTTTCTTATCGGCTATTGCCGCTTATGATGGACGACCAATCAGGCTACCGGAGAAATTCGCGCCGCATGGGGATTTCCTTGCGTTTCACAGGGAGCATATATTCCATGGCTGAACGCGCTGATCCCCATCCTTGCCCCCTTCCCCGCCCCCTGCTAAACTGCGGCCCATCACATTACACCCTATGAACCCGCGTTCCACAGCAAAGGAGCCGCCGTTATGCTGATTGGCCATTTCACCGAACAGCCCTGGCAGGATGAAAACTCCGGCCTCATGGGCACCCAGAGCACCGACCTGGGCATCTCGAACTCCCACTACCGCCCCGAGATCGGCGCCCAACTCTACAACCGCTACTTGGACGAAAAGGTCTATGCCGAGCAGATGGGCTTCGACGCCGTGATGCTCAACGAGCACCACTCCACGCCCTTCTGCATGCAGGGCGTCACCAACGTCGGCGCGTCCATCCTGGCCCGCATCACCGAGAAGGTGAAGATCATCATCCTGGGCAACGTGCTGCCCATCTGGGACGA
>DAOUJD010000070.1:0-5790 GCA_034423115.1 Dehalococcoidia bacterium | reverse complement strand
TCGCTTCCCGGACATGGCTGCTGCACCTCCCCGCAACCCGAAGTTGCAGCCAGCATAGGGACTTCAACCGCTCAGCACCAAGACCTTCTAATACTGATTTGCTACGATACTAGGTGGTCCAGGTGACAGTTCCTGGTCGTTTCAATGACGTTGCCGTCCGGCCGTCCATCCCCTTGCGGACAGCCCCGAGCCTGCCGGAATTGAACGGATAACGGAGAGATGGAACCTGCCGACGAAGCCGCCCTGCTGCGCCATTACATACTGTCCGGCGACGACATCGAGCGTATCCGGATGCGGCGCGGGGGACACAACCGGTTAGCCCGAATCCACCGATGCGGCGTGGTGTTGCCGGTCAGGTGAGGGATGTGGGGCCAGGGTGCGGGTTGGCGATGACCTGATGCCGATGGAATGAATGATGCGAGGTGTGTCCGCCACTCCAAAGGGATGTTGACGGCCCGTGGTAGCGGCGTTGGGAGCGATCATCAGCGCAAGTCGCTGGCGGTGACCGTCAGGCGCCCAGCTTGGGCGCTGACCAGCCAGGCGTGCGGCGGCATGGGGGACAGGTCAAAGGCCGAGGACGGCGTTAGGAAGGGAGCGGCAGGGCGCGCAATCGTGCCAGGGCGCTGCTGAACTGATTTTGCCAGGGCCAGCCCTGAGGGAGATGCAGGGTGATGCGACGTGCTTTGCGGGTGATGCGTCCGGCCAGGGAGAAGAAGCGTCGCCGGAGGGTCTTGGTGGTTGCCAGCGGCTCACCCAAACCGATGCGCGTAGTCCAGCGTGCCAGGTTGTGGGCCATCGTCTGCACTGCCAGCCAGGCGGCGTTGGCGGGGAAACGGCCCGAGGGCAAGTGGTTGAGCCCCACGCCGTACTTGAGATCGCGGATGGCGTTCTCGATCTCGGCGTGGCGGCGATGATCGGCCTCCAGTTCCAGGGTGTTGCCCTCACGGTCGGTGATGAAGGCGTGATAGCTGTATTTGGCAAGCAGGGCCAGCTGGGAGCCCGGGGTGGGTTGTACCCGCCGGACGATGAGCCGCACCGGTACAGCGTCGGGCTCACCCGCGAAGGGAGTGTAGCTGGTTTCGGCCACGTCAGCTGTCAATTTTCACCAACTTTGATCATCTAAATCGCGAAATGTGTTGTTGTCCAGCGATTCTGTCCCGTTAAATGGAAAGCGAAAATGTCACCATGGTTAGTCGGCTGCGATCTGGACTTGGGCCAGGGCTTCGGCCTTGGCCCGCTCCTTGGCGCTGAGTAGTTTGGTGGGCGGACTCTCCGCCAGGGCATATTTCCTGGTAGCCACGCGCGACATGCCCAGTTCCTCGGCGATAGCCCGCAGGGAGAGTCCCCGGCTTTTGGCCTGCTGCACGGCCTCCCACCGGGCCTGCTGGGTGGGGGTAGGCTTGCGGTGCAGCTGGTGGCGCACCGGTTTCCCTTGGCCGGCAGTCTTTTTGGCCTTGGCTCGCTTCTCCACTGATGACTCCAGGTCCGCCAGGAGCTTCCGTTGGTTATCATCCAGGTGGCTGCTGCTCAGCCCACTGGCAGGCGCAGGCTCCTCCTGCAGGGAGGAACAGCCGGTGCCCTCTCCCCACAGGGACGCGGCGGGCGGGTCCCCCTCTTGGAAATCCACGACCTCCCCCTGGTAGCGGAGCATCAGCTCCCCGTCGGCTCGTTCCAGCAAGTCTACCTGGAGACCGGCATAGCTGGGGCGTTCTGCCCTCGGCAGCAACTGCAGGACCCGCCATTGGTACTTCACCGTATTGTCCCGGGCCACCTTGCGAGTGTGCCGGATGCTGACCGTCTCGGTGAGAGACAAGTCCTCCGGCACCGGCCGGTAGGCCCTCTCTGGCTGCTCCGCAGCCACGGCGAACCGGTCGTTGAAGCGAGGGAGGAAGTCCAGTAGCACGGCATTGGCTTCTGCCATGGTAGTAGCGCCAGCCAGGCGCAGCTCGGTGACCAGCCGGTCCTGAAAAGTGCTGACCATCCGCTCGACTCTCCCCTTTGCCTGTGGCGACATGGCGAAGATCTGCTGGATGCCCAACTCCCGCATCACCGTAGCGAACTGGGTGGACTCGTAGAGCACCGGTCCCTGGCGAGCGTTGTACTTGAAGGCCGCGTGCCGGTCGCTGTACAGGGCCAGGGGAATGCCCCACTGCCGGACCAGCCCCTCCAGCAGGATCAGGTAACCCCGGGTGTCTTCTGCAGGGTGAAATACCGCCTGGGCCACGGTGCCGGTGGCGTCGTCCACGGCGAGAAGTAGCACGAATTTATCTGCCCGCTCCTCCAGCCAGGGGTGGGGGCTGCCGTCCACCTGGATCAGCATCCCCTCCTGGGGCATGCGCCTGCGCCGGAACCGGTGCTGCTGCGACCTTCGGCTGCGGGGACTACCCAGGCCCGCCTTCACCAGGATGCGGCGCACCGTGGGACGGCTCAGGTCGATACCCTCTCTTTCCCGCAGCAGTTCGGTGAAATGGCTGTGGTTGGCGCCCGCGTAGCCGTCGCTGGCCAGTCTCACCACGGCCGCCGCCGCTGCTTCGGGGACGGCATTGTGGGGCCTCCGTCCTCGGTTGCCGTGAGCCAAGGCGGCGGGACCTTCTTTGCGGTAGGCCGCCAGCAGGCGCTTGGTGTGACGCTCACTTACTCCCATGATCTCCGCTGCCTGGGCGATGGAAAGCTGGTGTTCCAGCACGGTGTTGAGTACCTGAATTCTTGCCTGTTCTCGCTGTTTCAATGTCACTTCCTTCATAAGGGTGACATTTTCGCTGACCAGTTAGCTGGTGACTTAATCGTAGAACATCAACAGAAATCGCCGCGAACTATAGACCAGTTCGCCAAGGTCTGTGACCACCGATGGGCGCCACTGAGGCGACCATTGCCGCACTTCGATTTTGAGGTGCAGCGATGGCGTACAAGGAGGTGCTCCGAGTGGAAATACAGGAAGTGATCCGCCGCTGGCAGGCGGACAACAGTCAACGGCAAATAGCAGAGGGGACGGGATTGTCGCGGGCGACGGTGCGCAAGTACCTGTCGGCGGCGAAAGGTGAGGGGATAGCTCAGGACGGGCCGGCTCCCAGCGAAGAGCAGTTGAGCCGGTTGGCAGGGATCAGCCGGGCCGGTCCCAAACGAGTGGAGACGCCGGTTGAGGACAGCCTGACTCCGTGGAGTGACCAGATCTACCAGTGGCTGACCGGCGACCGGTTGAAGGTCACGCGGGTTCAGGAGTTGTTGGCGGCGCGGGGCTGTACGGTGTCGTACACGTCGTTGCGCCGGTTCATCCGGAAGCGGAATTGGGGGCGGCGCAGCTTCCGCACGGTGCGGATGGCCGACACCGAGCCTGGCGAGGTGGCCGAAGTGGACTTCGGCCGTCTGGGGATGATCACCGATCCGGTCACGGGCAAGCGCAGGGTGGTCTGGGCGCTGATCATCGTGCTGTCGTACTCGCGCCATTGCTTCGTCTGGCCGACGCACAGCCAGAAGCTGGAGGACGTGATCGCTGGACTGGAAGCGGCCTGGGCCTTTTTCGACGGCGTGCCCCGCTACCTGGTCATCGACAATTTCCCCGCCGCAGTGGCGGGACCGGATCCGTTGCATCCTCGGCTGACCCGAGGCTTTCTGGAATACTCCCAGCATCGGGGTTTCGTCGCCGACCCGGCCCGGGCACGTCATCCCAAGGACAAGCCGAAGGTGGAGCGCAGCGTGCCCTACGTCAGGGAGCGCCTCTTCAAAGGTGGCGATTTCAACGGGCTGGCTCACCTGCGCACCGAAGCCCAGCGCTGGTGCCTGGAGGTCGCTGGTCAGCGGGTCCACGGCACGACGCGACGACAGCCGCTGGTGGTTTTCCAGGACGAGGAGCGTCATACCCTGTTGCCCTGGGATGGTGAGCCCTATGAAATCACCCACTGGCGCACGGCCAAGGTCCATCCCGATCACCACGTGGCCTGTCAGTACGCGCTGTACTCGGTGCCGTCATCGTCCTGTCCACCGGGTCAGAAGGTGGAGATCAGGCTGGACAGCAAACTGGTGCGCATCTACCACCGAGGCAAACTGGCCAAGGTCCACCAGCGTCAGCCCAAAGGCGGCCGCGCCACCGATGTCTACGATTACCCCGCCGAGCTTTCCGCCTACACCATGAAAGCGCCGGAGCGGATCAAGCGCAACGCGGCGCTGCACGGGCCGGCGGTGGCTGAGTTTGCCGAACGACTCTTCGACGACCGGCACCCCTGGTCGAAGATCAGGCAGGGGCACAAGCTCATCAGGCTTGGGGACCGCTACACCGCCGAGCGTCTTGATTCGGCCTGCCAGCGTGCCCTGGCCGTGGACCTCATCGACGTGAACCGGGTGGAGCGCATCCTGATGCAGGCCCTGGAGCAGGAGGCCATGCCCCAATTGCCACTGCCCATGCCCGCCGGTCGTTTCGCCAGACCCGGCTCCGTCTTCGCCCTTGCTATTGGAGGTCGATCATGACCCGCATCACCGAACTAACACCTTTGCTCAAGCGTCTGCAACTGGGACCCATGGCCGCCACCCTGCCCGAACGCATCGCCCTGGCCAGAAGGGATCAGCTGGACTACGCGTCCTTCCTGGAGATCATCCTCAGCGACGAGGTCAACCGCCGTGCTCAACGTCGCATCGAACTCAGGCTCAGCGGCGCCGGTTTCGAGGAAACCTGTGGGCTGGTCCGCCACAGGCGGATCGACTGGTCGGCGTCAATCACTCTGGACCGGCTGTCCGGCGTCTGCTGGATGCCGTCTTCTCATTGGAGTTTCTGGACAAGCACGAGCACGTGCTACTGGTGGGACCGGCCGGCGTGGGCAAGAGTTTCCTCGCCCAGGCTCTGGGCTACTCCGCAGTCCGTGCCGGACATACCGTGCGCTTCGTCCACGCTGACGACGTCTTCAAAGCCATAGCACAGGCCCGGGTGGACAACTCCCTGGACCGTACCTTCCGGTCCTTCATCTCGCCCGATCTGCTCATCCTCGATGACCTCGGCCTGCACCGGCTCACCCCACAGCAGTCCGCTGATCTCTACGAGCTCATCCTCAACCGCCATCGCTCTTCCAGCTTCGTCATCACCAGCAACCGCGCCGTCGACGAGTGGCTCAGTCTCTTTGACGATCCCATCCTCGGCAACAGTGCATTGGACCGCTTGGCCAACGCCAGCTACCAGATCGTGATCGAAGGCACCAGCTACCGGGAACGGCTGTCTCCACACCGCGCTTTGCTGGGCGCGAAAGGAGGTGATTGACCGGGAAACCACAAACTGATATTAGCTAAATCGCCACGCGCCCAAGGTGGTACATAGTCCTTGGCGATCACTGGCTCAATGTCCGCGGCGTTTCACAGGAGATCCAGCGCAACCCACTGGCCTTGACCAGCTGGTGGCGACTGGAACGCACCGCGTCTCGGTAGATTCCCCGGGCCTTGATCTTGGCGCCGCGACGCCGTTCCAGGGTTTCGTCGATGCCGAAGATCAACGGCCCGTCGCCCCGATCCAGGTGTTGGAGCAAAAGCACCAGCAGGACGCGGGCGACCCCACGGGACGACCACACCGCCCGATTGAGCACTTCGTGGTAGCGGGCGTAGTCGTGCTGGTCGCTGCGGCCCATGACGCGCAGCGCTGCTGCCACGGTGCGTTGACCCGGGGTTAGGATCGTGCCCACCAGCAGCAGCTGGGCTTTCCGCCAAGTCGGGTTGGTGAACAATGTTGCGAAGGGAAGGAGCAGGGCTACAATGGCAGCGGGCAGGGTGAGCATGGTCGGGCCTTTCCGTGGAAAGTAGGGTCAGGCCAGCTTA
>DAOUJD010000069.1:0-35782 GCA_034423115.1 Dehalococcoidia bacterium | reverse complement strand
GATCCGGCGCAACGCCGCCAAGGCCACCATCAACTGGGGGTTCAGTACCCAGGATGCCCGCTCCAAACTCCATCGGCTCTATCCCTGTCATTCCTAGATTGATCCGGTACTAGGGCTCGAATGACCTGACGCACCTGATACGGCTTTGCCATGCCTCGGTCATTCTGAATGTTGACCCGGGGATCGCCCGGCCAGGGAGTGCGATAGACCCGATGGCTGGTTCCCCTCTGGCGGGGTTCTCCGAAAAATTGGTCGCAGATTGCGGCCAGATCACTGAACCGGATGCCTTTCGGATTGCTCCGGAGTGTCTCGATTGCAGACACGATAACCATGTATAACCTCAGCTTGTAAATTGCCCTGGGCAGTAGGCATGGTCCCTCCTCCGTGTGCTGCAATGTTCAGTGGAAGCAGTTGTGGGTTATGACTGGTCAGGTCCAACTACCTTCCCATTAGCAAGCATAGAATATGATATCTATATTGGTACTATTAGTCAAGGTGCGTTTGGTAGGGTTTGGCGCCGTTTGCCGCTCTTTGGTTGGTGCGCTATACTCGCTGCGCTCTGGCAAACTTTGATTGTTCGCCCGGCCGACCCGTTCTGAGGTGGTCTGCGGCGGGAGGCTCTCCCTATGGATATGGGACTCAGCGAGATTCAGCAGATGCTGAAAAACTCGGCCCGCGAATTTCTAGCCCAGGAATGTCCGCTGACGCTGGTGCGCGAGTTGGAAGAGGACGCACATGGGTTCAGCGAGGACATCTGGCGTCAGGTGGTCAACCTCGGCTGGACCGGTATTCCCTTCCCGGAACAGTACGGAGGCACCGGCGGGTCGTTCCTGGACCTGGCAGTGCTGGTCGAGGAGATGGGCCGGGCGCTGTTGCCGGCGCCGTTCTTCGCCACCGTCGTGCTGGGTGGCCTCACCGTTCTGGACGCCGGCAGCGACGACCAGAAGCGGGACATCCTGACCGGCGTCTGCGCGGGCACGGTGCGGCTGACTCTGGCCCTCACCGAGCCGTCGGCGACCACCGAGGCGTGGGGTGTTGAGACTCAGGCCAGCGCGTCCGGCGACGGCTACAGCATCAGCGGCACCAAGCTGTTCGTGCCCGATGCCCACGCTGCCGACACCATCATCGTGGCTGCCCGCACTATGCCGGCCGGCGACAATCCCGAACAGGGCATCACGCTGTTCCTGGTGCCGTCCAACGCGTCGGGCGTGGCGATTGAGCAGGTGAGCACCATCGGGAACGAGCGTCTGTGCGAGATCCGGCTGGAGAACGTTTCGGTATCTGCGGATGCCGTGCTGGGTGAGGTCGGCGGAGGCTGGCCGGTCATTGAGCGGATGTTGGCGCGGGCCACCGCGGCTCACTGCGTGCAGATGGTGGGCGGCGCCGAGGCGGTGCTGGACATGACGGTGGAGTACGTCAAGCAACGCACCCAGTTCGGCCGGCCGGTGGGCAGTTTCCAGGCCGTACAGCATCATTGCGCCAACATGGCCACCGACGTTGAGGGATCACGGCAGGTGGCGTATCAGGCCGCGTGGGCCATTTCCGAGGGTCAGACGGCGCGCCGGGAGGTGGCCGTGGCCAAGGCGTGGTGCAGTGGAGCCTACCAACGGGTGTGCTCGCTGGGGCACCAGTGCCACGGCGCCATCGGCTTCACCATGGAGCACAACCTTCAGTTGTACACGCGCCGCGCCAAGGTGCAGGAACTGTCGTATGGCAGCGTCCACGACCACAAGGAAATCGCGCTGCAGGAGATTGAGGCGGCGTAGCAGCGAATTTACACGGGGCGAATGATTATTCGCCCCTACAATGTTACGAGATACCAGGAGTTTCACCCATGACCATGACCCCTGCCCGCAGTTCGCCCTTTGCCGCCATGGCCCGGGATCCGCTGCATCCCGACGTGATCTACCGGGATGAACGATGTTTCGTGGTGCGTGACATCAACCCCAAGGCGCCGGTGCATCTGCTGATCATCCCGAACATGCCCATCAACGGCCTGGACTACATCAGTCCTGCGATGGAGGCCACCATGGGGCACCTGTTCGTCGTCGCGGCGGAGATGGCGCGGCGTGAGGGTGTCACCATCAGCGGGTACCGTCTGGTGGTGAACAACGGCGAGGATGCCGGACAGACCATCGCGTGGCCCCACATGCACCTTTTGGGTGGCCGCGGACTGGGCGAGATGGGCTGATCCAATGGGCGATTTCTCGGCCGAAATCCATATCGGGAACATCACCGGGGGCGATACGCGCCCGGTGACTGCTCTTGTAGATAGGGGCGCCACCGAATCCGCTTTCCCTGCGGACCTGCTGGAATGGCTCCACATCCCGGCAACGGAACGGCCGATGGACTATGTCCTGGCAGATGGGAGCGCCCTGAGGTGTCCCCGCGGCCTCGCGCGGATTTCTATAACGGTCCGTTCCGGTGAGACTTTCAGCAGCATCTGTCCGGTGGCTTTCTGGCCGGACGAAAGCGGCCAGTGTATCGGCGCGACCACGCTGCAGATCCTGACGCTGGCGGTTGATCCCGTCAACGAAGAATTGGCGCCCGTTGCAGCACTCAGGCGAGGGTGGCCGGGAGACATTCCGTTGCAGGGGTGATGACGCCACACACCATTCAGGCTGAGGCTACCGAACCATGACCACCATTGAAATCCCCGGCCGCGTGTATGATCGCATCCATCGTAGGATGCGTCGTCTGCCAATCGGGCTCTTTGAGCATTGCCAGCAGGTGGAGCAGATCGCTCGTGGCCTTTGCGAAAAGCACGGGCAGGATTCTGACGCCGTGGGGCTGGCCGCGCTGGCCCACGACGCCACCAAGCATTTCTCGGGCGTGGAGAACCTGCTGCGGATGGAGGAGTACGATCTGCCGCCCGTTACCGACTACGAACGGCGCAACCCCACCATCCTGCACGGGCCGGTGGGCGCTGAGTTGCTGAAGCGCGAGGACGGCCTGAGCCACCCACAGCTTTACGACGCCATCTACTGGCACACCACCGGCAACCCCACCGGAGGCGATACCATCGGGCACATCGTTTTCCTGGCGGACAAACTGGACCCGGTGAAACGGAAGCGGTACCCCTGGCAGCCGGAGATGGGCGAACTGGCGGAGAGTGACCTGCCGGCGGCGATGGTGATGTTCCTCACGAAGAACATCGCGCGGTTTTTGGACAAGGGGAATCCGGTGCACCCGGCGGCCATTGAGGCGCGGAACGCGCTGCTGTTGGCGAGGGAGACGGCCGCCTGAGTATAATGGTGTTATTGAGGAGGGGCGGTCATGGAATATGACGTTGTAGTGTGGAAAGACACTTTGTCCGATGGGTCCATCTGTTATGCGGCGATTTGCCCGGCCGTGCTCCGCTGCCATGGGCAGGGCGACACCGAGGCAGAGGCTTTAGCCGAGGTATCCGAAGCGGTTGCGTGCTTCCTGGAGCTAGAGCCCGACAGGGTGAAGACAGGCCAAGCGGCGCGGGATGAAATCGACACGCTGCTTGAGGACCTGACTGTGGAAGGTGTTGATCCTTGGGTGTGTAAAGTGGCTCACCCTTCGATTCCAGCGCCGGCCTAAAGATGCCGAGGATTGCCAACGTCACCACCCGGGAACTACTGCGTTTGCTCCGACGGATGAGGTTTATCAGGCATAACACGCACCACGCATATTTCTACCATGCATGGTTGCCGGTAACTACTCACATATCTCACGGGGACAAGGAAATCAACGCCCTATTGATGGGTAAGATTGCGATCGATGATCTGAAAATGAATAGTGTTGGGGAATTTCGCGCCGCGTTGCGGGGCGATATTCCGCGCCGGTACCTGGACCCCGACGCTCTCTGGGATGGGCGACCGCTGGATTAGAAGGCAACGAAATGACTGCTCAGTTGGAGATAACGGCCGAAGCGGCCCAATTCATTCGCAACAAGGGCGGGCAGGCTATCATAGACCTGCTCTGCTGGAAGGGTTGAACCGGGGAGTCGGTGGAGGTATCGGTCGATACCAACGTGCGGAGGCGGCGTAACCTGGATGCTTACGAGCGCGCTGAGCAGGACGATATTGAATTGCTGCTGGCGCCGGGCATCGCAGACTATGCGGAGCGGGTGGATTTGTCGGTGAGCAAGTTCCTGCTGTTCCGGAACCTGAAGGCGACTATCGCGCTGCCGGACGGAATCACGCTGGGCCGCCGGGCATCGCTGGTCTAGGTTTGGCCAGTTTGTGAGGCGCTGGCCGGCAGCAGGTCGGCGACGGGGCAGGAGAAGCCGGGCAGATAGTCGCCGCCGTCGATGGCGTCAGCGTCGGTCAGGATCAGTGGCGGCGTGTCGGAGGTGTGGACGGTGAGGGTGCGGGCGTCGATGTCGATTACCCAGACGGCGCGGCCGCCGGCGTTCAGATATTCCTCGATCTTCTGCGCGATCTGTGCTGGCGTATTGCTGTCCGACAGGATTTCCACCGCGAGGTCGGGCGCGCCGTTGTAGAGCATTCCAGCCAAGTCCGGCTGGTCCAAGCGCGCATTGGACACGAAGGATACGTCGGGCATGCGAGAAGTAGCGGGCGACGCCGGTACGGTAACGTAGGCCCGATTGCTACCGTACACTTCACCCAACTCTTGAGTGTCAACATGAACATCCATGTAGCGGCCAGTCCGGATAACGGTTCTTTCGTGGTCTCTGGACGCGGCCATTATCTCTATCAGGACTCCTTGGATCAGCTCGTACCGGGGATGCTTGGGCAACGCGGCAAACTCTTCCAGCGTCACTGGCGGCGCGACGGCGATGTTTTGGGTCGTCATGGTGGCACCTCCGGGATCACTGGGCCGGCAGGAGGTCGGCGACGGGGCAGGAGAAACCGGGCAGGTAGTCGCCGCCGTCGATGGTGTCAGCGTCGGTCAGGATCAGTGGCGGCGTGTCTGGGGTGTGGACGGTGAGGGTGCGTGCGTCGATGTCGATGACCCAGACGGCGCGGCCGCCGGAGTTCAGATATTCCAGCGTTTTCTGTGGTAGCTCCAAGTCGGAATCAAAGCCTGAGAGAATCTCAACCGCGAGATCAGGGGCGCCGTCGAAAAACATCCCGTGCAAGTCCTTGCGCTCTTCCCGTTCAGCGGAGATGTAAGATATGTCGGCATTACGGCAGGTGGAAGGTGCTTGTTTGATGGTTACGTAACCGTAGTTGCTCCCTAGCACTGACCCCAAACGGTTTGGAAATACATGCTGGCCCAGCCGCATTCCAACCAATGCGCACGTGTGTTCATGGGCTGCTGTCTCTGCCATTGGCAGCTCTACAAGGATGCCGGATACCAGTTCGTAGCGGGGTCTCTCCGGGAATTTTGCAAACTCTTCCAGAGTTACAAAACGGCTCCCGACCGTAATCTTGGTGGTCATAACAGGACTTCCGTGATGGGATGCTCCATGCGCTACCGGGCGTAGCGGAAGCCGCCGGTGGGGGTGCGGGCGCAGTTGAGGCGGCGGTTGAGGTGCAGACCCTCCAGCACGAACTCCACCGCTGACGCCTGTACCTCAGGGCGTTGGTCGTCGCCGGTGAGGAGCGACACGACCGCTGAGAGGCCGTCGACGTTGGCGAGCGCGGATGCGTAGGAAGAGGATGGCACGTCGCTACCGGTTTCAACCGCGTTGCCCAGGTCAAAGGACATCACGATGTCTTCCAGGTCGTCCACGTTGCAGTAGCGGGTGAATATTGCCAAAGAGGCGCGCTTGGTTAGGTCTTCCACCAGCCGGTCCTCGCGTCCTTCGCCGAAGGTTTCCATCTCGATCTTGCCGCCCAGGGATGCGAGAAGGAACGGCAGGTCGCTGACGCGAGGGCAGGCGATGGACTCGCCCAGGCGGATGCTGCGGCGCAGGGCGTTGCTGATCAGCGTCTCGTAGTTGGAGATGGACACGCGCACGCTGACGCCGGAGCGCTGGTTGATCTCGTTGCTGTTGCGGGCCCGCGCTGTGACCTCGGCCACGATCTCGGTCATGAAAGACGGGACGTACACTTTGTCCTCGTCTGGGAACAGGTTGCGCTCCTGCTCCATGATGTCGATCTCTTCCTCGATGGTGCGCGGGTAGTGAGTATGGATTTGCGCGCCGTAGCGGTCTTTCAGCGGGGTTACGATGCGGCCGCGGTTGGTGTAGTCCTCGGGGTTGGCGGTGGCGACGACGAACACGTCTAGGGGCATGCGGATGCGGTAGCCCTTGATCTGTACGTCGCGTTCCTCCATGAGGTTGAACAGGCCGACCTGGATGCGTTCGGCCAGGTCCGGGAGCTCGTTGATGCAGAAGATGCCCCGGTTGGTGCGGGGGACGAGGCCGTAGTGGATGGCGGTCTCGTCGGACAGGTGGCGGCCCTCGGCGACCTTGATGGGGTCGATTTCGCCGATGAGGTCGGCGATGGATATGTCGGGGGTCGCCAGTTTTTCGGAGTATCGGAGGTCGCGCTGGATCCAGGCGATGGGGGCGGCGTCGCCCATTTCGGCAACGATGCGCTGCCCGTCGGGGCTGATGGGGTTGTAGGGGTCGTCGTTGAGCTCGCTGCCGGCGATGGTGGGGATCTGTTCATCCAGCAGGTTCACCATCTCGCGGATGAGGCGGGTCTTGGCCTGCCCGCGCTCGCCCAGCAGGATGATGTCCTGCCCGGCCAGGATGGCGTTCTCCAACTGGGGGATCACGGTCTGGTCGAAGCCGATGATTCCGGGGAACACCGGCTCTTCGGCGCGGATCTTGGCGATCAGGTTGCGGCGGATCTCCTCGCGCACTGAGACGGTCTGGTAGCCGCTGTCGCGGAGTTCGCCGAGGGTAGCGGGCAGGGAGTTGGTGGTCATTGAGACACGTCCTTTGCTCCGGACGCTATCGCATCCGGCTATGTTGCCGGCAGTATAGCAAACGGGGGCGACTGGGTTCTGGGTCCACGGGATGGCGCGGTTGACCGGGGTAGAGACCGGTGATTAGTATTGCCAGCATGAAGACCACCGTGGACATTGAAGACAGGTTGTTGGATCAGGCAAATCGCCATGCCAGGGAAACTGGGCGCCAGTTGTAGGAACTGGTCGAAGAAGGCCTCCGGCTGGTCCTGTCTAAGGCGCCCGCTGACGGGCGGTACAGGTTGCCGGATCACAGCGTCGGTGATCCGCGTCGCCCGGATCCTTCCGAGAAATACACGTGGGCAGAATTGCGTTCAATGATTTATGGCAATTCTGACAATGATAGGCATATTTGCCCTTGTCAACAAGAACAAGAGATGGTACCGTATTGATATTTTATGGTATTGGGAAGGATAATGGAATCGACACCGAAGCGCCAACCACGTCGTCGATCTAACGCCAAGAGAGACGCTGCTATTTTTGCCGACAGCTATGTCGGAGGCGGGGCAATGGACAATCATCAGTTGGCCGAAAAATACGGATTGACGCCGGCCGCAGTTTCCAATGTCCTCTCCCGGCAGAAGAAGCGGTTGCTAACTGACGCAGAAACCCCAAAGGCTCCGAGTGTTCATCAAGAACCTACTCCACTCGATGGTGTCAACGCTAAACATGCCGCTTTCGATAATGAACCGAGTCCTCTGACACAAGGTCAACGTCAGATGCTAGTGGTCGAGTACCGAAAACAAGGGGCAAGCCACAAGCGAGCAGTTGCCATGGCAGGTGTCAGTGACAAGGGCGGAAAGAACGCTGTTCGGGTTGATCGCATAGCTGAACCAACGGTTACTGAACTGGTGAAGGATGGTAGTACTAGCGTCAATGATGCTATGTCCGTGATGCAGTTGCCTGCGGAGGTCCAAAACCAAGCGGCGGCTGAAGTGTCCGCTAGACGGTCAAATAAACTGGCGACATCGCGTGCGGTCTTGAAATATCTGGCCGCTATCACGCCAGTAATCGAGGATCTTAACCAACGACAATCTCGGAAATCCTAACCTGTTTCGGTTCCAATGAAGCGACGGAGGATAGCCGCGGCGGCGGCGGAGTCTATGTCGCCCGGGCTGGGCGGTGCGTTGGGCTCGGCCTGGCGCAGTTCGGTTTCGGCGGCGTGGGAGGTGTAGGATTCGTCGACCGTTAGCACGGGGATGTCGGTGGCGCGTTCCAGGGAGCGGACCAGCGACTGGATTTTGCGGGCCTGCTCGCCGGGGCGTCCGTGGGCGTCGTAGGGCATGCCGACGATGATGGCGACAGCATCTCGGCTGATGGCCTCAGCGAGGATGGCGGCGATGTCGGCGCGGCGGTTGCGTCGCTGTATGAATCCGGCGGGCAGGACCAGCGAACCGGGCGGGATGCTGACGGCGAGACCGATGCGACGGTCGCCAACGTCGATCCCCAGCAGGCGGCCGGATTGGATCGCCACCGCCGGATCGAGGTTCATCTTCTCGGGCCGGGAGGAATGTACGTCGGCAATGGTTCCCCGGAGTCAGTGGCGATGAAGGCCATCATATCTCCGACCGTTGCCCTGATTGATTCCAGCACCTGGTATTCATCCGGCAATGGTTCCTGGACTCCTTCGTAAGGCGCGTCTATGGCGTATTCGTACAGGAAGGCGAAGTCGGTATCGCCCAATATGCGCTGACCGTCCGGAAACGTGCGAATGGCTTCTTGCAACGCAGCGATGGAATGGGTGCGACGCCAGGAGTTAGCGGCGCCGTCGTCATACTCAAGATAAGCAAGGAACCCCTTATAGGCATTTTCCAAGCAGCGTTGGAAATTATGTCCAACTTCTTCATATCCCAAGCCTATGTCCAGGACCGTTTCGGACAGCAACACCTGGCGCTGGTAGTTGGTGAAGCGTTGTTCCACATCCGGTCGGTTGTTAGGTTCAACGTCGGGGTATCGGTCACTCTGCGCGGCCGGCTCGCAGTTCATGGTGATCCCGTCTTTGAGGGCGTGGTAGGTCAGGTGCGTTCGCGCGGCGCGGAAGCGTTCAAAGTCGGCAGGGCTGTAGCGAACCAGGTCGATTTTGATCGGGCGGCCGTACAACTCCATTGCCCGGGACTGGCCGGCTTTGAGGGCGTGACGATGTCGTTCCTTCGTGGCAGGATCGGCGTCTGCGATGGTGAATACGTCTATGTCCGAAGCGTCATCCCAATCCCCGCGGGCGCGGGAGCCGAACAGGAAAATGTCGTCCGGCGTGGCGATCTCCTCGATTGTCCGGGCGACCAGGATAGCCTTGGCATCGTAGTTGGCTGAGGTGGTCATCTTGTTCTCTGCCGTGGGCAGATCTCAGGTCAATCCACTTGCAACTCGGGGAAGTACGTCGAGTAGAAACCGCGATCTCGGCTCAGGAACGTGTCGGCGGCGGCGATGGCGTGTGCGCCGATCAGGAAGTCGGAAAGTATCCTGGTGCGGGGGCCTCCGGCGCGGCGGTATTGTCCCCAGCGTAGTCCTGCGTCGAAGGCGATGTCAGTGGTTATCGGCGAGAGCGCGGCTCCGATGGTTTGCAAGGCCGCGTCCAGCGCCTCGCGGCTTTCAAAAGTTGGGACCAGCTCCGCGTACACGATGTCGCAAACGATAACCGGGCCGCGCCGGTGAGCTAAGCGCAGAGATTCGCCGGATTCAAGGGTGTATTCACTATTCGGTGTGAACACGTCCAGCAGGATGTTGGTGTCAGCCGCCGTGGTCATCGGTTGCATCGTTATACCTGCGAAGTTCCGCCGCGTAGTCATAGCCGCGAATTGCCGACATATACGCGTCGACGCTCCCGAATTCCTTGATTGCCCAGCCATCGGCGATGCCACGAACGGCTTCTATGGGATCCGGCTCAGACGACTGTTTTCGGATGAGCATTCCTTCTTCGGTCAGAATGAGCTCAAGCTCCACGTCAGGCGCGAAGCCACAATACTCTCGCAAACGCTTGGGGATGGTAATTTGTCCATCTTCGGAGATGGTGATGCGCATGGTGTCCTCCCGCCGGCGGGTGTGTCTATCAGTTTAGACCATCACGCACCAGGCCGGGCACGGCATCCAGGGCGGCGCCGAGGCGGTCGGGCTGGCGTCCGCCGGCCTGGGCGGATTCAGGGCGTCCGCCGCCGCCGCCGCCCATGAGCTTGGCGGAGTCGCGGGCGATGTTGCCGGCGTGGAGGCCGCGGTCAACGAGGTCTGGCGTGACCATGGTGACGATCATGGGAGAGCCGTCGATGACCGCGCCCAAGGCCACCACGACGCTGTCGAGCTTCTGCTTGAGGTAGTCGCCCATTTCGCGCATGGACTCGACGTTGCTGGCGGACGTCACGGAGGCAACGAGCTTGACGCCGTCCACGTCGCGGACGCGGCCCAGCAGGGATTCGGCCTCGGCGCGCATACCAACGCGTTCGGTTTCGGCAAGGCGGCGGCGCAGGGCATCGGTGTCGGCCATGTAGGCATCCAGGCGGGCTTCCAGCTCACCGATAGGGGCCTGGAGCTTCTGGGATATGACCTGGAGGGTGGCCGACTGTTGGACGACAAGCTCCTCGGCGGCGCGTCCGGTTACGGCTTCGATGCGGCGCATGCCGCCGCCGATGCTGGACTCGCCGAGGACGACAAGGGTGCCAACCTGTCCGGTGGCGTGGACATGGGTGCCGCCGCAGACCTCGAAACTGAATGGGTCTTCGTGGTCATGCCCGTTGGAGTCCGAGCCGGCCATGCGGACGACACGGACCACGTCGCCGTAGCGGTCGCCGAAGAAGGCCAGCGCGCCGTCGCGCACGGCGTCGGTGTAGGTGGTCTCACGGGCGGTAACAGCCAGGTTCTCACGGATCTTGCTGTTGGCGAGGCTCTGCACGGATAGCTGCTCGTCGGGAGTCATCGCGCCCACGTGGTTGAAGTCGAACCGCAGTCGTCCGGTGTCGCACAGGGATCCGGCCTGCCGGACGTGGGGGCCGAGCACGGAGCGCAGGGCAGCGTGCAGCAGGTGGGTACCGCTGTGGTTTCGAGACGCGTCGAGGCGGCGTTCGGACTCCACCTGTCCGGTGACGGCATCACCAAGAGCGATGTCTCCCTCGGACACCGTGCCGCGATGGACGATGAGGCCGGCCACGGGGCTTTGGGTGTCCTCGACCTGCACGCGGCCGTTGGGTCCGGTGATCACGCCACGGTCGCCGACCTGCCCACCGCCCTCGGCGTAGAAGCAGGTTTCGGCCAGCACGATCTCGACCTGTTGGCCGCGGGTGGCCTGACCGACTGCCTCGCCGTCGCGCAGGATGCCGAGGATGCGGGATTCGATGGAGGTCTGGTAGTAGCCGTCGAAAGCGGTATGGCCTGCGCCCAGGTTCTCGTAGGCGGTCACGATCTCCATGCTGCCGGTGACCTGGTGACCCGCGCGGTCGCGCTCGCGCTTGGCTTCCATCTCGGCGTTGAAGCCGTCCATGTCCACGGACAAGTCGTACTCGCGGCGGCCAATCTCGTCCACCAACTCGGGGGGGAAGCCGTAGGTGTCGTAGAGGACGAAGGCTTCTTGACCGGATATTGGGAGGTGCAGGTTGACGTAACCGTCTTCCGAACAGGCATCCCAGTACAAAGCAGAGCCTACGGCTATTCCGCGAGATTCCCCAATTTGTTCGATAAGTCTCTGTACCGCTGCTCCAAATTCTAGGGCGTCTAATTTCTCTTTGCCTGCAATTTGTTGTTGCACCGGTATTTCGTGACGAATGCCATTCATGCCCACCAAAATGTTAAGCCCGCGCTCAAAGGTTTCAGAGAACCGTTCCTCCTCTAGTCCGATCACACGTTGGATGAACTCGCGGTTTTCGGAGAGTGCGGGGTATGCGGCGGCGAATCGGTCGATAACCGCACCGGCCACCTCGGTCATGAAGGGGCGGTCGAGGCCAAGCTGACGGCCGTAGCGGATGGCGCGGCGGATGATGCGGCGCAGCACGTAACCGCGCTCGCTGTTGGATGGCACCACGCCGTCGCTGATCAGGACCGAGGCGGCGCGGGCGTGCTCGGCAACCACGCGGAGGGCGTAGTCGGTGTCAGCGTCAGATCCGTACTCCTTGCCGGTGAGACGGCACACGGCGTCGATTATCGGGCGGAACAGGTCGGTCTCATAGACGTTGGGCTTGCCCTGCAGCACGGCGGCGGCCCGCTCCAGGCCCATGCCGGTATCGACGCTGGGGGCGGGCAGCGGCGTGCGGACGCCGTCGAGGTCCTGGTAGAACTGCATGAACACGAGGTTCCAAAGCTCGACGAACCGCTCGCAGTCGCAGTTGGGATGGCATCCGCCCGGATCGGCGGGTACGCCCTCGTCGGCCTCCCGGCGCAGCAGGGCGGTGAGTTCGTCGGGGGTCATCATCTCGTCGGTTTCGCGATGCTGGCCGATGCCCTTCTCGGCGCCGCCGTCGTAGTGGAGTTCGGAGCAGGGGCCGGTGGGTCCCTCGAGGCCGGCGGGTCCCCACCAGTTGTCGCTGTTGCCGTAGCGGTAGATGCGCTCGGGCGGGACGCCGATGTTGTTGCGCCAGATGTCGTAGGCCTCGTCGTCGTCCAGGTGGACGGTGACGTACATGCGCTCGGGCTCGAGGCCGAACAGGCCGGTGCAGAGGTCCCAGGCGAAGGAGACGGCGTCCTGCTTGAAATAGTCGCCGATGCTGAAGTTGCCCAGCATCTCGAAGAAGGTGAGATGCTTGTGGTCGCCCACCTCGTCGATGTCAGTGGTGCGGAAGGACTTCTGGCAGCTGGTGAGACGGCGACGGGGCGGGGTCTGCTCGCCCATGAAGAAGGGCTTGAAGGGCACCATGCCGGCGGAGGTGAAGAGCAGGGTGGGGTCGCCGGCGGGAATCAAAGAAGCGGAAGGCATGTGCAGATGCTCCCGCTCCTCGAAAAATCGGATGAAAGAACTACGAATGCTGTCGCCGTCCATTGGGTTACGACTCCCACGCATAGGATTACGAAATAAGGCTACCGGGCCAGTATAGGCGATTTTAAGGTAGGGGCGTGGGGAGCGTCAACGACTGACGCCGGCATCCCCACGGAGGAAGTCAATCAACCGGGTGAAGTTGGGGCAGGCGGCATAGATGGCGGCGGGGTTGAGCAAGTTCAGCAGGCCCGGAGCGTGCGCTGTCTTGTCATATATTCGTTTGGGAGTGCCCCGGGTCGCTTCCCGCAGTCGATTTAGCACGTCGTTCTTTTGAATGGCCTCGGGTTGGGGATTGTTGGGTAACATACGGGTGTTGAATCTTGGTCCATAGAACTCTCGCAGCGCCTCACGGTCCGCTAAAAACCAAGCCTCCATCAGTTGGACCATGAAAAACGTCCGGTCCAAAGCGCCTTGCAAACGGGCGCGGGAAGCCACGGTTTGCCGGAGCCCATTCAAATCGTCGCCTTCAGAATCTATCAAAAGCAGAGAATCTGGCGACGATACTCTGCCAAAACGGGTAATTGCCCTGTCCCTTCCGCGACAAGCGTCCACGTCGATGTCGATGTCCAGACCGACAGCCCTGCGCAGGAAATTTCGCATCGGACGGCGCAGGTGCGACCCGCCTTCCAAGTAAACATCCATCTATTGATCAGTGAACCCCACCCATTGCCCCAGCCATCCAGACCTCTCCCAATGGTTGATCTTCCAGCCAGTCTTCCAGTTGTTCCCGCGTGAAGCGCTTGAACTGTGTCCCGTCAGCGGGATGACGATCCCGCTCGCATACCACCACGGAATCGGGTTGTGCCGATAGTCTGTCAATCAACCAGGGGGAATGAGTGGTAACGATCAACTGTGTGCGCTGTGATGCTTCGATGAGCAACTCAACCACTAAGTCCTGCGAATCCGGGTGCATGGCGATTTCCGGCTCTTCAATACAGATAAGCGGCGGCGGGTCGGGGTGGCACAGGATGGACAGCAGCGCGATGAACCGGATGGTACCGTCGGATAGGCGGGAGGCGGGCAGCGAACTCCCCAAGCCAGCTTCGTTGACGATCAACTCGATGGTATTCCCGAAGATGCGCGGGTGGAGGCTTTCGTAGGACTCGTAGAACCGACTGAGGTAGTCGTTGAGGGAGGGTTCCAGCCGTTGGCTGAGCAGGTCGTTGACGACCAGAGCCAGGTTGCTGAAATCCTCCGCGAGGAAGTTGGGGTCGCCGTCGGTGCGTTGGGGGTGTCGGACTGGGTTGTCGCGGCCGACGTGCCAGTTGCGATAAACCTTAATCTCATTGAGAAGTCGTGCGGTTTGTGTCAGCACCGGATACTCGACCGGATTCCGTATCTCGCTAAAAACAGATTTGCCACGAGGCACCTGTATTGCGACAGGTTTTTCGTCATGGTTACCTTGCCTGCCGTCGTCTGGAGTCGGCCAGATCTCACCATTCCCATCCGCGGCGTGAAAATACGTGCGCCCGTAGAGCTGTTTGTCCGCGTCCTCTTCAATGTATGTTAGCCTCTCTGCCACTGGCGGAACAGCATCAAGGTTCTCGGTCAAAGAATGGACACGGTGGTCTTCGACAGTGAATGTTAAGCCGTAGATACATGGGTATCGGGAGTTTCGGCCGTTCACGGGAGGATCCATGACCATGCCGACGAAGGCGAAACTCGGTTCTGTTTCCGACTGTTCCTGCCCCTTCCAAACCCAATCTCCGGTCGGCCCGTTGCTCCGCAGAAACCCGGCAATATCACTCGGCACCGCCTGCAACAAACCGATCACGTCGATCAGGTTGGACTTGCCGGAGCCGTTGGGGCCGATTAGGACGTTCAGCGGCTGGAGGTCCAGCTTGGTGTCCTTGAACGAGAGGATGTTCTTTAGGTGCAGCGACTTGATGAACATGGCGGCCTCCGTTTTGAAGGCGCGGGCCGGATGGGTTGGAGTCGGTAGAGGTCAGTATTCGAAGTTGGTTTCGGCGGCCCAGGCCTGGACGCCGCGGCGGAAGGCGAGGGCGCCCATGGGGGCGATGACGGCCTGCATGGCCTCGAGGATTTCGCGGGGCGTTGCGCCTTCGGCGAGGGCGACGCGCATGTGGGCCTGGATCTGTTCCTGGTCGGCGCGCAGGGCGACCTCCACGACGATCTGCAGTAGTTCCTTGGTCTTGCGGTCGAGCAGACGCTGGCCGGTGTAGGTGGCCTCGATGAACTCGCCGTACTTCCGGGTCCACTCGGGGTCGGCCAGGGCGTTGATGCGGTGCATCTCCAGCGTGTAGCCGCGAGTCTGGGCGGCCTCGTCGATCAGGCGTTGGGCGTCGGGGTTGGTGGACATGGATTCACCTCATTTGTGGTTGTAGGGGCGGGGATTTCACCCTCACCCCAGCCCTCTCCCATCAAGGGAGAGGGGGCTTTTACAGGTCGTAGTGGGCTCGGGCGGCGGCCTGGCCGGGAAGGTCCTGCTGGAAGAGGTCGGGATGGGTGCCCCGCGCCAGGGCCAGGTGGTAGGTGAACAGTTGCAGCGGCACGACGCTGGCGATGGGGGCCAGATATGACGGAGTGTCGGGCAGCGGGAAAATGCGCGCGCCGGCGTCAGCGAGTTCGCTGTCAGTACGGTTACTGAGCGCCCACACCGGTGTGCCCAGCGCTTCGGCGGCGCGGGCCAAGTCGCCGGCGCGGCCGCGGTCGTCGCCTGGCGTGGCTATGATGGTGAGGAGGCAGTCGGGGTCCAGCGAGCAGAAGGGGCCGTGGAGCAGTTGCTCGATCTGGAATCCCTCGCAGTCGGCGCGGCTGGTTTCCTTGATCTTGAGAGCGACCTCGTAGGCGTTGGCGGTGTTCGCACCCCACGCGGCGGAGATGAACCGTCGCTTGTCCTGGTGCTCGGCGACCACGGCTTTCACGTCGTCCTCACGGGCAAGAATGGCGGCGATATTGTCGGGTAGGTGGGCCAAGCCATTGTCGGCGTCGGCAAGGGTTCCCGCCATGGCCAGGTTGAGCATGGCCAGCGCGGTGAGGGCGGTGGTGTAGCTGATGGTGAAGGCAGAGGATGTTTCCTGTTCCACGGTGCGGATGCCAACGTCGGCCACTTGGATGCGAGGGCCCGGGTCGGTGGACGTGATGGCGACGGTGTAAGCGCCCCTGGCTACCGCCAGGTCCAGCGCGTCATAGGAGGAACGCTTGGTGCCGCGGTGGCTCACAACGATGACGCCATCGTCGGGGGACACCGAGGAGGGCGCGGTGCAGAACTCGAAGGAGTTGTGGGCGAAGGCCTCGGGGCCATCGATGAGTATGGACGCGCCGACGAGGGCGGCATGCCACGACGTGCCGATGCCGACCACGTGGATGCGGCGCTTGCCGGCAAGTATTTCACCGACCTCAGCGCACTGCTCGCACTGGGTTGCGATGACCGAAGCGATGGCGTCGGGCTGGGCCGTAATGGCGTCGTACATCCGGTAGGGATGCGACGTGCGGGGTGTTGGTGGAGCGGTGGTGGTCATGAGTGTTGGGTCTCGCGGGTTGACGGTTGGTTTTGCACAAGGAGGGAAACGGGATAATGCTATCATAACCCCACGCAGCAGCATGGAGGCGCATCGTGGCGAGCATCACCATATCGGGACTGTCGGACGAATCCCTGGAGCGTCTCGAGAAGCGGGCCGCCGTCCACGGGCGGTCGATGGAGGATGAGGTTCTCCACATTCTGAAGCAGGCCATCGGACCGGACCGGGAGGAACGGGAGGGCCGTATGAAGGCAGATATGGAAAAGCTCAGGCTCCTGAGAGAGAAGCAGCGTGAGTGGGAGTCCGCGCACAACGTGGAGCAGATACCGTCCGAGAAACTAATACGGAAGATGCGTGGGCACGAGGACTAGCCGTTCTAATGCAGTTGGTGCCGGATACCAGCGTGGCGATGAAATGGCTGGTCAGTGAGGAAGGTAGCGAGGCGGCCATCCGTTTGTTGCATGGCGGCGACCAGTTGCACGTCCCGGGGTTGATATCTGTCGAATTGGCTAACGCGTTGTGGAGCAAGGTCCGCTCGGGTCTGCTTGTGCCGGATGCAGTGCCGGCATTGCTGGAATGGACGTTGGGGTTACAGCTCGAGTGGACCGCCGACCAATACCTGGCCACTCATGCCCTGCGCATTGCAGTTGGTCTCAATAACCCGGTGTACGACTATGTATTTCTGGCCTTGGCTTACCGTATTGACGGCGTGATGGTAACGGCGGATGCGCGGTTCGTGAATACATTGGCCGCAACCGAACACGCTGAACGCGTTGCCCTGCTGGCGGATTTCGCGCCGGCACAGGGATGAGGTTATCAGAAGATGACTACACAGATTGCAACTCCACCCGCAGAAACGGCGGAGGTACGCCCACGCCGGCGGTTCACCGTGGCGGAATACTACGCCATGGCCGAAGCCGGCATACTGACGGAAAGAGACCGGGTCGAATTGCTGGACGGGGAGATAGTGGTAATGGCGCCAATCGGAAATCGCCACGCGTTTTGTGTTGACTGGCTCAACCGATTTTGGATTCTGGCTCTGGCCGAACGGGCGATAGTCAGGATTCAGAACCCGGTGCGGTTGAACGACAGCAGCGAACCCGAACCGGACATCACGTTGTTGGCGTGGAGAGACGATTTCTATGTATCAGGTCACCCCGGCCCCCAGGACGTCCTTTTGCTGATCGAAGTGGCAGATTCCACCGTTGATTTTGACCGCAACGAGAAGTTGCGGCTGTACGCGCGCGCCGGCATCGTGGAATTCTGGATCGTGAACTTGCAGGACCGTCGGGTGGAGACGTATGCGGAGCCGGAGGGAGACCGGTATGGCAGCATCCGGCACTACGGTCCGGGCGAGAGCGTCGCCCCGCTTAGCTTCCCCGACATCACGTTGGAGGTCGAGCGGATCGTCCCTGCCTGATCGCAACTACCCCTGTGTTATGATTCCGGCGTCGGCGTTCGGATGGTTTTTCTGCCGGCGCTGGCGCACTTTTATTGAACTCAAGCACCGAACACAGGAGGTCCGAAAATGCCATTCGGAGGCAATGACTGGCACGCGCTACGGCAGGAAGAGGCGCTGGAGCCCGAAATCCCCATCTGCGACCCGCACCACCACTTCTGGGACTACCGCTCTGAGCGGATTCCCTACCAGCGTTACCTGCTGCACGAACTGGCGGCGGACATGAACAGCGGCCACAACGTCACCTCGACGGTGTTTGTGGAGGCGCGGTCGATGTACCGCACCACCGGGCCGGAAGAGATGCGGCCGGTTGGCGAGGTCGAGTTCGTGCAGGGTCTGGCGGCGGCATCGGCCAGCGGACTGTACGGTCCCGGCCGCGCGGCGGCGTCCATCGTGGGCCACGCCAACCTGAACCTGGGCGACGGCGTCAAGCCGGTGCTGGAGGCGTTGCAGGCGGCCAGCCCCAACCGGTTCCGTGGCATCCGCCACTCGGTTACGTGGGACCCGCACCCCGAGGTGGAGAACACGGCGGCCCACAATATGCCCAACCAGATGTCCAGCGACAATTTCCGCGCCGGCGCTCGCGTCCTGGCCAGCATGGGCCTGACGCTGGAAGGCTGGATGTATTTCCCGCAGATGCCCGAGTTGGCGGAGTTTGCCAAGGCAGTGCCGGACCTGACCATCATCCTGAACCACATCGGCGGGCTGCTGCGGGTTGGCCCCTACTCCAACAGCGACGAGACGCTCGCGACCTGGCGTCAGGGCATCGCGGCGGCGGCGGAGTGTCCCAACGTGGTGATCAAGCTGGGCGGCATCGGGATGCCGCGGACGGGCTTCGACTGGCACCTGCGGGACGTTCCGGCGAGTTCCGAGGAGCTGGCGAATGACATGGCGCCGCTGGTGAACTACTGCATCGAGCAGTTCGGGCCCGACCGGTGCATGTTCGAGAGCAACTTCCCGGTGGACAAGGTGTCCTACTCGTACAACGTGATGTACAACGCCTTCAAGCGGCTGTCCGCGGGCTACTCGGCCAGCGAGCGGGCGGCGATGTTCCACGACACGGCGGTGCGGGTGTACTCGGTGGACGAGAGCTAGACGGAGACATCTGAGATAACCGAGCCGGGAAGGCACGTCAGAAGCGGGCAAACGTCGCTGCCGATTGGATATGATGACGCCGTTGAAACCGCGAGCGTGTGGAACGTCGTACATGAAAACACAAGCCTTACGTTGAATTTGCCCCCGCCCTGCACTAATCTGGTCCGAAAACATCGCTTTGAGCCGCCAACGGCAGTAGTTCTGACCTTGACCGTCCTGGCGCTCAATTGACCGGACGTGGAGATAATCCGTGTCCGGTCTCGGCGTTTTGCAGCCGCATCAGCTCAACACAATAACGTTATGGAGGTAGATTGACCGATGAACACCCGCGTTATCACCCTTCGCAAACATTGGCTGGTAGCATCGGCGGTGGTTGTCCTCTTGGCGATCGCGCTGACGGCCGGCGCCCTGTTTGCCGCCGACGAGCGGCAGCAGCCCGACATTCAACCATCAAGTGGGCAGTTGCCGAGGGATCCCTTGGCAAATCACGAGACTGATCCCGGTCTAACTTCAGAGTACTTGGCCTTAGTAGCGCAGGATTCGGCCGGCCAAGCCGAACCTAGCACCTCCACTGACCAAGTCGTGCCGAATACCGACAGTACCGAAGCCCTAGCTCAATGGCTGGACGAGCAGCCCGAAAAGATGGGCTTTATCACCCTGGAAGACGCCCTGACCGCCGACGCGGACACCATGGACTGGCTGCTCTACCAGGCGGTGTACAAGAACGTGCTGACCCAAGAAGAAGCGGACGTGGTGCAGGCCTGGTCCGATCGGCGCCCCAGTTCTGATGAAGCGCCCCAACTGCTGCATTACCAGCCGACGTATCTGGACACTCCCGATGGTCGGGACAGCCGCGCTGAACTGCTTCGGGAGACCGAGGTCCGCTAATTTGTCGCCAGCCCTCAGAGTGTGCCATGTACAACCCCAAAACCGCGCTGCACCTCCTGTTTCTTGCCCTCATCCTGATTGCCCTGATAGGTGTGGTTGTCGCCACCGCGCCCCCGGCGGAGGCGCAGGGCGGTGTGCCGTCCGCAACAAACATTGTCGTTTGCAGCGGCCCAAACACTGGCGAAGTCATCATTTCCTGGAACCCCGTTTCCCAAGCGACGTACTACCGCATCGGCTACGTCAACATGGTGAAGGACTACCCGCGGGCCAAGGCCAGCACCACCGGCGAATGGATTGAAGCTTTCATTTACGTTGATGTAAACGCGCGGAACATTTCGGCCAGCAGCGGGCGGGGACAGTACAGCCTACGCAGGCTGGTCCAGGGCGACCGCCACGCCTTCACGGTGCTGACCAGCGATAACGTGGTCAATACGGTGGAGACCATCAGCGGCCAATACTCCTGGCCCCAAAACCCGCGCTGGGCATTTCACACGGTCACGAACCCGGATCCCGCCTGCTCCGCCGCCCCCGCTGGGGCACCCGCAGCCAACACGCCGCTGTCCAACGCGGAACTGGCCCGGCGCGTCCGGCCTGCCCTTGGCCAGATCATCGCTAGACCCTCCGACGGAAAAACCTACGCAGGCACTGGCTTCATCGTAAGCTCCGACGGGTTGATGGTTACCAACCGCCACGTAGTTGATGACGCTGCCACCGTGACGGTGAATATGCTGACATCCGGCGGGCAGACGGTGAATTTGACCGGCCAGGTGCTTGGCCGGGGCATTCTGGCTGATCTGGCAGTGATACGTCTGCCGGTTGGACGAACCTACTCCACGCTGCCGCTAGGCAACTCCGACGCCGTGGCCCAAGGTGATGAGATAACCGCGTGGGGATACCCATCGGCAAGTTTCCTGGGCGATGATCCCACCTTGACCCGGGGCATAATTTCTTCAACCAACCGGATTTTCGATGACACCAAATACCTCCAGACCGACGCCACCGTCGCGGGTGGCAGCAGTGGCGGCCCGGTGGTGGACCGTTTTGGACGGGTCGTTGGGGTTAACACCGCAGGCTTGGTTCAGATTCAAGACGACGGTACCAGGGTGCCGATTCCCGGCATCTACCTTGCCATCGCCAGCAACGAGGTGAGCAGCCGGTTGAACACGATGGCGGCCGGCGGGCCGGCACAAGCCACTTACCGCAACCTGCGGTATGACTACGGCTACAGCATCAACATCCCCAAGGGGTGGTATCTGTACAGAGAACGAAACACGTACTCAAGGATCCTGCCATATGCTACTAACCGATATGTTGACATAGGAAGATTTTCATTTAGGGAGCCCCATTTGGACCGTAGCAGCGAGCTTTCCGTCCTAGCAAACTGGTACTGGAACACCAGATTACCGGAGTTTGCGGCAGAAAACTGGACCTTCTTCCAACCGATTTCCCTGACGAAAGTGAACTTGTCCGGCCAGGAGTATTACCGGCTGGAGTATCGTAAGCGTATTGGGACAGAGTATTGTGTGGAGAACGTTGTCTCCATGTTGAGCATTTCCTCATCGTTCCCCCGCAAACCTTACGGATTCGCAACGGATAGTGTTATCTGTGAGAATAGCCTGACGACATACAGCGGTGAGCGGCAAGCCTTCTTCAACAGCTTCCGGCCCTGACCAATCCATGCTGCGTCCGTAATCCGAAGGGCCGTTGTGTTGTCGCACAGCGGCCCTTTTCCGTTATGCGCCGGCGGTGGTGGTACAATTCGACCCGGAACCGCTCCGGAGAGCAAGCATGACCACCAGAGAAATGACCGCCAAGGAACACGTGCAAACCGCCCGGGATTTTCTGGCCGCTTCGGACGGGGAGTTTGCGGCCGGCGATCACCTGCAGGGCTCGGAAAAACTGTATGGCGCTGCGACACAGGCGATCATCGCGCTGTGCCAGCAGCGGGGTTGGCGCTACAAGAGCCACCGGGCAATGCAGCAGGCGGTTGAAACCCTGTCCCGTGAATACCACGATCCAACTCTCCTGAATGGCTATCTGGCCGCCAACAAATTCCACGAGAATTTCTTTCACGACAATATGGAAGACTACGAGGTTGAAGCGAGCCGACCGGGAGTACACCACTTCGTTGGTCAACTGCTGATGCTCCTGAATAGCGGCTAAAGGTGACAAACATGGCTGCTCCGATTAATGACTGGCTGGGCAAGACCGTTGAAGCGGCTTTGGAGCCGGACCTGCCCATTTGCGACCCTCACCATCACCTGTGGGACGGGCGCACCGACCGGGTTGAACCGCGCTATTTCCTGGACGAACTGGAGGCCGACACCGGCAGCGGGCACAACATCGTGTCCACGGTGTTCATCGAGGCGCGGGCGATGTATCGCGCCGACCCGCCCATGGAGCTGCGTCCGGTGGGCGAGGTGGAGTTCGTGCAGGGCATCGCCGCCCAGTCCGCCAGCGGCATGTACAGCATGACCAAGGCGGCCCACGGCATCGTAGGGCATGCCAACCTGCACCTGGGAACCGAGGTGCGGCGCGTGCTGGAAGCGTTGCAGGCGGCCAGCCCCAACCGCTTCAAGGGCACTCGCCACGGTGTGAGCTGGGATCCGAATCCGGAGATCCCCATCGTCGGCGCTTACCCAATGCCCGATCAGTTGATGAGCGATGACTACCGGGCCGGCGCGCGGGTGCTGGCCGAGATGGGGCTGTCGCTGGACGTGTCGCTGCTGCACCCGCAACTGCCGCAGTTGGTGGATTTCGCCAACGCCGTGCCCGACCTGACCATCGTGCTGAACCACGTGGGCGGGCTGATGCGCACCGGGCCGTACGCGTCCGACCCCGACGAGGTGATGGCGAACTGGCGTAGCGGCATCGCGGCGGCGGCGCAGTGTCCCAACGTGGTGATCAAGCTGGGCGGCGTCGGGATGCCCCGGTTGGGCTACGACTTCCACGAGCAGGAGACGCCGGTGGGCTCCGAGGAACTGGCGGCGGCAATCGATCCGGTGATGCGGCACTGCATCGAGCAGTTCGGGCCCAGCCGCTGCATGTTCGAGAGCAACTTCCCGGTGGACAAGGAATCGTTCTCGTACTGCGTGATGTGGAACGCGTTCAAGCGGATGTCGGCGGATTACTCGGCTGACGAGCGGGCGGATATGTTCTACGGGTGCGCGGCGCGGGCGTACCGAGTGGGGTAGGGACCGGGTAATTTACATGGATGCACAGGATAGACAGGATTATTGATTTGCCGGGGGCGAATGACGGTTCGCCCCCAAGTTGTGCAATGTTATTGCGACCAGTGGCAGGCCGGGTTGGCCTGATCAGGAGGTTGGGTTTGACGATGGATCCGCAGCGTTTTCCGCCGGAGTTCTTCCAGCGGGATGACGAGAGCAACGACGCCCAGTTTTACACCATGCCCCGCCTGGTGGTGCACATTGACGATGGGGCGATCATGGCTGTGGGCCGGCTGTTTCAGCAGCTGATACCGGAGAACTCCGAGGTGCTGGACCTGATGAGCAGCTGGCGGACGCACTGGCCGGAGGCGCATCCCCGGCAGCGGATCGTGGGCCTGGGCATGAACGCCACCGAGATGGCCGACAACCCGCAGCTGAACGAGTACCTGCTGAAGGACATCAACGTAGACCCTGGCCTCCCCTTTGAGGATGAATCGTTCGACGCGGTGGTGATCACGGTGTCGGTGCAGTACCTGACGCGGCCGGTGGATGTGTTCTCGGAGGTGTCGCGGATCCTGCGGCCGGGCGGCGTGTTCATCGTGACGTTTTCGAACCGGTGCTTCCCGACCAAGGCGGTACGGGTGTGGCGTTCGACGAATGACGAGGACCACATCGAGCTGGTGGGACAATATATGCTCCACGCCGGCGGTTTCAACGGGGTGCGCGGCGGGCTGGCGAACCCGGATATGGCGCCGCCGGGGGACCCGCTGTTCGCGGTGTATGCCTACAAGGAGATGGACGGCGGGGACGGCGAGGGGCAGTGATACACTGGGATGCAGATTGCACCGAGGTATCACCATGAGCGGGGTTTTTGTTTACTGGGACAATTCAAACATTTTTCACGAGGCACAAAGGCTCGCTGAAGAGAAGGACGGTACTCCGGGCGCACGTTATCTTGTGCGCATTCATTTTGACAATATATTCCGTTTATCCCACGCAGACCGTCCTCTAACCAAGGCGATGGCCGCAGGTTCGGTACCACCTGAGATGCGACAATTGTGGAACCGCTTGGAAAACAGCGGTGTAGAAGTCCATCTGTACGACCGAGGGGAACCCAGTCGTGGGGAGCAGGAGACTCCTGATCAATGGTTACAACTGCGAATGTTGGAGGATGGCTGGGATTACAATGGCGATGTGGGAACAGTAGTATTGTTGACCGGGGACGGAGCAGGTTACGAGGAAGGACGGGGCTTTCACCGCACACTGGAGCGGATGTATCGACGGGGTTGGAAAGTGGAGGTGCTGTCCTGGTTTCACTCCTGCCGGCGGGCAATGCGGGAATGGGCTGAAACCAACGGTGTTTTTGTCCCGTTGGATGATTACTACGAGTCCATAACATTCCGAGAACCATCCCGGCCCGGGCACGAATTCGCCCTTGCACGACCGGCGGAACCGCTGGATTTGACGCAGCGCGAGATGGCGCAATAGATCAGTGGTACAAGCGCATGACCACTGCTGGGCCACAACTGCTTACCGCCGACGACCTGCTGCGCCTGTACAGCAAGGGTGTGAGGGGCGAACTGATCAGAGGGGTGCTGCACGAAACCCTTCCCTCTGGGATGCGGCAGGGGATGGTTAATATGGCTATGGCAACCGCACTCGGAGAATATATCTATCCGCGGCGATTGGGGCACCTCTTTGGTACGGATGCCGGTGTGCTATTGGAACGTAACCCGGACACCGTGCGGGAACCAGACTTGGGGTATATTTCCGCAGAAAAACTTGCGTTGGACGCCAATGTGGACGGTTACTGCCCGGTGGCGCCCGACCTCGTTGTGGAGATCAAGTCGCCCAGCGACTCCGAGCGGGAAGTTGATGACAAGGCTACCATGTGGCTGGACTTCGGGGTTCGGATGGCGTTGGTGATTAACCCTGAGACCGGTACGATAAGGGTGCGGCAACCGGACCTGCCGCCGGTCATCCTCACCATGGACGATACGCTGGACGGTGGAGACGTGCTGCCCGGGTTCAGGTGTCCCGTGCGGGAGATACTGGGTTAGGGGATTAACGCCGTGTTTCGGCGGCGTGTTCAGGAATTGCGGGGGTTTTCGGGGTCGTCGGGCCATTTGGCCGGATTGTGGATGATGTAGTTACGGATGTGCTGGAGTGATGCCTCATTCCGGATGATGTGTTCGTAGTAGTTGCGCTGCCAGACAGGAACGCCGGGGGTGCCGCGGTCGCGATTTACCTGTTTTGTCACCGCGGATTTATATGAACCCACAATCGTTCCGAGGGCTGCCCTTGGTGATTTGTGCGAGTGGCGTAGGGGCGAGGCATGCCTCGCCCCTACATGGGTGTTCGCAATCACGATGATTCCATGCACATGGTTAGGCATAACGACGAACGCGTCCGTGTCCACATGGCTGAAATGTTGCGGTAATTCGTCCCAGAGCCTTTGCGCGACCTGCCCGGCTTCGTTCAACCTCATCTCGCCGTCTACGATCTCTCCGAATAGGAGTGTGCGGTTGTGGGTACAAATGGTGACGAAATACGCGCCATTCTGGCGATAGTCATACCCATGCAGGCGAATCGAACGACGTTGGACCACGGAGTTGGCAGCCCTATTGAGCGGCCGGGCGGTAGCGGTTGACGATGGGGAGGCGGCGGTCCTTGCCGAAGGCGCGTGGGGTGATCTTGACGCCGGGGGGAGCCTGGCGGCGCTTGTACTCGTTGCGGTCGACGTAGGCTATGACCTGGCGGACCCATTCGGGCTTGTGGCCC
This sequence comes from Dehalococcoidia bacterium, assembly GCA_034423115.1. Lineage (GTDB taxonomy): Bacteria > Chloroflexota > Dehalococcoidia > Lucifugimonadales > UBA3495 > Bin87. The sequence continues at coordinate 10,105 of DAOUJD010000069.1, read as the reverse complement.
ATGGCGACCATGTCGGCGTAGGAATAGTCGTCCTCGACGTAGGCCTTGATGATGGGGTCGAGGTCATCGTAGGGCGGCAGGGTGTCCTGGTCGGTCTGATCGGGACGCAGTTCGGCGCTGGGCGGCTTGTCGAGGACGGCCCGGGGGATGATCGGCCGGCCGTTGGCGGAGCCGGCGTTGCGCCAGCGGCAGAGTTGGTACACCAAGGTTTTGGGCACATCCTTGAGCACGGCGAACCCGCCGGCCATGTCGCCGTAGAGGGTGGCGTAGCCCATGGCCATCTCGCTCTTGTTGCCGGTGGTGAGCACCAGCCAGCCGAACTTGTTGGAGATGGTCATGAGGACGTTGCCGCGGATGCGCGCCTGCACGTTCTCCTCGGCGGTGTTGGGCTCGGTGCCGGCGAAATGCTCGGCCAGCATGTCGGTAAAAGCGTGGTGGGCCGGCTCGATGGGGATGCGCCAGAGTTTTATGCCCAGGTTGTCGGCCAGTTCCTGGGAATCGCCGATGCTGCCCTCGGAGGAGTAGCGGGAAGGCATGGTGACGCCGACCACGTTGTCGGGGCCGAGGGCGTCCACGGCGACGGTGGCGGTGAGGGCGGAGTCGATGCCGCCGGACAGGCCGACCAGGGTGCGGCGGAATCCGGACTTGCGGACGTAATCGCGAGTGCCGACGACCAGGGCCTGGTACACCTCCTCCACATTGTCCATCGGACGGCACATGGGCGGATCGGCGGCGGTGCCGTGGCCGGCGCGGCGGTGGTCGGATACGCGGACGACGGAGGCCTGACCGACTTCGCGCAGGATGTTGGGGTTCTCTTTGCGGGGGCGCGGGTCGCGGAGGCGCTGGCGGAACACGGAATCGACGTCGAGGTCGGCGACGATGAGCCGGTCCTCGAAGGAGGGACCGCGGGCGATGACCGACCCATCCGGACTGCATACGACGCTGGCGCCGTCGAAGACCAACTCGTCCTGGCCGCCGACGGTGTTGAGGTAGGCAACGAAAACGCCGTTGTCGGCGGCGCGGGTAGAGATCATGCGCTCGCGCTGGGCGGCCTTGCCGGCGTGGAAGGGGGACGCGTTGATGTTGACAATGACCTCGGCGCCCGCGTCGCGCTGGACGGCGGCGGGGCCGACGGGATACCAGATGTCCTCGCAGATGTTGACGCCGACGTGGCAGCCGTTGATGACATAAACGGGACAGAGGTCGCCGCGCCGGAAGTAGCGGTCCTCGTCGAACACGCCGTAGTTGGGCAGGTACATCTTGCGATACCAGTCGAGGATACGGCCGTCGTTGATGACGGCGGCGGCGTTGGCGATGTCGTCGCCGACCTCGACGCATCCGACGATGACGGCGATGCCCCGGGCGGCGGCGGCGATGCGCTGGACGGCGGCGGCGTTGTCGGAGAGGAAGGAGGGCTTGAAGAGCAGGTCCTCGGGCGGATAGCCGGTGACGGCAAGTTCGGGGAAGGCTACGAGGTCGGCGTGGGCGGCCCGAGCCTCGTCAATCAGCTCGATGATGCGGGCGGTGTTGCCGGGAATGTCGCCGACGGTAGGGTTGAACTGGCCCAGGGCCAGCCGGAGGGTGCGCTGCATTGGGGCATTATAGCGCAGGGGGGTGTTGGTGGTTTTGCAGGGATAAACAGGATGGGCAGGATGAATGGGATTAGGTAGGGGTTTCAGGGATGTGCGATAATTCGCCCATAGTACTTTCATGTCAGGCGACGGAATTATCCAGTTTCAGGGAGACCCATTGGTCATGTCCATTGCGAATGCCAACCGCCACGCCGACCTCAGCCGTCGCCTTATGGAGCAGGCCAACTACGAGCTGCGTACCATGGGCGATCGGGTGCAGGCTTCGGACAAGGCCTCCGGCGCCGTGGCCCAGGCCGTGAAAGCAATCGCCGAGGACCGGAATTGGCGGCACCGTTCGCACAACTTGCGCCGGGATATTATTGGCTTGCTGGCCGATGAGTTCCAACAACCGCAAATACGGTATTTGCAAGCCATCGCCGACCAGCTGCACGACAACTATTACGAGGACTGGTTGGGCGAAAACCTCGTCACGAATCTGCTTGCCGACGTGAATGCGCTCATACCCTTGTTGTGGGAAGCCCGGGAACGGGGCACGAACCGGGACTTTACACCTACCCCCGCGCAGCAAAGGGTTATTGACCGCCTGCTGCTGTCTGAAGAAGCAGCCAGCGCTGTCGAAAGCATCGACCTGCCTCCACCCATGCCGCCCTTCAATCCCCCAACCCGCTGAACGAAAGCACAGGGAGCTGACGATGATCGCAAGAATACCTTTGATACTGGACCCTCAGCCCGAAGGTGGGTACACCGTCACTTCCCCGTTGCTGCCGGAGTTGATAACCGAGGGCGACACCATTGCGGAGTGCCTGGTCAACGTGGAGGACGCCTTTGCGGTGGTATTGGAGATCTATGAGGACGAGGGGCGTCCGCTGCCCGAGGGAATTTGCGCGGACGACGCCAATGGGCCGGTGTCTATAGAGGCGGTCGTCACAGTCGCATGAGGGAAAGGGAAGGGAACGATGGGCAGCAGAAGAACTAGCGATGGCGCGAAAGAAGCATACGAAGCAGGCGCTGCGTGGGTTGACCGGGCGTTGCGAGAATCCGATTCGCTATTCACGCCGGGCAAAGCGATTTGGACGCCCGAGAATTTAGCGGAGTTGCGCGAGAGTTTCCTAGAGTGGCAGGAAGACGGCTTAGGAGGCGACTTTGACGCAAAGTTGGAACGACAGCTTGCCGGGAGGTCGCAAGAGGCCCGCCAGTTGATGGCCGAAGTGCTGTACATACACCATCTGATTCTTCTACGTGCGGGGAATAAACGGGAACGGATAGAAGGGGTACTGGGATGGCCACTTGACCGGGAGGATGTTCCGCCGGGGATCGTTGAAGGGTTGAAAGCGGGGTTCATTAATATAAGTGCCGGAAACAATTACATGGCCTATCAAGTCGGAACGATCATAGAATTCGCTGAGCAATGGAAGGAGTTGGATACTAGGGAACGAGCGGAGAGGCTCAGAGATCCCTGGGCGTTCAAGGAATTCCTGTTCACAATGCAATTTACCGGTGGGTTGCTCGTCAACAACCAAAACTCAGGGAGAATAATTAAGGACGTGTTGCTCCACATCGTTTTCCCTGATGAATTTGAGACGATTGGGATCAACCGCAAGACCCAGATTACCAATGCGGGGAATTTTGCTCACTTCATCGAAGAGCCAGCCAGCGATATTGATTGGAAAATGCAACAGATTCGCCGGGGCTTGGAAGCCAAATACGGCAGCTTCGAACACTTCTGGGAGCCTGTAATACGCAGCATCTGGGATCCATCTGCACCCAGCCCTTGGGACGATTTTGTCCGCCGGGCCAAAGCGTACTTGGATGGCGGGCAGTTAGAAGCTGACGAGACCGGTTACAAAGTTATTATAGCCCGCAGATTGGCTGAGGCAAGGAGAATTGTACTTAACAGTGAAGACAACTGGCCGGACCTAGTCAAACGCGGCATTGGTGGCAATCTTATCAACGGCATACAGCAGGCCAGATTTAGAGATTGGATTGACAGGTTTCCCGACGATGCGCTCATTGCGTTACAGACTATTTGGACGGAGAGTGACTCGACCGTCACCCAGCGGATTCACGATTTCTGCAAATTGATGCCCAAATCAGCGGCGTCCGGAGTGGGCACCCGAATGAACGTCATTTCCGTGCTCCTCATGGGACTGGATCCTGAGCTGTACCCTCCTTTCCTGACAACTCGGTTCAACCTCGCTTACGCTCTTACTGGATATGGTAGGCCAGAGCCCGAAGCAAGCGAGGCGACGTTGTACGAAAACGCCTTGGGATTTCTTGACACGTTCATCAGTGAAGCTTCGGCTCGAGGCTTGACGATAGATCACCGGCTCGACGCACAAGGCATAGTCTGGAGCGTCGTTTCGTACTCCGATGTACCCGATGAAAAGGAGGATGACGAGACTGAACCCGTAATTGACCTCCCCGCCCTCGCTGACAGCCTCTTCCTCCCGCACGACTTCCTCGAAGAAATTAACACCCTCCTTGAAGACAAAAAGCAGGTCATTTTCCAGGGGCCGCCCGGCACTGGTAAAACCTACGTCGCTCGGGAACTCGCCCGGCACCTGGCCGGTTCAGAAGGCAGGGTCACGCTGGTGCAGTTTCACCCTTCCTACGATTACGTGGACTTTGTGCAGGGATACCGTCCGGATTCAAATGGCGATGGGCAACTCACATACGAACTGAAGGATGGGCCGCTGCTGCGGATGGCGCAGCGGGCGCGGGATAACCCGGGCGTTCCTCACTACCTCATTATCGATGAGATCAACCGGGCCAACCTGGGCAAGGTATTCGGCGAGCTTTACTACTTGCTGGAGTATCGCGACGACGAAGTGATACTCCAATACTCGGATAAGGCGTGGAGCCTCCCAGATAATCTGTACATCATCGGGACCATGAACACGGCGGATCGCTCCATCGCGCTGGTTGACCTGGCGTTGCGCCGCAGGTTCTATTTTGTGGAGTTCCATCCCGACAAAGACCCGATCAAAGGTTTGCTCCACAGATATTTGGAAAAGAACCCTGCTACCGTGGATTGGGTTGCCGATGTTGTTGATCGGGCAAACGAGTTGCTGAGCGATGAGCCGCAGGCCGCCGTCGGACCCAGCCACTTTATGAAGCCGAATCTTGACGAGGAACGGATTAAACGCATCTGGGAGTACGGCGTTTTACCCTACATTGAGGAGCGGCTATTCGGGCAGGTCGGGCAAAGTCTGGATAGTTTCAAGCTGGACACACTGCGAAAAGCGGTGGTCGCTGGTGGGGCGAACGGCAATGAGGCAACCGCGGCTCAGCCTGGGAGCGACGCAGGCAACGACGACAATGCGTCAGATTAGCCTCAGGGAGTGGGAGCGGAAGGACGACGTCGCCCTCACTGTCGCTGAACGGGACGCGCTGATTGCCCTGAGGGTGGAAGACGGTCAGACAGACCGGAAAGCACGGGTCATCACCGTCGAACCGGTTGTTGGCACACAAGACAGGTATAACCTGCGGCCCAACTCGATCATCGGGGCTGTGGAGATTGGCGACCTGTCGGTGCTCATCAAGCCCAAAATCGAAATCCGTCAGGTTTTGGCCCTGGCTTGCTACGGCATAGGGAACGGCGCCGTTAAGTTTCAGACGGATGATTTCGGGTTCGACCAGGCGGATGCGCTGCACGACTTTCTGGCGATTGCCCTGGCGTTCCAGGCGCGCAAGGCGTTCGCGCGCGGCCTGTTGCACGGTTATCGCACCGAGGAGGAGGCTCTGTACACCGTGCGGGGGCGCATCCGCTTCGATGACCAACTGCGGCGCCGGTTTGGCGTGCCCTTCCCGGTTGAAGTGCGGTACGACGAATTCACCGCCGATGTGCTTGCCAATCAACTGGTCAAGGCGGCGGCGTACCGGTTGCGCCGCGCTCGATTGCGCTCATCCAAAGCCCGTCGCGATCTGGGCTGGGTGGCGTCGATGCTGGATGATGTGTCGCTGTGTGAATTCGCGCCGAAGGATGTTCCCTCGGTTCGGTATGACCGGCTGAACGAGCACTACCGGGGCGTCGTGGAATTGTCGCGGCTGATTCTCAGGCACGGCGCGTTCGAGTCGGGACGGGGAGAGATTCGGGCCAGCGGATTCCTGATGGACATGAACGTGGTGTTCCAGGAGTTTGTGACACAGGCGTTGCGGGAAGCGTTGGGAGTCTCGGCAACCGCGTTCCGAGAAAAGTACATCCACACTCTGGCCTACGGGCAGCACGTCCGGTTGCGGCCTGATCTGACATGGTTTGAGGGCAATCGCTGTGTGTTCGTTGGCGACGCCAAGTACAAGCGCATCACCGACCACCGAGTCCCCAACGCCGACCTGTACCAACTGCTGGCCTACACTATCGCGGAAGACCTGCCCGGCGGCCTTTTGATATATGCGGAGGACGACACCGAGTCCGGAGACCGCGAATATTTGGTCCGACACGCGGAAAAGCGATTGGAAGTGGCGGCGCTGGACATCTCCGGCACGTTGGACGAAACCCTCGCGCGGGTGAAGGGTTTGTCGCGGAAAGTCCTTGCCTTGCGGGTTGGTCAGCGCTGAGGTTCAGGCGGTTACTTCGTTGGTCATGGTGCGGAGGGCCTCGATGGCGTCCGGCCTGAGCAGCGCGATTCCCTCCGGCGGGATGTTGTTGATGGAGGTTGCGCCGTCGAAACCACGGCGCGCGGTTTCGACGAAGTCCTGGGCGCGACCGGTGTGGGCGCCGGCGAGTTGCCAGAAATGCCACGAACCGAACCACAGGAAGCAGGCGTGAACGTACGCCCAGAGCGGGAGGGTGCGACCAGACCACGGGGATGTCACCGATATGCTGCCGGCGTCGAGATAGGACGAGAACAGGTTGTCGGAGATCTCCATTTTGGAGATGAGGCAGTGGATGGACTCATGCAGGAGGGCGTCCACCACCTGCCCGGGGGCCCACCGGAGCGAGTGGAGATTGGAAAACGCCGCCGAGCCGCGCAGGTGAGGGTGTGAGCCGGATACGGTCATGTTGGGGTCTGCCGGGACGCGGCCCAGCGACACGACCCGGAGGCAGGCATCCAGCATTGAACACGCCGGTCCGGACACCGATTCGATGAACTCCATGGCGGCGGACAGCTTGGCGGTGGCTTGCTCGAACTCCGCGTCTGGGTGGGGTTCCACCGACCAGGGGGTGTATCCGAAAATCGTCGCGTAGGTGGGGCTGTAGCCGTCGACCACGGTGCCCCGGACGACGGGCGCGAGGACCAGGTCGTTGGCCCGGCGATACTGATCGGGCACCGCGGGCCTGACCCGTGCCGAGGCGCGGCTGACGCAAATGTCGCCGAGGGCGCTCCAGCGACCGTTGGGCAACGGGCCGGCCAAGGGGTGCCCCGAGACATGGAGTTCGACGGCGCAGAAACTCAGGAGTATTTCGGTGACCTCGGTGGCGGGAGTGTTGTGGGGAGCGGCCAGGAGCCGAAACACCTCGGGGGCAAGCTCAATGCGATGCCACATTTCCACCGGCATGTTGGAGAGCATGGCGTTCAGCGGATCGCTGTACTCGCCGAGGGCGTCGATTCGGGCTCTCACGAAGGCGGAGTGGATGGAATTGATCTGGGCAAAGAGGTCGGTGTGGTCGTCTCTCCACCGGAGGATATCGGGAAGCGCGGAGACGAAACTGGAGGCTTGAGCATCCGGGTTAACGGTCTCGAACAGCCTGGGGTTTAATTGGTCGAACGCCAGGTCGGGTCGTTCGATCCGGCCGCCATTTGATTGTGTCAAGTGGATGTTTCCTGTCGCTTTGCTGGCGTGGAGCGGGATGGGCGCTTTTGACGGTCAATCGGGGAGCCTTGTACCGTGGCTGGGCGGTGATTGATGGCGATGAGAATCGACAGGCGGCAGGACGTTATGTTTAGCGATGAGACTCTATCACCAACCGCGCTATCATCCAAGGATTCACCGGCGATTTCAACAGCCAAGGATTTGTCAGTCGGCGAGTGGCCGGGCAGAGATCGGGGCCGCCGGCAATGGAGCGGACGGCGGAGCCCGCGAGAAGGGAGCGAGGGATCGAAGGGCGTCGCCTGCTATAATCGGGCGGCGTTTTGCCTCCCCGGTCTGTCCGATTGCATTTGTGAGCTGTTGAATCACCCGATCGCCGCACTATTCTGCCGGCCGCGTGGGTCGGCGCACTTTTCCCGTCGGCGCGACGGCGGCTGATGCGAGGGCTGCAGACCCGGGCGGCCCGGGCGACGCCGTTCTACTACGGCTGGATCATACTCGGTCTGTCGGGGATCGTATCGTACTCCGCGAGGCCGCTGATGTCGGTGGCGGTGCTGACGGTGTTCGTGGTGCCGATGTCGGAGCAATTCGGGTGGACGCGGGCGGAGTTGGCCGGCGCGGTGAGCCTGGGAGGAGTTTTCGCGGCGGTGATTTCGCCGCTGGTGGGGCTGGTGTTGGACCGGTACGGGGCCGGAATGGTGGTTGGCATATTTTCTGCCATCGCCGGAGCGTGCGCGGTGGCGTTGGGCGCGGTGAGCCAGATCTGGATGTTCTACGTGGTGTACGTGCCGGGGCGCATGGCGTTCTCCGGTCCGCTGGAGCTGGGAACGTCGGTGGCGGTGAGCAACTGGTTCGTGCGTCGGCGGCCCTTTGCGCTGGCGCTGAACCACGTGTCGCAGGGTTCGGGCCTGGCGGTGATGCCGCTGGTGGCGCAGGCGATCATCGGCGCCTGGGGCTGGGGCGTGGCGTGGTACGCGCTGGGCGCGTGGACGGTGACGGTGGGAGTGGTTCCGGCCATGCTGCTAATGGCCCGGCGCCCGGAGGACCTGGGATTGGAAGCGGACGGCGGCGAGGGCGCGGCTCGCCGGGGTTCCGCCTCCGGCGTATCAGGTCGGCGTCCGCAGAGCACGACCGAGGAAATCAACTTCACGCTGCGGCAGGCGATGAGGACGCGGGCGTTCTGGCTGATGATGGTGTTTGCCTTTGCCGGTTTCATAGTGCAGGCCGGGGTGTCGCTGCACCAGGTTCCGCACTTCGTGGATCAGGGCGTGCCGCCGTCGGTGGCGGTGTGGACGGCCAGCACATTCGCGATATCGCAGGTGCCGGCGAGCTTGTTCTTTTCGGCGATGGCGCAGAAGACGCAGGCGCGGTTCGTGATGACGACGTCGGGTCTGGTGGTCGCCACAGGCGCCATCACCACGGCCTTTGCCAGCGAGATCGCCGTGGGCGTTCTGGGGGCGTTCTTCCTGGGGTTCGGCGTCGGCGGCCTGCACATCATGGCGCGGCTGGCGGGCGCGGACTACTTCGGGCGGTTGCACCTCGGGTCGATACGGGCGTGGGGTCTGGCGGCGCAGGTGGGCGGGCAGGCGCTGGGACCGACGGCGGCCGGCCTGGCGGTGGACCGGTTCGGCACCTACCAGTGGGCGTTCCTGGTGTTTGGGGTCAACCTAGCGTTGGTGTCGCTGCTGATGGTAACGGCGACGCGGCCGGGGTGGGAGGCAGCTGGGGGTGGGGAGGGGGTTGAGGCTGAGACGGGCTCAGGATGATCCTTCGACAGGCTCAGGATGATCCTTCGACGGGCTCAGGATGATCCTTCGATGGGCTCAGGATGAACGGGTTGGAAGGATGTTAGGCGAAGAGGCGAGAGAGCCAGCGGAGGAAGGTTTGGGAGAGTGGGTTGTTGACGGTAAGATCTCGGGCACCGATTGCCTGTCCCATTAATCTCGGGTCCGATAGGGTGGCGAGCCAAGCGTGGACTTGAGCGCGGAGGGTTTTGCCGGGTGCGAATTTCCGGTGCTCCAGTGGAATTTCATTGATGTACTGTTGAGACATCGGCCATACGGGGTCATCGTCCGGAATCATGTCGGCGACAAAGTTTTCGAGTTCGCCGTCCATTGAGTTGTCGGGCATCAACCAGATACCCACTCGTGGTTTTTCCTCGGTGTCTATGATTACACCATCAGCGTCCGGACGGTTCGGTATGCGGATACCCTCTTCGGCCAGGCGGTTGACTATTGAAGCCCAGCGCCCGGTCAGGTTGGTGTCCGCGTCGGCGAGAATGCCCAAAACACGACGGTCTGGCGCGTTGAGTTCCGCACCGATGGCGTCAAGCAAAGGTTCGATGCCGCCCCGGTCCTGGATGAAGAAATCGGGAGTGTCGGGGCTGCGGTTGCAAATCTGCCAGACTACATTCTTATCGTCCGGACCCTCCACCAACAGGACGTGGGGTTCCGGTTGAGCCGATTCGGTACGAGCCATCGAGGCTATCTGACCTCAATGCCGTACTTGGCGGCGGCCTTGAGATTCCGCTCCGAATACTCTACCGCGAGTAGCCGATCATCGGGCTTTTCCAAACGGACGAGCACACCGTCCACATCGTCCAGTTCCGCGGATGCTTCGGCGAAGCCCTTGACGCAATCCCAACTGTGAGCTCACGCGTACCCGGTTTGGTAGCGTTGAATGGGGAAGAGGTTAGCAGGCGGATCGGGAGTGGCGAGGTAGTATTCGTAGCCCAGATGCAGGATGCCCAACCTCCCACGAGA
>DAOUJD010000068.1:0-68108 GCA_034423115.1 Dehalococcoidia bacterium | reverse complement strand
TCGTGGGAGGTTGGGCATCCTGCATCTGGGCTACGAATACTACCTCGCCACTCCCGATCCGCCTGCTAACCTCTTCCCCATTCAACGCTACCAAACCGGGTACGCGTGAGCCGACGCCGAGCTTGACTTCACCGTCGTCGGCAATGGTGTGGGCCTGGGCCAAACGTTGCTGGTATCCGCGCGGCAACTGGCCGGCTCCGAAATCTGCCGGGCGCGCCTGGACGGTGTTGAGGTTGCCCTGCTTGACGATTCCCGCGACCGCGCCGATTGCGTCCCAATCCGCAGCGGCGGCCGCTTCAACGCCACCATCCTGCTGGCAGACCCCAACGGCGAAATTTCCGGCGAACTTATCGACAAGGTTATCGACCTCGATGACGGCGACCGTCTTGAACTGGAAATCACCGACGATGAAGGCGTCAAAGCCACTGCCGACGTACCTATCGCCGTCCCTCGCATCATCCTGGATTCTGACCGCAGCGTCATCAACCGGGGCGAACCCATCGTAATACGCGGGGAAAATTTCCCGCCGGAGACTCCCGACTACTACCACCCCCCACAGGTCAGGATCACCGTCAATGGACGCCGTGCCGGCAGTGTCTATCCTTCATCCGATGGCCGGTGGCGGTACGAATTCGACCGTACCGACTACCTCGACCCCGGCCAGCGCATCCGCTTGGAAGTCTATATCGACAACCACCGCCTCAGGGAACTTACCGCCGACCTCGACATCAGGGCCGCCTCCGTGGGCCTAGCGGTTGCCCCCTCGGTCGTGCGTATCAACACCCCCGTCACCGTGATCGTGACCGGCCTGGACCGCTATATCGGCGGCTACGGAATCCGCATCCGCAATGGCCCCTTCTTCACTTTCAACGGAGCAAGCACTTTCAATTCCAACCGCGACGGCGCTTTTACCGCGCGCACCACTTTCCCGGATTTCGAACCCTACTCCTTCAGCGCCGGCGAAGCCATCGTGTATTTGGAGTTGTATCAGGGACCCAACCGTGTCCCGGGGATTTACTCCACCGTAACCATGCTGCCCGGGCTGCAACCCACTCCTACCCCAATTCCAACTCAAACGCCGCTGCCCACTCCAACACCTACGCCCACCCCGGTTCCCACGGCTACACCCATACCTACCGCTACCCCGGTCCCTACTCCTACCCCAACGCCCAGTCCTACGCCGACGCCAACTCAAACCCCGACGCCGACCCCAACAGCGACTCCGGTTCCCACCGACACGCCCGTACCGCCGGCAACCATCGACCGCGACGCCATCGTTAGCGCCGTCATGGCCGCCATCGCCACCCCTACCCCGGACCCCGCCACCGGCGGCTCCGTTGACGGGGCTGGCGGTTTCATTGATCCCGATCCCACGCTGTTGTTGATCCTGCTGATCGCCGTAAGCGTCGTTGCGTTGGCCGCCATCATCGCCGCCGTTCTCCTGCTGCTGGCCAACCGGCGAGCCGCCCAACAACAAGCGCCGGAAGCCGAGGAAGAAAACCCCGATAACACAGCCGCCGAATAATCCGATTAGACTATCCCCGTCGCGCCCGGTGGGTCTCCCTGACGAAGATCATCAGACCCAACGCCGACGCCGCCAATATCGCCGCATCAACCCAGAGCGACCATGAAAAGCCGGCCACGTCCGCAATCGCGCCCAGCGCCAGCGCCCCGATGATCGTACCGACCCCTCCAAACGTTCGCAGCAGTCCGATGGTCACGCCCTCCATTCCGGGCGGCGCGATGTCCGCGAAAAACACCGTGCCGGCCGGACTCCCCAAACCCTCGCCCAGTCCCAGCAGCACCCCCGACAGCAGCAGTTGCCACAGGTTGCCGGCCCAGATGAACGCCGCGATGCCCAGGCAGATCAGCGCGATGGACGGTATGATCGGCGTCTTGCGCCCGAACCGGTCCGAAAGATAACCCGACGCCAGCGTCGTGAAAAACTGCGGGAAGTGGGTGACGCTGATCCACAACCCCAGATCCCCCGGTTCAAACCCTTTCTCCCGCCCGAACAATGGCATCACGCTGAACCGCGCTCCCTGCCTGTTCGCCACGATCATCAGCGCGAACATCCCCACGAAAATGAACGCCGGGCTCAGCATCAACCGCCACAACGCGCCCCGTTGACGTTGTCTTGCAGAATCTCCCTCGCTCCCGGTGGGAGAGGGCTGGGGTGAGAGGGAACTTTCTGTCCGCCGCCGGCTGCTCGCCTCTTCCCGCCAGCGCGATTCCGGCAGCGCAAAAACGATTACGCCCAGCGAAACCGCCATCAACGCCGCCTGCGCGTACAGCGGCACCCGCAGCCCGAATATGTCCCCCAGGTAGCCACCCAGCAGCGGCCCCAATATCTGCCCCGCCAGGATGCTCAACTCCTGCAGACTCAGCAACCGCCCCCGCGTCAACGGCGTCGCCTCGTCTCGCAGGTAAATCGTCGCCACCGTCAGGAATATGCTGCCGCCGAATCCCGACACAAACCGCCATCCTGTCAGCCACACGTAACTGAAAGACACCGACACCATCAAAGCGCCCAGGACGTTGATCGCCGCGCCCAGTCCCAACACGCTCTTGCGCCCATACCGCTGCGCCAGGTATCCGGCCGGCACGCTGGTAACTAACCTGCCAAAGCCGAACAGCCCGATGGTTATCCCGATCTCAGCCGCGCTGACGCCGTATTCTTTCTCCAGGAAAAGCGGCAATACCGGCGCGATTGCTCCTAGGCCAAAACTGTTCAGCGCCACCGCCACACAAAGAATCGATACACCCCGATACCGATTTCGCAGCGACTCCCGTATGCCGCCCCTCACTGATTCCGCCCGACAGCGTGGACACCGCCTTCAAAAAACTCCCTCTCCCCGGATGGAAGAGGGTTGAGGTTATGGGGAGCGTCGCTACGACTGCGCATAGCGCTGATGCCCGCGCCCCTTCTACCCGCCATCCTCGGAACCGCCGCTGGCCGCGTCCGGGTCCGCCCTCACAATCTCCCGGATTCTGCGATCAATCCGAAATCGCGGAATCATGATGTGATGGTCGCACGTCTGGCAGCGGAGCCCAATGTCTCCGCCCACCCGGTTCACCAGCCAGTGAAACCCGCCGCACGGATGCCGTTTCTTGAGCCGGACGATGTCCCCCGGACGCAGATCCGCGGCTCTAGGTGGCCCGCTCATGTTCCCTCTCCGCTTTTAGCGCACCATCTGGATTCAATCCCAAATCCCCCGCCGCCATCCCTGCGCCCACAACCGTCATTCCTGCGAAAGCAGGAATCCGGAAAATCCCCGAATCTTGCGAATCCTGATTCGGACAACGCATCCACGCCAAACTTACCCCCATCCCAGTCCCATCGCATCCAGCGTGTCGTTGATGCTTTCCCGCAACTCGGAGGTGGCTTTTCGCGCGGCCTCCGCAAAATCCGGCCCGCTCGACGCGTAGATGATCCCCCGTCCGGAGTTGATGATCGCCATGCGACCGTTCCTGTCGACGCCATTCCGCACGCTGGCCTCCAGGTCGCCGCCCTGCGCGCCCACGCCCGGAATCAATATCGGCGCCTCCGGACACACTGCACGCACCGTTGCCAACTGCTCAGGAGCCGTCGCCCCCACTACCAGGCCCAGATTCCCTCCCGTCGTAAGATCCGCCAAACTCCGCGCCAGTCGCATGTAAACGGGCTCCCCGCCGTCAACCGCCATATCCTGCAGGTCTCCGGCCCCCGGATTCGAGCCGCGACACCACACGATGATCCCGCCGTTCCCCCTGTCCAGCCACGGCTCGATGGTGTCCATCCCACCCCACGGATTCACCGTAACTGCGTCAAAACCCCACACGTCGAACATCGCCGTCGCATACGCCTCAACCGTGTTGCCGATGTCCCCACGCTTGGCGTCGATTATGATCACACAATCCCGAGCGACATCACGAATGTGCGAAACCGTTGCCTCCAAGGCCCTCAACCCCGGCAATCCCAGCGCCTCATAAAATGCGATATTCGGCTTGTACGCGCAAACCAAATCGGCCGTGGCGTCCACAATGGCCCTGTTGAACTCGATAACCACCCGCTCATCCTGAGCCTGTCGGAGGACCGCCTCCGGCATCCGCGCCAAATCAACATCCAGACCCACACACACCAGGCTCTCCGTAGCGTCGCTCGCCGCCACCAATCTATCTGCAAAAGTGGTCATTAGTTATCAAATCCATTCGGAAAGCTTGGATCACAAAAAATCCAACTGATCCTGTCCATCCTGTATATCCATGAAAGCACTACCCCAACGGCCGCGCAAAACTGACCTCATGCCCGTCCGGGTCGGTGATGTGATAGTACCGCTCCCTCCAGGTCGCGTCCGCCGGTTCGCCGTCCGGCGAATATCCGGCATCCACCATCCGCCGGTGATGCGCGTCCACGTCGTCCACATACAAAATGCACCGACCCCACCAACGAACCTCGGCATCTTCAGCGAGGATCAGGTTCAAATATCCGCCGCCCACGCTCAACGACGTGAAAGACGCCCCGGGGCCTCCATAAAGGATAGGTATGCCCGCCCCGTCGTGGTAAAACGCCACCGACTTGGCCATGTCTCGCACCGCCAGCGTGATCGCGCTGATGCTCTGCACCGTCATATCGACTCAATCCCTCAATCTTGCGAAACCATATAATCCTATCTATCCTGTCTATCAATGTAAGATAACGGACGCGCCGGATATTATGACACACCCCCCAGACACCCAAATCGACAATCCCCCGGATTGCCTCCCCCGCCTCGAATCCATCCTGCGCGAAATGGACTCTGTCATCGTCGCCTGCTCCGGCGGAGTGGACAGCACCCTCCTGGCGGTGGCCGCCCAACGCGCGCTGGGTAGCCGCGCCTTGGCTGTCACCGCCGTCTCTCCCGCCCTCGCCGCCCGCGACCTCGCCGACGCCGAGTCCATAGCGACCCAGTTCAACCTGAACCACCGCATCATCAACACCGACGAACTGCAACGCGAGGGCTACGTCGCCAACTCCCCCCAGCGCTGCTATTTCTGTAAGACCGAGCTCTACGACCAACTCGGCGCTCTCGCCACAGCAGAGGGCTACGCGTGGATCGCCAACGGCGCCAACACCGACGATCTCGGCGACTATCGCCCCGGCATGACCGCCGCCGCCGAGCACAACATCCGCAGCCCCATGGTTGAAGCCGAAATGGACAAGACCCAGGTCCGCGCCGCCGCCAAATGGCTCGGCGTGCCCCTGTGGGACAAGCCGGCCCAACCGTGCCTCTCGTCCCGCATCCCCTACGGCACCCCCGTAACCGTAGAGTCCCTCCGCCGCATCGAGGCCGCCGAGGACATCCTGCGCGATCTCGGCCTCCGCGAAGTCCGCGCCCGCCACCACGACAAACTCTGCCGCATCGAGGTCGCCGCCGACCAGATGGAACTCGCCTTTGCCCACCGCGACGAAATCACAACCCGCCTCAAATCCCTCGGCTACCTCTGGGTCTCCCTAGATCTCAACCCCCTCCGCTCCGGCAGCCTCAACGACGTCCTGAAATAACCCCGTCATTCTCGCATCCCACCCCGTCATTCCGGCGAAAGCCGGAATCCAGTCGTCCCTAATCCTGTAAATCCTTTTCATCCATGTGAAAGTCGTCTCCCCATGAAAACCGCATATATCCAGTCCGTTGGCGGCGCCAGCGGCGACATGCTCCTCGGCGCCCTAATCGACGCCGGCCTCCCCCTCCACTCCATCCAAGCAGCAATCGCAGACCTCAAAATCCCCGGCGTCAACATCAACACCGCCGACGAAACCCGCTGCGAAGTTCGCGGCACCCGCGCCCTCATCGACACCTCAGAGTCCCCACGCTACACCCCCCAGCAGATGCTGGACGCCGTAGCCAATGCCACTGCCCTGTCCGATCCAACCCGCACCCGCGCTACGGCCGTCCTCAAATCCGTTTTCGCCGCCGAGGCTCGTGTCCACGGCAACAACCCCGACGAAATCCACCTCCACGAACTCGGCACCGCCGACACCCTCGTCGACGTAGTGGGAGTAGTCCACGGCCTGGAGCAACTAGGCATCCAGCGCATCCACGCATCTCCCCTGGTCCTCGGCGAAGCCACCGGCCCGCGCCGACCCAACGGCTACAGCAACCCGGCCCCGGCCACCCTCGAAATCATCGCGACGGCAAAGGCCCCCGTCGCGCCCGAGCGGCCTTTCCACGCCAACGTTGGCGAACTCACGACGCCCACCGGCGCGGCCCTCATCACCACTCTGGCCGACGAATACCGCCAACCCGCCATGACCCTAGACCGCATCGGCGTCGGCGTCGGCGGCAAAAACCCAGCAGCCTTCCCCAACGTCATCCGCCTCTGGCTCGGCCAAACCATCCCCTCACCCACCAACGCCAATACCACCCGGCAGCCGGACATTCCAGCTGAAATTCACGAGTCCGCTCATAGTGAGCCCGAATCCATCCCGGCGTCCGCTCATGGTGAGCCTGTCGAACCACAGGCAAATAGCAACCAACCGCCTCCAACCCTCGAAACCGTCCGCGCCGCCGCCCTCGAAGCCTATCGCCAACAGACGGCAAGCGACGCGTCCCCGGCATCCGACCCCAACGCCCCCTTCGCCCGCTGGCAGGACAACGTCATCATCCTCGAAACCAACATCGACAACGCCACTGGCGAGCAACTCGGCTACGCTATGGACCAGCTATTCGACGCCGGCGCCCTCGACGTCTGGCACACCCCCATCCAGATGAAAAAGAACCGCCCCGCCGTCCTGCTATCAGCCCTGGGCCCCGCCGAACTCGAAACCCAACTGGCCGAGTGCATCCTCCGCCACACCCCAACCCTCGGCGTCCGAGTCCGCCCCGTCGGCCGCTACGTAGCCGACCGAGACACCATAACCGTCCAAACCCAATACGGCCCCATCCGCCTAAAACGCAAATGGCTCGCGGGAGGAGTGGTCAGCATCTCCCCAGAACACGACGACCTGGCCGCTGCCCAAACCCACAACCTCACCTGACCTAGCGGCACCAAGACTACAGGTCAGGGCAAGTAGCGTCTGTACACGGACTCTGCGACGAATTGCCGAGCGATCGAAGAGAACCTCGCGTCTGGTGCGACACTCTCTCTCACTATGTCCGCTAACGTTGAGGGCGCCACTTCCACAATAAAATCAAGAGTCCGCTTCAAGTCCCTTACCCATCGTTGACGGAGCTCTGCCAAGCTGATTCGCCGTGCTTCCGCGCTGAAATTGCTGGTCTCGATTCGGCCGCGCGGATCATTCAATGCCAGATCCTCGATAGTACGAATGGCGTTCGCTCTGGCAACGCCAGTTGTGTCGACGTGAACCTCTACTCGCCCGTTGTCGAGGTCGTATTGGAAAACGCGGTGTGGTGCTGCGAGGTCGCCGGCCTGTATGCCGGGATCTATGTACGCATCGGCTTCGTCAGCATCTGCCGGCCATTGTCCGCCTTTGACGGCATTGCATGATTGGCAAGCGTAAACTAGATTGGGCCAATCATAGATTGTGCAATCCGATGTGTGAGGAGGCGCGTTGGACACGCATTGCCCCACTGAAGGGTCAGAGTTGCACAAGACCCTGCGTGGCTTCAAATGGTCGCAGGTGAAGAGCAAGCCCTCGCGGTCAGGCAGGTCCGTATCAAGCGCCCCTGCCCCGTCTTGGCGCGACCTCCACAGTGGCTTGCGTTCACAATATGCGCAAATGCCGTTGAACACCTCGTCCAGCGGCGCGTCCAACGGCCCAAAATCCTCACCGCCGCTTCGGCGAAGCGTGGTAAGTTCCGGCGGTTCAGCAGCCGGCCTGCTTACCGAGTGCATACTAGCCGTTCTCTTGATTCAATTCTTGGGCCTGACGATGCCGCTCCAGAATGGCCTCCAGGTTTGCCAAGAAACGGTCATCCTCCGCAACTCGCGGCCCCGACAATTCAACCCGGTCAACAATCTGCCTCAACCGCCGCATATCCGCCTGCCGTTCCTCTTCTTCTCCTTCATCAGCGCGCACCCCCTCACCCCGCAACCGCCGCAACGCCCGCGCCGCCACCGCCGTCACCTCATCCGTCGGATGTTCCACCCCCATATAGACCCGCAAAATCTCATCCGCAGTCCACCCCTCAATAGCCTCGGTATTAGTGCTGGCCGTAACCACGCCATCAGCATCCCGATTCAGCAAATGCACCTGCCCTGCCTTCAACCCGGCCACCACAAACGGCGAATGCGTAGTAGCAAAAATCTGCAACCCGGGAAAATGCTCCAACAAAGCCGGAATCACCCGCCGTTGCCAAGTAGGATGCAAATGGTTCTCAATCTCATCAATCAGCAGAATAGCAGGCATTTCTTCCCAATCAGTTCTGAACCTATAGTGGCTGACCATCTTGAGAGCTAACCATCTAATCCACAGCAGTGTGCCTTGCGTACCGGAACTGAGGTCAGCCGCATAAATGGGTAGCGCATCGGCATCTTGGGGGTATGCCGATGCGGACGGAGCTTCGTACGGAGAAATATGCACGAAATTTCGAATGTCGTGAGTGTCTACCCCCATGTCTAAATGAACGTCAATGGGTTCAGCACCTCGCGGCCCTAACAAATAACCCCTCACATCGGGCCCCGGGACATAATTGTGAGAACTGGAACCCCGAATCACACCATCGCAAATGAGCCGTACGCATCGGTCAACGATATCATTGACTTTCAAGAGATTACGCCGTTCAGGATACTTGTGATAATTGTTCCACCTGCGGCCTTTGAGAGATACGTAAGGTTCCGACTGATCTGGTTCCATCTCCCAAACTTCTTCCCTCAATGCTTCTATCGCAGACTTGACGTTCGACCCACTGAAATTTTTGCTCAAAATATCTCCCGCACTTTCGGGTTCTATCGCTGCATGAACCTCCTCTGACAATTTCGGCAGTGACTCTCTAATTGGCCCCAATGAAATAACAGGCGGCGGCGCACTCTCCAGCACGCGGCCCCAATCGTCGTCGATCCAGTCTTCGCTGACGCTCAAGTTGTTGTGGCCGTATCGTTCCTCCAGCAGATAACCTTCGAGCCATGCACTTGGGATGGGCTTGTGAATTTCCGATTGCATCCACGTAAGAATCGTGCTTTTCCCTACGGCGTTCGGGCCGATAAAGACATTCACCCGTTCGTCGCAACGGATGATGATTCGCTCAGAAATCGGCGGGATATCTCTGATCGTCATCCCAGTAACGTGCATTGCCATTACCCTTTATCCATCCATCCTAACCAAAAATCCGCCGTCCATCATGTCTATCCTGTTCATCCATGCAAAACAAAACCCGCACCCCCTAATACCCCTCCACCCACAACCGCCCCCACTCCGTCCGCAGCGCCTTCCGCACCCGTCCCTTGCCGATCGTATTCAGCCAGTACCCGTTGTGGTACAGGTTGCTCGCCGCGTACGCCCAACCGGCCAGCGGCGACCGCAGCAGCGCGTTCTCCAGCGGCTTCAGCGGACCCCAGTAGATCATCTTCTGCCCGCGACTCGCAAACGTATTCTCATTGTCGGCAAACCCCCAGTTCACCCGGCTGATGTCAGGCTCGTCGCCCACCACCTCGATGTCCCGCATGTCGCCCACGCCCAGACCCCGCTCGTGCGCCAGCCGTATGAACTTCAGCGACAGCGGATCAAAACCCATCATCGACGCGACAACGGCATCGACGGCCACCTGATCCGCGCCCGCCACAAACCGGTTCTTGATATGCCACCGCATCGCCCGCGGACCCGGCCCGTCGCCGGCGAACGTCCCGTCCGTAACCGCAAATATGCCAGGGTGAATCTCCTGCTGAATCGCCAAGAGGTCCACCAGCGTCTCGTGAATCACCGAGTGCGTCCAGTGCCGCTTGCGGTGCAGCAACCCGCCGAACGCGTTTTTCATCGCCCCCGTCATCGTCGTGAACACGTGCGTCTTCATCGTCGGCAGATGCACGATGTTCTTCCCCTCGAACAGCGCCGGTATGTCGATCCCCTCCGGATAGATGTCGTGCAACACCATCATCTGCGCCTTGGGCTCGTACCGCACCCACGGCTCCGGCGGCGTGTCCAGGTGCACCGTCCGCAGCGCGTACTTGTCCTGCACCGGCTTGTGCTTGTTGTTCGCCTCGCCCTCGAACGAGTCCACCACCACCGTCCCATTGTGCGCCGCGATCAGCCCCTCGTTCCGGTGCCCCATGCTCTGCAACCCGCGAATCGCCCCCTCCAACTGCCACGGCGTCGTGGAGCACCCCGGATACCAGTGCTGCCACGATATATTGATCTTCAGCAGCGTCTCAACGTCCGTGGACAACACCTGCTCCGCCCCGGCCAGCCGCATCGCCCGCTCCACGTCCGCCAGCACCGTCTCCGGCGTCGTAGCCACCACCGACACCACCGGCGACCCAACTCGCCGCGAGCCTTGCGGTTCCGCCTCAGTGCCCAACCGCTCAACAGTAGTCATCAATCTCCCTCGTATCAGCCACCGATGCCACGTAGGGGCGAATAATCATCCGCCCCAATCCCTCAAATCAGAATATCATCCTGTCCATTGCCTGACACGGCGAGAGCCAGCTTCACGTCGATTTTCAAATATGGACGAGATGGTGGCGCTCCTGCGTTTTCGCGCCGTGTTGTTGCGCCTTTTGGATGGGACAGCTGGCGGATCAGCATTCTGCCCACCTAGCCGCGGTGACTGTCCCGAATCCTCTGTTCCACTGTTTCCCTTTCGCTTGGCTATCGGTTGATTCTGGTCAAACGACGCTTTCTTGGAGCCGGGCGCTTTTGCGCGTTTATGGTAAACCTTGAATGTGCGCGTTTCGCTTGATTCAACGTTTTTTTGTTTCGCAGGAATAGCGACCTCCAAAACTTTATTCGGGTTGGCCAAACGATGTCCTTCGTCGATTTGCCCGCTGACATTCGGTGCTTTCTGATTCCCCAGGCATCGCTCGACTCTGGCATAAAAGCTATACCGGTGGCCGGTTTTCATATTCCGGGACCACTTTCCATCTCGAAACCAAGCGTGTTTCGCCAACGTCTTGCCGGAGTCAGCCGCGATTACGTCAATCAGCAGCAGCCATCTTTCTTGGAGACCATTCTGCTTCAATCGTGTACCGTGTCGTTTGAGCGTCCCGAAGAATTGGGTTCTCCTGCCTGCGGCCGCCTCCGTCCCCAACCGTTCAACGCTTACCATGAAAAACCCTCAAAAACCCTGGTGCATCACGTAGGGGCGAATAATCATTCGCCCCAATCCCTCAAATCAGAATATCATCCTGTTTATCCCTGTAAATTCATTCCTTCGCCCGAAAGTACGGTATCACGTACTCCCCAAACAGCCGGATCGAATTCAGAACCTCCTCGTTCGTCGCATAACCCGCCTGGAAGATCGGCATGATCTCGTCCACCCCCATCGACTCAAACTCCTCGATCACCCGGATGCAAGCGTCGGGATCGCCCACGCAGTACCCGCCGCCCGCCAGCAACTCCTCAGGAGTCGGCGGCGCCTGCTGCTGCGGGTCCTCCGACGGACGCGACGGACCGCCCCCGCGCGTTGCGCCGCCCTGCACGTAAAACTGGTATTCCTCCGGCACCGCGTCCTGATCCACGCCGGCCCATTCCAGCACGAACCGCTGCCGGCTCTGCTCCAGGTACCACGCAGCAACCTCCGCGCCCTTCTGCCGCGCCTTCGCGTCATCCTCGTCGCAGAATCCAATCGTCGACGCCACCACCTGCCGGTTCGTGAACCGACCCACCGGATTCGCGTTCTCGATGGCCTCGTAGTACGCGTTCACCAGCCCCCGCGTCTTGTCCGTCCCGCCCAGCGTGTTCACCAGGCAGCCGACGCCCAACTGACCGGCCAGCCTGAAGGTGTCCTCCTGCGTGCAAGCCATCCACAGCGGCGGATGCGGTTTCTGCAACGGACGCGGAATCACCTCGCGCGGCGGTATCGTCCAGTTCTCACCGTCGTGGCTGAAAACCTCGTCGCACCACATCCGCGGCAGGCATTCCAGCGTCTCCACCATCATGCTCTGCGTCGTCGCCACGTCCGTCCCGAACGGCGTCAGCTGGTACGGCCCCTTGGTCCGCCCGACGCCGACGTCCACACGCCCGTCGCTCAGGATGTCCAGCGTCGACGCCCGCGCCGCCACGTGCAGCGGATGATGCACCGGAGCCAGCACGACGCCGAACCCCAGCCGCATCTTCTTCGTGTGCTGCGCCATCACCGCCAGCATGACTTCAGGCGCCGACGAGTGCGCGAACTCGGTCAGAAAGTGGTGCTCCACCAGCCACACCCGCTCGAACCCCATCTCCTCCGCGTACTGCACCTGTCGCACCGCGTCCCACAGCGTGTCGTACTCCGCCGTATCCGTCCAAGGACGCGGCATCTGCAACTCATAAAACATCCCAAACTTCATAAGAAAATCCCCTCGTAATTACCGTCATTCTTGAGAAAGTAGCCGGCGTCCTCTACTGGCGAATGCCTGGATCCAGAGGCTGCCGGCATCCAGAAAGATGGGCTCAATCATCCCAATTCATCCTGTTCATCCTGTTTATCCCTGTAAATTCGTCCCTCCGACATTCTGTCCATCCCGTATATCCATGAAAATAACGGTCCTCACATCGCCGTCCAACCGCCATCCACCACCAGCATCTGCCCCGTCGTCGCCCCCGCCGATTCGCTCGCCAGGTATATCGCCGCCCCCACCAGCTCCTCAGGATCCATCCGCCGACCCAACGGCATCTTCACCAGCAACTCCGCCTCCACCTCGTCGGCGTCCCGCGTCTCCGCCTCCACCACTCCCGGCGTCAGTGTCGGCCCCGGCCCGATGGCGTTCACCGTGATCCCGTGCTGCGCCCACTCCAACGCCAAAACGCGCGTCAGATTCAGCAGCCCGCCCTTGCTCGCGCAGTACGCCGCCCGGTTCGTCGCCCCCACCAGCGCCATCTGCGACGCGATGTTGATGATGCGCCCGTACCCCTGCGGAATCATCAGCCGCGCCGCCGCCTGCGCGCAGAAAAACGCCCCCTTCAGGTTGGTGTCCATCACCGCGTCCCAGTCCTCCTCCGTGACTTCCAGCGCTGGAGCCCGCCGCCGGATCCCCGCGTTGTTCACCAGTATGTCCAGCCCGCCCAAGTCGCGCTCAATCTGCCGAATCGTCGGCCTGATCTCCTCCACTTCCTGCACGTCCAGGTCCACGGCGATGCCCACCTGCCCTTCGTTGCGGATCTTCCATACCGTATCTGCCAGCCCTTCCCACGACTCATCCGACGCCAGGTCGCAAACCGCCACGTCCGCGCCCGCCTGCGCCAGTCCCACCGCCAGCGTCGCCCCAATCCCCCGCGCCGCGCCCGTAACCAGCGCCTTCCGCCCCGTCAAATCCAAACCCGCGTATGGCATCGACCATTCCTCCGTATTCGTTAAATTCGGTTCATCCCGCCCGTCGCTCTCTATGAGATTATACCGGGCACACCCAGAACGAGTTGGCCGGCAGCCCGAATAAAAGTGAAGTTGGCCCCACCAACGTGTCCGTCCATAGGGCCGATCGAAAATAGGATTGCGCGGTTTTAACGAGGGTTGTCTCGCTAACGATGTCGAAGAATCTCGACCTTGCCGCGTACTAACGGGCGTTTGGAATCTTCCAACACCCTCCCTTTCACATTGACGACGTCCCCGCACGTCAATTCATCCATCAAGGCTGGATAGTCTGGTATCACATCGCGCCAAAAACATGGGCGAACGCTGTTATCAGCCACATCGATTGCCCATCCGTAGGCCGTCAGACGTGGACCGGCTTTGCCAACTATGCCTACGAATTCGATTGTGTTGTCGTTTTCATCTGTGTGATGTACAGTGGTCATTACGACCTCCTTGATCGCTACCAGTGATTTTTGAGAGATGTCGTTAAGCCCCGGCCCGCTTTCCACGACCAGCTGGGGCTTTTGTGTTCATTGGCTATTCGTCCTGCTTCACCTCCTCTAGCGGTTTGATCTGGTACGTGCCTTGCCGTACTCGTTCTAGACGAGGGTCATCGAAGAAACGGGCCAGCAAGGTATTGGGCGGGTTCTTCCCTTTGACTTCAATGCCTCGCGCGGCAAGTTTTTCGTAAATCTGTCGGTAGTGCAGCGCCCCGCCCACCTCGTGAAGCAAATCCACTACCGCGTTCGCCGATTCCTGTTTATTGGTCATGGGGCGATCTTGTTTTATTGGTGCGGTCTTAGCTTCGTCATTCAATTCAGGCGTGCTTTCCATTCCAGCGGCAGACAGGATAACCAGCCACGCATCGACTTGGGATTGCAAAGTTTCTTCTTTTGATTGAAGATCTTGGATCTGAGCACGAATCAAAGCGAGATTCTCCCTCAATCGCTGCCATTCCCGGCTAGCGACATCTGTCGCGTCATCAGAAGGGAGGACCTCCACGAAGTCGAAGCTGGTCTGGCTCTCGTTGGCCTGATTTCCGGCGTACATCGTGATCTCCTTGACATTCCTATGTCAATGATAGCCAGATACCACTGGCTGCAATTGAATTATACCATACGTTCAATCGTGCGCTGTCAATATTCTGACAATGATTTTCTCGCCCAGGCGGAAATATATTGGTAAGCCATTCACAGGTTGGTGTACTTGGATTGTACAAATGCGGTGTGCCGCTCGTTATCACACATTCCCGGCCGCTCTACCACACACGGCAATCATACGCATGCCGGCGTACCATTCAATTTATTTTTGCAATCCAAATCAGCACTTCTAGCCGCAGGTCCGTCAGCGAAGGATCCATCCCGGTAAAACCGTCCCCAACCATTGACACCCGCCCATTGCCCCTAACCGCACGCCCGTTCTATCCTAACTGTGTCAGGTTCCCCAACCGGTGCTCGAGAGCCGTGCGGGGTCGCCGCACCGCATGCAGCGGCGTTCGCCAAACTACGGAAACATAGCGAGGTGTCAAAAGGTTCGGGTCGCATAACGGCCTGTCGGTTACCCAAAAGCAGAATAAGGTTCCCAAGGAGCCTAGAGCCGAAGGTCCGCCTCTGGCGGATCGATATTCCCCGGCCAAGCTCCCGGAACCCAGCGGGTGTTACCACCGCCCCGTGCTCGCACTGCCCCGGTACCATTGGCCGGCTACCCGCGAGGACACGGAAGCCTAGGACGATATCTTTCTGCGCCAATCAAAAGCAGTGTTGGCCGTGCTCCCGACATCGACCCGAACCACAACCTGACGCCACCATCAGAAAACCAACGCCACCATCTAAACGGAGAAACCCACCCTCAACATTCTGCGCCGTAGCGGCGGGCTTGCAACCCGCCCTGCTAAACCCCAAGGAGTCGCCATCCAACATGGGAACCCCCTCCCACCACCTGGCTAAAGCCGACGAGTTCCTGAATCGGGCCGACCAGGCCATCGATTCTCACCACCCACATGAGGCCGCCGTGGCATTGCGCCGCGCCGCTGCCCACTCAACCGCGGCCCTCGCCGTCCATCAAGGCTGGAAATACCACTCCCGTCGTCAGCTTGAGTTCGTCCTCCAGGCCAACATCGCCGACGAAACCCTCAGCCGCTCCCACCTCAAAACCCTCCGCCAGGCCCACGCCCTTTCTCAGCAGTCGCCATCCGCACCGCTCATGGCGAGCCCGTCGAACCATGAGCCTGTCGAATCACGGACGCAGGCGGGCAGTCACCATCCAACTCAATCAAGTCATCCTGTAAATCCTGCCCATCCATGCAAATTAACCCTCCGCCGCATGCGACGCCGCGTCGCCTCCCTCATCACCGACACCCGCCTTCTCATCGCCGGCAGGCCCAAGCCCGTCCGCCACCACAAACGGTTCCTGCGCCAGCCCGACCATCCCGCAGATCCCGACTTCACCTCCATCCAGGACATCCTGCAACTCCCAAACTTCGAGGAGATTCGCCAAAAGTTCAGGCTGTTTGGCGCCCCATTGGCCGCCGAGCCGGACCCTCACGGGTGCTACGACCGTGGCGATATCCCCCGCCGTTGCCAGTGCCACGCCCACTTGTGGGACAAGCCCCAGGACCCCCACCACATCACCCTCTCACCCCTGTGGCATCGCGCCCTCGAACAGACCTACCGCATCAGGCTCCCCAACCCCCTCCAACTCACCTGCTGAGCCGGCCCACCATCGGCAACTTGTTAAATTTATGTGAACTGGCCCGACGAAATCCCGCAACCGTGTATAATCCGGCTTTAGATTACGTTGGTCCCCGGGCGTCCCCAGGGGCGAAAGGAGCGTTTTATGGTTACTTCCGCGCAGGAAACACCGGCCGCAGCCACGCAATCCGGCGGCGAAATCGATGAAGTGGAGGTTATCGTCATCGGCGCCGGCGTTACCGGCCTGTACGCCCTCTACCGCCTCCGCAATCTGGGCTTCACCGCCATGTCCTTCGAGGAAGGCGACGGCGTCGGCGGCACCTGGTACTGGAACCGCTACCCGGGCGCCCGCTTCGACTCCGAAAGCTACACCTACGGCTACTCCTTCTCCGAGGAATTGCTCCAGGAATGGGAGTGGAAGGAGCACTACTCCGCCCAGCCCGAGAATGAGCAATACCTCAACTACGTCGCCGACAAGTTCGACCTGCGCCGGTTCATCCGCTTCAACTCGCGGGTCGCCTCATTGGTGTACGACGAAGACGCCAACCGCTGGGTCGCCACCACCGATGACGGCTACCAGGCCCGCGGCCAGTTCATCATGACCGCCATCGGCATCCTCTCCGCCCGCTACGTCCCCGACTTCGAGGGCCTGGAGAGCTACGAAGGCATCGCAACCCACACCAACCGCTGGCCCAAGGAAGGCATCGACATGGTCGGCAAGAAGGTGGGCATCATCGGCACCGGCGCCACCGCCGTCCAGATCATCCCCGAAATCGCCAAGGACGTCGGCCACCTCACCGTCTTCCAGCGCACCGCCAATTACTGCGTGCCCCTGCGCAACTCCCTCATCGACGATGAAACCCAGGAGTACATCAAGGCCCACTATCCCGAGATTTTCGAGCGCTGTTTGGAGACCCCCGGCTCCTTCATGCACATGTTCGATACCCGTTCCGCCCTCGCCGTCTCCGAAGAGGAGAAACTGGAGCAGTACGAACGCCTCTGGCAGGAACCCGGGTTCAAGAAGTGGCTCTCCAACTTCTACGACGTCATGATGCCCGGCGAGGCCAATGAGGACTACGCCGAATTCGTCCGCAACAAGATCCGCGAGCGCGTCCACGACCCCGAAGTCGCCGAAATGCTCGTCCCCAAGAACCACATGTTCGGCTCCAAGCGTCTCCCCTGCGAGAGCGGTTACTACGAGGTCTATAACCAGGACAACGTTCGCCTCGTGGACGTGCGCCAGGACCCCATCGCCCGCATCACCCCTCGCGGCCTCCAACTGGAGGGCGGCGAGGACTTCGACTTCGACGTACTCATCTTCGCCACCGGTTACGACGCCGTCACCGGCCCCCTCAACCTCATTCACATCCAGGGCATCGGCGGCGAGGTCCTCAGGGAAAAGTTCGCCAACGGCCCCCGCACCTACATGGGAATGTCCAGCTACAACTTCCCCAACCTTTTCACCATCAACGCCGCCTCCGTGGGCAACTTCCCCCGCTCCGCTGAGCCGCTGGTCGAGTGGGTCACCGACGCCATCGCCCACGTCCGGGACAGCGGCCTCGGGCGCATCATGGCCACGCCCGAGGCCGAGGAGGCCTGGGTGCAGCACATGAGGGAAGGCGGCGAGAACATCCTGCGAACCCAGGCCGATTCCTGGTTCGTCGGCGCCAACATCCCCGGCAAGGCCCGCGTCCTGCTCACCGCGCCCGACACGGCCCCGGCCATGCGCGCCAAACGGGCCGAGGTCGAAGCCAACAACTACGAAGGCTTCACCCTCGACTGACCCGCCTCATTTTAAAACGGCCATCACCTAGGGGCGAATGATTATTCGCCCCTACTCCGTTCCCGCCGACGGGCCAATCAATCCAATCCTGTTCATCCCTGTAAATTACCCCCCGGCCGCCGCGCCACCAAATAGCAAACCCCCGACGCCAGTTGCATCGCCGCCGCCGCCATTAGCGCAACCCCGTATTCCCCCGTCCGGTCGAAGATCCATCCCGCCGCCACCGGCGCCGCCAGCGATCCCGCCCCGAAGCACACCGTCATGATCCCCACCAGCGAACCGAAACTCCGCCGCCCGAAATACTCTCCCACCGCCAGCCATCCCAGCGTGGCCACGCCCTCCGTCGCCGCTATCGACATCACGAACATCGCCGCCGCCGGATACCCGGTCCACAGCAGGAAAACCACCGAGCCCACCGCTCCAATCGTCATTCCCCCGAACAGCAGCCACCGCGACGGCACAACCATCGCCGCCAGTCCCATGACAATCCTCAGCGGAATGATCACCAGGAACGTCGCCGACAGGTAGTACGCCGCCTGCTCTTCGGGAATCCCCTTCCATCCCAGCATCGGTATCTGGTTGATCACCAGCGCGTCCGCCGCCGCGATCCTCAGCGTAACCGCCACCGTCATCAGCCAGAACGCTGGCGTCCTCACCCCTTGACCCAGCGTGAAATCCGACTCCGCGTAAGCTGGTTCAATCCGCCGCCCTCTGCCCGCCGCCGGCCTACCGGCAGCCGGTCGCTCCCCGTCGGGCAGCAGTCCGATATCCTCCGGCCGGCTCCGTATCACCACCGTCGCCAGCATCGTCAGAAGGGCCACAAACCCGCCCGTCCACAGGATCAGGGTGCGCCACCCAAACTGCCCCTGGCCGTACGACAGCAACTGCACCATGATCGCGGCCCCGCCGGCGAACGCGGTGTTCAGCAGGGTCATGGTCAACGCTTTCCGCCGCACGAACCACTGGTTCACCACCGTCATCAGGTTGGGCGCCACGCCGATCCCACGTCCTATCGCCGCCACTCCCGAATACACGACCAGCAATTGCCAGTACGAACTGACGCCGGCCACTGCCGCGAATCCCACGCAGCACAGCAGCCCGCCCGCCAGCACCAGCACCCTGCCCCCATACCGGTCCGCCAGCCATCCGGCCACCAGCGATGCCACGTTGCCCACCGCCCACGCCGCGCCCACCACGAACGCGAACTGCGCCGACGTGATGCCCAGCTCACCTTTGATCGACGTGGCGAACACCAGGAATCCGGGTATCAACGCGCCGAATCCCAGGAACCCCAATCCCGCGGCTGCGGCCAGCACCCACCATCCGTAGTAGATGCCTCGCCTCGAATCGAGTGCTTCGCCCGTCGGCTGCTCCGTCATCCGGATGTCGCCATGCTAATCCGCATCCTCGTCCTCATCGGCAGCCGGCCGTTTTACCAGCGAAAACGCGCCGGCCGAGATGGCCTGCAGGACTCCCACCGCCAGCAGCACGGGTACGAAACTCCCTGTCTGGTCAAATACCGACCCCGCGACGGCCGGCACAATCAAGCCGCTGACCCCGTAGAACACCGTCATCAATCCCACCAGCGTCCCGAAACTCCGCCGCCCGAAGTATTCCCCAACCGTGATCCAAGCCAGCGAACTCACCCCCTGACCGGTGGCCGACGAGATAATCAGGAACCATGCCACCGCATCTCCCCGCAGTAGCAGCGCCGCTACGGTGCACAACGCCACCATCGCCATCCCTGCGCTCAGCATCCAGCGCGGCGAAACCCACATGGCCGCCAACCCCATCCCGAATCGCGCCGGTATCGTGGCGAAGTAGGTTATGGAAAGGTAAACCGACGTTCGCTCCTCTGCGACCCCTTTCCATATCAGCAACGGTATCTGATTGATGACCAAAACGTCCGACGGAACCGTCCGCAGTATGGCCCCGATCGCCAACGCGCAGAACGACAGCGTTCCCAGCGCCTCCCTTACCGAATAGTTGCCTCGTTGCTCCGCGTGTTCCGGTTCCCCCCGTGCGGCTCCGGCCGCTCGGTCAGGTGTGCCAGTGTCCGCTCCATAGGGTTGCAACCCCATATCCTCCGGCCTGCTGCGGATTATTGCCGCCGCCGGCAAAGTCAGAGCGCACACCAACCCGCCGGCGATCAACGCTACCGCGCGCCAACCAATATGGCCGCCGGCCAAGCTCAATGCCGGCAGCAGTGCGGCCGCTCCGGCGGTCACCGCCGTGTTGATAATCGCCAGTGCCAACGCTTTGCGGTCGTCAAACCATTGGTTCACCACCATCATCAGCGTCGGGAAAATTCCCAGCCCGCGGCCCACCGAAGCAACTATCGTGTACCCCAGCACTATCGCCCAGAACGATTGCGCCAACCCCAGCGCGGCGAACCCAAACCCACACAGCAATCCTCCTACCAATACGAAACGCCGGGCGCCATACCTGTCCGCCAACCACCCGGCCAACAACGAGGTGATGTCTCCAATGCCCCAGGCCGCGCCCACGATGAACGCGGACTGCCCGGAACTCAAAGCCAGTTCCGATCTGATGGGCACCGAGAACGCCAGGTAACCGGGTATCACGACCCCGAACGCGCAGAACCCCAAAGTCGCTGCGGCCGCCAGCACCCACCATCCGTAAAAGATTCCGCCCCGGCTGCTCGGTGCCGGAGCGGAAGTTACCTCGGCGTCAGACTGCGCCAGGCTCATGGAATCGATGTCGACGGCGACCCTCGCGGTGGTCAGTCCGCCAACGGAATCACCAGGTACACCCTTTCCTCGCCCCCGACCACCCGAGTGGTATGACCCTCGCCAGTCAGGTCCTCAGCCAGCAGCACGTCGCCCGGCCCCACGCGGTGCGTCGATCCATCGCTCAACCCGATCTCCGCCTGTCCCGCCAGGGTGACGGTGTACTGGCGGCGAGGGGCGCAGTGGAAATCCAGGAAGTAATCCGGCGGAGAGATCCGAATGGTCAATCCCGACGTCGGTTGCATCGGCGTGCCCCGTCCGTAGGCTCCCTCGGTATCCAGGAAATCCTCGAACGGCGGATCGTAGTGCTCAAGGCGCGACTGGCCGTCGTCTCCGGTGTAAACGCGAACAAATTGTGGCATGGCTGATCACCTCTTTTTTCATCGTTTAGAACTGGTCCAAGCTTTTTTCAACAACTCGTTTGCCACTGAATCCGACCCATCGACACCGTGCGTAGGTTTGGCAACCCATTGGCGAATCTCGAGATGCCATCCGCACCCACAATGGGGCGGCGTGGCGTGGATTATATTACAAAGCCGGATCAGCCCATTGGGTTACCGCATCCCGGTCCACACCCAAATCACCCGACTCCAGCAACCTGCGAACCTTTCCAACGTTGATGGTCCAGCGAAGATCGATACCGGAAATACGTGCGACGATTATTGTCGTTCGGCGCGAATTTGATGGACAGAAACGCTCTGGTTCCCCCCTGCGCAACGATTGTTGACGGCTATTAGGCTATGTGCTACCGTCCCGCCACACTGTTCAAATTTTGTTGACGCGCGCCGCTCAATGGCCGTTAACAAGGAGAAACACTCTATGTCGCATCGCAAATTGGGAGCGAAGTTATCACTGGTGTTGGTCGCAATTTTCGCGACCTTGATGCTGGGCGCCTGCGGTAGCCCGGCCGAAGAATCGGCCGCGGCTCCGGCGGCGGAACCCACTGCCGCTCCGGCAGCCACTGCCGTTCCCGCCGCTGCCGCTGAAGCCACCGAGGCGCCGCCCGCGGCCATGACCGAGGAAACCGGCGGCAAGGTTACGCTGATGAATGCGGTGTGGGCCACCGAGCTCTTCACCCCTCGCGACGGTGTAGGCGAAACCGCCACCTACGGCCGGCAGATGCACGCCTTCTGGATCAACGGCAACGAAAACTTGGAAATGGTTCCAGGGGTGTTGACCGATTGGACCGTGTCGGAAGACGGACTGTCGTGGGATCTCACGCTTCGAGAGGGGATCACCTTCCACAACGGGGATCCGTTGACCATCGACGACGCGATGTTCACCATGGACTTCACGTTCGGACCGGAAGCCGTTACCGAATCGATCAGCCCCAGCATCCAGGCTGAAGCTGCGGACACCGCGAGCATTGAGGCCACCGGTCCCAACTCGCTGCGGGTCACTCACGTTTCTCCCAAAGCGTTCTTCCCCTTCTTCATATCCGACTTGAGCTTCGGCATCGCCGGCGTGCTGCTACCCAAGACCTATTTCGAGAGTCTCGGGCAGGACGGGTACAACGACGCCCCCATCGGCGCCGGTCCTTTCCGACTGGAAAAGCACGTCATCAGCGAGCAGATCCTGCTGGAACGTTACGATGATTATTTCGACCCTGAACGTGGCCCATCGTTCCAGACGCTGGATATGCGCCTGGTGCCGGAGGTGGCGACCCGCGTAGCCGCGCTCAGAGCCGGCGACGCCGACGTGATCGAAGCCAACCTCGCTGTGAAAGACCAGGTTGAAGACGGCGGCGGTCGCATGGTTTGGGCCCAGGAATCCTCCTACATGTGGATACTGTTGCCGGGTTGCTGGGAAGAGCAGTTCCCGTGCAATAAGAAGGAAGTCCGCCAGGCCCTGGACTACGCAATCGACAAAGATACGATCATCAATTCGCTCTACGGCCCAGAAGCGGCGGTTTCCAAGGGTTGGAACTGGGCTACTCCTAATGCTCTCGGCTACAGCGAAGACCTGGACCCATTCCCGTACGACCCAGAGTTGGCCCAACAACTGATGGTCGATGCCGGATATCCCGACGGCGAAGGATTCGGCACGCTGGAAATTCACACCTGGAAAGCGGGCGACGTGCCGTTCCTGCCCGAACAGGCCCAACTCATCGCCGATATGTGGGAAAAGAACCTAGGTATAGACGTTGAGGTTATCGTGGGAGAGGCCGCTACCGTCCGTGAGCGCTGGTTTGGCCGGCAACTGGATGGCAAAGTGATCGTGCGGGCCAATGAAACTCGGTGGGACGGCGGGAGCATCACGAACGCCATCTATGGAGACCCGGAAGGCAGCGCGCACCTGGGCGGTCGCCGCGACGACCTGATAACGGTGGCTAAGGACGCGCTGGCGGTCGTAGACCCAGCGCTGCGCCAGGAGGCGTTCAACAAGGCCTACAAGATCCTGCGCGAGGAACATTACGAGTTCGGCACCGGCTACGTGAACCTGCCATGGGGCGTCGGACCTCGCATCGCCTCATGGGAACCGTGGCCGGTGGTGGCTTATCAAACTGCCATCTGGACGATGGAACTGAACTAGGTTTCCCGACAATTCTCAATGTGGCAATTCATCGGAATACGGGTCATCCAGGGCATCTTCACCCTGCTGGTCATCAGTCTGTTGGTGTTCCTGGCGACCCGTCTGACCGGCGACCCTGCCCTGGTATTGCTTCCGCCTGAGGCATCGAGCAAAACCGACTACGAGCGGGTGCGCAAACAGCTCGGCTTGGATAAATCCTTGCCGGAGCAATACTTCATATTCCTCAGGGGAGCAGTACAGGGCGATTTCGGGCTGTCCATTCGCGACCGCCGCCCAACGCGGGATCTGTTGCTGGAAAGGCTGCCGGCGACCTTGCAGTTGGCGCTGGCTGGCATGGCATTGGCGGTGATCATAGGGGTGCCACTGGGAATCCTGTCGGCGGTGAAACGCGACTCAATATTCGACAAGGGAGGCAAGTTATTCGCCGTGCTTGGCATGGCCGCGCCCCAATTCTGGGTAGCGATCATGCTGATCCTCCTGTTCGGGGCGATCCTCAAGGTTTTGCCCACGTACGGGCGTGAGGGGCCCGAGAATTTCATCCTGCCCTCGTTCGTGTTGGCCTGGTCGATCATGGCCGGCATCATGCGGCTGGGACGCTCCAGCATGCTGGAGGTGCTCGATAGCGACTACGTGCGGTTCGCGCGAATCAAGGGCCTCAAGGATGGGATGGTGGTATGGAAGCACGCGTTGCGCAACGCCCTCATACCGATCCTGACTTTCAGCGGGATCAGCCTGGCCGGATTGCTGAATGGGGCAATCGTGGTGGAGCAGGTATTCGCCTGGCCCGGGTTGGGTCGTTTAATGCTGGACGGTGTGCTGCAGCGCAACTTCCCGGTCGTGCAGGCAGCGGTAATGGCGTCTGCGTTCTTCTATATCCTGACCGCGCTGATTGTTGACATCCTCTACGTGTACGCTGATCCCAGGATCCGGCACTGACGCTGCGGGGTACCGCAACTATGGCGACGACAGATCTGGTACTGGAAACCACTCAACCGGCGCAGAGTTGGCGACAACGCCTCGCCGAGAAGCGACTGCCGTGGATTCCCATCGCGGTCCTTTTGGTGCTTATCATATGCGCGGCTTTTGCCCACTGGCTGGCTCCCCATGATCCCACCAGTTTGAACGTAGTCAACAGCAAACTGGCGCCTTTCGAGTCCAGCGCACATCCGCTGGGCACCGACGTGCTCGGTCGTGACATGCTGAGCCGGCTCATATACGGGGCGCGCACAACTGTGCAGATCAGCGTAATCGCGTTGGCGCTCGGGGCCATCATCGGGACGGTGATCGGCCTGGTTTCCGGGTATTGGGGCGGTTGGACCGATGCGGTCCTGATGCGCGTCACTGACGCCGCGTTGGGGTTTCCGACCATCCTACTGGCGTTGGTCGTGGTGGTGATTATGAACCCTGGACCGCCGGCCATCATCCTGGCGGTACTGCTTACCGTTTGGGCGCGCTTTGCCCGCATGATTCGCGGCGACGTGCTGACCGTTAAGGGTTATGACTTCGTAACCCTGGCGAGAATCACCGGAGTACGAGCGCCGGTCATTCTCTGGCGCCACATCTTCCCCAACGTCGCCAACACGCTGATGGTGATAACCAGCCTGATGGTGGGGCAGATAATCCTGCTTGAAGCCGCGCTGAGTTTCCTTGGACTGGGCCTGTCTCCCGGTGCGCCGGCCTGGGGCATAATGGTGGCCGAAGGCCAGGAGGTCATCCTGGATGTTTGGTGGCTGTCATTGCTCCCCGGTATAGCGATCACGGTGGTCGTGCTGGCGTTCAACTTCTTCGGGGACTGGCTTCGCGACTACCTGGACCCCAAGTTGCGAAGGGCGGGATAATCAGGTTTTGCTGTAGGCCATAAACCGCGGAGCAGTAAGCTTACCACAGACCCACGATGATGCCGCGCATCAGGGGCTAAATGACTGACGATGCAATCCTGCAGGTCGAAGATCTGCAAACCCATTTTTTCACCCGCACCGGCGTGGTTAAGGCAGTAGACGGGATCAGTTTCGATTTGCATCGGGGCGAAACGCTAGGGATCGTCGGGGAATCGGGTTCCGGAAAAAGCATGACCGCCTGGTCCATCCTGGGCATGGTTCCACACCCGGGCCGGATTGTGGGCGGATCAATCAATTACCTTGGTGAGAACCTGCTGGAAAAGAGCAGGGCCGAGATGCGCGAGATCCGCGGGTCCGGCATCTGCATGGTCATGCAAGACCCATTGACGTCCCTCAACCCAGTCTTCACGGTAGGTGACCAACTGGTGGAGACCCTGCGGTTGGAATACAACGAGCCGAGGCGATCTCTGTGGCAGCGAGCGGCTGAACTGCTGGCCAACGTGAGAATCCCCGCTCCGGAAGACCGGCTCACCAACTTCCCCCACCAGATGAGCGGCGGCATGCGTCAACGTGTGGTGGGAGCGATTTCAATATCAAGGGCGCCCAACCTGTTGATCGCAGATGAGCCCACCACATCCCTGGACGCCACCATTCAACTGCAGTACCTGAGGTTGCTGAAAGACATCCAGGACCAGACCGGCGCGGCCATCATTTTCATCACCCACGACTTTGGGATCGTGGCGCGCATGTGCGACCGGGTGGCGGTTATGTACGCCGGGCGGATCGTGGAGCAGTCCGACGTCGAGGACATGTTCGACCATCCGGCCCATCCATACACCGAGGCGTTGCTCCAGTCGGTGCCGGACCTTGATACGGACGTGGACACGCTGCCATCTATCGAGGGCCA
This sequence comes from Dehalococcoidia bacterium, assembly GCA_034423115.1. Taxonomy (GTDB): domain Bacteria; phylum Chloroflexota; class Dehalococcoidia; order Lucifugimonadales; family UBA3495; genus Bin87. The sequence goes on along the minus strand of DAOUJD010000068.1, from coordinate 42,205 downwards.
ACCCCCCTCGTTGGACGCATTGCCATCGGGATGTTCATTCGCGCCGCGGTGTCCCCACGCCTGGGACAAATGCCGCATATATCCCGACGAGTTTACGGTTGCGCCACGCCACACGTCGAGCTGCTGGAGGTCTGAGTAACATGGCCGCAGTCGCTTCACCAACCGCAGGGGCGGCAGTCAACGGCGGCGCCCCGCTGGTGCGCCTGGAAGGAATCCGGCGCCATTTTCCCGTGTACCGGGGAAATCTGCTGCGCAAGCGGACCGGTACCGTCAAGGCGGTGGACGGAATCTCCATCAACATCATGCCGGGCCAAACCTACAGCCTGGTGGGTGAATCGGGCTGCGGCAAAACCACCACGAGCCGCATGTTGCTCATGGCCGACCGCCCTACTGACGGTAGCATCTATTTCGACGACCGTCCGATGAACCAGTTCACTGGGTCGGAACGCCGAAACTTCCGGGCGTCGGTACAGGCGGTATTCCAGGACCCGTGGAGTTCGTTGAACCCACGGATGCGGGTCGACCAGATCATTTCGGAACCGTTGATCACACACCAGCGCATCAGCCGGTCCGAAGTCCGATCCCAGGTCCAGGAGCTGCTGCAGGTGGTGGGACTCCATTCGTTCCACGCGGAGCGATACCCGCACGAATTCAGCGGCGGCCAACGCCAACGTATCGCCATTGCGCGAGCGCTTTCCACAAGACCCAAACTGATCGTGCTCGACGAGCCCGTTTCCGCGTTGGACGTGTCCATCCGCGCCCAGATCTTGAACCTGTTGAAAGAGCTGCAATCCAGCTACGAGCTCAGCTACCTGTTGATTGCGCACAACCTGGCAACCGTGCGTTACATGAGCCACACGGTCGGCGTGATGTACCTGGGCAAGATCGTAGAGGAAGCTCCGCCCATTGAGCTGTTCACCGACCCTCAGCACCCGTACACCAAAGCGTTGATATCGGCCTCCCTGCCCGCTCACCCCAGGCAGCAGCGTGAGGAGATCGTGCTGACGGGAGAGGTGCCATCGCCGCTGAATCCGCCGGGCGGCTGCGCGTTCCATCCCCGGTGTCCGTTTGTCATGGAACGCTGCGCCACCGACATCCCGGTGATGCGCGAATACCAACCCGGACACGCCACGGCATGCCATCTTTACGAATGACCATGACGGATGCCGCCAACCGGCAACTGGAATGCGCCGTTATATCTTGAATTGAGTTGGACATGTCCCTATCCCTGACGGGAGGGGGATTTTTCGATTGGTGGACGGCAAAGCGGTAGGCGATAAATTTTCGATGCGTCGCTGCTTTTTGTGGGACTTTTAGGTGGTGGCGCGCGCGACGCAGTTGGGTTATTCTGTGCGGCATCACACGGAACTTGTAATGCCTGGAGGGTATGAAAGATGACTACCACAGCCCCAGCAGTTGACGACCTTTGCACGATTGAACAGGACCGGAGCCGTTTCAATGACCAGTTCGGCGAAATGAGTGCAAGGGCAAAGGTGAAGGTAAAGGGCGAGATGTCGGAGTTCGTGCAGAAGTTCATCGAGGCGTCGCCCTTCGTGGTGATGGCATCCGCCGACCCGGACGGCAACTGCGACGCGTCGCCCAAGGGCGGGAAACCCGGATTCGTGAAGGTCATCGACAACACGAGGCTCTTGCTGCCCGACGTGGCCGGCAACCGCCTGTTCCAGTCCTACCAGAATATGGACTCCAATCCTCACGTCGGGCTGCTCTTCATGATTCCCGGCGTAAACGACACGGTGAGGGTAAACGGCACCGTTACCATCGTGGACAAGGAGGAACTGGACCAGCAGAAGGTGGAGTTGTCTCTCTACTGGACCGACGATAACGCCAAGCACCTGCAGGGCATCATCATCAACGTCGAGGAGTCATACGGCCATTGTCCTCGGGCCTACAACTTCGCCAAGCTGTGGGACACCGACCAGATCACGGAGAACCAGGAGAACCGGCCAATTCCGCTGCGACCGTAAAGTAGCGCCTAACGCGCAGCATGAAGAGGGGCGCCGATGGGTCGCCCCTCTTTGCTTCTCCGAATGGCCAGCGTATTCAGCTAACGCCGGTAGCCAACTGGAACATGAACAGGGCCGGCGGGAGCAATATCCGTCCCAGGAAGTTGATGTCGAATGCGTAACTGAGGATGAGATTGACTCCGATCAGCGCGATCAACGGAATCCAGCCGTACTGCTCGAAGCGGAGGTAAGGTTCGTAGAGGGCGCGGGGCAAGAGTCCGCCCAGGACTTTGCTGCCGTCCAAAGGCGGCAGGGGTATCAGGTTGAATATGCCCAGGATGAGGTTGAAGAAGATAGCGAGGAAAGCGGCGAACCCTAGAATTTCCTCGGGGCTCGAGATACCGCGAGTGTGAAGAACAACGGGAAGCAGGTCGAACCTGAATACGAGCCCAAGGATAAAGGCTACGACGAAGTTAGAAAGAGGGCCAGCGAAGGCCACGAATGACATTCCGAGCCTTCCGCCCCGCAAATTGTAAGGATCAACGTGCACCGGTTTCGCCCAACCGAACCCCACCACCAACAGCAACAGGAACCCCAGCAGGTCGATATGCTTGACCGGGTTGAAGGTCAAGCGACCCATCCGGCGCGCCGTGTCGTCACCTTGCATATGGGCGGTCAGGGCGTGACTGAACTCGTGAACGGTGAAACCTACGATCAGGCCGGCCAGCCCGATCCCGATGACTAGGATGAAAGAGACCGGGTCCTGTCGGAGCAGGTCTAGACTCTGCAGGATCACGCGGTCTGGTTTTCCATAGCAGGCTGCGCTCGCCTGCGGCCTCTGGGCTGCACGCGCGGCAGGGCCATGAGGTCGGCTTTGAGGCAGGCCAGCCCATCGGCGCCGTGTTCGTTGGCTTCGGCCACGATGGCGACGGCGCCGGCCTGCTTGAGGGCCACGAGCTCATTGACGGTGGGACGCAGGCCGATGCGCACGAACTGGAACTTGTCCGTGCGGGCGATGGCGTCGGATACCTGACCCAGATCCGCGAAAGTCCATGGACCACTCATGGCCGATTTGTCCACGACAAGAACATCGACTGGCGCGGCGGCCAAGGTGCGCCAGGTAGCGTCGTCGGGTTCGTCCGGAATGTGCAAGCCGTGCGTCATTCCGGGCTGAGCGACATCGATGGCATCGACGACCGCGCCCGAGGGCGGGGACACCATGAAATCGGCGCCGGCGGACTGCCAAAGGGCGACGTTTTCGGGAGTGAGGGGCACACCGCCGGCGCCCCAAATGCGGTCACCCATCTCAGGGATAGCATCCGGGGAACCTCCAGGCGCGGCTATGACCACCGCGTCGGCGAATCCTGATGCGGCGGCCAGCGCAGCGTCCAAGTCTCCTGAACATCGGGCGATCAGCGCCATGGCTGGGAGGCGCGCCGACTGAGCTGCCCCAAAGCCCAGGGATGGGCCACTGCCCTGCTCGATGCGTTCCAACAAGTTGCGAAGTTGGGTCATGTCGCCACCGGTCGTTTCAACGCAGGGGCGGGTTTGAAACCCGCCCCTGCCGTGATTGGTACTGGGTCGTTCGCCTTACAGCGCCTGCCAGACCCGCTTGCCGTCCACGCGAGCGATCTTGCCGATCTGCTGGCCGGGCGGGAAGTGTCCGGCGCAGATGGTCCAGTCGCCTTCTTCGGCGGCGTCGAGCCACTTGGCCCGTGAAGCGGCGGATTGGGACTTGTCCGTGTCCACGCCGGCGCACCAGTCGGGCTCGGAGACCTGGGCGATGGTGTGCAGGACGTCGCCCATCACGATGCCGCGCTGTCCGTTGGAGTTGATCAGCACCACCTGATGGCCCGGAGTATGGCCCGGGGCCGGCGCGATGGAAATTTCATCGCTGATGACGTGTTCCGGCTCCTCCAGGATCTGCTGCAGGCGCAGGCGGCGCAGGGGCATCACCTGCCGGTCGATGTACGGGTACATCTGGCGGCCTTCATCAGACGTGAAGTAGTCGTAGTCGGGGCGGGACATGACGTAGCGGGCGCGGCGGAAATTGGGCGCCGGCATGCCGCCGGAGTAGCGCAGGTTCCAGCCCACGTGGTCGCCATGCAGATGAGTGTGAATGATGTAGTTGACTGAGTCGCTGGGGCCCACGTTGGTGTTGTTGACGCCGACGTTGGACTCGAGGTGAGGCCGCAGTTCTTCGTACAAGTTGCCGGTGCGGTTGCCCCGATCGGGGTGCGGGCCAGGGCCCATGCCGGTGTCCACCAGGATGACGTGTTCCGATGACTTGAGAAGGAAGACGCCGTAGTAAAGCTGTAGCTGGCCGTCCTCCAGCGTGTCCTGGTAATTAGCCCAAGCGTCGGCTGGGACGTCGGGGAACATTGCCGACGGTTCGCGCGGCGGCGGGACCATGTCGATTACGGCGGTAACTTCAACGTTGCCGATAGTTGCTTTTTCTGCCATTCCGGATTTCCTCCTGCGAGCTTTGCGATGGTAATGGGCGTCGGCTGTGCCGGCGCCGGTTATTCGTCCACTTCAAATGTTACGAGCGAAAAGAGGTCATAGTCGGACAGGTTCTCGCGGCCGTGGAGGCCGATGAGCTCGATCACCACGCCGACGCCGGCCGGGATCCCTCCGGCATTCTTGACCAAGTTGGCCGCGGCCTGGATGCTGCCTCCGGTCGCCAGCAGATCGTCGATTATCAGCACGCGGTTGCCGTCAACAATGTCGTCGGAGTGGATCTCCAGGGTGTTGGTGCCGTACTCCAGGGTGTATTCGTAGTTGATAGTTTCGCCGGGCAGCTTGCCCGCCTTGCGCACCAGCACCAGCGGCAGACCCATACGGTCGGCCATCGGCGCGGCGAACAGAAAACCCCTGGAATCGATAGCTGCCAGGCAATCGACATTGCGTTGGCCGGCCTGCTCCACCATGCGGTCGATAGCTGCGCCAAAGGCTTCGGGGGACAACAGCAGGGACGTAATATCCTTGAATTGCACCCCGTGGATGGGGAAGTCGGGCACGTTGCGGATGTGTGCGGCGAGGTCGATGGGCATTATTTCATTGCCGGAGATGGGTTTGGAACGGCGTGGCTGCCTCCATTAAATTGCGGCAATTAGTCTAGTATCCGGTTTGGGTACAGTCAACCGCCGCAGAGCTGCGCTTATTCCTCCACGACGTTTTCCAGGTGCCGGACTTCCAAAACCTGCCCGCCTGCGCCCAATCGTATCGCGACAAGATCAATCCGCCAGTGGATATCGTCGGAAGCCCACGCCTGATGCTCCATGAAGTCCTGTGCCGTTAGCGCGAGACGCTGGGTCTTTTCAGACGTAACGGACTCCTCTGGAGTGACGAGGGCGTCGCCGCGTCGGGTGCGAACCTCGACGAATACCAATGTCGCGCCATCCATCGCCACCAGGTCTACCTCACCCCATCTACAACGGTAATTGCTGGCGATGATGCGGTAGCCTTTGGCCTCCAGGTGAGCATGCGCCAAACGCTCGCCGAATTTCCCGATTTCCGACGGCGCAAAGCCGCGTGGTGACGACTCAGCCGACATCGGCGATCAAAGAGGCCTGTCGCAAGGGGCTGAACGAACGGCGGTGAATGGGGGTAGGCCCCATTTCGGACAGGCAACGCATATGTTGGGCGGTGGCGTAGCCCTTGTGGCGGGCGAACCCGTAACCCGGATAACGCTGGTCGGCACGGACCATAATCTCGTCGCGGGAAACCTTGGCCAGTATGCTGGCGGCAGCGATGGACAGGGACTTTGCGTCGCCCTTGACCACAGTTTCATAGGGCAACGGGCAGTGCCGGATCGGGACCCAGTCGAGCAGCAGGGCGTCGGGTGCGGGTCCCAACGACGAAACTGCCGCTAGCATCGCCTGTAACACCGCTTGCCCGATGCCGATGCGGTCTATCTCTTCAGAGGCAACATGCTCGACCGCGCAGGCGACGGCATGGGAGCGTATCAGCTCCGCCGCAGAGGCACGCCGTGGCGGGGTGAGGCGTTTGCTGTCATCGATGGCTTTCAACCAGTGCGACGTGGGATCCAAATCGGATGGGAGGATGACAGCGGCGGCGGTAACCGGGCCCGCCAATGGGCCGCGACCCGCTTCGTCCACACCCGCAACGAGATGAAATCCGCCGGCGCGAAACGACGCTTCGAGCGCGAGGTCAGGCATTGACCGGCAGAGCGTCGGCGTGTTGAGGTGCGGCCTGCCGCGGTTCGTATCCGGCGATGGGACCACCGCCCAGCACAGTGTCGCCTTGATAGAACACTGCGGCCTGACCGGGAGTAATGGCGCGCTGCGGTTCGTCGAAGCGGACCAGAGCCCCGCCGTCAACGGCGGTTACGATTGCCGGCGCTTCGGCGAACTTGTAGCGAATCTTAACCGTTACCGGCGTTCCGGGAACTGGCGCACTGCCCGATACCCAGGAAACGGGGTCAGCGTACAAGGTGTCCCGGTACAGGTTGTCTTCGGAACCGACCACCACGCGGCGGGTGTCCGGTTCGAGCCGGATTACGAAACGGGGCGGCCCGCCGGACAGCCCGAGACCCCGCCGCTGGCCTACGGTGAAATACTGGATGCCATCGTGTTGACCGAGCACGTGGCCGGAGTCATCTACGATTTCGCCGGGACGCTCGTCAGTACGCTGGCGCAGGAATTCGCGGTAGTCGCCAGTCGGTATGAAGCAGATGTCCTGGCTGTCGGGCTTGTCGGCGTTGGGAAAGCCGGCATCAGCGGCGAGTTGGCGTATTTCCGACTTGGGGTAGTGCCCCACGGGCATCAGCGTCGCCGCAAGCTGATCCTGCCGCATGCCGAAGAGCACGTAGGATTGATCCTTGTCGGCATCGGCGCCGCGACGTAGCGCCCATCCCTGGAAGCCGTCGGGTTCGATGCGGGCGTAATGGCCCGTAGCAACGTGGGATGCGTTCAGCATTCGAGCGCGTTGAGCCAGAAAACTGAACTTGATTTTGTCATTGCAGGCGATGCAAGGATGGGGAGTGCGCCCACTCTCGTACTCGCGCTGGAAGTAATCGATGACGAAAGAACGAAACTCACGCTGCACGTTGAGCACATAATGAGGTACGCCGAGAATACGGCAAACGGCGCGGGCGTCCTCCACGTCGTCGATGGTGCAGCAGCCGCGGTAATACTCCGGCAGGTCGGCCTCGTCGATGTCGTACAGCTTCATGGTGACGCCGATGACGTCGTAGCCCTGCCGGTGGAGCAAAAGGGCGGCCACCGAAGAATCCACGCCGCCGCTCATGGCGACAACGACGCGGTTGGCGTGAGTATCGTTAGTCATATGGTTGTGCTGTCGTGGTGATCGGATGCAGCCGGCCTGCGATGCGAGGGCCGACGCTTGTCCCCGTCTAAGCGGTTCGCGTGAGCGGCGTCACGCGTGTTGCGGCTACGATGTAGGTAGTATAGCATCGTGCCGGAGACAGGCATGACCTGATCAATCTACGGAGGAATATCCATGCCGGTGACGTTCGGATGCTCGCTGCCCAGCCGAGGCGCGATGGCGTCGCCCGATAACCTGCGCGACCTGGCGCAACGGGCGGAAGACCTTTCATTTGACCACGTTTGGGTGAGCGACCACATCATCATTCCGCACGAGGTTTCATCTTTCTATCCATACGCCGCTGACGGCGTAGCGCCGTTCCAGAGGGACAACACTTACTTTGAGCCGCTGGCGGCGTTGAACTTCTTGGCCGGTTGCACGACCAGAGTAAAACTCGGCACCCACGTGCTGATCCTGCCGTACCGCAATCCGGTGCTGACGGCCAAAATCCTGGCAACGCTGGACGTGCTGAGCGGCGGACGGTTGATCCTGGGAGCGGGTGTGGGCTGGATGGAAGAGGAGTTCCAGGCGATGGGGCTGGACACCTACGCTCAGCGGGGCGAAGTCACGGACGAATATATCCAGATATTCAAGGAGTTATGGACCTCGGACAATCCTGAGTTCCACGGCAAGCACTATGACATCAGTGGAGCCGGATTCCTGCCCAAGCCGGTGCAGCAACCGCACCCGCCCATCTGGATCGGCGGGCATACCAACCCAGCCATCCGCAGAGCGGCGACGCTGGGAGACGGCTGGATGCCCATAGGACTCCGCCCACCGGCAGGACTGGAACCAGAGGAAATGGCAGAGAAGGTGGCCCGCCTGCGCCGGATCAGCGCGCGTGCCGGGCGGTCCGAGGACGCGGTGGATTTGGTGTTCAGCACCGATTGCGTGTTCCAGGACGCGCCAACCAGCGATCGTCGCATGGTATCGGGCATACCCGAACAGATCGCAGCAGATCTACGACAATACCAGGACTTGGGCGTTCAGCACTTCATATTCAGCTTCCCGGCCGACAGTGCCGCCCAGCAGCAGGAGGCGATGGAACGGTTCTCCCGAGAAGTGATGCCGCTGATTCCACAGGACTAACCTCAACCCACCTCTTTTTTCAGGAGGCAACAATTATGACCCTACGATCCAACCTCAAGAGCCGGCTGGTTGCTGGCGAAACCATCGTCGCGCCCGGCGCTTACGACCCAATGTCAGCACGGGTGGTGCAATCACTGGGGTTCGACACGGTTTACGTGGGCGGCTATATGAGCGGCGCCCACCTGGCCGTGACTGAGCCGTTGATGACCCTGACCGAGCAGGTGGAGGTGGCCGAGCGGGTCGTCAAGTCCGTGCCTCTGCCCGTGATCTGCGACGCCGGCGCCGGCTACGGTGATCCAGTACACACCATGCACACCGTGCGAACTTTCGAGAGATCAGGCGTTTGTGGCATCCACATCGAGGACCAGGTTTATCCCAAGCGGGCCTCCTACCACGCCGGATTGGAGCACGTGATTCCGATTGATGAATTCCTGGAAAAGATGCGGTACGCGCTGGAAGCGCGGAGCGACCCCAACTTCCTGATCATCGGGCGAACGGACTCCTTCACAGCGGTGGAAGGCGACATGGACGACGCGATCCAACGGGGCAACGCCCTGCGGGATCTCGGCGTTGACGTGGTGATGCCGCGTGGCGTCCGACAGCGTGAAGACCTGGCAACTTTCCGGGCCGGCGTACCCAATGTGCCGCTGCTGGTAATCGCAGGGACGGACGACATCACCGTGCAGGAATACGAGGAACTCGGCTACAAGGTGATCATCTACGCCACCACACCGGCCATCGCGGCGGTTGAAGGGATTCAACGGGCCTACACCAACCTGAGGGACACGGGACATATCGGAATCGGCGCGGCGGACGTGGCGACGCGCCGCGCAGAGGTCGAGGCGCTTATCAGTCTGCCCGAGTACCAGGCAGTGGAAGCCGCCACCACGGAGCGAGAGTTCCAGGATCGCGTGGGACACCACTGACGTTGCTCGCGGCCTGACCTGCCTATGAAGGCAATTCGGCAGAGCGCATACAGTGCTCTGCCGAACTACTTTAAACGGTGCAGTTTGTGCGATATTGGTTGATGATTCAGCGCTCGTCGCGAAACGTGTCACCACCGCCATACGGAATCGATCTTTGGCTATTGAATGCAACGGTTTTCGTAAATCCATATTCGCAATATCGATATATCATTGACATTACCAAATGCGATGAAATCGTTTTCGCCAATGTTGCTTGACATGGTTTCCGGTCTAACATAGGATGGTGCGGCCTGAAATATCGGCGCTTTTTTCGCGCCGTTTGCGATCGGATCATCACAGACATTTGCCATTTGGGAGGTCGCTTTTATATGTCGTCAAGCCTGAAACCCGCCTTGATTGCCGCCTTGGCTGTCGTGGCGCTCATGGTGGTTGGAGTAGCCTGCGGCGGTGCCGAAGCGCCAGCGAGCACGAGCGATAGCGCCGCTGCACCGGCGACGGCGGCACCCCAGCAGCCCGCGTCGCAACCTACCGCAGTTCCGCCGACGGCCACGCCGCCGCCGGAAGCCACGGTGCGCCCGACTTCCACGCCGGCCCCCACCATCGCGGCACGCACGGCTCCGACACCGGTGCCCAGCAGCGGGCCCAAGCACGGTGGAACCGTTCGCATGTCGGCGTACGCCGATACCAAGGACTGGGACCCGCTGGGTTCGTCGTCCCTCTCCAGCGTGATTTCCTATTCACAGCTGTATAACCAGATCGTTCAGTTTGACAACGTGGACACTTCCCAAGTGACGGGAGACCTGGCCGAGAGCTGGGAAATCAACCCCGAAGGGACGCAATACACGTTCCACCTGCACGACGGGATCAAGTGGACCGATGGAGAAGCGCTGGATGCGGATGACGTGGTGTCCAGCATGCTGCGCTACGCCAACCCGTGCAATGGGCGCGGGCGATCCGGACTGTGGCGCCAGTATGCGGTGCCCCTGGAAGTAGTGGAGCTTGCGGACAAGGCGGACTGCACTGCGACCAACGCCGACCAGGTGGTACGCAAGATCGACGACCTGACGGTGGAGTTCAATCTGGCCTTCGCTTCGGGCGCGTTCATCAAGTTCCTGGCCATCGACTACGCCAAGGTCCTGCCCGAGCATTTGATGGCGCAGGGCATCGATCTGAACCTGGCGGAGAACATCCTGAAGCACGAGGCCACGTCAGGACCGTTCATCCTGGAAGAGTACCAATCCGGCAACCACTACAAGGTCAACAGGAACCCCGAGTACTTCAAGGAAGGGTTGCCCTACTTTGATCGGATTGAGCACTTCATCATCACGACTCCGGCGACGTTCATCGCTCAAGTCGAGGCGGGGCAGATCGATATGTCCAACGCCGCGGCCAACAACCTGACCGCGACTGAGAACTACGACCTGGAGACGAGCACCAACAGCGAATACGTGGCCCACGACGTGTTCGGCGGCGCTACCCGCGGTTTGATGCTGAACATCAAGAAGGGCGACGGTTCGGGCGAGCCGCCGTTCAACAATCACCTGGTACGCCAGGCCATCAACCTGGCCGTTGATCGGCAGAAGCACAACGAGCGCGCCTTGCACGGAGCGGGACGTGGACATTGCCCACTGGTGGGCCTCGCTAATTCCTTGGAAGAGTGCGAAAGCTGGCCCGGAATGCGTCCCAAGGACACTCCAGGCGGCCAGGAGGATATCGCTCGGGCGCGAGAACTGATGGCGGAGGCAGGGTACCCAGACGGATTTGAGGTCCAGTACACGGTGCGGCAGGTCGGAACCTACGCCGCCGAGTGCTCGGTGATCAAGCAGGACCTGGAAGAATACCTGGGCATAACCGGACCAATTGAGACCCTGCCCAGCGCGGCGGGCTACGCCAAGTACGGCACCGCCCGTCCGCCGGACGCCAAGGGCGACTGGGAGATCGCGTGCCAGGCGGACGGCATGACCGTCTTCGATGTTGACGCCATATACGCCGGTATATTTCTGAAGGGCGCGACCCGGAACTACACGGACTGGGAAACGCCGGAAATCAACGCCTGGTTTGAAGAACAGAAGGTTGAACTTGATCCGGCAAAGCGCCGGGAGATTAACAAGGAAGCCGAACGCTGGTTGCACGACTTCTCGAACAACCACTGGGTCAGCCTGACCCTAGGTCGCAACTTCTGGGTCATGCACCGGGACATCAAGGGATTCAACGCTCCCGAGACCGTGCAATACGGTTTCAAACAAGAACACCTTTGGTTTGACCGCTAGGCTTACCGAGGGAATTCGCAACACATGAGCCATCCCCTTGCCAAACGATGCTGACCCAGCGGAGTACGGCAAGGGGATGCGATTAAGTGCGGTGGCAAAATGAGACAGTACGCCATCAAACGCATAGGGTTGTTCATCCCGACAGTATTACTGGTCACCGTCATCGTCTTTGTGGTGATGCGGCTGATACCGGGTGACCCTGCCCTGGCGATCCTGAGCGCGGACGATGCGGCCTACACAGAGGACGAACTGCGTCTGCTCCGAGCAGAACTAGGGACGGACCGCCCGATAGTGGTGCAGTACGTGGACTGGGTGACCGGGCTCGTACGGGGAGACTTCGGGACGTCCTTCTGGTGGGGCGGCCCGGTGATGGAAAGGCTGGGCGAGCGCATCCCGGTGACCATCGAACTGGCGATCCTGGGAATAGCTTTGGCCGTGGTGTGCGCGGTGCCATTAGGAGTCTTATCGGCCATCAAGCCAGACAGTCCCATCGACTACCTTTCCCGGGTGTTCACGCTGGTCGGCATATCGATTCCGACGTTTTTCAGCGGCATCCTGCTGACCCTGATCCTGATCCGGTCATTCGGCTGGCTGCCGCCACTGGGCTACGCGGACCTCTGGGAAGATCCCTGGGCGAATGTTAAACAGCTGATGCTGCCGGCGCTTGCGCTGGGGTTCTACGACATGGCGTTCATCGCCCGGGTGACGCGCTCATCGATGATGGAGATCCTGAGAGAGGACTACATGCGTACGGCGCGCGCCAAGGGCCTGGCCGAACGTTTGGTTCTCTCGCGGCACGGGCTGAAGAACGCAGTGCTGCCTATCCTCACGATATCGGGGTGGCAATTCGGGCGATTGTTCGGCGGGACCGTCGTCATCGAGAAGATATTCCTGATCCCCGGCGTGGGACAGTTGCTCATTGACGCCGTGTATCAGCGGGACTTCCCCACCATCCAGGCGGTGATAGTAATCGTGGCGCTGTCCATTGTCGTAATCAACCTGCTGGTGGATCTGCTGTACGGATGGCTGGATCCACGCATCAGGTACGCGTGACGCGGATTGTGCGACGCCAAGAAGATACGTGCATATCACCGGGAGGGTGAGGCATGACTACCAACACCGGACAAGCCGCGCCGAGGGTTACCGAAGAGTCGCAGCTTGATATTCGCCCGAAACAAGGGGTGATGAAGCGGATCGGCGCTTTTTGCCGTACGAAACCGCTGGGCGCGGTAAGCGCGGCCATCATCATCATCACGATTCTGACTGCCATTTTCGCGCCGCTCATCGCTCCGTACGATCCGCTTGACCTGAACCACGAACCGTTCGCCTCGCCCGCGGGCGACAAGTGGTTGGGCGCCGACGAGTTGGGCAGGGACGTGCTGAGCCGCGTGATATTCGGCGCGCGGGTGTCGATGTACGTCGGCCTGGCCAGCGTGCTCATCGGTATTTCGCTGGGGACGATCATCGGGATCATCAGCGCCTACGTGGGCGGGATCATAGACCTGACCATCCAACGCATAGTGGACGCGTTGATGGCGTTTCCGGCAATCATCATGGCGCTGGGCCTGACGGCAGTACTCGGGTCATCGGTCAACAACATCGTCGCCGCTCTGGTGGTCATCCTACTGCCGGGCGCGATACGGGTGATCCGGGCGCAGGTGCTGAGCATCAAGGAACTGGACTATACGCTGGCAGCGCAGGCCATCGGCGCCAGGCCCTGGCGCATCATGCTGCGACACATCCTTCCCAACGTCGTGGCGAGTTACATCGTGCTGAGCACGATCACCCTCGGTCTGGCGATCATCATCGAAGCGTCGCTGACATTCCTGGGCGTGGGCATCTCCGCTGACATCCCAACCTGGGGCGGGATGCTGACGGAGGGCGCGCAGAAATACATCCGAACGGCGTGGTGGCTTGCGGTCTTCCCAGGCTTGGCCATTTCCATCGTGGTGTTCGCGATCAACTTCCTGGGCGACGCCCTGCGGGACACGCTGGATCCCAGGCTGCGCGGGCGGTAGTTGCGGATTCTACCGAATGATTCGGCCCCTTCCTGATGGGAGGGGCCTTTTCATGCGCGATATTCGTAACGGGGTTTGCGATTCCGTCAGTCGACTATTGACACGTTCCTTATGGTGGGCTAACATTCCGTGCCGTTACTCGCGGATTGTGTCTGTTTTCACAATAGACCGAATCCGGGAGATTTCTATTACTTTCGCGCGGTGTTCAGACGCAGGGCGAACGAAAAAATACAAACCCGTCGTAACGACGTTGGGAGGTTCAGACCGATATGAAGCCATCTATCCTAGGCCGACTGTCTCTGCGGACGCTGCTGCTTGCGGCCGGCGTCGTTGCGTTGATGGTCGGCATCGCCTGCGGCGGCGCTGAAGAGCCTGCGCCCGCCGCACAGCAACAAGCTCCGGCTGCACAACAGCAGCAGCAAGCAGCGCCGGCAGCCACGGATGCACCGGCGGCGATGCAGCCCACCAACACGCCAATTCCGCAAGCGGTGGCCGCCACCGTGCGACCCACCAATACCCCGGCACCCACGGCGGTTCCGCAAGTAGCCGCCACGCCGACGCCCAGCGCCGGTCCCAAGTACGGCGGCACCATGATAATGTCGGCCTATGCCGACACCAAGGACTGGGATCCTCTGGGCTCGGGCTCGTTGTCCAGCGTGATTTCCTACTCGCAGCTATACAATCAGATCGTTCAGTTCGACCCGGTGGACACCGCCGCCATCACTGGAGATCTGGCCGAGTCCTGGGATGTTAGCCCTGACGGTCTTACCTACACCTTCCACCTGCGGGATGACATGCAGTGGACCGACGGCACCGAGATCACTTCGGCAGACATCATCACCACGATGCGCCGTTACGCCAACCCCTGCAACGGCACGGGACGCTCTGGCCTCTGGCGCAACTACGCTGTCAAGATGGAAGTGGTGGACAAGGACGGAGGCGACTGCACGCCGACCAACCAGGATGCAGTGCTGCGGGCCATTGACGACAAGACAGTTGAGTTCAACCTGCAATTCGCCTCCGGCACGTTCATCAAGTTCCTGGCCATTGACTACGCCAAGGTTTTGCCGGGGCATCAGTTGGATTCCGACCCCAACTGTGAGATCCGCGACGCGGCTAACCCCTGCTTCCTGAACCTCGGCGAGAATATCATTGACCGCGGCACGACCTCCGGCCCCTTCATTCTCGAGGAGTACCAGGTTGGCGATTTCTACAAGGTCAACAAGAACGAAAATTACTTCAAGGACGGACTGCCTTACGTTGACCGCATCGAGCATTACATCTTCCCCGGAACGGCCAAGGACCGCCTGATTGCCCAGTTCGAAGCCCGCCAGATTGACATGACCAACGGCGGTTTCGACAACCTCTCGCCAACTCAAAAGCTTCAGGTGGCAGAGAGCACCAACGGCGAGTACGTGCCGCACCCTATCCCCGCTGGGACCAACTGGGGTTTGATGCTCAACATCAAGAAGCCTCAGTTCCAGGACCACAGAGTTCGTCAAGCTATCAACTTGACTGTTGATCGGCAGGAGATTGATGAGCGCGTCTTTGACAACACGTCCGGCAGTTACTGCCCGTTGATGGGCTTGGCCCACTCTAACGCAGAGTGTAATTCTTGGCCCGGCATTCGGCCCAAGAATACCCCGGAGGGGCAGCAGGACTTGGCCGACGCCAAGGCACTGATGGCAGAGGCCGGCGTGCCCGACGGCTTTGAAGTCAAGTACACGGTGCGACAGGTCGGCAACTACCCCGACCAGTGCCAGGTTGTGAAGCAGCAGTTGCAGGATAACTTGGGTATCACCGGCGACATCGAGACGCTGCCCAGCGCCGCCGGCTACGCCAAGTACGGCACCTCCCGAGCCGCTGACTCCGCCGGCGACTGGGAAATCAGCTGTCAGGGCGAAGGCATGGTGGTGTATGACCTGGACGCCATTTACGGCGGCGTATACCGTGAGGGCGGCACTAGGAACTACACCAATTGGTCGAATCCGAAGCTGGAGGGCTGGTTCGAGCAGCAAAAGGTCGAGCTGGATCCTGAGGCCCGCCGGGAGATAAACAAGGAAGCCGAACTCTGGCTGCAGAGTTTTGAGGATAATCACTGGGTTACCATGCAGTTGGGCGGTCTGCTCTGGATGGTTCACCGGGACGTCAAGGGCTTCAACGCTCCCCAAACCGTTCAGTACCAGTTCAAGTACGAGGATGTGTGGCTGGACCGCTAATAACGCAATCCTAACCATAGACGTAGGGGCGACGTCCGCCTTCGGCGGATCGCCCCTACAGTGTGCGTTAATGTAGAGTAAATACCATGCGACAGTACGCGTTGAAACGCATCGCGCTGATTATTCCCACCGTGCTGCTGGTGTCGATCATCGTATTCACGGTGATGCGCCTGCTCCCCGGCGACCCAGCCTTGGTGATTCTGAGTGAAGGCGATGCCACCTTTACGCAGGAAGAGTTGGAAGACCTGCGGGAACAGTTGGGAACCAACCGCCCCATCGTGGTCCAGTACGTGGAATGGGTTGGCGGCCTGCTCCGGGGTGACTTGGGCACTTCCATCTGGCGGTCGGGACAGCCGGTGACCAAGCTGGTAGGCGAGCGGATCTGGCGGACGCTGGAACTGGCGGTGCTGGCGATCATAATTGCCGTAGCTTTCGCCGTACCCCTAGGGGTGATTTCAGCCATCAAGCCAGACAGCATCATTGACTACGTGTCTAGGGTGATAACCCTGGTGGGCATATCGATACCCACGTTTTTCGCCGGGCTGCTGGTGGTGCTGGTGTTGTCCAGAGGATTCGGCTGGCTGCCGCCGCTCGGCTACGCGGACCTGTGGGACGACCCGTGGAAGAACCTCCAGCAGATGTTCCTGCCGGCGCTTGCGCTGGGCTTCTACGACATGGCGTTTATCGCCCGGGTCACCCGGTCTTCGATGATGGAGATAATCCGTGAGGATTACATGCGAACGGCGCGAGCCAAAGGGTTGGCGGAACGGATCGTCCTGGTGCGCCACGGATTGAAGAACGCCGTGCTGCCCATCCTGACGATTTCGGGCTGGCAGTTTGGGCGCCTGTTTGGCGGCACCGTGATCATTGAAAGCATCTTCAAGGTGCCGGGGATTGGCACTCTGCTGATTGAAACCGTTTTCCAGCGGGACTTCCCAACCATCCAGGCCATCATCATCGTCATCGCGGTGTCCATCGTAATCATCAACCTCTTGGTGGACCTGCTGTACGGACTGCTGGACCCGCGCATCCGGTACGCATAGCAACTACGCCGATTGCCGGAAGCAACTACGGAGAATTATCCGAATGACTACTACCAACACCGGCCAGGGGCTCGCCGTCTCCGATGCCGAGTCCCAATTGCTGGAAATGCGCCCGCGTCAGACGCGGGCGCAGAAACTGACCGCTTTTGCCAAAGCCAAACCGTTGGGAGCGGTGAGCGCCGTCATCATCCTGGTGACGATCTTGGCGGCGGCGGTCTCTTACGCGGTTCCGGGCGTATTGCCCCACGATCCCCTGGATGTCCGCGCCCACGAGGAGAAATACCTGCCGCCGCAACCGGGCGCGTGGTTGGGCAGCGACCACCTGGGGCGTGACGAACTGAGCCGCCTCATTGCCGGCTCGCAAATCTCCATTTACGTGGGCCTGCTCAGCGTAGGGATCGGCGTGACGCTGGGCGCGTTGATCGGGATTCTCAGCGCTTACATTGGCGGAGCGTTTGATCTGGCCGTGCAACGCATCGTTGACGCGATGATGGCGTTCCCGCCAATTATCCTGGCGTTGGGACTGGTGGCAGTGCTGGGCGGTTCCGCTAACAACGTAATCATTGCGCTGCTGGTGATTCTATTACCAGGTACGATTAGAGTAATCCGTTCCCAAGTGTTGAGCATCAAGGAACTGGACTATACCCTGGCGGCCACGGCCATCGGCGCCGGTTCGATCCGCATCATGTTGAAGCATATCCTGCCCAACGTTATTGCCAGTTACATCGTTCTAGGGACGATCACCCTGGGTTTCGCCATCATCATCGAGGCGTCGCTGTCATTCCTCGGCGTGGGCGTTCCGCCGGACATACCGACCTGGGGCGGGATGCTGACTCGCGGGACGGAGGAAATCCGGATTGCGTGGTGGCTGGCGGTGTTCCCCGGCATCGCGATTTCGGTGGTGGTGTTCGCCATCAACTTCCTGGGCGACGCGCTGCGAGATACGCTGGATCCGCGCTTGCGGGGACGGTAAATAGACAATCAGAGACTACACGCAGGGGCGACCGAGGGTCGTCCCTGCGTTTTATGAGCGCCCCAAAATACGGGAAAGTGCTAGAGGTATAGTTCGACGGTCGGGATCAGCCGAGGGTTGGGGGAGGTCGGATCAACCATAAGATCGAAGTTTTCCAATGTGGTTGCGCCCAGTAGATACCTCCCTTCTGGCCCGAAGATGACGGGGCATGTTTGCTCTTGCCCATCAATATGGAAGCGCGCTTGTCCTATACCGTATTCCGCTCTGGCTCCGTTAGCCATCCTGAACCGTCGTTGACGCGTTGGGGTAATCCTGAGGGATGCCAGCAGAGACTCCGGCATCATGGTATGCGTTGCTCCTGTATCGACCAGAGCAGATACAGGATGCAGATCGCCACCTTGAGGATTGCCGATGCCCAATGGTACTTCGAATGTTCCCATGGGGTCCCCTCCCTTCCGACTCGTTGCAGATACGTCGATCGTACGCCCAAGCGTGTATACCATCAATTAAGCGCGGTCAGGGCCTACCCGTGCTAAACTGCGCCCATCAGTTAGGGAGGTGCAACCGATATGTCCTGGAATTTCGAACTGGTGGCCGGGCCCTACGGAGGAACAACAGAAGGGCCGGTCTGGGATGGAGAGGCGATACTGTTCACCCACATTCCGGCCTCGGAGATCCTCCGCTACGATCCAAAAACCGGCGAGGTGACAGAGTACTTCACAGAGGCATTCAACACCAACGGCCTGTGTTTCGATGCCGAGGGTAACCTGTACGGGTGCCAGCAGGGCCGGCGCCGTATCGCCCGATTCGACGCTGCCACTAACACCGCAACGTCGTTGCCGCATTTGCTGGACGGCAAGCGACACAATAACCCGAACGATCTGGTGGTGGACAAATCGGGCCGGATCTGGTTGACCGACCCGTACTCCGGAATCGGGGACAGCGGGCCGCAGGAACTGGATCACATGTCGGTGTTAAGACTGGACCCCAAGGGCAACGATCAGTGGGAACTTGTCCGCGCCACCACAGACATCTCGCGGCCGAACGGGGTCCTGATCAGCCGCGACCAGAAGACGCTGTACATCGCGCAGAGCGACTACGGCGCGGACCGCCGACGCGAACTGCGGGCGTATCCAATCAATGACGACGGTTCGTTGGGCGAGTACAAAACCCTGCATACTTTCGGCATCGACGGCGGCGCGGCGGACGGAGATTCCCGCGGTCAGGGGAGCCAGGGCGTTCAGCGCGGCGTGGACGGCATGACGTTGGATGAAGACGGCAACATCATCGCCTGCGCTGGCTGGGAAGCGGCCGGCCCTGGACCAACGATCTACGTGTTCTCGCCCACCGGCCGAGTGCTGGAAACCCACCCCATGCGCGTTGACAGGCCCACCAACTGCTGCTTCGGTGACGCCGATATGCGTACGCTGTATGTAACCACCGGCGGCGGTCACCTGTTCCGAGCGCGCACCGACCGTACCGGTTGGATTATGTGGCCGTAATTTGCCCAACCCTTGACATCGGCAACCAATACGCCAACAATCTGCAAAAATCAAAACTGTAGCATCCCCAGGAGTACAGGAAATGACCATCACAGCACACAACACCAACGTATACGTCGGCTTGGCCGGCGAGAGCGCCCTCATCATCGGGGCGGAAGGCACTCCACTGGGCGAAGGCGGAATGTACCGCATGACTGAGGGCGGTTCCCAATGGGTGGCCATTGAGAATGGCCTGCCCGAAAACCCCCAGGTACGGGCCCTGCTGGCCCACCCTGACCAGCCAGCCACGGTTTTCGCCGGCACCCAGGACGGCGTATATCGCACCGATGACCGCGGCGAAAACTGGAGCCGAACCGACACGCTGAGCGGCGACGTGTGGTCGCTGGCCGCCCATCCCAATGACTCCAACATCATGTTCGCTGGCTACGACGCAGGACGGGTCTGCCGATCCGACGACGGCGGCCACACCTGGCGGCAAACGAACACCGAGGGTCTGGTGCATCCTCATATCACCATGAACCCCCACGAAATCTGCAAGCGCGTCATCGGCCTCAGCATTGACCCGGCATATCCGGACGACGTGTACGGCGCGATCGAAGTGGGCGGACTCATCAAGTCCACCGATGGCGGCGAGAACTGGTCTTGCATTACCGACGGGCACTACACCCGCCTGGGGCCGGTTGACCTGCACGGTGTCCAGGTGAACCCGACTTCGCCCGGGTTGGTGTACATCATTACCCAGTTGGCGATGTTCCGCAGTCGTGAACGGGGTCAGGATTGGGAATTCGTGCCCATTGAGGAGATGTTCGAGGGTGGCAGTTACTGCCGCGACCTGGTGGTGGATCCCACTGATCCCAGCAAGATGTACCTGGCAGCAGGCGCCGGCGGCGGCAGCGCTCCGGCGGGCACCATCGACGCCGGCGTATTGGTCCGTTCCACAGATGCCGGCGAGACCTGGGAGCGTGTTGATCTGGGCGAGGTTGCCCCGGCGCGCATGTTCCAGATCGCCATTGACCGGAACGCGCCCAGGAACGTCTACTGCTGCGACCGCGATGGCCACGTCTATTGCAGCAACGACGGTGGCAACGAGTGGACCCGCAGCGACATCCCGGTAGAGATGTCACGGGGACGCCACGTCTATCCCATGGTCGCCGCCTGATTGGCCATCAATCCGTAGGGGCGGATGATCATTCGCCCCTACCCTACCGACGCTGGATTCGGAGGAACTGCCGCCGTGTCATCCAACCCGCTGTGGACCGCCACCTACCGTGTTGGCGAAGCCGACCTTGAATACATGACGTTGGAGGCAACGGATTTACCCGACGATTTACGCGGGTACCAGTTGGCTCGGTCGGGCACGCTGGACAACGCCGAAATGGCAGAGCACGGTTTCACGGGCAGCACCCCCGAGCGCTTCCGAAACGCCGGGCGCATCGGCGGGTTCATGCGAGAATTTGTCCCCACGTCAGACGTGTCACCGGCCAGCGGCATTAACTTCGTCGGCGCGACCGTGGTGCACCTGTTTGAAAACCCTGACCAGGTCTCCGGCTGGATGTCCGACATTTTCGTCAAGGATTTTGAGGACAACATCGGTGAAAGCGTCGGTTCCGGGCAACAGATCATTTCGGTTGACCGAATCGAGGCTCAAGGTTTTTACGACGAAGCGGTGGGCCTGCGTGTTTTGCAGGGTGGGCCGGCCGGGCTGCTGTCCTCCACGGTCATTGACTTCAGGGTGGGCCGATTGCTCGGGGTAGCCTTCGTGGGTGCCATTGGCGAGCACGAGCGCACCGGTTTGGCCACGGAAATGGCCCTGGCGCTGGAAAAGCGCATGGTGCAGGTGGCTTTAGGAGTTTGATGGTTAGTCGGCGACTGCCGGTGTTTGGTCTGCCGGCAGGTTTCCGGCTGAATTGACGCGGTCGAACAGCCTCACCACTGGAGCCAATGGTTGCGGGGTGATGCCCGTAACGATGACGGCCGCCGCAGTGGCGATCACGAATCCCGGCGTGGCGGGTTGAATGTCCCAGATTCCCGACGGGCCGCCGTCGAGGAGGGCCCACGCCGACGCTGCTGCCGTGCCGGCCAGGATGGACGCTGCGGCTCCCCACGCGTTGAACCTGCGCCAATAGAGGGCCAGCAGCGTCACGGGTCCGAAAGCCGCGCCCATACCGCCCCAGGCGTAGCTGACCAGGTTGGAGATGGAGCCGGGATAGTAGATGGACACCAGCGCCGACACGACCCCGATCAGGATCAGCAGCGAGCGGCCCAACCATACGCGCGCGTTGCCCGACACCCGATAGGTGACGTCTTTGATAATGGGCAGGTCGTCCGCAGCGACCGCGGACGCCAGCAGAAGCTGAGAGTCCGCAGTGCTCATCACCGCCGCGATCACTGCGGTCAGCAACACGCCGGTGACCACCGGGTGGAAGAACACCTCGGTCATCACCAAGTAGACCCGTTCGGGGTCCGCCGCCTGACCCAACAGACCGATGTCCGCAAGAGCAGGCCGGGCCACCACGCCCAACAAAACCGCCAGCAAGAAAACACACGAGATCCACGCGACGGACATGCGTCGACTTTTGGCAACCTGATCGTCCCGCTGCAAAGCCATGAACCGCTGCAGGATCCGTTGGGCCCCCAGACCGCCCACGGCCCAGCCGGCCATGGATAAGATAGCGGCCATCTTGACTGGTGAACCGTCGGAGGTATTGAAAGGATTGAGCCAATTGGAAGAATATTGTCCGATGTGGAGCAATGGATTTTCGGTCCAAATCGTCAGGAACACCACCATGATCAGTAAGCTGATCAGCATCATCATTGCCTGAGTGACGTCAGTGCGGGACACGGCCATGAAGCCGCCGATCAGGGTGTAGGACGCGATGGCAATCACGGTCAATATCACGCCTGGGACGTAATCCAAGCCAAAAATCGTTTCCAGCAGCTTGGCGCCTCCTACTAACCCAGAACTGACGTAGAAAACCACGAACAGGATGGTGATCAGGGCCGCGGAAGTTCTCAGTATGCCCGTGGGGTCAGCGAACCTGACCTCCAGGAATTCGGGGATGGTGAGGACATCGCCGGCGGCGATGGTGTAGCGGCGCAATCTTCCGGCGATGAACGTCCAACTCAGCCACACGCCGGCGACTATGGCGACGGGGACCCAGATTTCGACAGCGCCATTGGTGAACGCCAACGCCGGCAGGGCCAACATGGTCCAGGCACTGGTGGTCGAAGAACCTGCGCTGAGGGCGGCGGTGACGCTGCTGAGCCGGCGGCCTCCCAACACGTACTCGGACATGTTTCGCATACGGCGCATGCCCGCAATCGCTATCGCGATCAGCATGACGAAATACACGCCGAAGACGACGATCACCCAAACCATTTCAAATTCAACCTTGTTTCGTTATTGAACCCGACCCGCTTGGGTTCTGCGGGTTCCGCTTGCAATTGAAAATTGACTCGGTCAGGGGCGAGACGCTCCCAGCCGAGACGAAACATCACAAGAAAAATAAAATATACGAAAATTAAAGTGTTGGTTCACGAACCTACTGGGGTGTCCGCTGGCAGCAAGGTTGGGTCGATGAGTATTACCGCCAACATCCCCCATCCGAAAACACAACCCAAGATGGTGATAGCCACCTCCGCCGGAGCCAGCGGTGTCGAGCCCAATCGGGCTCCCAGATAATGCTGCCACAGGCGATTGAAGTTCGTCTGCGCATGCCACATCATCCACGCCAACAACACGGTCTGGCCGATGTTGATCACCACGAAAGCGCCCTGCTGGGATGGAGTCAACGCACCTTCGGCGGGCAGCATAAATGACACTAATCCAAGCAACACCACCCCGAGATAGATCAAGACAGCCCGCATCGGGCTCAGCGTGCTGGGCACCCCACGTACGTCCATCATTTCCTGATACACGCGCATGTGAGCGTGCAGCCGGAAAAGATTATAGATCGGGACCGCCAGACACAGCGCATGGAAGAAGGGATAGGCGACCTCACCGGTGTAGTCGCGGTACTGTCGCCAGGTGACGTACATCCAATAGAAAACGTAAAGCCCCGAACTGAGCACCGTTAGAAGAACGACCCGGTTGGTCGGTATGAAGTACGGGACAGCGTTGTCCAGATCTCTGGCGCGGGCGGCGCCCACATCGGCCGATGGGTCGTATGGTGCGCCGGCCAGTCGGTCCAGGTCCTCCGAACGCCGTGTAACCGGCTCGGGTCCGGGCGGGGACGGTGCGGGTCGGACGGGCTGAACAGGATCAGCGGGACCGACCTCCGCGCCACACGACCCGCAAAAGCGATGCTCCGGCGCGTACTGAGCGCCGCAACGCGGGCAACTCAACAGGTCGCCGGAGCTTGCCATGGTTCTGTTGGAAGGGTGGGTTAGCGCAGGGACGCCTCTACTTGCCCCACACCACCGGATTGCTCAGGGTGCCGATGTCGGTGACGGTGATGTCGCACACGTCGCCATCTTTCATGTTTTCGGTCGCGCCGTCGGTGCCCATCCAAAGGATGTCGCCGGGAACCAGCGTCAGGTACTTGCTCATGTCGCTGATGTATTCCCGCACGCCGAATATGGCCGTCTTGAGGTCGTATTCGCCCACCACGCGTTCGTTGACCTGGATGGTGACGTGGAGCGAGTCGGGGTCAATATCGGTTGCGATCCACGGGCCCATGGGCTTGAAGGTGTCGGTGTTCTTGGCCCGCCACATGGTGCGGTCATTGCGCTGCCAATACCGTTCGCTGACGTCGTTGCCAATGGTGTAGCCAAACACATAATCCAAGGCTTCGTCTTGGCTGACGTTGCGACATTCCTTGCCGATGACGACAACAACTTCGCCTTCGTACTGGAGCTCCTCGGTGGCGTCGGCCGGGACCATGATCGGATCCCCCTGGCCGGTCAGGGCGTTGACCGCACGGTATCCGACGTCCGCCTTCTTGGGCAGGTTGGGTTCCTCGCCGCGCATGTGAGCCGCCCAGGTGACATGTTCGGGGAAGTTGATTCCCGCAGCATAGAAAGTCGGCGGAATCACCGGCGCCAGCAGTTTGACCGAGCTGAGCGCATATTTGCTGCCCGACTCTTTCAGACCGTCAAACAGGCCGCCCTGGACCTCGAGTACCGTATCGCCGTCAACTATTCCGTGAGCAATCCGGTCTCCCGTGCGAAACTTGCAAATCAGCATGACCGTCGCCTCCTGTGCGCTGCGTGGATAGACTGCTTTGTAGCGCGTCAATTCTGGCATCACAACCGGCGACGGTCAAGCAATCGCCGGTCTCTGAACACCGGTGTGGTAACATATCGGCCGGCGTTCCGGGACTTGGACCCTGAACGCGTGGACCACCCAAAAACACGACAGGTGCAATATCGAAATGCAGCAGCCCGAAACGACGCTGATTTATTGGGCTCCCAGTAGAGTACGTTTCAACCTGACCCTGATCCTGGCGCTGGTGGTGATAGTGCTGGGCCTACTGCAAGCCGCGGGGTTTGACCCGCTGGCGGCAGCATGCAGTCCCCGCGGTAGCAACGAAAGCGCGGCGACCTCCGAGGGCGCTCAGCCGGAAGGAACTAGTCCCGCCAACGAATCGACCAACCGAGGCAGTGCGTGGCTGTTGGTGATCGTTGGTCTCGGCGTCGGAGCCTACTCGTGGCTTACCTCGCCGCGCCAGTACCGCGTCTATTCTGATGCACTCATCATCATGTTCGGGATGCCGAGACGCCGGATGATCCATTTCAGCGACATACGAGAGGTTGTGCTGGACCGTGGGTTCATGGGTGATCCGTTGCGGGTTTACACCAACAACCGACGGCGTATACCGCTCCAGGTACGCGAACCGGAGGAGATGCACCGTTACCTGGACGGCGCAGTCCACGACTTCTGGCGGGCCAACCCGCAATACGCTCCACAGCCGGATGAAGAGGGCGAAGGCGGACCGGCATCGGACGTGGTGGAATCCACGGCCACGGACACCAACGGCACAGCCCCTGAAGCGCAACCGGAACCTACTCCGGATACGTCGGACGAAGAGGCTCCCGAGCGAAGCCCGCGCTCGCGTCGCCGCAGCCTGCGCGACGACACAGCGG
Organism: Dehalococcoidia bacterium; assembly: GCA_034423115.1. Classification (GTDB taxonomy): domain Bacteria; phylum Chloroflexota; class Dehalococcoidia; order Lucifugimonadales; family UBA3495; genus Bin87. The sequence goes on along the minus strand of DAOUJD010000068.1, from coordinate 16,768 downwards.
ACGACGGGAGCAGTGGCGACGACTCCAGACCTAGGTTCAGCTAGTCGCGTCCGGTAGGGCGCCTGGAACGATCCGCAGTAGTTGCTCGCGGATCGTTTTGCTGTCGGCGGCGAGGTCAACGGTGCAGAAACGGATCCGGTGGCCCTGGATGGTGGTCGCTTCGTCGTAGTCTACGCCGAGGGACGGGTAGAGCAGGACGCCGGTGGAATGGGGCGAGAACGGATCGGCGGCGGTTTCCTGGGAGCGCAAGTAGGCGTACAGTTGGTAGATGTTGCCGCTCTTGAACGTTTCGTTTCCGTACTGGCCCGCTGTAACTATTGACGTGAACTTGGTGTCGATGATGATGCGACGGTTCCTATGTTCCATAACCATGTCGCGCGTCATCCCCGGCATCATCACTGGCAGGCCGGGAGTCGGGTTTTCTATCGGCCAAGTAATTCCGCTTTGCGCTCGAACTCGCCATCCCCATTCCGTGAGTACCACTTTGTAGAAGCCGGCTACGGCGTCTTCGTACAATTCCCACCCCCGGCGTTCCCTCCGGTCTGCGAGGGGCAGCAGGCTGCGGCCAGCTTGCTCGGTCGGGATGTGGAGATTCAAAGCCAATTGGGCCGCCGCGAGCATCTGCCGCTCGTGGGAGTCCACCCAGCCGGCGTTATGGAGCGGCGCGGTTTTTCGCGCCTGGTTGGAATCCATATAGCCGGTTGCGCCGGCCATTTCCATGCGGAGGGCCAAGTCGCGGCAGCGATGTTGCAGGTGGGGTTCTGTGACCACGCCGGCGACGTGGGTCAACGTCGCCCTGACGTAGCGATTGCGGGGCGTGTCAGTGGTCAGTTCGTCGAAAACACAGGCGACGCGGGCGCGCTGGAGCAGTTGGCGGCGTTCGGTGCGGAGCAGGTTGATGCGCCCGTGTACCCGGTTGAGGTCGGCCTGCCGTCGTTGGTAGCCGGCGGTGAGATTGCGCCTGAGCCGGCGTTCGACGGCGTTGGCGAGGATTTCAGCCACCAGATCCGGTATGTCATCCGGCGCTTCTTCCAACTCGACACGGCGGGACGCCGGTAGTTCGCGGTAGAGTTGAGAAGCATACAGCAACAGCAGCCAGATGTTGCGTACCGGCATTCTGCCGATGAAGCCGGTTACCGGCGTGTCAGATTGCAGGGTCACAAGCCGCTCAGGAGTTTTCGAGATTCTTCTTCCGCGCGGCTCGGATCGTCAAACCAGTATTCGCGCAGCAGTGGGGTGATTTCGGTTTCGACAATTTCCGCGAACCATTGCTGAGGGTCGTTAATCGGAGTATCGGGCGGCGGCGTTACGTGGCTGTGGCCGATTCGGAACTGTTTGCCGAGGTTGCGGTCGGTGGCGATTTGGTCGTTCAGTGCGCTAATCCGCGCCGCGATGTCGGCCAGAAAGTTGTCGGGGATGCCGCATCCTTTCTGCACCCATTCCCGCCAGGCGTCGTTGAGTTGCGGTTCCAGGTCGAAGAAGGCGAAGCGGCGGCGCAGGGCGAAGTCCACCAAGGCCAGCGAGCGGTCGGCGAGGTTCATGGTGCCGATAACGTACACGTTGGGCGGGATGTGCAACGGTGGTTCTCCGTCTTTGGAGTAGGCCAATTGCAGCGCGCTGTGTTCGTTGCGCTTGTCGGCTTCCAACAGAGTCAGCAGTTCCCCGAAGATCGAGGCGGGATTACCACGGTTGATTTCCTCAATGACTATGACGTACTTGCCATCGGAGTCCTCACGCGCGTCTTCGGCAAGTTTCAGGAACGGGCCATCAGCGAGAACAAGTCCGCTTTGACCGTCGGGTCGCCAGCCGCGCACGAAATCCTCGTAGGACAGATTGGGGTGGAATTGGACCTGCCTTACTTTTGTGTCGTCTTTATGGCCGATGAGGGCGTAGGCGAGTCGCCTGGATAGCCAGGTCTTGCCGGCACCGGGCGGGCCTTGGAGGATGATGTTCTGCTTGGTGCGGAGCCGGTGGAGCATTGATTCGAGAGTGGATTGGTCAAGGAAGCAGCCGTCGGAGAGGATGTTGTTGATATCGTAATGCGACTGAGTATCTGTCAACGAAACTGGCTCCAATCCCTCAATCTCTAGCTCTTCGTATTGTTCCTCAATATAACCGTACTGTTCGCCCCAGTAAGGGATTGCCAAGTAGCCCGCGACATCTTGCAGTTGGCCGTGAAAGGCAAAGTTGATTAGACCTATGTTATGCCATTCTTGCCATGTACCGGCTACTGGCAAAACGCGCCAAACCGTTCCCCTATTGGTATAAAAATACCATTCCTTTAGTTCGTCAACAGGCTGCCAGTCGACTCGCAAGTGACGACCATCGCCAATGTTCTCCTTGACAATGCCGATAGCCTTGATGCGCATCGTAGAAACGGATTTGCCTCGATTATCAAACGTCAGTTGGTTCGGATTACTCCGCACATAGGTGGATTTTATGGCGATACGGTCACCGGGCTGGATGTCGTTCACCAAGTCAAAGTACCTGCCATCTGTATAGCCGTTTTCCCAAATTCCCTCCCGGATGAACCGCTCGGTCTGGTCATCCGTACCGCCATAAGACGCTCCGACGAACCAAGCGGGGCGCGTGTTGTCAGTGCCTGCTGACGTAGCCATTTTGTTGCTCCTATTTCGCTGTATATCCTGCCCGAATCGCGGCGGAGCGGGTTGAGTATAGCAGGCATCCACAGACGGCAAATCGGCCCGTGCTACAATGCGGCGTATCCAGGTAATCGGGCTGCCTCACCGGGAGGTTGGGCAATGACCACCGCAAAGAAACTGTTTACGTCTGAAGACTTGCTGGCGATGCCTGATGACGGCAAGCGGCACGAACTCATCCGTGGAGAGATGATTGAAATGGCGCCAGCAGGCCTAGAGCACGGTCGGATTGCCGTGCGCTTTGGCCGGTGGATGGGCAATTTTGTTGAGGACCGGGACCTGGGTCACGACTTCGCCGCTGAAACCGGCGTCAACATCGAACGCGACCCCGACACGGTACGGGCACCTGACTATGGGTTCATCTCTTACGAACGCATGGCAGAACCGCCGCCACCGCAGGGCTTTGCAGATGTTATTCCGGACCTGGTTCTGGAAGTAGTCTCCCCCAACGACCGGCAACCGGAGATTGATGCCAAGACGCAGATGTGGCTGGATGCCGGCGTGCGGCTGGTGCTGGTGGCGTATCCCGAGACGAGGGAGGTGTATGCCCACCATGAGGACGGTTCGGTAGTGCGCTATGGCGTGGGCGATACGGTGGTGGGTGACCCGGTGCTGCCGGGGTTTACCTGTCCGGTGGATGACATTTTCCACTTCGGGCCGCGCCAGCAGTAGTTAAAGAATCAGCATCGCGTCGCCGAAGGAGTAGAAGCGGTAGCGCTGGTTGATCGCCTCCTGGTAGGCGGCCAAGATGCGTTGGCGGCCGGCGAAGGCGGATACCAGCATCAGCAGGGTGGATCGGGGCAGGTGGAAGTTGGTGAGCATTGCATCCACAAGGCGGAACTGGTGGCCCGGCAGGATGAACAGGTCGGCGTCGCCGGTGGCTGCTCCGATTTGATCGGCAGCATTGCTAGCAACGTGTTCCAGCGTGCGCACGGTGGTGGTGCCCACGGCGATTATGCGGCCGCCCTCACGGCGCGTACGGTTAATGGCGTCGGCGGTATCCTGGGGCAGTTCGAACCACTCGGTGTGGATTTTGTGACCCGCGATGTCCTCACCGTGCACGGGACGGAAGGTGTCGAGACCGACGTGCAGCGTCACCCACGCCGTGGCGACACCCAGATCGCGGATGTCAGACAGCATCCGTTCGGTGAAGTGGAGGCCGGCGGTGGGCGCCGCGACGCTGCCGGCGGTGTCGGCATACACGGTCTGGTAACGCTCGGCGTCATCTGGCGTTTCCTTAATATAAGGTGGCAGCGGCAGTTCGCCGAGGGAATCCAAACGCGACTCATCGGAAACGCGTACGGTGCGCAACCCGTTCTCGTGGGTCGCCAGTATATCGATATGCACTGAATCAGCGGAATCTTCGCCCGATGATGGTCCCACCGTCAATTCTGCGCCCACGCGGAGCCGACGACCTGGTCGCCCCAAGGCCTGCCAGATTCCCGGCTTTAGCCTCCGGACCAAGAGAACCTCAACGCGGGCGCCGGAACGGGACTCCAGACCGTGGAAACGTGCTGGAATTACCCGACTGCGGTTGAACACCATCAGGTCGCTGGACCGTAGGTAATCGGTCAGATCGCAAAATCCACGGTGTTCGATCCAATCATCGTTGCGATTCCGGTGCAACACTAACAGCCGCGACGAGTCCCTGGGCTCTGCAGGGGTCTGCGCGATCAGCTCCGGAGGCAAGTGATAGTCGAAATCACTGGTGCGGAGCGTCATAGGAAAGCGGCGGTATTCGGTTACGCATATCCCGCACTGACCCGTGCGGCGTGCAAGGTGTTGCTGATGAGCATAGCGACGGTCATGGGGCCGATACCGCCGGGCACAGGCGTGATCGCTTCGGCCTTGGCGGCGACCGGATCGAAGTCGACATCTCCCACCAGGCGGTAGCCGCGACGTCGGGACGGGTCATCGACCCGGTTTATTCCCACATCGATTACCACGGCCCCGGGGAGCACCATTTCGGCGCCGATGGCTCCCGGGACGCCCATGGCCGCTACCAGGATGTCGGCTTGACGGGTGACATCGGGCAGGTCCCGGGTCCTGGTGTGGCAGACGGTCACCGTGGCGTTGCCGCCGGAGTTGCGTTGCATCAGCAAGGCCGCCAGGGGCTTGCCGACTATGTTGCTGCGGCCGACGATAACCACGTGCTGCCCCGCTGGGTCATAGCCGGAACGGAGCAGGACCTGCTGGACGCCGGCCGGCGTGCAGGGCAGGAAGGTGGGTTCTCCCTGGAGCATCCGGCCTTGGCTGATGGGGTGCAGACCGTCCACATCCTTGGTTGGGTCAATACGCTCGATTGCCTCAGCCTCATTCAAATGACTGGGTAACGGCAACTGCAACAGGATCCCGTGGAACCGGGGGTCTGCATTTAGGCGGTCGATCAACACGCGCAGATCATCCTGTGTGGACGCGGCGGCCACGTTGAAAGTCTCGGAGAATATGCCGGCGTAGGCGCAAGCGCGCGCCTTGTTGCGCACATAAACGGCGGAAGCAGGATCGTCGCCGACCAATATCGCGGCGAGACCGGGCGTTACACCGGACGTTGAGACCAGCAGGAAGACGCCCTCGGCCACCTCTGTGCGGAGTTCGGCAGCCAGTTCGTTTCCGTTCAGGATGCGGGCGGTCATAGTTGCTCGTATCATACCATTGGCATATCGCTCTCAATTATTCATCCCGTACATCCGGTATGTCCGTGCTGAACTTTGAGGTTTGCCATCGGAAACGAATCGGCCTACAATGCCGGGCATGCGTATCGTGTCGTTGCTGCCCAGCGCAACCGAGATCGTTTTCGCCCTGGGACTTGGCGATTCCCTGGTCGGCGTTTCCCATATGTGCGACTACCCTGCGGAGGCTCGAGGATTGCCGGTGGTGAGCCGGAGCATACGCAGCAAATCGCACCTGTCCAGCGCAGAGATTGACGCCATCATCCAGCAGGCGCGAACGGCTGGAAATCCCCTGTACATTATCGACGGCGATTTGCTCCACCAGTTGCAGCCCGACATCATATTGACCCAGGAACTGTGCGAGGTATGCGCCGTGGGCGCGGGTTCCGTGTTCGAGACGGCGGCGAAGACCCTGGATTATTCGCCCGATATTCTGAGTATCCGGCCGGCCGGGCTGGACGACATTTTCGGGAACATACATCGGATTGGCGACGCGGCGGGGGTTCCCGAGGCCGCCGGGGTCTTGCTGGCGGAACTGCGGGCGCGAGCCGAATACGTGGGCGGCCGGGTGGTGGACGGTAGCCGTCCCAAAGTGTTCTGCATCGACTGGCTGGAACCGCTGCGCAACACGGGACAGTGGACTCCGGAACTGGTCGAGTTGGCCGGCGGTGAGGAAGGACTGGCCGAAAAGTGGGGCAAATCGCGGGAAGTCGGTTGGGACGAAGTGCTGGAATACCAGCCCGACTACGTGATGGTGATGCCCTGCGCGTTCAACATGGATCGAACGATTGCGGAGACGACGCGCTTGTCGAACCTGCCCGCGTGGAATGAGCTGGACGCCGTGAAAGATGGACGGGTGTTTCTATTTGACGGCCAGATTCCGAGCCGGCATGGCCCTCGGGTCATCGACGTACTGGAAGGGTTGGCCGAGGCCATGCGTCCACAGGTTTTCGACGGGTTGACCCGGCCGGGAATTTTCAGGCCGGCGTCGGCCGACCAACCTACTACAGTACGATAACATCGCTTTGGGAGGTGCTGTCCGATGGCTTTATACATGGTGTCGCTGAGACACGCGCCGGAGCACTCTCCAGGCGTGGACATGCGGATAAGGGATCGCGTGTTGCGCATGTCCGCCGACTTGACCGAAACGCTGGCGAACCGGGGCTGCCAGTTTCGCGGCGGGTGGGTAGGCAAATCGTCGCATCAAACGTGGCTGATCCTGGATGGCCCCGACGCCCACGCCGTAGATAACGCGGTGATCGACATGGGCCTCGCTGCCTGGAACCGCGCCGTCATTTTCCCGGTCATCACAATAGAAGAAGCTATCGACGGGTTGCCCACCGACGGGCTTACTGACGCATAACGCGACCAGGAGAAGCACCATGAGCGAAAATATTTACCACCGCCGGCGACGCATGTACACCGACCCCGCCGATATCGGCGGCAACAAGATGGCCCCGGCCCGCAGCGTGGACATCGGCGCGGTGGCGGACTTTCGCGAGTTCCCGGCGCGGGTTCGACTGGACAACGGCGAGGAGCACTGGCTGGCCAAGGGCAGAGACGGGCAATACCGCCTGATGTCCATGGTGTGCCCCCATGCCTTTGGCCGGGTGGTCAAGTGGGACAAGAGCTTCCTGTGTCCGGACCACGGTTGGCGCTTTGAGGAAAGCCAGGGGGTATGCGTGAATGGCCCCCGAGCTCAACTTTTTTATCACGATGTATTAGTGCAGAATGGCAGGCTGATAGCCCGAATTCCCGCCGACAACGACGCATCGGTCACCTACGCGCCACCGCCGACGTGGGCGGTGCCGAAGTAAACCTCGTCGCGCTCGCCGGGGACATTTCCCAGCAGGACTCATAAATTCAAAGGATCGGTTCCAATTTTGAAGTTTCGAACAGTCATTGCATCAATTTTTATCGTCATTCTGATGGTTATTGGAGTCGGCAGCACGGTCCCGGTCTCAGCCCAGGGAAACCTTCCCGCGCCCGGCAAACCCCAGGCAGAAGCTGGGCCCAATGCCGGAGACGCTGTAATTACATGGGAGGGCGTTCCAGACGCCAGGTTTTACATGTTCGCGTGGATTTCTCAGGAGGAATTCCACGCGGCCTACGAAGCGGGTGAGGAGTGGCGAGACTTCCTGACTTACAAGAGCGTACGCAACACGGGACAGACTTCCCAATCTATCACGGACCTGAAACCAGGCGCGACGTACTGGTTCGCCGTCGCGGGAAGCACCGGAAGGTTTGGCGGACCGGCCTGGTCGCCGTGGTCTAATGCATTGATGCTGGACAGTTGCGCCGAGGACCGGGACGCTTTGGTGGCTTTGTACGATTCCACCGGCGGCGACAGATGGCAGAACAACCTGAACTGGCTCTCAGATGCCCCTATCGGCCAATGGTTCGGTGTATCCACGGACAGTAGCGGTTGCGTGCTGGTCATTTACCTGGACAACAACAACTTGAGCGGTGAGTTGCCGCCCGAGTTGGGCAACCTTGCCAGCCTGGAGACCCTGGACCTCGATGGCAACAGGATTGGCGGGGAGATACCTGCGGAAATTGGCAATCTCACCAATTTGACCGTGTTGTCGTTCGACCACAACCATTTCAGTGGACCGATTCCCCCCGAGTTGGGCAACCTCAGCAACCTGACCGATCTGGAGTTGTGGAACAACGAACTGGAGGGCAAGATACCGGCCGAAATAATCGGCCTTACTAACCTCAGGTCTCTTGACCTGGACGGCAACAAGCTGACCGGCAAGTTACCACCCGAGTTGGGCGGTCTCGCCAACCTTGGCGCTCTGTGGCTCGGCGATAATGATTTTACCGGGAATATACCGGCCGAGTTGGGTGATCTGTCCAGACTCTACTGGCTAGGCCTGTACAGCAGCGAACTGACCGGGGAGATACCGCCCCAATTGGGTAAATTAACCAATCTGAGGGGGCTGTATCTCCATGAAAATCAGTTGACCGGGGACATACCGGCCGAGTTGGGCGATCTCAAGGAACTGAGCAGGTTGTTCCTCCGCAATAACCGACTCACCGGCGTGATACCCACGGAGTTGGGCAAACTGGAGAACCTGAAGGTAGCGACCCTCCGCAACAACCGGCTGACCGGCGAGATACCGGCTGCGCTGGGCGACCTGGAGAATCTGGAGAGCTTGTACCTTTCCACTAACCGGCTGGAGGGAGCGATTCCTTCCGAATTGGGCAAGTTAGCCAAGTTGGAGCGTTTGCAGTTGAGCAGCAATCGGCTGGAGGGAGCGATTCCCGCCGATTTGGGAGACTTGGAGAATCTGGAAGAACTCCGCCTTCGTGAAAATGAGTTGACGGGTTCAATCCCAGCTGAACTGGGAGCATTGCTGGAGTTGAAAGTCTTGGACTTCAACCGCAACGAGTTGAGCGACGACATACCTTCCGAACTGGGCAGCCTGGAGAATCTGGAACAACTGCACCTGGACAACAACCAGTTGACGGGCCAGATACCCTCTGAACTTGGGCAACTGTCAAAACTCGAGCAACTGCATTTGGACAACAACATGCTGACCGGCCAGATACCGGAGGCGTTGACCAACCTGAGCAATCTGACCCTGCTGTACGTCGAGCGGAACGAGTTGAGCGGGTGCATACCGTCGGGATTGAAAGACATTTCCGAGAACGATCTCGACACTTTCGACCACCTGCCAGACTGCGACCCGGTACAAACCGGATCGAATTAGACAGCAAACGCCGGGGCCGTGGATTCCTTGCGGGCCTGAGCACAGTTTATTGTCTGTTACCACTTTATAATCGTTATCAAATTTGATCGATATGGTAGTTTTCGGTTGACACGCTGTAGTGCGTAAAATAAACTACCGAGCAATCGTGAGTCGCGCGAGGTAGTGTTCGCTTGGCTGCGACTTTGGTAGGAAAAACACAGGAAGGAGGCACAGAATGTCACATAAAGATGACCTGGCATTGATGGCCCACCTGATGCGGCGCGCCGGTTTTGGCGCCAACCGCGCAGAGTTGGAACGTTGCGTTGCTCAGGGTTACGAAGCCACCGTGGAAGAGCTGTTGAATCCGCCCGCTGAGAATGTTGGCGGCAAGATGGCACTGTTGCTGAGGTATCACCCCAGCTTCCTGCTCCCCGGCGGCGTCCCCTTCTCCGGCCAGGCTAACTGGATGTACAACATGGTATCCAGCGACCGGCCGCTCGAAGAGAAGATGACCCTGTTCTGGCATCATGTATTTGCGACCGGCAACTCCAAGGTCGACAACTGCGACCAGTTGCTCGAGCAAATCGACATGCTCCGCGAGCACGGGATGGGCAACTACCGGGACATTCTCATCGAGCTGTCCAAGAACCCGGCCATGATCTTCTGGCTGGACAATAACGAAAACCATCGGGATGCCGTGAACGAGAACTGGGGCCGCGAGCTTCTGGAACTCTTCTCCATGGGCGTTTCCAACTACACCGAGGTTGACGTTCGCGAGTGTTCGCGAGCCTTCACCGGTTGGACCATCCAGGCCAAGCTGCCCCGGGCTCCCTACGGCCGCTATCCCTGGAAGTTCGCCTACCACGAAGAGGACCACGACTTCGGCGAGAAGACGTTCCTGGGTCGCACCGGCAACTTCGACGGGGAAGACATCATAGATATCATCCTCGAAGAGCCGGCAACCTCCCGCTTCATCTGCCGTCACCTCTACAACTTCTTCGTCGCCGACGAGCCGCAGGTTCCTGCATGGACCATCGAGCCGGCACGCGACGAGGACGCGCTGGAAGAGATGATGGATGTGTTCGAGCAGTCTGGCTTCGACATGAAGGCCGTGCTGCGCCACATGTTCCTTTCACAGTGGTTCAAGGACGCCCGCTACCAGAAGATCAAGAGCCCGGCGGAAGTGGTCGCCGGAACGCTGCGCATGGTTGGCCTGTTCGAGAACCCGGACCCCGGCGTTCTGAACATCGGCAAGGAGCCCACCTACATGGGCCAGTCCATCCTGGACCCGCCGTCGGTCGAAGGCTGGCACACCGGTCTCGAGTGGATCAACTCCGGCGCGCTGTTGGCCCGCATCAACTTCGTGGCCGACCGCGTCTCCAACTCCGACCTGCCCGGCATGCGAGACATCATCGACAACATGTACGCCGAAGGCGTCACCACACCGGATCACCTGCTGGACGCCTGCACTGAATACATGGGCTTTGTCGAGCTCAGTGAAGAGACACGCGGCCAGTTGGCCGAGCACGTCCGCGCCGGTGGCGATGTCAACTGGGGCGACCGGACAGCCACGGCGACTCGCATCGGCGAGACCATGGCTCTCATCAGCGCCACCACCGAGTACCAGTTCGGCTAATCGGAACTCTGCCGGGTCGAAATCGGCCCGGCGGCAACACCGAACCGACTAACTCAACGAAATTACAAAGGAGCTTACGCAATGACCTCCACAAAGAAAGATCCGGTCATCGTGGTCCTGCAGCTCACCGGCGGCAACGACTACTTCAACACGGTGATCCCCTACAACGACTCGTTGTATTACGACAACCGCCCGTCTATCCGCTATGAACGGGAAGACATCATCCCCATCAATGACGAGCTCGGCTTTATGCCCACCATGGGCCCGATCAAGGAGCTGTACGACGAAGGCAAGGTCGCGGTGATCCACGGCATCGGCTACGCCGACAGCCCCCGCTCGCACTTCCGCAGCATGGACATCTGGCACACCTGTGAGCCGGACAAGGTTGGCACTGAGGGATGGGCCGGCCGCGTCGCTCGCGAGATGGACCCGAACAAAGAAAACGTGCTGACGGCCATCAACTTCGGCCATGGCCTGCCCCGCGCACTGGCCGTCCCCGGAGTCCCCGTCGCTGCCATCGCCGACCTGAGCACCTATGGCCTGCTGACCGGCATCGCCGACGTAGACCAGCGGTCCAGGGCGTTGGACCTGTTCTCAAAGATGTACTCCCCCACCGTGGGCGGCAGCTTCGTCAACGACTACCTGCGCTCCACCGGCACCGACGCCATGGTCGGCGCAGACATCGTCAAGGTCGCGCCGGAGCAGTACTCCAGCAACGTGGAGTATCCCAACAGCCCGATCGCCATGCACCTGCGTGACATCGCCCAGGTGTACATGGCCGACCTCGGCACCAAGATCTTCTACACCCAGCACGGCAGCTTCGACACCCACGCCGGTGAGGCCGCGGCCCACCCGGTATTGTGGAAGGAAGTTTCCGAGAGTATCAGCGCTTTCTTCCAGGACATGAAGGAGCACAACACCGGCGAGAACATCGTAATGTACCTGTTCTCCGAGTTCGGCCGCCGCGTCCGCGACAACGGCTCCGGCACCGACCACGGCGCAGCCGGCGCTGCATTCGTCATCGGCGACCCCGTCAAGGGCGGCCTCTATGGCGACTATCCTTCCCGGAAGGCCGAGGATCTGGAACAGGGCGACCTGGTCCCGAACTATGACTTCCGCGGCGCCTACTCCAGCATCGTCGAAGACTGGCTGGGCATGGACGCCAACCCCATCGTCAACGGCACCTTCCCGAAGCACGACTTCATCCAGAAGTAAGCGGGACAGCACAGAAAATGCGGCGGCGCAGTCGAAAGGTTGCGCCGCCACTACCGACAAAACCCAATTGGAGGACCAACTATGCCTCTGAATACCGTAGCGAGTGGCCGCGCGTGGCTCTATAGCCACAATATCGGCCGGAACGCTCAGGTGGGCATGGGATTCAGCCAGCCGGTTGGCGTAGCCGCCCTTCCCGACGGCACGCTCTACGTAGCCAATCGTTCCGGAGAGCAAAACCCCAGCGCCCGAATTACCAAGTGCACCGTTGACCAGGAGTACATCGGCGAATTTGGCCGGGAAGGCATTGCCTACCAGGCCGGGTCCGGCAGCCTGTTCATGTGGCTCACGGGCATCACCGCTGACGCCGCAGGCAACATCTACGCGTCCGACGAGTGGAAGAACCAGATTTCCTCCTTCGACGCCGACGGCAACCTGCTGGGACAGTGGGGAGAGGCCGGCGAAGGCGAGGGACAGCTGAGCGGCGCCGCTGGCATGGTATTTGATGCCGACGGCAACCTCTGGGTGGTCTCGGCCAAAACCAGCCGCGTCCAAAAGTTCAGCCCTGACGGCGACTTCCTGAGCGGCTTCGGCACCAAGGGCAACGGCCCCGAAGATCTGGAAATGCCGTCCGGCATCGCCATCGATCCGTCCGGAGACATCTATGTCGCCGACTGGGGCAACCACCGGGTACAGAAGTACACTTCCGGAGGGACCCACCTGGCTACCTTCGGCAGCAAGGGCAGCGGTTCCGGGGAGTTGAACCATCCCCTGGACGTCACCATTGACAACGATGGCGACGTGTACGTGGTGGACTGGATGAACGAACGGATCGTCATCTACGACGCCGACACGCGGCCCATCGCTTACCTGAACGGCGACGCGGTTGAAGTATCCGACTGGGGCAACCTGTCCCTGGACGCCAACCCCGATATGGTTAAGGCCCGCCGCCGCGTTCCGGATCTGGAACAGCAGCAGCGAACCTTCCGGATGCCCATGGGCGCCGACTTTGACCGGGTGAACAACCGCCTGGTGGTATGCGACACCCTGCGCTCTCGGTTGCAGATCTACGACAAGGACGATTCCTACCTGGATCCGCAGTTCAACCTGTAAGCATCCTGTTCGTTCTGAACGTGAACGGGGCCGGTCTTGCGACCGGCCCCGATTCGTTAGATTGACACTGGCCTGTCCCCACCATATCGTTAACCCGGCCTTGAGAACGTGCAACCACACAGTGCCATAAATTTGCAGCGGCAGGAACTAACCCATGTCCGACAAGCGCGACTTTATTTCCATCACCGACATTTCACCTGATGAGACCCGTCGGTTGATAGACCGAGCCGTTGAACTGAAACAAGCGCTGCCTGGAGCGGCGCAACCACTGACGGGGAAAAGAATCGCGCTGCTCTTCGAGAAGCCGTCGCTGCGGACTCGCGTGAGTTTCCAAATCGGGATCGCAGAATTGGGCGGTTACAGCCTGTACATGTCGCCTGAAGAGGTGGGACTGGGACGCCGAGAGCCGGTGTCCGACGTGGCGCGAGTTCTGAGCGGTTACGTGGATGCCGTGATAGCGCGAGTGAATTCCCATGAATCGCTGGTCGGGCTGGCCGAGTATGGCACCGTGCCGGTGATCAACGCTCTTTCCGACGTTGAACATCCCTGCCAAACTATGGCGGACCTGCTCACCATCGCCGAGACTCATGGCCGGACCGATGGCGTCAACGTGGCCTACATTGGCGACGGGAACAACGTGGCGCGCAGCCTGTGCCTGGGAGCGCCAGCCGTGGGCATGAACTTCTCTATTGCCGCGCCGCACGGTTACCAATTGGAAGAATCGGTATTCGACGCTGCCAGTGAACGGGGCGTTCGCGTCGACAGTGGCCCGAGACCCACCGTGCATCCGTTGGTCAGGCCGGAAGACGCCGTGGTGGACGCCAACGTGGTGTACACCGACGTATGGACCAGCATGGGCGACGAGGCCGAAACCGAGCAGCGGCTGCGAGCTTTCCAGGGCTACACGGTAGATTACGCTTTGATGGAAATGGCCGCGCCGGGAGCCTGCTTTATGCACGATATGCCGGCGCACTACGGCGAAGAAGTGCCACCGGGGATGCTGGAACACCCGCAGTCGGTGGCGTACCAGCAGGCTCATAATCGGCTGCACGCCCAGAAGGCAGTGCTGGAGTTCTTGCTGTCGTAACCGGGAGTATTATGCCACTGACGCTATGGAGGTATCGCCATGCCTGATTTGATGGGGCCGCACACAAACATTCGCAACGAATTGGACCTGGCAGTCCCCATGCGCGACGGGGTCACGTTGTACGCAGACGTTTACCGGCCCGATGTGGATGAGCCGTTGCCCGTTCTTCTGCAACGGACTCCCTATGACAAGTCTCAAGGGCGAACGGGAGCGCTGGAGGTGATCCGCGCAGCATCTCACGGATATGCAGTGGTGATCCAGGACACCCGGGGCCGTTATACGTCCGAGGGAGAGTTCTACCCGTTCCTGGACGAACCCAACGACGGGTACGACACCGTGCAATGGTGCGCTGAACAGCCGTGGAGTACCGGCAAGGTGGGGATGTTCGGCCGTTCCTACGTCGGGGCAACGCAATGGCTGTGCGCGATCACGAACCCACCTAATCTGACATGCATCGCGCCGGGGATCACCGCCTCCGACTATTACGAAGGATGGACCTACCAGGGGGGCGCGTTGGCCTGGGGATTTGCATTGTCCTGGACGATGCGGCAGTTGACGATGGCCAACATGGGCGCGATTTCCAGCAGGCATGACATTCCCGACGGTACCCGAGGGCAATTGCTCGCCGCTTTCAACGAGCTTGACTGCACGTTCCGGCACCAGCCCATCGTCGATCTTCCGCACCTGAAAGAACCGCTGGCAGGTTACTTTTATGACTGGATTCGCCACTCCTCCAGCGATGATTACTGGAACCGGTGGCGCATCGAAGACCACTACCCGCACATAACGACGCCGGCTTTGCACATCGGCGGATGGCACGACATATTTCTGCTGGGCACACTGCGCAACTTCGTGGGGATGCAGAAACAGGCTGAGGACGCCACGGCGCGCGGCGGGCAACAGTTGATTGTCGGGCCATGGCACCACGGGCCTTTCGGCGAAATCTCTGGGGAGTTCTTCTTCGGGCTCGGCGCCGCCGGCCCTGCCATCGACACTGACGGTATCCAATTGCGGTGGTTCGACCACTGGCTCAAAGGCGAGCAAAACGGGGCGGAGAACGAATCGCCGGTCCGCATATTCGTGATGGGCAGCAACGAGTGGAGGGACGAGCAGGAATGGCCGCTGGCCCGCACGGAGTACACGGACTATTACCTGCATAGCGGCGGCAAGGCGAACACGGCGTCGGGTGATGGATCATTGTCGCCAGAGGTTCCGGGAGCGGAAGCGCCGGACGTGTTCGTATATGACCCGAGGGATCCGGTTCCCACGCACGGTGGGGCATTGTGCTGTGGGGCGTCCTTCGTGCCGGGGGGAGCCTACGACCAGCAGGCGGTCGAAACCCGCAGCGACGTGCTGTGCTACACAACGCCGCCACTAGAATCGGATGTCGAAGTCACCGGACCGCTGACGGTTACGCTGTATGCGGCCACGACAGGCTCAGACACCGATTTCACCGCCAAGTTGGTGGACGTGGAACCGTGCGGCGCGGCGCGGAGCCTGGTCGATGGCATCATACGGGCACGTTACCGGCAAGGCACGGATGAGTCTCGCCCGATAACCCCAGGAGCCGTAGAGGAGTACACCATAGACCTGGTGGCCACCAGCAACGTATTCAAGGTCGGACATCGGATACGCCTGGAAATCAGCAGCAGCAACTTCCCGAGATTTGACCGGAACTTCAACACTTCCGACGATCCATGGACTACCACCGAATGCGTGCCGGCACTGCAGACAATCCGCCACGACGGGGCATACCCGTCTCGGATCCGCTTGCCGGTGATTCCTACGTAAGCCTTCATGGAGCGGTACGGTTGCATGATTATCGGCGTTATCATTGCGCTGATTGTTCTGGTCGGGATAGTTTATCTGTGGTCCGGTTGGCTCAATCGGCCGGTAGGACACATAGCGGGATCGGTTCTGTGAACGCCAGCCAACTGGGACAGCCGGCATCGCCTCATACGCCCGAAGTAGTGTCGAAGACAACGCCGCACGGACCCAACGAACCGGGTTTGCGCTTGAGGCTATCACTCAACCAGGGCTTTTAGATTATCTACCCGCCCGTCCGATCGTCCTGAGCTGCCGTAGGCCCTTGGTGCGCTCTTTGCGGTTCCGCATTTGGCCGGCCGAAGGACGCCCTCATGGTCCGTCCGACACGCTCCCGCCTAAAGCGGGTGTTCAGGACCATGAGCGGACCACGTTGCACCATGCGAATAACCGAATGGCCCTGGTTTGCACCCTCGTGGCCTTTCATTTGCAGGCATGCGCCTATAGGCCGCCTCCAAATGAATCCACGAGCGCGGTCCGGCTGGGGTTGGGCCGAGAATGGCGAGCCGTGTGGCGGGCTGGCGTGCAGGGTCGTGCGCACTCGCCCATGTATTGAAAGGTCAGTACGGGAGACCGGCCATTTAGGTACGAGGGCCCGGGATGAGGGCACGGCGATTTTGTTTTGGGGACGCCATCTCAGCGTCCGTGCGATAGTGGCGAACGGGCGAGTTATCGTGCCAGCGCCGCTGTCGGTTTCAGTTGGTGTTTCGCTGGGTGTTTACCTCCCTTGGGGTTGGTTGTTGGATTTGGGAATTCGGTGTCAGGTTGTGGTTCGGGTTGCGTGTTCCGCCTGAGGCGGATGAACTCTGCACGGCCAACACTGTTTTTGCTTGCGCAGAAAGATATCGTCCTAGGCTTCCGTGTCCTCGCGG
>DAOUJD010000067.1:0-59135 GCA_034423115.1 Dehalococcoidia bacterium | reverse complement strand
CTCACCGCCTGTATGCGCAAACTCCTTACCATGCTCAACGCCATCGCCCGGGACCGCCAACCCTGGCAGCACACTCCTCAAACCTCACCTTGACACCCAATACAGTTGCTACGAAGTTTGCGGGTATGGTCCGTTCGGTTACTTGAACACGGCCAGGCACTTGGTGGAGTTGAAGATGTACGTTTCGTACCAGTCCACGATGTCCGCCTTGTAGCCGAGTTCATCCACGGCTCCGACGAGGCAGGCCCAGTTGAGCAGTTCCTGCTGGCCGGCGTCCTCGATCTGCGGCGTGGAGATGCGCGCCCAGGCCTGGTAGTCGCCATCCTTCATCTCGGCGAACCTGGCGCGGTCGGACTCGATGTCGGGGTAGAGCCAGTGGTGCTTCTCGGTGAGGAAGGCGTGGGACCATGAGGACGACGCGATGAGGGCGACGCGGTACGGCGATTCCTTGATGGCCTGCGCGGCGGCTTTGCCGATCTCCATGCAGCGCTTGGGCGAAGGACCGGGCGGGTCCGGATCCGGCGAGTGCTCGACGCTGCCGCCCCGGTTGCGGATGACCCGACTGCCGTAGCAGTTGACCAGCATGGGCACCACGGGGTAGTCGAACCCCTTGCGGTCGTAGTCCAGGTAGAGGATGGTGTTCAGGATGGCGTGGCCGAGGCCGGGCTCATGGAGCGGCTGGTAGGCGTAGGCCATATCCACGCCGCGGTCGATCATGCCGGACACCAGTGAACGCGCGCCGTCCTTGTGTCCCCTGTACTTGAAGGTGGTTCCTGCCGGCTCGTCCCACACGTTGCGCCGCGTCGCGTGTCCCTCCTCGCCGAAGGGCTTGCACTCGAACTCGTCGTAGGCCAGCACGCAGAAGGGCGGGATGATGTCCTCGCGGAAGTTCTCGTACTGGTCGTCGCCCCAGATGACCACGAAGTCGGGGTTGAACTCATCCAGTTCCTTGCGCAGCTTGCGGAATCCGGTGATCATCCGCTCGCGGAGGCGAACAGCGGAGGCGTAGCCCTCGTCCTCGCCGTACTCGATGCGCATGGGTTCCGGCCAGTTGGACGGGTTCTTCATTTCGGCCGGCACGTTGTCGTTGGTGCGCAGGGTACGTTTCAACGACGATTCGCCGTCCTCGTCGGGTCGGATGAACGACGGCGAGTGGGTCAGACCCAGTCCCAGGATTTCCGCCATGATGGTTCTCCTTGTTCATGTAGGGGCGGGTTTGAAACCCGCCCCTACGGGTGTTCGATTCGCGGATTACTTGAAGATGGCCAGGCACTTGTTGGAGTTGAACACGTAGGTCTCCACGTAGTCCAGGATCTCCGGCTTGTAGTCAAGGGTGTCCATGGCGCCGGCGAGGCACATCCAGTTCAGCATTTCCTGCTGGCCGGCGTCCTCGACCTGGTCGGTGGAAATGCGGCTCCAGGCCTGGTAGTCGCCGGACTTGAGCTCCTCGAAGCGGGCGCGGTCGGACTCGACGTCGGGCCACAGCCAGTGGTTCTTCTCGACCAGGAAGGCGTGGGACCACGACGACGACGCGATGAGCGCGACCCGATACGGCGAGTCCTTGAGGGCTTCCGCCGTGGCCGCGCCGACCTGCATGCAGCGTTTGGGCGAGGGCCCGGGCGGATCGGGATCGGGCAGGTACTCGATGGCTCCGCCCCGGTTGCGGATGACGCGGCTGCCGTAGCAGTTGACCAGCATGGGCACGACGGGGTACTCGAACCCCTTGCGGTCGTAGTCCAGGTAGAGCAGGGTGTTCAGGACGGCGTGGCCCAGGCCCGGCTGGTGCAGAGGCTGGTAGGCGTAGGCCATGTCCACGCCCCGGTCGATCAGGCCGGAGATCAGGTCGCGCGCGGCCTGCTTGTTGCCCTTGTAGGTGAAGGTGGTTCCCGCCGGCTCGTTCCAGACGTTGCGGCGGCCGGCGTGGCCCTCCACGCCGAAGGGCTGGCACTCGAACTCGTCATAGGCCAGGACGCAGAAAGGCGGAATGATGTCCTCGCGGAAGTTCTCGTACTGGTCGTCGCCCCAGATCACCACGAAGTCGGGGTTGAAGGCGTCCAGTTCCTCGCGGATGCGGCGGAATCCAGCCACCAGGCGAGCGCGGTGTTCCAGCGACGAGGCGTAGCCCTCATCCTCGCCGTACTCGATGCGCATGGGCTCCGGCCAACTGCTGGGGTTCTTCATCTCCTCGGGCACATTCTTGTTGCTGTTGAGGGTGCGCTTGAGGGGGATGTTCTTGTCTTCGTCGGGCCCGATCAGGGGCGGGTAGTGCGTAAGGCCAAGGCCCAGGATTTCTGCCATTTCGTCACCTTCCGGCATGAGTATGGGGCAGGATTGTGTGTGATGGTGGCATTTTGCGTTGGGAATGGGGTGGTGTCAACCGGGAGTGCGCTCAAGGACACAGAGTGGGGTTTTGCATGGATGCACAGGATAAGCAGGATGATACGGACGGTAGTGTTGGAGGCTTGGCGGATGAGGTCTGCTAGAATGATCCCCACAGACTCCGCCCATTAGCATGGGCAATCGCATCATGGTTACTGCATCGCACATTAAACCCACCAGGCTTGAAGTTTCTAACTTCGGCCCGATCTCCGAGGCCAACGTCGAGCTGCGCCCTTTGACGGTTTTCGTCGGCCCCAGCAACACGGGTAAGTCGTATCTGGCTGTCCTCACCTATGCATTACACCAATTTTTCGGCGCTTACCGAGGAGTCGCGCGCAAACGGAACCTGCCTGGGATGCCAGATCCCTTAGGATTACCTCTCGTAACCCCCATCGCCGATATGGACCTGTCTGCATCGGACATTGACAATTTCTACGCATGGGCCGCGACCGAGCGGCTGAGGATAGATTTAGCTATCCAATCAGGCAAAATTCCTCCCGATGCCGATCTCCCTCCTGAGGTTTCTGGCATGGTCCGTCGTGCTCTCGTAGAGGTCGGGTCTCTTGGAGCCGTTTTGAGCGACGAGATCGTGAGATGCTTCGGTTTCGACACGCCTGAAAAGTTGGTCCTTAATTCGGCTAATGAATTGGCAGAGCACTCAATGAGCACAGTGGTCTCAGACGATCCGGCCGGCGATGAGGCATACCGATACGAGATTCATGTGGATCGGCACGGAGCAATCGTTTGCCCTACAGTGCCGGACCATTTGTCGTTCACCATAACAGAAAACCTCCCATTTCCTTGGTTTCTCTTGTCGTCGGATGATGTTGGTCCCCGAAGGGATCACAATGCTCGTGTCCACCTCGCAGTCTTTGCCTCCGCTGCATTGTCGTTTAGCGTTGGCGCTTTGGGGCACCCTGCACACTATCTGCCTGCCGACCGCGCGGGCGTCATGCATGCCCATCAAGTGACAGTTCGGGGTTTAATTGCGGGCGCGTCGCGTGTTGCCTTGCGTCCAGGGCCGTCGATACCAATTCTTTCGGGCGTTCTTGGGGACTTTCTCGAGCAACTTGTCGCGTTAGGGTCAGCGTCGCCTGGAGTAGGAGGCAATGAGAACGATAACTTAGCTCGCCTCCTCGAAGCAGGGTTGATGAAGGGTTCCGTTCGGGTGGAACATTCAGAGATAGATTACCCGTCGTTTGTCTACCGACCTGATGGGTGGGAGCAAGACTTGCCTTTGATGAACTCATCATCGATGGTGTCGGAACTTGCTCCAGTCGTGCTGTATCTCCGACATGTCGTTCAACCGGGGGATACGCTCATCATCGAGGAACCGGAGTCCCATTTGCATCCGGCGATGCAGGTTGAGTTCACCCGTCTGCTGGCCCGTGCGGTCAAGGCCGGGATCCGCATCATCATCACGACCCACAGCGAGTGGGTGCTGGAGGAGCTGGCGAACCTGGTGCTGATGTCCGAGTTACCGGTTGAGCAGCGTCATGGGTTTGAGGGAGCTGACCTTGCGCTCGGTCCCGAAGAACTTGGCGTCTGGTCATTTCAACCCACTGAGGACGGGTCGATGGTGGAGGAGTTGCGTTTCGACGAAGAGGTAGGCAAGTTCCCATCGGATGCAGGGTTGGTCACAACAGACCTCTACAACCGCTACGCGAAAATCTCCAACCGGATAGAACGCCTGAAGGAGGGGTAATGCCGGCAACTGCGGTCGATGCAGTTAGAGCGCACACCGATCCAAGATGCCAAGCGACTCGATGCAGCGATAGCAATTGTTCATTGTCCCTTGAGGGCGTTCCTACGCCCTACGTGTTGGTTCACATAGATTCGTCAGCCTTTCGCGTACGCGCCGGGCGGTGGCGTCTTCCTGATGACCAAAGACGTTGCGATTTTTTGTTGGTGGCGGGGGACGACGCCGATAGGGGACCTTGGGTGGTTCCGGTTGAACTGACCACCGGCCGCAAAGAAGTCAGCGACTTCGTAGCCCAGATAGGCGGTGGGATACTCGTCGCGGATGAGTTGCTCCCGGAAGACATTCAATACAGGTTTCGTCCTGTCGGGGGTTGTCGTCCCAGGTTGGTGGGGCGTGGTGTCGCCGACGAATTGAGGAAACCAGGCAATCGAGTTAATTTCCGCGGCGACCGGCAAAATATCCGCCTCGTGGAATGTGGAACGCGCCTGACCGACGCACTAGCCGGTTGAACGTCATCCAGTCCGCTCGATTTATGATATGCTCTCTCCCGCGCCGGTGCATTGCCGGCGCGCGCATTGTTAGCAACACTCAGGAGGCCCGGCCTTGTACCAGACCGTCAGCGACGCAACCCTGCAAGCCCTTGCCAAGATCGACTCTCCCAGCATCTGCAACGCCATCGAGGGGTTCAACTTCCGGCCCAAGAATGCCGGATTCATGCTCCCCGAGATCAAGACGGTGTTCCAGGAGTTCCCGCCCATGGTCGGCTATGCCGTTACCGGCGTGATCTCCGCCAACCGCCCTGAGGGGCGCAGCGTTCCCCGCGAGGACTGGTGGGACCTGATCGTCTCGGTGCCGGAGCCGCGCTTCATCGTCCTGCACGACATCGACAACCCGCCGCTGGGCGCGTACTGGGGCGAGGTGCAGTCCAACATTCACAAGGCGCTGGGCGCCGTGGGCGTTGCCACCGACGGGACCGTGCGCGACCTGGACGAGGTGCGCGAACTGGGATTCCAGTTCTTCGCCAAGCACGTCTCCGTGTCCCACGCCTACGTCCACATGGTGGACATGGGCATCCCCATCGACGTGGGCGGACTGACGGTGTCCACCGGCGACCTGCTCCACGGCGACAAGCACGGCGTGACCAACATTCCGTTCGAGCTGGCCGACCGGATCCCCGACATGGTTGCCACCATCGCCGATTACGAGCAGAAGACCATCGGCCTGTGCCAGTCTCCCGACTTCTCCCTGGAAGCCCTCAAGGAAGTCGCCAAGATCACCCGACCCTACTGACCACCGAGTCGCATAACATGACTGCACGAAGAATATTTGCCGTTTGCCTCGTATCGAGCCTGGCCGCGCTGGTTGTGGTTGGGTGCGGTTTCATTCCCAACCCCACGGCCCCCGAACCCACTGAACCCGCTCCCATAACCGCCGCTGCGGTCCCTGCGACCGCGGTTCCCCAGGCAACCATGATCGCTGATACCGGCGCGGCAGCCTCAGAATCGGGCGCGTCCACACCAGTGGCTGCCATGAGCCAGGGCCAGTCCATCAAGCGGTGGTCATCGCCGCCGCCCGTGACCATCGATCCGGCGTCATCGTATACTGCCGTGCTGAACACGTCGGTCGGCGCGATCACGGTAGAGCTGCTACCCGAGGAAGCGCCCAACACCGTGAACAACTTCGTGTTCCTCGCCCGGCAGGGATTCTACGACAACGTGATCTTTCACCGCACCATCGAAGGGTTCATGATCCAGGGCGGCGATCCCACCGGCACCGGCGGCGGCGGTCCCGGCTACAGGTTCGCCGACGAGCCGGTGCAGCGGCCTTACTCGCGCGGGGTGTTGGCCATGGCCAATGCCGGTCCCAACACCAACGGCAGCCAGTTTTTCATCATGCACGCCGACTACGCGTTGCCGCCCAACTACACCATATTCGGGCAGGCGGTGGCCGGATTGGAGACAATCGACACGATCGCCACCGCTCCCACGCAGCCCGGTGGAGAAGGCTCGACCCCCATCAATCCGGTGGTGATCCAGTCGGTGGAGATAGTTGGCCCGTAGTTTTATCCCCTCCCTCCGGAGGCGGACGTTCCGCACCCCAACCCTCTTCCGCCGGAGGCGGACGTTCCGCCCGCCAAAGGCGAGGAAGTATTGCCCCAAGCGAGGGAATGATTTGGCTTTTGAAACCCTGCTTTACGATGAGCGAGATGGAATTGGGTATCTGACCCTCAACCGGCCCGAAAAGCTCAACGCTCTCAGCCCGACGCTGATATCCGAGTTCCGCGAGGCCCTGGAGGCCATCGAGGCCGACCCCGACGTGCGCGTGGTGATCCTGACCGGGGCGGGCCGGGCGTTCTCAGCGGGCTTCGACATTGAATCGGAGGCCAGCGGACCCTCCGGCGAGCCATTGTCGGTGGACGGCCGGCGTTCACGTCTCAAGCACAACATCGACACCTTCCTGATGGTGTGGAACCTGAGCAAGCCGGTGATCGCTGCCGTCAACGGCTACGCGTTGGGCGGCGCCTGCGAGTTGGTGCAGGTCTGCGACGTGAAGATCGCGTCGGACCGTGCAATGCTGGGCGAGCCGGAGATTCGCCTGGGCTACGGCGCGCCGTTCCTGATCACACCCTACTCGCTGAACCTGGCGTTGGCCAAGGAGATGATGCTCACCGGCGACATCATCGACGCCCAAGAGGCGGCACGGATCGGCATGGTGAATCGAGTGGTGCCTCACGAAGACCTGATGGCGGAGTGCGAGAGAGTGGCCCAGAAGATGCGGGGCGTCTCGGCCATCGGCATCAAGACCACCAAGCTGTCGGTGAACCGGGCGTTGGAGTCCGCGGGGTTCCTGTCGGCGCTGAACCACAACCTGGAGCTGATGACGCAGTTCGATACGGCGGACACGCCTGAGCACGCCGAGTTCGCGCGGATTCGTGAGGAGAGCGGACTGCGGGCCGCGCTGGAGTGGAGCCGGTCGCGGTTCCCTGCCTAGGTTTCCGGCGAGTCCTCGCGCCGGCCGTTCCGCTGCTCAGTCAGGCGGACGATGGTGTCCAGGAGCGCCTGCTGAGTTGCGGCGGCGTGTTGGCGACGTTCTTCAGAGGCTAGACGGCGTTCCTCTCGGAACTCGTTCACCATCTCCGTCACCATCTGGATGGTTTCATCAACCCGCTTACGTTCCGCCGCCAGTTCCTGCTCCGCCGACCGCCGGGCTTCGAGTTCCCTATCCCGCATTTGACGCAGCTGCCTGGGCATCGCTGGTCAATCACCGGATGGGTTTTCGGGCCGGCCGTTTCTCTGTTGGGTGAGTTGCAAGACGGCGTCTAACAGCGCCTGCCGAGTGACGGCGTCGCGTTGGCGTTCTTCAGCGGCCAGGCGGCGCTCTTCGCGGCGTTCCTCGCGGAATTCGTTCACCATCTCCGACACCATCTGCAGGGCTGCATCACGGGCTTCGTTCGCCTGCTGGATGGTTTCATCAACACGCTTGCGCTCGACCGCCAATTGCTGCTCGGCCTGCTGGCGAGCTTCACGTTCCTCGTTCAGCATTCTGCGCATCATAAACTTGTCATAGCCCCCTTTAAGGGCGCCCACGGCCAATGCCGCGCCTGCCGCCTGCAGAAGGATCTCTACATCTATAAATCTAGCAACCAATGCCGGGTTGCACAACCCGTTGGCGGCGGCGGTCGTCGTGCATGCAGCCTTGGTGAAATACCAAACCACCCAGACGGCGACCGCAGCAACGAGAGCCAGACCAATCGGGCCGCCCCAGTCCGACGCAAAGTCGCTGACCCAAACGCGGATACGGGCGAACATCACCCGCCGCGGTTCACCTCCACACCGGCGAGTTTTTCGATGAAGTGCAGGATGGCTGCGTGGTCGGCTTCCTGCTCGCCGTCGTTGATGAGCGAGCCGAGCATCTGCTGTACCAAGGCAGTCACGGGCAGCGGCACGTTGAGCTCGCCGGCGGTTTGCAGCACGTTGCGCAGGTCCTTCTGGTGCAGGCGGATGCGGAAACCGGCGCGGAAGTTGCGGTCCAGCATCATGGGGCCCTTGGCTTCCATGACTGCGCTGCCGGCCAGGCCGCCGCGGATGGCGTTGAAAACCCGCTCGGGGTCAACGCCGGCCTTCTGGGCCAGGACCATTGCCTCGCTGAGCGCCTCAATGTTGGCCGCGACAATGATCTGGTTGGCCAGCTTGGTGATGTTGCCGGCTCCAACGTCGCCGGTCAGGACCACATTGCCGCCCACCACGTCGAGCACGGCCTTGCAGTCGTCGAACACGGCCTCGTCGCCGCCGACCATGACGGCCAGCGTGCCGGCGATGGCTCCCGGCTCGCCGCCGCTGACGGGCGCGTCCAGGAACTTCACGCCCTTCTCGTCGCATGCGGCGCCGATCTTCTGGGACATGGACGGAGCGATGCTGCTCATATCGATGATGACCGAGCCAGCTTCGGCGCCTTCCAGGACACCGTCGGGCCCCAGGATGGCCCGTTCAGAGTCGGCCGAGTCGGGCAGCATGGTGATGGTGCGGACGTTGCCCGCCGCCGCGGTGGCGGGTGAGGATGCGGCGGTAGCCCCCTCGGTCGCCAGTTCTTCCATCGGTTCGCCGACGATGTCGTAGACCGTCAGCTCGTAGCCGGCCGCCATCAGGTTGCGGGCCATGGGCTTGCCCATGATTCCCAGCCCGACGAATCCAATCCGCTCTGCCATTGTGTTTCCTCCGTTGCCAGGCGGTAGTCTGTCCGGCTGGCTGTTGTGCTAGAAATTTACCATACCGCCGGCCTAGCGACTACCGAACCGCAGCGCCAGGGCGGAGTCCACCGCCGCGTCAGCATCGCCGGATGCCGTGGCGGTGATTTCCCCGAGGGACGCCGGTGTAACCAACGGCTGCGCGGACAGGTTGGCGATCAATTCCGTTGGTGTTTCGGCCGGTACTCCGGACGATTCCAGCGCCTGCCCAACGTCGCGCCAGGACCCGGTGTTATCAGCGCCCAACACGACCGCAGCCCTGCCGGATGCCGACAGTTTTGCAACGTCGTCCGGTCGCTCCACAGAACCGCAAACGGCGTCCAGGGGTGATAGGCCGACGTGGGTCAAAGCCAGATTGTAGAATCCAGGGGCCGAGATCATAGAGACGTTCCCGACGGCTTCCCGAAGGTCTGACAGCAGTGACGGCATCGACTCGGCCGGGTCGCCCAGCGTAACGACCATGGACCACAGGCCGGCGCGAATGTCCCGCACCGTGCGATTGACCAGTTCAGCGCGGTTGTCGGCGCGCAGGGGCAGCTCCACCGAGCGTATCCAGCGGCGGGCCACCGACAGCGCGGCTGGCGAGCCGATGACGTAATCGGCATTGGCGAGCATCTCCCGCGCCTGCATGGGCACCAACGCGGCGTCGCCCGTGCCCAGTCCGGCCACTGTGACCGCCCGTTCGGCGGAGCGGAACGCCGCCACGAACTTGCGCGTTTCCACTACCTGGCGGGCGTGGTTGCCCTCGTGTCCGGAGGTGCGTTCGATGAGGTCCAACAGGGATAGGGAGGGGAAGTCGTTCTCGGGGTTGTACGGCGTGGCCGGCAGGTCAAGTTGAGCCGGCGAGAGTCTCGCTATCAGGGTGTGGAACCGTTGGTAGTTGGCCTCCAGGCGCGCAACGTCGGCAGCGATTCGGTCCTGTCGGGCGTCGAACGGCGGCAACATCTCGCGCTCACCGGAGGCTATCTCCTCCAAGGCCTGTACGAAGTTCTCGGTGAGCAGGTGCTGCATCACCTCCCATACCGACCAGCGTGAGCCCAGGAACGCCTCTGCTTCACCCACGCCGTGCAACGCTTCCAGCAGCGCCGCGTGTCCCTCGTCCAGCCGGCGCAGGGCGCGTTGCTGACGCTCGGTCGGGGAGAGAGTGGCGTCGTTTGATGGTGGGTCGTGGGAAACCATTCTTAGTGTCCTGTTCAGTTTTGCCAGCCTCGTGAGCATGAGCCGGATCTGTTATTGGCGAACTGCTGCCGACTGTTGTTGGGCGGCGTCCCATTCCTGCGCTGAAACGCGCGGTGAACCCACTCGCGGATGCGGGCGGGCCGGTGATGGCCAACCGGCCAGTCGTAGATCTCAGCAAACGGAGTGTCACCGTCGCAGTTATCGGCCAAACGGGGAGGGATCAACCGGGGGCTGTAAGAATTTTTGCCAAAATCCGGATGGGAGGGCAGTAGAATACCCAACAGACCGCACCTTGAGTTTGTTCGCGTGTGTCGCAGACTGGAACCAATTTCCCAATCCACGTGCTTGCGTTGCCAGGTGCATGGGCCAATCAGCACAACCGTGACCGTCGCATCGGCGATGAAATCTTCACGGATTTTTCTGCGAACCGTATCGACCGCGATGTTGTCATCAATGTCTCCATCTCCCACCGATTTATCGACGATGTTGTGCTGCATCATTTGCGCGAAACGGTTTTTGTATTCCTGATCGTCGTCATGGTAGTAGCTGATGAAAACCTTATGCCGTGGGGTTTCAGGCATTGCCGCTTCTCATGCTTCCTGTTCCAGATCCGTCAGATCCTCAACGCCGGCGATTTCCGCCAGCATCCGGTTGTAGTTGCGCAGGTCCTCCTGCAGAGCCGCCAGTTCTTCGCGGAATTCACGGCGCTTTGCTTCATTATCGAACGCTCCGACCAGGCTTTCGCGGTGCCACCTGGCGGTAAAAGGACGCACCACTTGATTCAACACGGGGATGGCGACTTTGCTGAAATGAATCGTCCCTCGTCCGCGTGTTCTTAAAATCTCGCGCGTGGTTGGGAACAAGGAATATACGCTATCCAAAGCCGTCATTTCGTCCCCGGCCTCAGCCGGGAGCGGTTGCGTAACTATCCTGGTCAGCATCTCAATGTAGAGTTCCCAGGCGGCATCCTGATCATCCTGGGTAAGGTCAATGTCCAGTCCGAGTATGGGCAGGTTCAGCCGGACTTTCTCAAGTCCGAATCGATTCAGGGACGTACGCAAGTTAAAATTCATTTCACGTCCTCCCACAAACTTCTATCACTCAGCCGCGCCGTCATTATAGCAATGCACACGGCGTTCTTACTCAACGGGGTCTCCTTCGGTTATCATGGAATATGCGGCCTTCCGATAAACTCACTGTTCCAAGCGTGCGCCCCGGGCAAACCCTCTCGATACAGGGAGTGCAACGCCGGCTGGTCCGCTTGCGGGAGGCTGAAGAGTCTGAGTCTGGCGCGGCCTCATCGACCCTGCATGTGCCGGTATTGAGCGGACGGGAAGACGCTACCATCGCCTCGTTGGCCCAGCACCGCGACGGCCCTGCGTGGATTGACGCCCTGGAACGTTCCAGCAACCAGTTGCTGCGCTCATCAACGGGACTCGTAGCTTTTCGGATCGGAGACGCCGGATTGGCCTTATTGCCGCCGTTCCCGATGGACGCCATCGGTCTGGAACCGGGGATTCGCGACGAACCGTTGCTTTCCCTGCTGGCGTCCCGGCTCACCGTGGGCGTGGCGATGGTGCGGTTGGGCCGGTACGCCATCGCCGTGTACCAGGGGCAGCGACTGGTGGTCTCCAAAACGGACACCAGGTACGTGAAAAGCAGGCACCACGCCGGCGGCACGTCCCAGCAGAGGTTCCGGCGGGTGCGGGAAAACCAGATTCACCGGCTGTACGTTGAGGCCGCGGGGGTGCTGGACCGGCAATGGAGGCCGTGGTTGGATCGGCTCGACTACGTGGTTCTGGGCGGCGAGGCGGCCACCGTCAACGGGTTCGTCAGGGAGTGCGACATGCTGAGTCGTCTTTCCGCCATCACGCTGGAGCGCAGGCTGGACGTGCGGGAACCGAACCGCGCCTCGCTGGACCGGGTGGGCGGGATGCTGTACCAGTGCCGCGCCTATCCTTTGCAGTGGGATGGGTGAATACGCCGCGTGCTACCATGCAGCGGCTCGATATTGCAGTTTGAACGAGAGGTTGCGACTACGATGGGCATCGTCATTAATGCTACTGCTGAAGTGGACCCTCAAGTGTGGGAGGAGGTGAAGGCCGTGCTGAAATGCCATGACTTTACCGTTTCCGACGCTTTCCGTCTGATGCTATTGCACACAGCCTTGGGCAAGGAACTTCCCTTCGACTGCATCATCCCCAACGCAGAGACGATAGCAGCGATGCAGGAGTTGGATCACGGCGACTTGCCTATCTTCGCCACCGTCGAAGAGCTCATGGCGGATCTGAATAGCGATCACGGTGACGATGAGGAGTATTAAACGCACTAACGCGTTCAGGCGCGACTACCGGAGGGAAATGCGAGGGCACCATCGCGCAATTCTAGAATCTCAATTTCAGCAGACAGTGAATTTATTGGCAGCAGACGAAACATTGCCACAGCGAACTCGGTCTGTGAGCGTTAGCCCCAAGATAAGCCGATGCTATAATTTCGCGCATGGTATTGGCGGACGAACAGCCTATCCCGACCGAATCAGATGCTGACGGCAGCTTCCGGCGCGCGCTGGGGCTGCTGGAATTCGACGAAATCCGCCGCCAACTGGCCTCTGCGACCCGTACCGCCGTCGGTGCAGAAGCCGCGGCGGAACTCATTCCCTCCGACGACGCCCGCGACGTGGCCGTGCGGCAGCAGGAAACCGCCGAGGCCCGTCTGCTTTTGGACACCGCCGCGTCGTTGGAGTTGGGGCCAGCCGATGACCTGCGTCCCGCCGTGCACCGAGCGATGCTGGGCGGCGTTCTTGCGGGCGAGGAACTGCGCCACATCGGAGCTTTGGCCGCCGCCGCCCGCTGGAACCGCAGTGCGCTGACCCACCGCGACGACCTGCCCCTTCTGGGCGCAATCACGCAGAACCTGCCCGACCTGCCCGACCTGGAAAGCGCCGTCAACCGCGCCATCGGTCCCGCCGGCGAGGTGCTGGACGACGCATCGCCGGAACTATCCCGCCTGCGCCGGGAATCGCGCTCGGCATACTCCTCCCTCAGCGACGTCATGCAGCGGTCGCTGCGCCGTTACCAGCGTTCCGGCATCGTTCAGGAGGACATCATCACCGAGCGCAACGGGCGGATGGTGCTGCTGATCAAGACCGATTTCAAGGGGAAAGCCCCAGGCATCGTGCACGACGTATCCGACAGCGGGGCCACCGTTTTCATCGAGCCCATGCCGGCCATCGACCTGGGCAACCGATGGCGCGAAACTCGCCTGGCCGAGCAGCGCGAGGAGGAACGGATCCTCCGGCAGTTGTCGTCCCTGGTGGGGCGTTATGCCGAGGAGATCAACCTGATGGCGCACCTGCTGGGCCGCCTGGATCTGGCCGTAGCCAAGGGCAGGTACGCCGCCGGCATGCGCGCCATCCCTCCCAACCTGCTGGACCCGGACGAACCGAGAAATCTGCGCCTGGGCGGCGCGCGCCATCCGCTGCTGTCCGGCGACGTGGTGGCCACCACCATCACCATAGGCGAGAGCGAACCGGTGCTGCTGATCACGGGGCCCAACGCCGGCGGCAAGACCGTCGCGCTGAAAACGGTGGGATTGTTGTCGTTGATGGCCCACGCCGGCCTACAGGTGCCGGCCAACGAGGCAGACCTCCCGCTGTTCGACGGCATCTACGCCGACATCGGCGACCAGCAGAGCATCTTTGAATCGCTATCGACCTTCAGCAGCCACATCCGAAACATACAGAGCATCATGGATGTTGCCACGGACCGCTCGCTGATCCTGATCGACGAGCTTGGATCGGCCACCGACCCGGAGGAGGGTTCGGCCCTGGCCATCGCGCTGCTGTCCCACCTGCGCGACCGTGGCGCGATGGTGGTGGCGACGACGCACCACCGCAACGTGGCCCGCCTGGCCCAGGAAGAGCCCGGCATGGTCAACGCCAGCGTGGACCTGAACCCGCGCACGCTGGAGCCCACCTACCGTTTGACCCACGGAGTGCCGGGCCGCAGCTACGCCCTGACCATTGCGTCGCGGCTGGGTTTGCCCGAGGCGGTGATCGCCGGCGCGCAGACGCACCTGGAGCCGTCCCATGTGGAGACCGACCGGCTGCTGCAGGAACTGCAGGAGGAGCGGCTCACGGTATCCGAGCTGCGCCAGCAGGCGGAACAGGCACTGGCCGACGCGCGACGCCAGGAGCAGGAGATCGCGGAACGGCTGGAGGACGTGGAGGATACCAAGGCGCAACTGGTTGAGGACGCGCGCCGCGAACTCGCCGAGGAGATCGCCGAGGTGGCGGGCCGCATCCGGCAGGCCGAGCGATCGCTGCGACGTCAGCAGGAAAGGCAGGCCGCCGGACGTGAGATTCAACAGCCCGATGTTGACTTGCAGGCGGAGCGGGAACGGCTGGCCGAGGCCCGGCGCGAGGTCGTGTCGCCGGAGTGGGCGCCGATTCCGGTGGAACAGCCGCCGTGGTACCACGACCTGCACGTCGGCGACCGGGTGTACATCCGAGGTGTTTCCCGTCCCGTGGAAGTCGTGACCCCGCCCGATGAGCAGCAGGAGATCGAGGTGGTGATTGGCAGCATGCGCGCACGGCTGCCCGTGTACCAGTTGGACCGGCCCGCCGACCGGGTGCATCCCGCCGCCGAGCAGGCCGGCGTGGTGTACCGCCGTCCCGAGGCCAAACGCACGCTCAGCCCGGAGGTGAACCTGCACGGGTACCGGGTGGACGAGGCGCTGAATGTCATCGACTCTCTGCTCGACGATGCCGCGCTGGAGGGCATGACGTCCCTGAAAATCGTACACGGCAAGGGTACGGGTGCGCTGCGCCGCGCCATCCGCGAATACCTGACCGGCCACCCTCTAGTCGCAACCACCGAGCCGGGAGAGGGAGGCAACGCGGCCGGCGTGACGGTGGTGCAGTTGCGGTAGTGGATAAGGCTGACTTTGCCCCACGGCGATGCGCTCCGAGCGCGCCATGTCTATATCCGGCAACCCAAATCATAATTTGGTCCGGCACGTTGGACTTACTCCAATTCAATACACATGTGTATTGCGTTCCCATTTGTTTTGTTCAAGGCAACTACATTTAGTCCATACTAAACAGTCGCAAGTCAATACCAGACCCTGCTCATACATTGAACCTTTTTTCAGATACAACGGACGACAAGCATAGGGAATCCCAGGAACAGGCGCTACGATACGACACCTCATCGGCGGAGCAACCCAGTAATGGGTGGGCATCCCGCCGGGTAAGTCCTGTTCTCGTCAGCACCCAGCGCCGGATACCTGCCCGGCGGTGGTCGTCGACGCCCCTGTTGCTGCTGGGCGTGTTCCTGGCGCTCAACCTGCTGGGCGGCATATTGCTGGCGTCCCCGATGGCTACGGCTCAAGGCGTCAGCGCGGGCTATCGGATCGCGTTTTTCACGGCAGTGTCGGCGTCCACGGTCACCGGATTGACCGTGGTGGACACCGTGGAGTTCTGGTCGCACGCCGGCGAGGCGATCATTTTCGCGCTAATGCTGCTGGGCGGCCTCGAGTTCATCACCGCCGCCACCGCCCTGATCAACGTGATCGGCCGCCGGGCCACCACGGTTGAGGAGGACGTTTCGCGGGACACGGTGGGCACGGTTTCGGTGCGGAGTCTCGCCGGCGTGGCGCGCAACATCATGGTGGCGTTTTCTGCCATCTACCTGATTGGAGCCGCCCTGCTGTTCATCGAGATTCGCACCATCCCCGGCTTTTCGCTGGGCGAGGCCGCATGGCAATCGATCTTTCTCTCCGTGTCCGCGCTCAACAGCGCCGGATTTTCCATTCTGCCCAACTCGCCTGGGGGAGACAACACGGCCACGCTGGGCGCACATCCATTCCTGATGTGGATGATGACGCCGCTGATCATCCTGGGCGCGTTGGGCTGGCCGTACCTCATGGACCTGTACCGCAACCGGACCCGCAGGTTCTCCGCGAGGCAATGGCGGGGTGTGTTCCTTTTCAACTTCGCTCGGCTGACCGCCGACACCAAGTTGGTGCTGATTACCACCACCGGCCTGTACGTTTTCGCGACGCTGGCGTTCCTCTGGTCGGAGTGGCAGGGCGTGCTATCGGGGCATTCAGTCGCCGGGGCGGTTGGCCTGGCCGCGTTTCATGGGGTCAGTGGGCGCACTGCCGGGATGCCGGCCCTGGACTGGGCCGCGACTCGGGACATCACGCAGGAGATTTTCGTGTTCCTGATGTTCGTCGGAGGCTCCACCGCCTCGGTGGCCAGCGGCATCAAGGTGAACACGCTGGCGGTGCTGGCGGTGGCGGTGCGGTCATCGCTGCTGAGGAACCCGCGGGTCGAGATTTTCCGGCGCGAACTGGGGTCGGCGCTGGTGGCGCGCGCCATCCTGTTGGGCCTGCTGAGTTTCGTGTTCATTGCTGTGGTGCTGCCGGTGATGACGTTGACGGATCCACAGGTTCCCGTGAATGACCTGCTGTTTGAGATCGTTTCAGCCTTCGGCACCAACGGATTGTCCACCGGCGTCTCGGGAGATATCAGCCTGGGCGGCGACATCATCTTGATGGTTACCATGGTGGTCGGCCGGATCGGTCCGCTCTCCCTGGTGATGATGCTAACTCCCCGGGACACCGCGTCCTACCGCTATCCCAGAGAGGCGATCAGGATTGGATAGATACGGGAGGCTTGAGTATCATAGACGTAACTTTGGCTGTTGATATTTGGTGGTTATCGTTGGTAATCAGCGACGTTCATCCGGGTTATCGTCGTCATAAACGTATTCGTCGTCGTAATACCACTCGTACTCTTCTTCCTGACGCCGCCGCAGCCGTCCCCAGACCAACTTGCCCACCACAACGACCACCGCCAGCAGCACCAGTCCGCTGATGATCCATATATCGATGTAGGCCAGCCAGGTGAGATCGGCGGGTTGGCCGCCGGCCTGCAGGAGGGGAAATAAGAAACCAGGGAAGTGCATCCAGCGCTCCGCGACACAAAATGGCCGAATTTTGCAGGGCCCTCAATATGCCTTTTTCTAAAATCTCACCAATAATAGCATCCGTTCCCCCGCCGGGCTGTCGGATAGCCAGCGCCGCTGAGTGGCGATCCAGAGCGGGCCGATGGTGATTAGTTATGAAAGAGACCGTGAATGCGTTCCTGCAGCACCTCGTCATTGAACGGGGATTCTCCCAGAACACGCTGGATGCCTACAGCAACGACCTCAACCAGTTCCGGGATTTCGTTGGCAAGTATCTGAACGTTTCCGACGACGACCCGGAAACGTTGCGCGTGGTGGACCTGGACCTGCTGAACGCCTACATCAGCGAGTTGCGGGACAAAAAGAAATACCGCGATTCCACGACCGCGCGCAAAGTCGCTGCGGTCCGTTCTTTTTTTGGCTACCTGAGCGCCAACGAACTCATCAACGACGACCCCACCGAAAACCTGGGCTCGCCCCGCGTGGGTCGCACCGTGCCCAAGTTTATCTCCGAGGCTGACGTGAAACTGCTGCTCAGCACGGCTGCCGACACCGGAACCCCGGAGGGCCGTCGCGACGCCAGCATCCTTGAACTGCTATACGCCACCGGCGTACGCGTCAGCGAACTGGTCGCCCTCAACGTGCAGGACATCGATTTCGAGGAGGGCTTCATACGCGCCTGGGGCAAGGGCTCCAAGGAGCGCATCGTTTATCTCTACCCCGAGGCCCTGTCCAATCTCCGTGAGTACATCGGCGGAGCGCGGGCCGATCTGGTCAGCAACAAGAAGGGCGAAACCGCGCTCTACATCAACAACCGCGGCGAGCGGCTGACGCGCCAGTGGGTCTGGAATATCCTGAAGACCGCCGCGAAGAAATCGGGCGTTGATCCCAAAATAACGCCCCACACCCTGCGGCACAGTTTCGCCACCCACCTGTTGCAGAACGGCGCGTCGCTGCGCCACGTCCAGGAACTGCTGGGGCACTCCAGCATCTCCACCACCCAGGTGTACACGCACCTCACCGACTCCCACGTCCGCGAGGAATACCAGC
The DNA here is from genome assembly GCA_034423115.1 of Dehalococcoidia bacterium. Classification (GTDB taxonomy): domain Bacteria; phylum Chloroflexota; class Dehalococcoidia; order Lucifugimonadales; family UBA3495; genus Bin87. The sequence goes on along the minus strand of DAOUJD010000067.1, from coordinate 41,110 downwards.
GCAGCCACCCCCGGGCGTGAGGGCTAAGCGACGGGGGAGCGTCCTGTTCCGAATTGAGGAATAACCGCGCCGGGGCCGACCTCACTGGCCGGTGCGGTCCCGCGCGTTGACCACCCGCGTGCCGGCGACGCGGTCGTACACGTTCCGACGGTCGTCGTTCAGTACGACCAACAGGCCGTTGGCGAGCTGGAACAGCGCCCAGAATCCGATCATCCACCCGACGCCGAAGAAGAACCAGGGGGCAGCGGCAACCGCGGCCCGCGTGGTCGCCTGCCGCGGAGACATACCTTCGCCGGTCGCGATATCCACGGGTCGCGCGCCGATGATGAGGTGGCCGGCTCCTGCGCCCTGCCGCGTATACATGAACCAGTAGTACGCGAACATCACTCCCGTGGCGATAATCCACCCAACGAACTGCCACAGCAATACTGCGCCGGATCCCAACGCGAACGCGGAACCTCTCACCGGTATAAACACGATGGAGGACACCACGAGGCTCACCAGGAAGCCGATTCCGATCTCAAGCAGGAACGCCAGGACTCGCCTCGCAGGCTCCACCGTGTCGCCGACGGCGCCGGAGCCCGGATCAGTGAGGCGGCTGAAGAAATCATCCAGTCCACCGGAGCCGGACCTCTCCCCGGACCTCTCCGGGGTCGCTGCCGCAGTGGGATATATGGCGTGGGCGACGCCCGCCTCCCCGACGAAGTCTACCCTCACGCCGTGCGCTGGTTGAGTGTCGGCGTCCCTCCATTCGGCGGCGGTGAAGGTGTAGCGCGCGCCGTCATCCCCGGAGATGATTCCCTCACCCGATTCCGGCGAATAATCCAACACGTTTCCGAGCATATCCCTCAGTCCCAGCCCGCAGTCGATATGGTTGATGGGCCCCACTTCGGCGATTGTAGCATCGGGTCGTGCGATCACAGCGCAGATGCGCGACCGTCGCCGCAAGGAGTACCAGTACAGCCACCCCCGGGCGTGAGGGTTACGAAGGAAATTGCCCGCAGGTCCACCGACGTTGCCATTTGACGAATACAGGCCTTGCACAAAAATTGAGGTTCTGGTACGAGCGTCAGATATCCCGAACAAAAACGTTCTGCGGGTGGCCTATGACCGACGCCAAGTCGCTGATACCCGCCGCGCGAAAACCGGCCCAGGAGTTTTCGATCATGGACCAGGAAACCGAATACCTCCTCCAGCCAGCCATCTTCCATTCCATGCGCGAGGCACAGGAACTGGCCAACACGCTGGAACAGAACCTAGCAATCCGGCGCCCGGAGGCGGCCAGCATCGTCGGCGTGGCCGTCGAAACCTTCTCCGAATTGCTGAACAACGCCGCCGAGCACGGCATGAGCGACGCTGGCGCCCACTGCCACGTCCGCGTGATGCCGCACCGAATGGGCAACTGTCTGGACATGGTCGTCGCTGACTCGGGGCCGGGCATCAGAGCCACCCTGGGCCAAAATCCCAACCTGCCGGCCACCCAGTCCGACCAGGAAGCCATCGCCCTGGCCATCCAGGAACTCACCTCGGGAACCGGCACGCCAACCCGCGGCATCGGACTGTGGATCACCGTGACCGAGATGCGCCGGCCAGGTCGCAAGCTCCAGATCCACTCGGGCGCCGGGCTCCTCACCATGTACGGCGCCGCCGAACCTCAGATAACGGACACGGAATGCCGACCGGGAACCCTGGTCCGGGCCACCATCCCGTTCTGAGGCTGTAGCTCAAAATCGACGGGAGCGAGCGCGAAACAGCCTCTCTCCCCACCTGGAACACAAAAGCCCGACGACAGGCGCCAGAACGTATTCTGACCTGAACCGCACAAATAATCGGCATTTGGCAGATTTGGCCAATGCCACGAATACCCAGACCTATGGTAGCCTTTGGTTGATTTGCTCCCCGTCCGCACGGGCTGGCGCGTGCCAGTACCCCCGGGCGGGTGTTTTATGGACACCATGATGTTCCAATCGCGCCCGACCGAAACCTCGCCGGTAACTGTTCAGACTTTCTGGGCCATTTCTGCGTCCAACTGGTCATTCCGGACTTGATCCGGAATCCACAAATCCTTGCCCACTCACGTTTGCCGGTTGGCTGGTATGACGGTTGGGGCTTATGCAAGACCCCCGGAGTCTGAATTGTTACCCTCGCCGCGCGCCGTTGACATAAACCTGCAAAACGGGCTGCGGACACGGCGCCGCGATTGCTGGTATCATTGAACCATGCCGACGGCCTTTCATTACAATCGCCGTTTCCATCAATATTCTGACTGCAAATTGCGCTGACGAACGCCCTCCGGTGTCGCGGCGCGTGGGGGGTCGCCATGCCAAGCAAGGGCAAACGAGTAGCAGCGCGCCAGCAGAGCCTCCGCCGGCGTCGCAACAACTCCAACCGCAATAATCCGCCGGGCGGCGCGCGACCAACGGCCGTAGCGGAGGCTGTCGCGCCTGCAACCGCAGCGTCCGCAGCATCGACGGCGGCGGCTTCCGTGGCCACCACCGTCACCGCTCCCAGCGTTCCCACCGGCGCGACCCAGGCCATCGGGCGGCCCCAGGCGCAACCCCGTGGCCGGCGCTTTGACCGGCCGGCCGCCTACAACCACGTGGGGTCGGAACTCAAGCGCATCGGCATTTTCTCGGGCGTTCTGGTAGTGGTCCTGATCGCCGTGTCCTTTGTGATATAGGGTTCGGGTGATATAGCGTCCGGGGCGGCGTCAGGTACGGGGCCGCGTTGAAATGATTCGGGACGAAATAGACCATCGCCTGCTGGTGACGCCGGAACGCCCGGGCGTTTACCTGATGAAGAACGCCAAGGGCGCGGTGATCTACGTCGGCAAGGCGGCGGTGCTGCGGAACCGATTGCGCTCGTATTTCGGGTCGCCGGCCGGCCTGGACCGCAAGACCCGCCGCATGGTCAGCGAACTGGCCGACTTCGAGTACATCGTCACCGACACCGAGGCCGAGGCGCTGATCCTCGAAAACACCCTGATCAAGCGCCACCGCCCCTACTACAACGTCCGCCTCAAGGACGACAAGACGTATCCGTTCCTGAAGGTTGACCTGGCCGAGGAGTTTCCGCGGGTGTACATCACGCGGGGCGCGCACACCGACGGGGCGCGTTACTTCGGCCCGTTCGCCAGCGCGGGCAGTGTCCGCCAGTCCATGGACCTGGTCAAGAAGCTGTTCCCCTACCGTTCGTGCACCAAGCGCATCACCGGAACCGACCCGCGCCCTTGCCTGGAGTACTACATCCACCGCTGCGTCGGGCCGTGCGCCGGACTGGCGACCCGCGAGGAGTACGACGAAGTCATCAAGCAGGTCATCCTGTTCCTGGAGGGCAACACCGAGACGGTCACCAGACAGCTTCGGGACAAGATGGAACAGGCTGCCGAGTCCCTGGAGTTCGAGCGCGCCGCCGTGCTTCGCGACCAGATGGGGGCCATCCAGAAATTCGAGGAGGAACGCACCGTCAAGGTGGACTCAGGGCGGGCCATGGACCTGGACGCCATCGCCGTTGCCGTGGCCGACCCCGATTCACGCATCCGGGAGGCTTGGGTCGAGGTGTTCTTCATTCGGCGGGGCAAGCTGATCGGGCGGGACCACTTCTTCATGGAAGGCCCCGATGAAGACGAGCCCGGCGCCATCATCGCCCAGTTCGTCCAGCAGTTTTACGCCAACGCGCTGGAGATACCGCCCACCATCCTGGTCCAGCACGACCCGCCGGAGGAAGATGCTCAACTGCTGCAGGAATTCCTACGCGACCGGCGCGGCGGCGCGGTTCGTCTCTACCGGCCCCAGCGGGGCGAGAACCGCAAACTGGTGCAGGTGGTGGCCGAAAACGCGGCGGAAGGGCTAGCGCAGCACCGGGTCAAGTGGCTCAACCGCTCCGATGCGATCCAGGGCGCGCTCACCGAACTGGAGGAAGAACTCAGCCTGCCGGCCGCTCCCGTACGCATGGAGTGTTATGACATCTCGCACATCCAGGGCAGCAATCTGGTGGGCAGCATGGTCGTTTTCGACGACGGCAAACCGCGCACTCGTGACTACCGACGGTTCAAGATCAAGGCCGTGGACGGCGTCGACGACTACGCCAGCATGAAGGAAATGCTCAGCCGGCGGTTCAAGCGCCTCAGCCAGGCCATCGACAACCCCGATTCAGACGGGAAGGTTGATACTTGGGGCGTGATGCCCGACCTGGTTATCATCGACGGCGGCAAGGGCCACCTGTCGGCGGCGCAAGAGGTGATGCTGCACCTGGGGCTGGAACAGATACCCCTGTGCTCGCTGGCCAAGGAGAACGAGGAGATCTTCGTTCCCCACACGCCGGAGCCCATCGTGCTGCCCCGGGACTCGCAGGCGCTGTACCTCATGCAGCGCATACGGGACGAAGCCCACCGTTTCGCCATCACGTTCCACCGGAACCTGCGCTCCAAGGGCAGCCTCAAGTCGCCCATCGACATGGTCACCGGCATCGGCCCCAAGCGCAAACGCATGCTGTTGCGCCGGTTCGGTTCTCTACAGGGAATCAAGGAGGCGACGGTGGAGGACATCGCCGCCGTGCCAGGCTTAACGCGTTCGTTAGCCGTCAGACTGAAACAGACCATTTAGGCCGACGCTGATCCGGTGTCGGTCATCCGCCCCAGGCGGACCGGAGGCGGGCCATGAATCGCCAGACCGACCCACAATCCCCCACAGCGTTGGAATCCCACGCCTCGCCGTCCCCGTCGGGCACTGCCCCCGTTGATTCCCATGTGCAGGGTGCGGCGGTGCTGGCCGCCCTGGAACGGGAGCAGGTGGACGCGGCGGCCAGGCTCCTGCGCGAGATGCTGTCTGCCGACCAGGGCATCCTTCTGAGACGCGCCTCCCGGGACGAACGCCGACTGCTCATCGCCCTGCTGACGCCGGATGAACTCGCCGACATACTGGACGAGGCTCCCACCCCGGCCGCCGCCGCCGTCGCCCGCGAACTGCCGCCCGATCAGGCCGCCGACATCCTGGACGACGTCGACACCCACACCGTCGCCGACATTCTCCAGGAACTGCCCGATGCGCATGCCGCCGCCATCGTGGCGGAACTTGACCATCCCGAAGAGGTGGTTCCGCTGCTCCAATTTCGGGCCGACACCGCCGGCGGGATGATGACCCCGGATTTCCCCCGCGTGCGCAACAACGTAACGGCCGGCAACGCGCTGGACGCCCTCAGGCTGTTCGGCGAGGATGCGGAGGGATTCGGCTGGGTCTGCGTCGTCGACCGGGGACTGCGGTTGACCGGCTACGTCAGCATCGCTCAACTGGCGTTGTCCAGCCCGACCCGCACCGTGCAGGATCTGGCGGACCAGTATGATCATCGCCTGGTGTCGGTGCCCCCGGAAATGGACCAGGAGGAGGTCCACCGGATCATGTCCCGCTACTCGTTCAGCATCGTGCCGGTGGTGGACGCTGAGGAACGGGTGCTGGGAGTCATCCGCGCCGAGGAAGCCATGCGCGTCGCGGAAGACGAGGCCACCGAGGACATGTTGCGCATCGCCTCTGCGCCGGGCGAGCGGGTGTTCGGCCCGCTGCACCTGTCGGTTCGGCATCGTCTGCCCTGGCTGGTGTTGAACCTCGGCACGGTGCTGTTGGCCGCAGCGGTGGTCAACCTGTTTGAGTCCACCATCGCCGTCATCGCGATGCTGGCGGTATTCCTGCCGGTGGTCGCCGGACAGGGCGGGATCGCCGGCACGCAAACGGTGACGCTGGTGGTCCGGGGTATGGCCATCGGCGAGGTGCCGCCGGCCGCGGGTTTGCGCCTGCTGGGTCGCGAGATTTTGCTGGGTCTGATGCACGGTTTGGCTCTGGCCGCGCTGGCCGGCGCGCTGGGTTGGGTCTGGAAAGGCAGCCCGGGGCTGGGGGTTGCACTGGCCGCGGCGATGGTGGGGAACCTGCTGGTGGCGGCGCTCACCGGGGCCGGGGTGCCGTTGCTGCTGCGCAGGTTGGGCATCGACCCCGCGGTTTCGTCGGCGGTGTTCGTGACCACGTTCACCGACGTGCTGGGCTTCCTGATTTTCCTGGCCGCCGGGGCGTTCTTTGTAACGCGGTTGGGTTGATGTATGCACGGCGGTCAGCGACGCATGCGGCGCCAATGGTGTTTGGTAGACGAAACACTAAATGATTACATTATGCATATGACGCAAATACGCTATAATCATTCCGGTATAGCAACCATTTCCGGAGCAATATCATGACTACCATAGACACAACGATGGCGCAAACAATCGGCGCACTGGTAGAGGGGCAGCGTCAAATCGAGTCCCGGCTGGATCGGTTGGAGAGCAAGGTCGACCGGTTGATTTGGGTGGGAATGGGCTTGCTGGGCGCGATCATCGCTTCCATCGTGGTAACGGTCATCCGCTGACCTGCCACGCGGCTGTCAGCTTTCCTGCGGCGGGCTTTCCAGCGGTTTTAGTGACGCGGCCGGAGTGATATAGCCAGCCGTTATGAGACGTTCAGAATGGGGATTAGCAGGGAAGACTGGGGGTGAGAACATGGAAAGGGAAATCTTGATACGCGGTCGCCTGATGAAGGTCGACTGCGAAAAGCACACCGCTGAACTGCACAATTTCGGAGATGCGCCAATCGCTCTGCAATTCGAGGGGAATCTCGCCGATACGATGGAGCGACTGGCAACCCGCTTCGTGAAAGTGGAAGGCATTGGGCATTTCAATGACGATGATGAATGGGAAGTGATTGTGGTGGGGAAGATTGCTGCAGAGCGATCCGCAGCTGACGAATTTTTCGCGCGCGAACCGAAAATTTTTGACCCCAAGAAGGCGACCAGTTTTTATGACCACTCCGACGATGATCCAATTGACATAGAAGAATTCATACGGGTCATATACGAGGCGCGTGACGCATGACGCCCACGGTGTGGCTTCCCATAGTCGTTGATACTAACGTGGTGTCTTATATCTACCGAAACGACCCGATTGGTCGACCATACGTAGCCAGAATGGACGGACATCGTGCTGCCATATCGTTTCAAACCTATGAGGAATTGATATTCGGGACTTTGAATGCCAATTGGGGATGGCGACGCAGAGACGACCTGTTTCAATACCTCGATACGGAATATGTGATGATAGAAGCTGACTTGGAGCTGGTGAAAATTTGCGCTCGCCTTCGGGCAGAGAGCCGCCGCCGTGGCCGCGAACTCAATCATCCTGATGCCTGGATTGCCGCCACCGCAGTGTTGCTGAACTGCCCTTTGCTGTCCCACGATCGCGATTTCGGAGACCTGCCAGGGTTGCAAGTGATCCACTGCGAAATTGGCGGTTGATGACACTCGATATTGATCCAAACCTGCCATCCGTTCGCCTTGTCACAACCCACGGCGTTACATTACCATTGGCCTATTGTTGCGCGTCGTGACCGCGGGTCTGGCCGCTTGGAACGCGGGCGTCGGCAGCATCACTGTGATCGGGTGGAAGGGAATGATCAAGCTCAACATCACGTTGCCGTCAGGCGCCCAAGTGTCCATCGAGGCCGACGATAAGGACTTGGTGCGCGAGGTGCTCTACTCGGCGATGCCGCACCTGAACGGGGTTGCGCAGCAGTCGATTGTAGAGGCCAACGGCGCCTCGGTTGAGCCCCCTGTTCACCACAACGGATCGCAGACCAACGGGCACGGCGCCCCTCCGGCTCAGCATCAGACTGCGCCCGTTTCCAATGGCTCGGACCCGGCGCACGAAGCCACCAACGGCGCGACTAACGGAAATTATATGCCCGTCCCGACGGCCACGGTTGCCTCCCCGGTTGTCTACGAACCGGCCCCGGTTCCAGCGCCCCAACCCGCTGCTGTAGTCCAGCCGGCGCACGCGCCTGCCCCAACGCCTGTCTTCACACCGTCAACCCCGGACGAGCACGAATACATCGCTTTCTGCCAACGCGTAAACCCGCTGGGCGACATGCGCCGCGTGGTGGTTGCCGCCGAGGCTGCTGACCGTCATCTGCATGTGAAGAGCGTGGACCCCGACGAACTGGAGCGCCTTTTCACCCTGGCTGGCTGGCCCATCCCGCACAGTTTCGTGCAGACCCTGCGCAACGCCGCCCGCACCAAGTTCCGGTGGCTGGAGCGGATCCCGGGCAAGCCCGGCCACTACCGCGTAACGGATACGGGCCGCCGGATAGTGCTGGGCGAAAATAGTCCCGCCCGTCGATCCCAACAGGCCGACGCCGCAGTCGAAGCCGACTCCCAGGGTTAACCCTGATCGCATAACCGGGCCCGGCCCGGTGGCTGCACGTTCCGGAGCGAGTTCGACGACTCGCCAACCTCTAACGACATTCCCTCAATGCAGGGATGTTTGCCGCCCAATTTGGCTCCCGCTTATCCAAGGGCCGGAGTGGAGGCCAGCGATCTCCCGATGCATCCGGAGCATTAGGCCGGGCGTGCCTCTGTTAGAATTGCGCGAGACGGACCGTAGCAAGGTCCGGGGGATCAGAAGTCTGATTAGGAGACATTCAGCTATGGCTAAAGTAGGATTTATTGGCCTGGGCACCATGGGCGCCAGCATGGCCTACAACTGCCTGAGCGGCGGCAACGACATGGTCGTGCACGACATAAGGCGCGAGGCCGCTACCCAGCACCTGGAGGCTGGCGCAACGTGGGCCGACACGCCTCGCGAGGTTGCCGAGTCCAGCGACATCGTGTTCACGTCGCTGCCCGGCCCGGTGGAGGTTGAGGCCGTTTCGCTGGGCGAGGACGGCATCATGTCCGGCATGGCCGCCGGCAAGACCTATTTCGACCTGAGCACCAGTTCGCCCACCCTCATCCGGCAGATCCACGACCGGGTCGCGCCCCAGGGAATCAACGTGCTCGACGCCCCGGTGAGCGGCGGGCCCGCCGGCGCGGCCAGCGGACGTCTCGCCATTTGGGTCGGTGGCGACCAGGACGTGTTCGACCAGCACAAGGCGGTGCTGGACTCCATCGGCGACGCCGCCTACTACGTGGGGCCCATCGGCAGCGGTTCGGTAGCCAAACTGGTCCACAACTGCGCCGGTTATATCGTGCAGACCGCCCTGGCCGAGGTATTCACCATGGGCATCAAGGCTGGCGTGGATCCGCTGGCGCTGTGGCTCGCTGTCCGCAAGGGCGCCGGCGGACGCCGTGGGATGTTCGAGGGGCTGGCCCAGCACTTCCTGATCAACGACTACGACCCGCCGGACTTCGCCCTGCGTCTGGCCCGCAAGGACGTTGACCTGGCCGTCGCCGTGGGGCGCGAGTTCGACGTGCCCATGAAACTCGCCAACACCACGCTGGCCGAGATGACCGAGGCGCTCAACCGAGGCTGGGCCGGCCGGGACTCCCGCGTCGCCATGCTGCTCCAGTCCGAACGCGCCGGCATCGACGTGGGTGTCGACCCCGCCGACCTGCAGCGCGCGCTGGAGGAGCAGGGCGGGTAGGGTTATCCTGACGGCCACAGTTGCCGGAGGGCGCTATGGTAGTGAGAGCAACAGGCATCAACCCTGAAATGCTGCGCTGGGCACGGGAACGGGCGGGCTACTCCATTGAGGAAGTGGCCCGCCGACGTCGCGTGCCTCCTGAACGGGTCAAGGAATGGGAAGCCGGCAAGAGTTTCCCAACTTGGAAACAGCTGGAGCAGCTGGCTTACCAGGATTACCACCGGGGCACGGTGCTTTTCTTGCTCAACGACCCTCCAGAAGAGAAGACCGTTGCCGAGCATTTCCCACGTCTGCCGGCCGGGACGCTGGCCGACTTGCATCCCGATACGCTGTACGCCGTGCGGCAGGCTAAGATTCGTCAGGATGATTTGGCGGAACTGCTGGGGCCGGATAGTGCCGGGGAGCGGTTTATCCTGCGCGATTTAGGCAGAGAGGCGGACGCCGGCAATACGGACAAACTAGCGATATTGGTCAGGGAATACCTTGGGATTGACCTGAACGACCCAGAAGAATTCTCCAACTCCATCTACACCTTTGAGGATTTTCGCAACCGTATTGAGGACGCCGGCGTCTGGGTGTTCAAGCGGACATTCCGCCAGAAGGACGTGGCCGGCCTCTGCTTGTGCGACGACGTGTATCCGGTCATCTACGTAGGCAACGGACAGGACAAAGCGCGGGAAATCTTTACCCTGTTCAATGGCTTGGCGCACCTTCTGTCCGGGTTCAACTATCTGGAGCGCGCGGACAAACGGCATTATTTGCCGAGTATGACAGCATACTGCATGGCGATTGAGAATGCCTGCAACCAATTCGCCGACGAATTTCGTGATGCTTACGAACGCGCTACAGCACACCAAACCCTTTACCAGCACGTTCTTGACGACAGGGCGGGAAGCGCCTACGAAACAGGGGATAGGGAATTTTATTACACCGTACAGGGCGTAAATTTGGGACGGAAATACTTGCGTGCAGTGTTCAGCGCTTTTGAGGATCGGCGAATTGAAGAGTCGGACTTAACGTCGTTTCTCGGGGTGAGGGGACACCACCTCGACGGGCTGGAAAACTATGTCTGGCAATGACGCAAGCGCGATGGACATGGTATATGCCCTGGATACCAATTCCATAAGCCACGTATGGCGGTCGTACTATCGCGACATATTCCCAAGATTCTGGGAGCGGTTTGATGAACTGGCACACGTCATCGCTGTCGCATCGGTAAGAGCGGTGCGGGCAGAACTGGCCAGCGATGGGAGGGTGGCACGATCCGTAGGCTATCTTGAAAAGCTCAACCCGGGATTTTTCGCTGCTCCGACCGCTAGTGAGAGCGCGTTGGTATCGGAAATGGCGCGCAACCCTGACCTATCTTCAGTCGCTAACCGCTGGGCATCGAAAGATAACGCTGATGCTGACCCTTACCTCATCGCCAAAGCCAGGACGTCAAATGTTCCTACAATCGTAGTTACCGAGGAAAGCCAAGATCCAATCAGAACCTCCGGAATACCCTACGTATCACGATATTACGGAGTGAACTGCATTAACCTCCATGAGATGCTACGGCAGTTAGGCTGGCGGTTCTAGCCGCGCTAATCCGCCGCCGCCGCAGGTTCCCACCGCAGCACCGGCCGGCGTGCCGCCGTGGCCTCGTCGAGGCGGGAGACGGGCGTGCTGTGCGGTGCGTGCTGCACCGTTTCGGGTTCGTTGGTGGCCTCGGCGTCGATGGCGCGCAGGGCGTCGATGAACGCGTCCAGGGTCTCCTTCGTCTCCGACTCGGTGGGCTCGATCATCAGCGCCTCGTGGACGATCAGGGGGAAATACATGGTCGGCGCGTGGAATCCGTAGTCCAGCAGCCGTTTGGCGACCTCCAGGCCGCTGACGCCGCGTTCGCGCTGCAGGTCGGCGGAGAACACCACCTCGTGCATGCAGGTGCGGTCGTAGGGCAGCGCGTAGATGTCCTTGAGCTCGTGCATGATGTAGTTGGCGTTCAGCACGGCGTTGCCGCTGATGGACAGCAGGCCGGCCGCGCCCAGCGTGCGGATGTAGGTGTAGGCCCGCACCAGCACCCCGAAATTACCGTGGAACCCGCTGATCTTGCCGATGCTCTGGGCCGGCTCGGACAGCGAATATTCGCCGGATTCGTTTCGCTCCACCACCGGCGCGGCCAGGTACGGCGCGAGGATCTCGCCGCAGCACACGGGGCCTGCGCCGGGCCCGCCTCCGCCGTGGGGCGTGCTGAAGGTCTTGTGCAGGTTGAGGTGGCAGACGTCGAAGCCGAGCTCGCCCAGCTTGGCGCGCCCCAGCAGCGCGTTCATGTTCGCGCCGTCACCGTACACTAGGCCGCCGCACTCGTGGACCACCTGGCACACCTCAAGGATGTGGCTGTCGAAAAGGCCCAGGGTGCTGGGCAGGGTGATCATCACGCCGGCCAGGTCGTCGCCGGCGATTTCCCGCAGGGCCTCCAGGTCGGTGTTGCCGTCGGCGTCGGATGGGATGGTCACCACGTCGAAGCCAGCCATGGCCGCCGATGCGGGGTTGGTGCCGTGGGCGCTGTCGGGTATGCCCATCTTGGTGCGGCCCGAGTCGCCCCGCGCCAGGTGGTAGGCCCGCATCATCAGCACGCCGCCCAGTTCGCCGTGAGCGCCGGCCAGCGTCGCCAGGCTGGTGGCGGACATGCCCGTGACCTCGGTGAGGAACTCCTGCAACCGGTACAGCAAATCCAGCGCGCCCTGCGACTGCTCGGCGGGCTGCTGTGGGTGGATGCCGGCGAACCCGGGCAGGAACGCCACCTCGTCGTTGATCTTGGGGTTGTACTTCATGGTGCACGACCCCAGGGGGTAGAAGTGGGTGTCGATGCTGAAATTGAGTTGGGACAGCGTGGTGAAGTACTGCACCACCTCGGGCTCGGACACCTCGGGCAGTGGCAGCGACTCGCGGATGTACGCGGCATCCGGCAGGGGCGCGGCCGGCACGTCCAGCGCCGGCGTGATTACCCCCGCGCGGCCGGATACGCTGCGGTCCATGAGCATTCGGGTGGTGTCGCGGTTTCCGCCTTTGTTCAGCATGTTCAGGTTGTCTCCGATGGGATGTTGAGGGGAAGCGGGCGATGTCAGGAGATTTCCGCGAGCGCGGAGACCAGTCTGTCGGTCTCGGCGCGGGTGTTCATCTCGGTTACGCACAGGAGCATTCCGTTTTCAAACCGGTCGCTGACGTCCAGACCTCCCAGAATGTTGCCCTTCATTAGTTGGCGGTTGACCTCGGCCGGCGCTCTGGGACAGGACACCACGAACTCCTGGAAGAACGCGCCGGTCTGGGGCAGGGAATAGCCGTCCAGCTTGCCGATGGCGTCGGCAGCGTAGTGGGCCTTGTGGTAGCACAGTTCTGCGACCTGCCGCAGGCCGTTCCGCCCCATAGCGGCCAGGTAGATGGACGACGCCAGGGCGTACAGGGCCTCGTTGGTGCAGATGTTGGAGGTGGCCCGCTCGCGCCGGATGTGCTGCTCGCGGGTCTGCAGGGTCAGCACGTAGCCGGTGCGGCCCTCGGTGTCGGTGGTGCGCCCCACCAGCCGGCTGGGCATCTGGCGGATGTACTGCTGCTTGCAGCTGAACAGGCCAAGGTAGGGGCCGCCAAAGGATGGCGGGATGCCGATGGGCTGGCCCTCGCCGGTCACGATGTCCGCGCCGAAATCGCCTGGCGGCGTCAGCATGCCCATGGCCAGCGGGTCGGCGGACACCACGAGCAATGCGCCGTCGGCGTGGGCCATCTCGCCCAGCGCCTTGAGGTCATCCAGTTCGCCGTAGAAGTTGGGGTACTGCGCGACGATGCCGGCGGTGGCCTCGGTGATCGCGCCGGAGATCTGGTCGATGGGGACGATGTCGATGGTGATGCCCTGGGCCTGGCAGTAGGTGGCAATCACCTGGCGGTAGGCCGGGGAAACGGTGTCGGCGACGATGACCTGCTGGCGTCGGGTGACGCGGCACGCCATCAGCACGGCCTCGGCGACGCTGGTGGCTCCGTCGTACATTCCGGCGTTGGCGACCTCCATGCCGTACAGCGCGCTGATCATGGTCTGGAACTCGAAGATCACCTGCAGGGTGCCCTGGGACACTTCCGGCTGGTAGGGTGTGTACGCCGTCAGGAACTCGCCACGGGTCATCAGCGCCTTGACGATGGACGGGATGAAATGGTGGTAGCACCCCGCGCCCAGGAAAGATGGCCCGCTGGCAAGGGGACGGTTGCGGGAAGCCAGTTCGCCCAACTCCCGCTGAATCTCCAACTCAGAGAGTGGGTCCGGCAGCCGCAACGGAGGGTTGCGGTAGTCGTCGGGGATGTCCGCGAACAGCTCGTCGATGTCCCGGAGGCCAATGGCGCTCAGCAATTCGTCCTGCTCGGCGGGCGTGTTGGGAATGTAGTGGGATTGGAAGTTGGTTACCATTCGGGTTAGCTCCCAGAGCTTGCCTGTACCGGCAATTGGTTGTGGTTTGGTCGATTACAGTAGAAATTCGCGGCCAATGCCCTCGTGGTTAGCCACCAGGGTATTGATGGTGATCTGAGAAACGGCGAAATGGTCGGCGACCTGCTCCTGGTTTTCTTGGGAGTAGTCGTTGCTCAACATCGCCTTTACGGTTTCCCAAGGACTCAGCAACTCTGCTGCAAAAGCGCGTTGAGCTTTCTGGCGATAGCTGTACGATCGAGTTGCTGGCGTCAGCGGTTCTCCTGACGTCAATTCGCTTTCGCTGAACAGCCTGTCCCCAATCAGGCGGGCCAAATCGAATCGGCGGCTGGTATGCCATGGTGACCTGAACACGGCCCTACACCGACTCGATTTTTGCCGTAACGCCCATGAAAAGGTGTTAACACTGTGGTGCGAGGTCAGGCTCGGAGCCGATATTCCCGCCAAATCCGCCAATTTCCGGTCGCCAATAGGTCGGTCTGCCAAGCCTGACTGTTGCCGTACGGCGTTGGCCGTAGCGACGCCGATATGCCAGGCCGCCGATTGCCCCCACTGCTCAGGAATGGTGCCGGCCAACCGGAAAGCATCGCCTACGTTCATCTCAAACCCGAACGACTCGGTGTCATCAGAAATCTGGCGAGCGGAGACCATGTGGTTAGATGTAGCGGCAGCAAGTTCCTCCAGAGCATTTTCTCCCAGCACGTCCTTGTCCCTGATCCACCGCTCAATAAGCTCCTCATCCGTTTCGTCCGGGTCGAAGCCCAGCAGGGCTTCAATGCGACGGAAGCGCGCGACTTCGGGATCATTGCGTTCGGTGTCCAAATCATCCCACAGTGTCTGCAGGTTGGTGTTATGAATCCCGCTATCACGCAGCCGATCAATGATGAACAGCACGAATCGGTCAACAGCATTCTCGAAGTCGCGTGTCGGTATGGTGATTGTCGGCGCCCCGATGTAGTAAAAAAACGGAGAATCGGATGGATTAGAACGGTCCGAGGCAAGGTCGCAGTGTAATCCGTCTGACGATATGGTGATGTCCGGCCAGAAGTAGCCCTCGCCTATGGCTGGCATGCGGTGGGTCATATCCCAATCGTAGGAGGAAGCGCCGGATGGGAGGCGAGGTTCCCACCGGAGTCGCCACCAGTTCCACACCAACCATTCCGCCAGATGGTAGCCTGAGACGCAGGGGCCGTTGTGGTAAACGCTTTTACGGTCCTCCACACCGATTGCCGCGGTTAACAGGCGCCCGGCCGCCGTGATTTCAAGCAATCCAAAAGCGTTTCGCTCGTGCTCGGGGCCTTCGTCGAGAACCTCGGGCGTCAGGTCAATCTGGAGTTCGGTCATGGCTGATGGTTCCTTCTGTTCCACTCTGCGAAGACGTACTCCCTATTGGGCGCCGACTCATTCAGGCGATAGCCGTGATAGTTTGGCCCATCACTGCCCAGGATTGCCTCATAGGGTTGACCCTCGTGGTCAACTGCCCAGACAAACTTGGGCAGACCGC
This sequence comes from Dehalococcoidia bacterium, assembly GCA_034423115.1. Classification (GTDB taxonomy): domain Bacteria; phylum Chloroflexota; class Dehalococcoidia; order Lucifugimonadales; family UBA3495; genus Bin87. The sequence goes on along the minus strand of DAOUJD010000067.1, from coordinate 25,725 downwards.
GCTCGTAATGGTCGCTCACCATCCCCAACCTTATGCCGGAACGAAACAGTTCGATTGCCTCCCGAAAGGTTATGACACGCAACTCGTCGCAGAGCGATTTTCCGCGACGAGGATTGACCGGGGGGTTGAAATTATAGTCGGCTGGCCGGGTCTTGTGGTGCGCGCTGCCCACATAACGTGCCTCATCCAGGGCTTTCCTGGTTGTGCAACTGATCGTCCCCAACGGAGCTATCCGGCGCTTTTTGTCGTTTCCTTGACCTCTACGACGCGGCATGAGCAATCGCGGTGTGAATGGGACACTACCGTCCAAGATGCCGCAAATGCTTCCGCCGTCAGGCGAGCACCCGGTAGCGGTAGCTGGATTCTAGCAGGTCGTCCTCAGCGAACCGCGTGAACCGCAGGGGCGAAAGGTCAACGTCGCGGGCGCGGCCTTCTAACACCAACTCCGCCAGGGCCTTCCCGATGGCCGGCGACAGCTTGAACCCGTGTCCGCTGAATCCAATCGCGCAGTAGAGACCGCCAACCCCGGGCACCGCATCAAGCACGGGATGCCAGTCGGGCGTGGTGGTGAACAGGCCCGACCAGCCGCCCCGGTAGTACGCATCCGCCATGCCGGGGACGCGGCGAGCCAGTTTGGCCCGGGCGGATGCCGCCTCCGTGGTGTCCACTCCCTGCGGGTACACCTCCGGGTCCGACTGCTCGTCGTCGTCGCCGAAGCCCATGGTGGTGAAGTTGGAGCCGTCGGGCCGGAACGAAAAGGACTGGCTGATGTCGCCCACGGTGGGATGACGCGGCACCACCTCGACGGGTCGCGCCACGGTGGCAACCTGGTGGCGCACCGGGATCAGGGGCGCGTCGACGCCCACGCCGGCCAGCACCTGCCTGGACCACGGGCCGGCGGCGACGATCACGGTGTCGGTGGCGATACGGTCGCCGGACGTGGTGATCACAGCCTGCACGCGATCGCCGCTGGTTTCAACGCCCGAGGCAGGGTTGCGGGTTACGATATGGGCGCCGGCTTCCTGGGCGCGGGCGGCGTAGGAAACGGTTACCTGGTATGGGTCGGCGTAACCCGATTGGGGTTCCCACGCGGCGCGCTCGTCGTCGTACAGGGTAACCATCGGCGCGAGGCTCGCCAGATCATCCCGGGACACCACCGATGTGGGCACCCCCAGTTCCTGCTGCATGGCGACGTTGCGTTGCAGGCCACCCTCGTCGGCCTCATTGACCACCACGAGGTAGCCGGTATTCACGAAGCCTGACGTGCCGCCCACCCTGGCATCAAAATCGGCGAAGACTTGCAGGCTCTGCCAGGCGAGTTCGGTGGTGATGGGGTTGGAGTAGTGCATCCGGCAGATGGCCTGGGACCGGCCGGTGCTGCCGGAGGCGATGACGTCGCGCTCCAGGAGCACGGTGTTGGACACACCCAGTTGCGCCATGTGGTACTGGATGGCGCAACCCATGACGCCGCCGCCTATGATGACGGCGTCGGCGGTTGGAGGGACGGATGGGCCGGGGTTACTCGCCATCCCCTTTCCAGGAGAGAATGCGCTTGACGTCGATGACGATGGCAACCAGGCGCTGATCACCCTCGGTCAGTTCGTTGGCGTCTTCCTCGCCGCGCTCGGCTCCCTCGTAGCGGGAAAATATGGTGCGCACCGCCTCCTTGATGTTGTCGTCGGATACGGTGGCCTCGCCTTCGAGGATGACGTATTGGTACGGCCATTCGTCGGTGGCGATGGAGATGGATACCTTGGGGTTGCGGCGGACGTTGCGCGTCTTGACGGCGGATTCGCCGGATACCACGGTGATTATGCCGGTATCGGGTTCACTGCCGGCTTTCCACTGATACCACACCGGCGAGATGTGCGGGGCCCCATTCCGCCGGATGGAGGCGAAATGGGCCACGTGGGGGCCGGCAAGATAATCGTCAACTTCCTGGGGAGTCAGCCGCGGCATCGTAACCTCTAGCCATCGGGCAACGGTGGGCATACACGCCCGGGGTCTGTGAAACGCTGAAAATATCATACCATACCGGAATCAGCCGATTCGTTCGACGGCGCCGGCCCGGTGACCGGATGGATCAAAGTCCGGCAGAAACCGACTACGCAGGCTCGCTCTTACAGGGCAATCGCATTTCAATTGTGGGCTCCTGGATAAGGCTCTTCCGCCCACCGTCATACCGGCGAAAGCCGGTATCCAGTGCCTGAAATCGGCAGTTTCGCGGTCGCTGTCCTCATTCGGTGGCCTCTGGACTCCGGCTTGCGCCGGAGGGACGGGCGTCTAAATTCTAAATTCGATTGCCCTGCTCACTCTTCCATTCGGTTGACGATTTTCCATCTATGTGGTAAAAGAACATATATGGTTATGCCGAACCAACCCATCAATCCGAAGATGCCCCGGGGTTTCATGACGCCGTGGGTGCTGCTCCTACTGAAGCAGTGGAGCCTGCACGGCTACCTGATCATGCAGCACCTCAACCGGATGGGCTTCTCGGAGGTGGACCACCCCACCCTGTACAAGGAACTGCGCCGGCTCGAAAACGAGGGCTACGTAGCCTCGGAGTGGCAGACCGGCGACAGCGGGCCCGCCAAGCGGGTGTACAGCATCACCGACGCGGGAGAGGAACTGCTGCTGGGGTGGACCGAGGTGGTGTCCGGCTACCAACGCATGATCAACGGCTTCTTCGATCTCTACGCGCAGGCCTTTGGGTTTGCCCCGGTCGGAAACCCAGACCCCGAGAACACTCCCGACCCTGAGAACACTGCGGAGAAAGACTGAAGCTTTTCTCACGCAATGGCAAAACAATCGTAACCGATCCGTAACAACAGGAGCGTACACTAATGGAAAAGACCCAGGAACTCTTCAAGGCGTACAACGACGCCATGGCCGCCGGCTTCGCCGCCTTCAACACCGGAATGCGGCAGAGCAATGCCCTGATGACGGGCATGATGGATGCCAACGTCAAGATGGTTGAGTCTGGCCAGGAGTTCGCCAAGAGTTCCGTCAAGTACGGCGAGGCCTACATGGAGTGGCTGATGGACGCCACTCAGAACATGGCGCCAAAGCCCCAGGCATAGCAATACCAAGGTCAAACAACCCCTTGATCCCAACCCCTCTTTCCCTACGGAAGAGGGGCGATTGATGGCACAAAAGCCAAGGAGGAACGCCGGTGGTCAGCCAGGCAGAGTTTGTTTCCCAGTTCCAGGAAGACATGCAGGAACACCTCAAGCGCGCCCAGGCACTGGTCGATTCCTTTGTGATCAACCCGGCCGAGCCGCCGGTTGAGGTCACCCCCTACGAGGTCATCTGGAAGCGCGGCAAGGTGCGCCTGCTGCGCTACGGCGAGCGGGACCAGATCAAGCACCGGACGCCGTACCTGATGGTGCCGTGGTTGGGCATCAGCCGTCCCTACGTGCTGGACCTGCTGCCGGGCAACAGCATGATCGAGTACCTCACCAACCAGGGGCACGACGTGTACCTGCTGGACTGGGGCGAAATCGCGGCGGAGGACAAGGAACTGGGCTTCGAGGAGGCGGTTTTCAAGCTGATCCCTCGCGCCATCGACCGGGCGCTGGAAGCATCCGACGCCACGGAACTGACGCTGAACGGCATCTGCCTCGGCGGCACGCTGAGCGCGACCTACCTGGCGACCCACCCCGACGCGCCGGTGAAAAACTTTGTGGCCATCGTCGCGCCCATCAACTTCGAGGAAGGCGGGATGTTCCGCACTTGGCTGGACGAACGTTATTTCCCAGCCGACCTGATCGTGGAGCATTACGGCGTGCTGCCGGCGAACCTCATGGGCGCCGGCTTCAAGATGCTGCGGCCCACGCTGGATGCCCAGGCCCTGTCCGGCCTCTGGGCCAACGTCAACCGGCCCGGCTACGTGGACAACTACAAGGCCATGAACCGCTGGGCCAGCGACTTCATCGGGATGCCGGGACGTTTCTTCGGCCAGTTGTCCAAGCAGATGTACGGCAAGAACCAGTTGATCCAGGGCGAGTTTGTCCTGAATGGTCGCAAGGTGAACCTGTCCAGAATCCAGCAGCCGCTCCTGTGCGTGGCGGCCAGCCAGGACTTCATCGTGCCGGCGCCGTCGGCCCGGGGCCTGATGGAAGTGGTCTCCAGCGAGGACAAAGAATTCATGGAACTGCCCGGCGGCCACATCTCCGTATTCTCGGGTCGGCAGGCGAACCAAACGCTGTGGCCCAAGATCGACGAGTGGGCCGCGGCGCGGTCGGAATAGGCCGATACCCCCTCTCCCTTGATGGGAGAGGGCAAGGGTGAGGGTGAAAACCTCAGCAGAGTGCCCAATATCTACCCTTATACCTTGCGAGGGTTGAAGGGTATCAGGAGAGAATAGAATGACCAGCACGCAGAACACCGCCAACCCCTTCGAGGCATGGCAGGAGATGTTCCGCAAGTCCACCGAGATGTGGCAACAGGCGGCGGCGTCAGGGTCGCCCAACCCGTTCTGGCCGCCGAGCAACGGCCCAATGCCGGGAATGGGTATGCCCGGGGCCGGGATGCCCGGCATGGGAATGCCGGGTTTCGGCGGGTTTACCCCACCCTTCGGCGGCAACGACGTTACCGCCATGTGGCAACAGTTCTTCAACATGTGGTTGCAGCAGTGGAACCAGGCGTTGGCGTCGGGAGCGACGCCGCAGACGCTCAGCGACGTCCAGAAGCGTTGGAACGAGCAGCTGGAGGCCATGGCCAAGGCGTTGGCCGACACCATGAGCACCGAGGACTTCGCCCAGGCGCTGGGCAAGTACATGGAGCAGGGCCTGCACGCGCAGGAACGCATGGCAGACGCGGCCAACCCGCAGATCGACGCCATGCTGCGCACGTTCAACATGCCGTCGCGCAGCCAGATGAACCGCCTGTTCGTCCACGTGCTGAGCATCGAGGAACGCTTGGACGACATGGAGGAAGAGATCCGTAAGATGCGCAAGGAACAGGAGGCGTCCCGAAGCAGCGCGGGCGGCCGCCGCAGAGGCAGCCGGAGCAACGCCAGCGCCGAGACGGAAACGGCCGCCTGAAACCGTGCGGAAATTCGTTATGCCGGTGCGGGATTGCAACGTTTCGCCGGCCACGACACTATGGGGGTGGATAAGGCAAACAGGCAACGATAGGTACGCGCCCATGGGCTGACAGCACCGAAGGGGGTGAGTGTCATGAAACTGGAAGGACGAACCGCGCTGGTTACCGGAGGATCGCGAGGGATTGGCCGCGCCATCTCCAAGGCGTTGGCCCAGGAAGGGGCGGAGGTAGCCATCAACTATCTGTCGAATTCTCGGGCGGCGGAGGAGTTGCAGGCGGAGATCCAGGAGTTCGGAGGGCGGGCTATCCTGGCGCCGGCCGACATCAGCGACTTCCCCGATACCTATCGGATGGCCCAGCAGGTTCTGGAGGAGTTCGGCCACCTCGACATCCTGGTCAACAACGCCGGCGTAACCTCGGACAAGACCTTCGTGAACATGGACCACGCAACGTGGCGCAAGGTGCTGTCCATCAACCTCGACGGCGTGTTCAACTGCACCAAGGTGTTCGTGGATGGGATGGTGGAACAGAACTACGGCCGGGTGGTGAACATCACCTCCGTGATCGGGCAGATCGGCAACTTCGGCCAGGCCAACTATGCGGCGTCCAAGGCTGGCGTGGCCGCCATGACCAAGTCGCTGGCCAAGGAACTGGCCGGCAAGGGCATCAACGTCAACGCGGTGGCGCCCGGCTTCATCGAGACGGAGATGGTCACCGCCATCCCGGAGCGAGTGCAGGAACGCCTGCTCAATCAAATCCCGCTGCGCCGGTTCGGCAAGGCTGAGGAGGTGGCGCAGATGGTGGTGTACCTGTGTGCCCCCGAGGGTGACTACGTAACGGGCGCCGAGCTTGAGGTGAACGGCGGGCTGTTCATGTAGCGACCAGCGCGATTTGCGCCCGCAATGCAGGTTGTTCGATGTAGGGGCGCGGCATGCCGCGCCCCGCTATTTTGGGGAGGGCAGGGCCTTTCCAAAGTTGTGCGATTGAGGTCTATCCGTCCGTCCTGAGCCTGTCGAAGGACGCGCTCGTGGTTCGACAGGCTCACCATGAGCGGGATGTGTGGCGATTTTGGAAAGGCCCTGTGGGGAGGGCCTTGTATCTTGACGGTGAAAGGGGATTGTTCGAGTGCCGTGGTCGAGGCCGTTTCCGTTGCGCACTCATGCTTGGGAAGAATAAAGGTGTTGGTTCAAGTTGCGTCGATTTCCACTGTGCGCGTTTCTCCCGGGCTCATGGAGTTGACTGCGTCGTTTATCGCGGTCAGAGCGCGGCTCACGTGTCGCCGACGATTTCCGGTGATGATGAGTACGGCGATGTTTCTGCGGGACAGGTTCTGTTGGTAGGGGATTCGTTGGTCAGCAGTGATCAGCAGTTGGAATCCCTCGCTTTCAGCCCGGTCCATGAGTTCGCCGTTGCTGAGAGTGTGCCAACCGAACTGCACGGCAACCTCCACTTGATGGCCCGGCAGGTTGTTCCTAAGCAGTCTTGGGACGTTGTTGTCCAGCAGTATCTTCATCGGCGAAGTGTTTCTCCAGGGACTGGATTTCGTGGTCGAGAATGGCCTCGATTTGTTCCCGGGTGACGGCCCCGAAGTCGTCGATGAACTCATCGATCGTCGGGCTGTCCTTGAAGGCGTCAAAGAGGCTCGCCACGGGCAGCCTCGTGTTCTTGAAGACCCAGGCTCCGCTCACTTTGTCAGGGCGACGTTCGATGGCATCACAACTGTCCCAGTGGCTCATGGTGTTGTCTCCTTAGCGGGTGGCGCTTGGTGAAGTGATTGAGTTTATCACCGGCCGTCTGGAGCGGCGGTCCGCACTTCGAGATTGCTAGGGCCTTTCCAAAGTCGCCACCCACCCCGCTCATGGTGCGGAACGTCCGCCTCCGGCGGGAGCCTGTCGAACCACGAGCGCGTCCTTCGACAGGCTCAGGACGAGCGGATAGACTTCAATCGCACAACTTTGGAAAGGCCCTGCGAGATTGGTGTTGGTGCTTGTGGCTGGCGCCTCATGCGTTCGTGCTGCTTGAGATGAAGAACTCGCCCGCGTGCCGAAGGGGAGATTGTTTGTGCAGGAATTTCGACGGCCGTAGCCAATGCCCTATTTTGTGCAACGCGCCTTTTGGGTTCAGGGCATTGCCACCCCGTACCTGCAATGCCACAATGGGCCGCGCTCGGTTACACCCCTACACGCACGGCCGGCAGCATCACAAAAACCCTTGCGCGGAGACACGACCATGAACATCGGTTTTTCCCTTTCCAACAACCAGGGCCTCGCCAACGTGCAGGACGTGGTCAGCGTCGCCGCCCGCGCCGAGGAACTCGGCTATGACTCCGTTTGGGCCAGCGACCACGTCTTCAACGTCAGCTACGTTTACGAGCGTCTCGGCAACCGGCCCTACTACGACCCGATGACCATACTGACCTACGCCGCAGCCCAGACCAGCCGCGTCATCCTGGGCACCAGCGTCCTGGTGCTCCCGTACCACAACCCCATGCGGCTGGCGAAGCAGGCGGCCACGCTGGATCAGCTATCCGGGGGACGCGTCGCGTTGGGCGTCGGCGTGGGCGTGATCGATACCGAGATCGAAGCGTTAGGCGTGCCATTCTCCGAGCGCGGTCCGTACACCGACGAGTCCATCGAGATCATGAAAACCCTGTGGTGCGACGATGATCCCCGCTACGAGGGACGATTTTTCCAGTTCGCGGACATGGCGTTCTCGCCGCGCCCGGTGCGTCCCGAGGGCATCCCGCTGATCATCGGCGGCACCAGCCGGGCGGCGATCCGTAGAGCGGCCCGCCACGGCGACGGCTGGCATCCCACCGCCATGCCGCCGGAGGACCTGGCCCAGGGCATCCGTTACCTGCACGAGCGGGCCGAGCGCGCCGACCGCGACCCGGCGACCATTCCGGTGTCGGTCAGCGTCCCATTGCAGGGCGGCCGGCCCGGCCGGTTCACCCTGGGCACCGACCCGGCGGAGATGCGCGCCAACGCGCAGGCCTACCGGGACATCGGCGTATCGCGCATCGTGGTATCGCCCTACTCCGGCGACCCGGCGGAGGTGTTCCCAGCCATGGAGACCGTCGCTGCGGAGGTGATGCCGGCGATTGCCGGGTAAAGCGTCTAAAACGGTTCCGTTTGAAAAAAGAGGATGGCATCTATGGACGGTAAAACCACCCCAACAGCAGCACGGGACTGGATGCTTTCGCAAGTTTATCGTTGCCCTTGTTGCGCTGTTTGGTGGGCTCCGTTTGATCTCAGATGATGACTGCGCGCAAGTCACACAAACGGAACCCTTTTGAGTGCAGGGACCAGGTATCACTGTTCCCAAATGAGGGCTAACACGCTTTAGCAAAACCATTGTTAGAAGCCGATCCGTCCCGTATCAAGCGCAAATCAGTTTGCGCTTTAAGGAGACTAGTCGTCCCGATGAGGGCTACGGGAAAGGTTCATACTGATGGCAACCCTTGCGCTAAGCACGCCAATTCTTGGAGGACTTCGGGAAAAGTGGGAAATTGGTCTCGACGGAGGATCTCGTACAATACTTCGGCACCCGTGGCCGGGCTATAAACACGGTGTATGTAGTCGTCTGGGTTGGCGTGAAGGTTGTGGTACTTCAGCAGCCTCGGACCTCTTGGCACGAAGCCAATGTAGCGATAGCTGTAGCACCGCACAGATAGCCTTCCTTGGTAATCATGCCGTAGTTCAAACTTTTTGGTAACTTGCAACTGCACTCTTTTTAAACATTGAATGTATCCTTGCAAATAGAGGATACCCTCGTCTTCTGACATGGTGAAGACGAGGGTGTCATGAAAACCGACTACGAAGGGGTCTTGGTTCAGCCGAAGTTCGTGGACGCTTCGGTAATTGTCCCACGAGTTCCAGTCGTGGGGGTCGTTGCGATGAGGAATTGAAGCACGTCGTAGGCCTGATACCACGTCATTACCTCTATAGTGGGCTCGATTGCGTCTCGGTCGACCAAATCTGCTAATTCCGCGCTGAGCATGTCGTAGCTTTGTTCATATTTCTCTACGATGCGCCGTTGCTCTTCGATCATTTCGGCAAGAGACATATATCGTACTGGAATTTTGTTTGCGGTTTTGGCGGTGGTCATTGGGGACCTCCATAACGATAGCGACTAAATGATCAACATGCATTGCGAGTTGTGTGCAACCGCAGGTATAATCGACAGCGGAGCCGAGCGCACAGCCTGGAAGCAATAGCGCCCGACCCCATTTTTATTGCGAGACCCCGTGGCCGAGTAGTTAGGCGCAGTCCCCGCAAGGCTGTCTACACCGGTGCAAATCCGGTCGGGGTCTCTATTCGGAGGGGTTCAAACCTAGGTCCGGCGGCCCAAAAACCCGCTGACATGCTCAGCCTTCGCGATTTCGGGTCCGTCCCCTCCGACTCTGACTATATAGGCTCGATGTGCCGCAGGTAATAGCGTGCGATGTTGAGACCATGAACGCATGTCGTCAATGGAGGATGTCATGGGTATGCACGAAGTCAAGCAATTTGCAGCGATGCAATTAGACCACCTCCGCAAAAAGCGGGTCGAAATAGACCGAGACATCGCAGAGCTCGAAACATTCTTGGGGGTCCATCACGATCAAAAAACGGCTCATGCAGAGGGTACGTACACAGCCGAAATCACCGCTGCGATATTCGATGTTTTGAGTAATGCGGACTTCCCGCTGCACCGCAACGAAATTCTCACTGCATTGGAAGAACGCGAGTTTTTCGTCAGCGGGAAGGACAAACTCGGAGCGCTGAGTGCGTACCTGAGCAGGGACGAAAGATTTACACCTGTTGGCAAGGGCAAATGGGGATTGACGACCGACATCAACAAGTCCACGGACAGCGAGTGGAGCGAACTGGCACAGTTGGTGCCATACCATTCAACTAATCCGATGGATAGGTTTGCGGTGACCGTTGTGGATGAGCGAGAGATCGGAGACAATCACGCGGCGTAGTTGCCCAAGCAACCAAAGATTGTGTCCGTTCGCACTCATAACAAGCGGGCTGGTGTGCGTATTTGGACGCATAATACAGGCAATCGATGGGAGAGCCCTCCACCCAGTCGTTCTACGGTTCCGTTGGGTAACGTATGATCGTAATGAGTGTGCAAGCACACTATCATCTAAAGTCAAACGGAACCTCTAAAACTCCCTCTCCCACCAGGGGAGAGGATTGAGGTGAGGGGCCGTCCCCTTCGCCATCGGAGAAGTTGTCTTGAGTACCCACAATCCCACCATCGCACCCTACGGTTCCTGGCGTTCGCCCATCACGGCGGACGCCATTGTTGCGGAGTCCATCAGCATTGGGCAGGTCGCCATCGACGGCGACGCCATCCTGTGGACGGAGGGCCGGCCGTCGGAAGGCGGGCGCAACGTCATCATGCGTATGACGCCGGACGGCGCAGTCTCCGACGTGAATCCGGCGCCGTTCAACGCGCGCACCCGGGTCCACGAGTACGGTGGCGGCGCGTGGATCGCCGACGGCGGCGTGGTGTGGTTCTCCAACTTCGACGACCAGCGCATCTACCGGCAGGAGTTGGACGGCGAGCCGCAGCCAATCACGCCCGACGCGCCCCTGCGGTATGCCGACGCTACGTTGGACCGTCGGCGCAACCGCCTGATCTGCGTCCGCGAGGACCATTCGGATCCGGAGAACATCATCAACGCCATCGCAGCGGTGCCGGCCGACGGGGACGGAGAACAGGTCGTGCTGGCCGAGGGGTGGGATTTCGTGTCGTCGCCAAGGCTGAGTCCCGACGGCGGGACGCTGGTCTGGCTATCGTGGAATCATCCCAACATGCCCTGGGACGACGTACACTTGTGGACCGCGCCGGTTCAGGATGATGGCACGCTGGGGGAGGCAACGCTGGTCGCGGGTGGCGAGCATGTTTCGGTGTTTCAGCCGGAGTGGTCGCCCTGCGGCGTGTTGCACTACGTGTCCGACGAATCGGGTTGGTGGAACCTGTACCGGTGCGGCGACAACGGGCCGGAGGCGCTCCACCCGGACGACGCCGAGTACGCCCGGCCGCAGTGGGCATTCGCCAGTTGCACCTACGGGTTCGCCAGCAATGGGGATATTGTCTGCGCGGTGAACCGGCGCGGCGCGTGGTCGCTGAACCGTCTGAACCCTGACAACGGAATCATGCAGGAGTTGAACGTCCCGGCGGGTGAGATGGGCCGGGGCGACCTGGTGGTGTCGGGCGTCACGGCGGTGGTGGTGGCCGGCGACGCCGAGCGTCCCATGTCGCTGATGCGAGTCAACCTGAGTGACGGCTACTGGGACACGCTGAAGGCTGCGTCAACGAGCAACGTGGACGCCGGCTACATCTCGCCGGCGCAGACCATCGAGTTCCCGTCCAACGAGGGACGGCCGGCATACGCGCTCTACTACGCGCCCAGGAATCCTGAGTTCCAGGCGCCGGAGGGCGAGTTGCCCCCGCTGCTGACGCTCAGCCACGGCGGACCAACGGGCGCGGCGTCGGGCGCCTTGGATATGTCGGTGCAGTTCTGGACCAGCCGGGGTTTCGCCGTAGTGGATGTGAACTACGGCGGCAGCACCGGGTACGGGCGGGCGTACCGGCAACTGCTCAACGGAAACTGGGGCATCGTGGACGTGGACGACTGCGCCAACGCCGCCCTGCACCTGGTGCACCAGGGCCTGGCGGACGGCGACCGGCTGGCGATACGGGGTGGCAGCGCCGGCGGCTACACCACGCTGGCAGCGCTCACGTTCCGCAACGTGTTCGCGGCGGGCGCCAGCTACTATGGCGTGTCGGACCTTGGCGCACTGGCGGAGGACACGCACAAGTTCGAATCCCGCTACCTGGACGGGCTGGTCGCGCCGTATCCGGAAGGGAAGGACACCTACGAACAGCGGTCGCCCATCAACCATACCGACGGGCTGTCCTGCCCCATCATCCTGCTGCAGGGGTTGGAGGACCGCATCGTGCCGCCCAACCAGGCCGAGATGATGTTCGACGCGGTGAAGGCCAAGGGGATACCGTGCGCGTACCTGCCCTTTGAGGGCGAACAGCACGGCTTCCGCCGCGCCGAGAACATCAAGCGCGCGCTGGAGGGCGAGCTGTATTTCTACTCGCGGGTCTTCGGCTTCGAACTGGCCGACCCGGTGGAACCGGTGGAGATAGAGAACTTGTAGCAGGTAACATCCGGCTGTCGTTGGGCTGGGAACCGCGATGCTATAATTGAGTCATGTCCACCGAACCTACCCAGCATCTCGACCCGGAATCGCTGGTTGCGCGCATCATCGCGGAGTTGCAGGCCAACCCGGAAGCGCAGCGGCTGCTGTTACGCGCCATGCTCACCAACGAGTTCCTCGGGATGCCGGCCCGGCTCGACCGAATCGAAAAAGACGTGGCCGAGTTGAAGGCCGATGTGGCGCAGCTCAAAGAGGATATGGTCGAGGTAAAGACGGATGTGGCCGAACTGAAGACCGACGTGGCCGAACTGAAGACCGACGTGGCTCAACTAAAAGTCGACGTGGGCTATCTCAGAGGCAGCGATCTGGAAATCCGTCTGCACAGGAATCTCAGGTCCATTGTTAGCCAGCGGCTTGACCTGATGCGGCCTCGTATCATGCAGAGCCAGTTGCAAGAGCCTATCAACGAGTTTGCCGATGAGGTCTTTGATGCACATCGTGCCGGACGCATCAACAGAGAACAATATCGCAGGATCGAGCGAACCGATTTCATTATGCGCGCTCAACTATTGGACACACACGCGCCGGTTCTGGTAGCAGTGGAAGCGTCCGCTACGGTTGATGCTCACGACATCGAACGTGCCCGGGAATCGGCTGACGTGCTGGCTACCATATTCAGCATGGAGACTATTGCCGTCGTCTCCGGCTACCGCATTGACCCCAGAGATTCGGCGCGGGCAGAAGCGGCGGATGTCCGATACGTTCCGGCCAATGAGTAACCCCTGTGCATGAGGGTTTCAGTAAGCCGCGTGCAGCACCTCCATAATCGGGCCGGCATCCACAACGGGCTTGGGGTTGGTGCTGAGGCTGCGGTCCTGCAGCGTCGCGGTGGCGATGTACTCCAAACCGTCCTCGGGGACGCCTACCTCGCGCAGGGTGCGCGGCAGTTCCAACTCACGGCACAGCCCATCCACCGCGTCGGCGGCGGCCAGCCCTGCCTCCTCATCAGTCATGGTGGAATTGGCGACCCCGATGGCCTCGGCGATCATGCGCTGTCGGTCGGCGCAGGCGTCCAGGTTGTAGCGCATGGTGTGCGGCAGCAGGATGGCGTTGGCCTCGCCGTGAGGCACATCGTACAACCCGCCCACGTGGTGGCACGTCGCTGTGTTCAGACCCAAACCACCGAAAGATGCCAGGGACGCCATGGCGCACGCGGTCTTGGTGGTGAGCAGGGTATCGATGTCGCCATCCTTGCACTTGGGCAGGTTCTCGAACAGCAGGCGGATAGCGTGCAGGGCCATGCCGTCGCCGATGGGGTTGCGGCCGGTGGAATAGACGGTCTCGATGGCGATGCGCAACTGACCGATGGCGGTGGATACCAGGATGCGCAGGGGCGTGGTCGCCAGCGCCTGCCCGTCGATCACGACGGTGCGGTGCGTAACCCCGTCGCCGGCGATGCTCAGCTTGCGTCCCTGCTCGTGGTCGGTGATCCCGCCCCCGCCTCGGCTGAACTCGGCGCAGCCCATGGTGGTGGGCACGCTGACGATGGGCACCTTGGGCGAGGGCGTGGGCGGGACAATGATCGTGTCGGGCGGCTCAAAGAAGATCGCGTAGTCACGGATGTTCCCGCCCTCGGCCAGCAGGACCGCGATGGCCTTGGTGGTGTCGTGGGTGCTGCCGCCGCCCACGCTGATGAAAACGTCGGGCTGCGTCTCCTGGGCCATGGCGGCGCCGGCCTCCACGGTCTCAACGGGCGAGTGGGGCTGAACGCCCGAGTAGGTGCCGACGTATCGCGAACCCAACGCCTCCTGAACGCGAGGCACCACGTCGCACGCGCTGAGGATGGTGGGTCCGCAGGTAATCATGGCGCGCCCACCGCCCAGACTGTCCACGACGCGCGGCAGGTCGTTGATGGCTGCCTCGGAACACACAATGTCCTGGTGCAGGGGGTCGTATCGGTATCGCAGGGTGTTGGCGGGCATGATTCAATCTCCAATGTGTTAGGCGGACAGGAATAACGGTTTGTCGCGGTCGAAAAAACTAAATCACCACCAAGTGGCTTTCGTTTGCGCCGTGAACTGCATCCACAGAGATGCGCGTATCCAGCGTCACCAGCCGCGCTCTGTGAGCGACAGCCAGCGCGAGGAGATAAACGTCTGTTATCTGACGGTGCCCCGACAATCGATTAGCATCCACCAACGCACCGTTCAGGAGGCTGATGTCGTCGGGGATAAACTGGTGATATCCGATAGACATCGCGGTCTGCAACCGTTCCATAGTGGAGGCTACGCTCATCGAGCGCGAGTGGCTCTGCTGAGATAATATCCGGACACATCCGTTCTGGGTCAGCGGGCAAGTCAGCCATCCGTTCTCACTATGGTCTCTGAACCAAGTTAATGCCCTTGCATGGTGCACGTGCATCACGTCAAGAAAAGCGACGAGGACGTTTATGTCCAGCAGCGACGAAATAACCTAAAACCCCGCAGTCTCCCGGATTCTGTTGACCATTTCGTTGGTGACTACATCGCCGGTGGGAGGCAAAGGGTGGAGCGCTCGATACATCGGGTCTTCACACCGCGCTTCGTACTCGGCTATCGCAATCTCCAACTCCTCGGGCGTGAGTTTCATGGGGACTATCTCAGGCCACAAAACAACCAACTCCACCCGCTCACCTTCGGGGAGGTCTATGGGTTCGTCCAACACTATGGTCTGCCCCTTGACAGTGCCTCTCAGGTCCATCCTCATTTCCTCTTTCTCCGCTTGCAGTTGGCTCTATTCTACAGGGTCAGCGTCGCGAGTTTGGAGCACTATTGGTTCAACCCCCGCTGCATGCCCCGCAGATAGCCGGCCTGTCCGCCGTGCTGGTTGACCTCCCAGATGAGCAGGCGGAACATATCGGCAACCGCCATGGTTTCGCCGCGCCGGTTGGTCATCTGCGTGTTGACCAGGGATTCGTCGTCGTGCTGGCTGAGAAAGTCCAACAGGTTGTTGCGGGCGGCGTCAGCGTACTCCATGAGCAGGGCCTTGTCGGGGCACTTCCAGTTGGTCAGGTCCCCGACGGTGTAACCGAAGCCGACGTTCATGGGTTCCGGCGCAAAGCCGAGGCGCTCGGCCCATTCCCGCTCGTAGAGTTGGGTGTCCTGCTTGGCTAGGGACTGCACCCACATGTCCAGCGCGCGGCCATAGTGCCAGACGATGAAGCCGATGGAATGGCACTGCTCGTTGGGCGTGAACTCGATTTCGTCCTGGGTCAGGCCGTCCACGTAGCGGACCAGCCAATCCCAGTTGCTGTCGAAAGATTCCTTGATAAATTCCTGTAGCGCCATTTGTCGGCCCCCATAAATATATTTACATGGATAAACGAGATAAACGGGATAAATTAGATAAGTGAATAAATTTCCCATTCATCCCATTCATCCCGTTTATCCTCTTCATCCATGTAAATGATATGTCACGTCGTCCAGACGGGCGGGCGTTTTTCGAGAAAGGCGGTGATGCCCTCATGCGCGTCGTCTTCCAGCAGGTTGTCCACCATCACCTTGCCGGCAAACTGGTACGCCGACGGCCGGTCCATTTCAATCTGCTTGTAGAAGGCTGCCTTGCCCAGGGCCAAGGTTTGTGCGCTGGCCGACGCTATCTGTCTGGCGAGATCCATGACCTGCTCTTCCAGTTCGTCCGCCGGCACGATGCGGCTGATCAGGCCGAACTCCAGGGCTTCCTGCGCCGATATGGGCCGGCCGGTCAGCAGCATCTCCATGGCTTTCTTGGGCATCACGGAGCGCGCGACGGCGACGCCCGGCGTGGTGCAGAACAGGCCGATCTGCACGCCCGGCGTGGCGAACGCCGCGTTGTCTGCTGCAACCGCAATATCGCAGGTGGCAACCAATTGGCAGCCGGCGGCGGTGGCCAGACCCTGCACCTGGGCGATGACCGGCTTGGGCAGCAACCGTATGCCCTCCATGACGCGGGTGCAGGCGTCAAAGACGGCGGTGTAGTCCTCAGCGTCCCCGTTGACCAACTCGTTGAGGTCGTGCCCCGAACTGAACACCGGCCCCTCGGAGCGTATGACCACGACACGGGCGGCGGGGTCGGCGGCGATTTCAGAGAGGCGACGCTCCAAATTCAGCAGCGTTAGAAAAGATAGAGCGTTGCGCCGGTCCGGGTTGTTGAGAGTGAGGACGGCTATGCCGTCGCCAGTCAACTGGTGAATCACTGGCGGTGGCGGAATTTCGTCAGGAGTCGCCGGGCGGATCTGTTCCCTCTCGACATAGATCACGTCGATAGTGTCGCATCCGGGGGCAAAAAATTCCACCAGAAAGGAGGTGTCCGGTTCGAAGATGTGGACGACTGCGCCAGCATCGCCGGCTTTCAGCCCATGTTCCGGTAAATCAACGGTGAGCCTAATGGAGTCATGTTCGTTGATCATATCTACCTCCGGAACCAGCCACGATAGTCGGAACCCAAGCGGTCAGACGGCTGCTTTGATGATGCGGGCATGAGTAACGTCCTGCTTAGTAACGGCTCGGGCCTGTTCGGCCATGACAGTGGCCACGGTCACCGTGTTGCCGTCTAGCGAGAAAAACTCCACTTCGTAGGCGGCGTGTTGTGGATGAATGTGTACGATAACACCAACATCGCCAGCCTCAAGTTCTTCTTCCGGTATGTCGGCGGTGAGTACGATGCGGTCGTGTTCCCGTAGCATTTACTCCTCCAACGGATATGCGGTGATTAGCCTGGGAGAATCAGTTCCGTAGTTGATCATCCAGACCGTTCGGACCAGCGGATTCTGCCCATCCGGAGTTTCTATGGCACCTTCAATGACGAATTTAGGACCGAAGAGTGTTTCCACGACCCGCGTAACATTATTCCTTTGCCCATGCCGGCACAAGGCGTAGGCGAAGTCTTGCCACCGATCCCGACTGAATCCGTATTGGAAAAAGAACTCGGCTTTACCTTTGCCGTCTTCGTTGCTTGTTGACAGCAGGTATTCTAGTATTTTCGCCGCTTCAACCCAGGCGCTTTCAGCATTTGGCAGTTTTATTGTACCGCCATCCGCTGCCTTCATCACACCGAGTTCACCAGTTCGGCGATGTGTTGCTGCAACCGTTCACGCCGCGTCTCGTAGAACTTCATAAAGCCGGTCATTTCCAGAGGGACTTCGCCCAAGAGATACAGGTCCCGATAATGCTGACAGCCCTGGTCGTTAGCAAAATGTTCGTGCATCCATTCTTTGGGTAGCTTGGCACGTTTTTCCAGATTGACGTCTCCATCAAGCAACTGGAGATTGGCGATGCAGTTGGCGCGGTCGGCGAAAGCCTCATGTAGTTCGTCACCTACACAAGCGGCGCGCAGCCGCGTCGGGGCAAAACGGGCTATCGGAAACACGTGATCAATGTGGAAGTAATTAATTCGTGTGTCAATGAATGGAGACAAAAGTGCCAGCAAGGGAAAAATGCGGCGGTCACTGATTCTCATGTCTGCGAGATTTTCGACATCTTCCTGCGAAAATTCCAGGCTCTTGCCTCGCTGCGCCATAGCCTGACGTATTTCCTCGGCTGGGAATTGGTCACCCGGTGCATTGCGAATAACATCTCGCAACACCGTTAGCAAGGCGTCGACGCTATAACTCCAAATGCCCGTATCTTTCAGGATACATCGCGTCAGCCAACCCCAAATAGCCTTACGCTCGCCGGAGTAGCTGTCTCGCGTAGTGAACCCAGACGGCATCCCATTTGGGTATCGTTGATAGATGTAGTATGCGATTGGCAGCAACGAGCTATCAGCGCGGATGATTCTGCTATCGAACTTGAAACCAACGCCAACCAATTCCGCTGTGTTCAGCAACGCAGTGCGAATTTGTAGCCAGTTCTTTTCAAGAACTGCCATGTTGTCGCGCGTGAAGTTTTCCACTCTGAAACCCACACTAGATATATCGCTCAGCATAAGCCCTGCTTTCAGAATGAAGTTCTTGCTAAAGGATAGTCCATCCCTAACTTTGTTCATTTCATCGAACAGCTCATGAACTTCTTTGCGTGCGTCCAAATTAGTCCACTGAGACACCGCTATGCTCAGCAAAAGGTCGGAATAAGAGAGTGGAGTCCCGCCCCTGTTACGGCGGGCAAATATGTTAAGGACATGCTCAATATCTTGGTTGCTTTCTTCGTAATAGGTTATCGTTGGTTCCGTATGAACCACACGGTACAAACGATCCAAAGTGCGGAAAGCAAGGCTTTGTTGACTGCTGTCGAGGTCTTTATCGAGTAGCCAGTCGAACATATCGGGCCCAGATTGCATGGTCATGATGTCTGCGACCTTGAACCAAAGGTGATCGCCCTCTCGACCAATCCTGCCTATGTCAACGAATTGGAAATTGTACCGATTACCTTCTTCATCCAAGTCGGGGATTTTTAGGAGGTCCAACGCAAGTACACGTCGCGGATACGGGCTACTCCTCCACGCCCGGTACGGCCTGACCGCCATTGACCCGCGCAAGCCGATGTTGAATGCTGTTAACCGTTGTTGACCATCCAGCACTGCAATCATCTGCTGGTTTGGCAACTGACCTAAATCCGGGCAATGCGGATTGTCGCGCTCATGGTAATCTAAGACGAATCCATAATATCGGTATTGCGCGGAGTTCTCTGGTGCGATGCGCCAAAAAAGAAACTCCCCGAAGGGATAGCCCTGCATGATGCTATCGAACAGCGCACAGATCTGATCCTGATCCCAGACAAACTCTCGTTGAATCGCCGGCAGGACATATTCGTTGGACGTTATACGGTCCAGAGCATCTTTGATAGTGACGCCAGTTTGGTACATTTGCACACCCCCACCGCATATGAGCATCGCCAGTGGACTAGGTTACTGCCTACCCGCGCGGCAGGCCCAACCCCCGGCTGGCGATGATGTTGCGCTGCACCTCGCTGGTGCCGGCTGCGATGGTGTGGGAGAAGGCGCGCAGCCAGTGTTCCTGCATGTCGGCGCCCATCGGCGTCCACTTGTCCTCGCGCAGGCCGCCGTACATGCCCATTACCTCGAGGCAGGACGCAGTGGTACGCTGGACGGTCTCGCTGCCGAACACCTTGGACATGGACGCTTCCTTGTTGGGCACCAGTCCCTCGCCCTGCATCCACGCCACGTTGTAGGCGATCAGCCGCGCCACCTCGCACTCGATGTAGCGGTCGGCCATCACGTTGCGCACCCAGGGCTCCTGGCTCAGAGGCGAGCCGTTGCGCGAGATGCCGTCGGCCCACTGTCGGGTGTCGTCCAAATGCCGGCGCGCCGCCGCCGAATAGTCGATGCCGGAACGTTCGAAGTCCAGCAGCGTTACGGCCACGTACCAGCCGCGGTTCTCCTCGCCGACGATGTTGCGAGCGGGAACGCGGACGTTGTCGAAGATGATCTGGTTGAACTCGTGCCGGTTGCCCATGTTGATGATGGGTCGCACCTCAATGCCCGGCGTCTTCATGTCCACCAGGAAGAAGCTGATGCCCCGGTGCTTGGGCGCGTCGGTGTCGGTGCGGGTGAGCAGCATGATCCAGTCGCCCCGATGGCCCATGGAGGTCCATATCTTGCTGCCGTTGATCACGAACTCGTCGCCGTCCCGGATGGCTCGGGTGCTCAGGGACGCCAGGTCCGAGCCGGATTCCGGTTCGCTGTAGCCCTGGCACCACTGGACTTCGCCCTTGGCCACCGGCGGCAGGTGCTCGGCCTTCTGCTCGTCGGTGCCGTGGATCATCAGGGTCGCGCCCATCATGCGGACGCCGAAGTTGTCCCGACCGGGAGCGCGGTGGTAGGTCATCGCCTCGTTGAAGATGGCCGTGCGCACCGGTGACGCTTTCTGTCCGCCGTACTCCTCTGGCCAGTGCATGGTGAGCCAGCCGCGGTCGGCCAGCTTGCGCCGTACGTCCAGCGTGCGTTCCCAGTTTTCCTGACCGTCTCCCCGTTCACCCAATTCCCATTCGGGCACATACTCTTCGGAGATGAACTGCTGGAGGTCGCTCTGGAAGGTGGCGTCCTCGGTACTGAATTGGAATTCCATAGTTGTACTCTCCTGGTGGTTTGGACGTGCCCGGTGTATGGCTGGGAAACAGGGCGATCAGTATCGAGCAATGACGCCGCAGGCCACGCGTCCGCCCGCCCCGGCGTCCTCGCCGTAGGTGTCGGGCTTTTCGTGGACGATAATCGCGGAACCGTCGGCGTCAAAGACAGAGTGATCGGCGCCATCGTCCAGGGTAACGGCGACGGTGAAGTAATCTGCGCGCGCAATACCGTCGGCGCCGGCGTAGA
This sequence comes from Dehalococcoidia bacterium, assembly GCA_034423115.1. GTDB lineage: Bacteria > Chloroflexota > Dehalococcoidia > Lucifugimonadales > UBA3495 > Bin87. The sequence goes on along the minus strand of DAOUJD010000067.1, from coordinate 5,224 downwards.
TGTTCGGCAAGTCGCCGGCGTGTACGCCGGCGGGGTTATTGTAGCCATGGCCAACGTCGCCCGGATTGAAATGGTCCCCGGCCGCGGCAAAATCGGGCGAGCAAGTTCCCACGGTGTGGATGTGGAAGCCGTGGCCGCCGGAGGCCAACCCGTTCACTTCCGCCGCTATCAGCACTCCGTGATGGGTTTGCGTCAGTGTGACTACGCCCATGCTCGAACCCTCCGGCCCAACCAGCGCCGCGACGGCTCGCGCTCCCACGCCCTGCGGCTGATCCGACTCCGGCCGGCATGCCAGGGCGGCCAGGATAACGGTAGCGATAACCATGGCTACCACGAGAGTTCGCAACATACGGTGCCAACGTCTCCGGGAAGTTGAATGGGCCAATCTTACCATGCTGGCACGCTACATTTGGCTGTAGCCGCTGCCGGGCCCGCGCGTATCGTCGACACCCCAACCGCGACCCTCATCAATCCAGCCAAACTCCAGCAGGATCTGCTGGCTGTAGCAGACGCGGCCGGTGACCTTTTCGGGCGACTCGGAGGCCAGGAGCAGCGTCGCCTTGGCCAGCAGTTCGGGCGGTTCGCCCCGAGGGTCGTCCATCCCTTCAACCAGGTGGTGGAACACGGTCCCGGGCGTGGGTACCACCAGCGACGGCGCCACGGCAGTCACTGAGATTCCGTACTCGTACACTTCCTGCGCCAGCCCTTGCGAGAACCGCTCCAGGGCCGCTTTTTCTGCGCCGTAGCAGGTGCCGTTGTTGGCCGCCGTCGTGTATGGCCCACGCCCGGGGCCAACCGCTGACCCTGACGAGATATTGACGATGCTGCCGGACTTCCGCTCGATCATGTCGGTCAGCGCCAGTTGGCTCAGGATGAACGGGGCGTGGAAATTCACCGCCCACGAGCGCATCCACCGGTTGATGGGAAAGTCCTTGATGGGCAGGTAGTAGGTGAGCGCGGCGTTGTTCACCAGCACGTCCACGGGGCCGTAGATGCGTCGCGCTTCCGACACCAGCATCTCGCAGTCTTCCGGCAGGGAGATGTTGGCCGCCACCGCCGTGGCCTCGCCGCCGGATTCCTTGATGTCGGCGATGGTCTTGGCCAGGGAGCCTTCCAACGGGTGGTCGCCCTCGTTGACGGTGCGGGCGGCGCAGATGACGCGAGCGCCCTCGGCGGCAAACAGGCGGCTGATCTCAGCGCCGATGCCACGGCTGGCGCCGGTCACGATTGCGGTTTTTCCTTCAAGTCGGGGCATGTTTCGACAATCCTTGGTGGTGTTTAGTGTGCGCTCGAAGCCGATGAGCCGTTGCGCGTCGGGGGTGGTTCGGCGAAAGGCTCGCCGTCGCGTTCTGCCGCAATGCGACGTTCGTTCCAGGCTTCCCAAACCCGCTGGGTTTCCTCGCGGCCTTCCTCGCGGCCCTCTCGGCGGCCTTCCTCTCTGTAAAGACGCTTGCGTAATTCTGCTAACACCATGGAAGTTCCCTCCACTGATCCGAACGCGAGTGGGAGCGCGATGCCGACGGTTATGGCGGCGGATACGATGCCGATTATAACAATTTCGAACCACGCTAACGGTGGGCTTTCCGTCGTCAAAATCCGCGCCCAGGTCAGCAATCCTGCCAGCAAGACCCAGATGACGTAAAAAGCAAGGAGTATCCGCCCGCTGCGGCGGGCCAATACGTCAAAAAGGCCGCGCCTGGCATCGCCGTCCTGGTGGTTCTTCCGACCCTCTCCCTTTCCGCCCTCGCGATGGTGGATCAGATAACCCTCGCCGCCCGCAGCAGTCCCAGTTCCCGCACCGTTAGGCCCAGCTCGCCACACAGGATTTCGACGTTGTGTTCGCCCAGGCGGGGCGCGGGTCGGGCCGATGCCATGGCGTTCTCTCCGTCGATAAAGAAGCCCGAACCCGGGTATTTCAATGGGCCGGCGCTGTCATGGTCCATCTCGACGAAGAACCCGCGCTCTTCCAGGTGCGGCGATTCCACCACCTGCTGCGGCGTCTGAACCAGCCCGACTACCAGGCCACGGGCCATGGTCTCTCGCATCAAGTCCAGGTTGTTCCACTGGGCCAGCTTGGGAGCCACCAGTCCATGAAGCTCTTCCCAGTGTTCCATCCGGCCGGCGCGGGACGCGAACTTGGAGTCCAGCAGCCCCGGTTCCTCCAGAAACTCGGCCCACGCCTGCATGGGACGGCCGCCGGTGCCCGCCGTGGTGAGGGTTACTTCCCCGTCCAGGGTAGGCAGGTGCATCCCGTCCATCACGTTGCCGTCGCTGCCGCCCCGGTGGGGGTTGCGTCCGGTGTAGGTGTAGGGATGGATCAGCCCCGAGGGAGTGCTGACGGCGGCCTCCATGGTCGAGACATCGATGTGGGTGCCCTTTCCCGACTGCTCCCGCCGCAGCAGCGCCGCCATTACCGCAACCGACCCGTTGCGGGCGGCGGTAATCTCCATCTGCTGCAGGGCCGTGCCCATCGGCGGCCGGTCGGCAGAGCCTGTTACCGCGTAGAGGTAGCCTCCCATGGCCTGCGCTACCAGATCATCACCTTGGTATCCGGCATAGGGCCCATCCTGACCGAAATAGGTGATGGAAACCAAGATCAGGCGGGGGTTGGATTGGGACAGCTGTTCATAGCCCAGTCCCAATTCCGCTAGCCTCCCCGGTGGATAGCTCTCCACAATAATATCCGCAGTGGCGGCCAATCGCTGGAAAAGCTCCCGACCGTCCGCCTGCTCCACATCCAGCGTGATGCCCCGCTTGTTGGTATTGAAGGCGAGGTAGGAGGTGCCCCGGTCGGGATCGGGAACGTCGTCAATAAAGGGCGGCTCGTGGCGGGCCTGGTCGCCCCAGCCGGGCGGCTCAACCTTGATGGTGTCCGCGCCCTGGTCGGCCAGCAGCTTGGCGCAATAGGCGCCCGAGGGCCGGTGGGTCAGTTCCACTACGCGCAATTCTGAAAGTATTCCGGGCATGGCCTCTCCAAGGTAGCGTTCCGTTTTAGGCGGTTTTCTCATTCAAAACTCCCTCTCCCCTCGCGGGAGAGGGTTGGGGTGAGGGGGGCGTCCTTCCTTCCTTCAAATCGCCTGAATTGCAACGCTGCCCACATCAATTACGGCCTCGGCTCGTCGGGCCGGGGCGCGCCAAAAACCACGCCTTCGGATTCCAGCTCCCCTATTTCCTCCGGCGACAACCCGGCCAGCTCCGCCAATATCGTCTCGTTGTCCTGTCCCAATCCCGCTACCTTTCCGATTGACATGGGATTGCCGGGATCCCTGAAGGGGCGACCGGCGAAAATACGGGACCCAACAGCAGGGGCCTGAGGATTGGAGAACTCCGACATATAGCCGCGTTCCCGCAGATGCAAGTCGTTCACCAGGTCCTGGGCGTTCATCGCCGAACCGGCGGCGATGCCCAGTGCCTGCAACATACCCGTCAGCTCCAGGTCGTCGTGCTGGGAGGTCCAGTTGCCGATTAACTCGTCCAGTTCGTGGCGGTTGTGCCAGCGGGCTAAAGCGGAGCCGAATTTGGCTCCCTCGGCCCACCGGGGCCTGCCCATTGCTCCCTTCAGCGATTCCCATTCTGCATCCGACGACACGACGATAACTATCCAACGGTCGTTGCCCCTGGCCGGATACACATTGTGCGGCGCTTTCCACCAGTGGGCGCAGCCCAAGCGATCGCGGGTGATGCCCCGCTGCGCCTCCAGGATGGCCGGGCCCACTGCCGAGACACCGGTCTCCAGCATGGTAAGGTCAACCCGCATGCCTTTGCCCGTCTTGTTGCGCTGGTACAGGGCCAGCAGCAGGGCGTAGGCCACGTTGTTGCCCACGGAATGGTCCATGTAGTTGGGGCTGGCCCGCTGGGAGGGTCCGCCCTCGTAGCCGGTCAGGTAGGACAAACCACAGGCGGCGTCAACGGTGCGCGCCCGGGAGCCGGCCCGACGCCAGGGTCCTGTGTACCCGTAAGCGGTGCTGCTGAGGGTGATGATGCGGGGGTTGATTGCAGACAGGCTGTCATGGTCGAACCCGAACCGCTGCATGGTGCCGGGACGGAAGTTGTCGGTCACGATGTCAGCCTTCTCCACAAGCTTGAGAAAGACTTCCTTGCCCCGCGGGTGGGTCACGACCATGCACAGGCTGCGCTTGTTGCGGGTGCCGTAATAGACCAGGTTGCCGGCCTCGTTCCACCACTCTTCACCCGGAGTTCCTTCGGGAAAGGGACCGGCTTTGCGGTCCTGCAAGTGGTCAGGGCTTTCGACGCGGATGACATCGGCGCCCAGGTCCGCCAGGAATCCCGTCCCCCACGGCAGCGCATGCACCTGCTCCAGAGTAAGGACTCTAACCCCGTCGAGAATTCCCTTCTCCGCCATGACCACTGGACCTCCATTTGCCGCTGCTGCGCCGAAGCGTTTAACAGGCGCAATGATAGTCCAGACCCGAAACCAAGTCCACTTGGGCCGTCGCCCCCCAGGGCAATCGCATTTCAATTGTCGGCCCTTGGATAAGGCTCTCCCGGCCACCGTCATACCGGCGCAAGTCGCAGATGTCCGCCATAGGCGGATGCCGGAATCTAGGAAATTCCAATCAGTACCATCCGGTCTATCCTGCCGCAGGTCCGCCTCTGGCGGGTACATTCATGCAATCAAACCACCCAAAGCGGAACACAACCGTCGCCCCCCAGGGCCATTCGATTATTGCTCGGCGGGTGGATAGATCGCTCATCCTGTCCTGCCGTAGGCCCTTAAGTCCGCCGTTGGCGGTTCCGCCTGTGGCGGGTCGAAGAACGAATCGCCCATCCCGTCCCGTCCCGTCCATCCTGTAAATCCTGTCCATCCATGAAAATTTGATTTTCCAACAGTGACACCCGCCCGTTGCCGCTAGCCGCACCCACGTTCTATCCTGTATTCGTCAGGTTCCCCGCTCGGCACTCGAGAACCGGGCGGGGTCGCCGCATCGCATGCAGCGGCAGCCACCAAACTACTCAACATGGCGAGGTGTCAAAAGGTTCGGGTCGCATAACGGCCTGTCGGTTGCCCAAAGCAGAATACGGTTCCCAAGGAGCCTAGAGCCGAAGGTCCGCCTCTGGAGGATCGCAGATCCGCCCCCGGCGGACCGATATTCCCCGGCCAAGCTCCCGGAACCCAGCGGGTGTTACCACCGCCCCGTGCTCGCGCTGCCCCGGTATCATTGGCCGGCTACCCGCGAGGACACGGAAGCCTAGGACGATATCT
>DAOUJD010000066.1:0-83963 GCA_034423115.1 Dehalococcoidia bacterium | reverse complement strand
TGGCTTCCACAACGAATGTCCCTGCCTTTGCGCGCCAAGACCAGCTGTTTTCGCCCGCAACAGACTATAGCCCACCTGGCAGGACATCTACCCTGACTTTGCAATCGTCCTGGGCCTCCACGACTACGGAGTCAACGCGTTCCAGCGCCGGATGCGCTAAAATACCGCCGGCAATGCGGCTCGGCGCATTAATTTGGTCGTGCCGCTAGCCACAATAACCCGAAAACAGGAGGCGATCCAAAAATGTTCGTGCGCATCTATACCGGAGACGACGGGCAAACTCACTTCCAGGATCTGGACCTGCCGTCCGAACGCGTCGTACACAGCGGCATGCAGGTCACGCCGGGCGTAAACTTTCGCCGTTTCGAACCTGGATATTTCTCGGACTGGCACACCGCGCCCAGGCGGCAGTACGTCATCACCCTTGCCGGGCAGATGGAGGTCGGAATCGGCGACGGCACCAAGCGCACGTTCGGCGCCGGCGACGTGCTGATGGCAGACGACCTCACCGGTCAGGGCCACACCACGGCGGTGGTCGGCAACGAGCCGCGCATCTCAGTAACCATCCCGATCACCCTCTGGTCCCCCTGGTTGCCGGCCGAGGAGTAACGGCGACGGCAGACGTACGCTAACCCGGCGCGTTGGCGCGGATGATTTCCTGCGCCGATGCGAATGCGTTCGGGCCGGATACCCTGGGGGCGATGATCGGCAGCGTGGTGCCCGCCTCCCGGTATTCGGCCAACCTGTCCTTGCGTGCCTCGGGATCCGACGGCAGCGACATCCGGTCAATCAGGCCATCCGGGACCAGGCTTTCTGCTTCGTCCACGTTGCCTTCCCGCCAAGCGCGACGGACCATTTCGACCTCGTCGGCAAAGCCCGCTTCCGCCATCAACCGACGATAGCGCGGGAACCGGCCCGCGTAAGTCGCCGCCACCCGGCGCATCCCGCCATCCCCAGCCCCGGCAGCCGACACCGAAAGTAGAGTCGCCACCTCCACAGAATCCGCAGCGCCACCACCACGGACTGCGCCGGCGGCGACGTGTCCAGCAGCGATGCGGGCGTACTCCGGCGTGCACCACGTCAGCAAAATACCCTCGCTGATCTCGCCTGCGATCTCCAACATCTTCGGGAACACCGCCGCCAGATAGATGGGCAAATCGGCCCGCAGCACAGGAAAGTGCAGATCGAACGTGTCGATATTGGTTACCTCGCCCCGGTAGTTCACCAGATTGCCGTCCCGCAGTAATCGCTGCACGATGTCCACCGTGTCGCGGACCCGGGGAATAGGCGCCGAAAATTCCAGTCCGTGCTCGGGCTCCACCTGCACCTTGTGGCTGCTGCCCAATCCCAGGATGAACCGCCCCTGCGAGTAATGGTCCACGCAGGCCGCCGCCATGGCGATGGTCGGAGCGCTGCGCACGTAAACGCTGCTGATGCTGGTGCCCAACTTGATCCTGGATGTGGCGACGGCGCACGCCGTCAAGATCGAAAACTGGTCGCCGCCGTGTCCTTCCGCGACCCACGCCGATTCGTAGCCAAGTTCCTCGGCTAGCTGTACGCACCGCACCACGTCGGGTGGCGACATCCCGCCGCCGGTGAACGCTACGCCGATCCGATCCATGTGGCCCTCCGGTTCACTCCAGTCGTCGGCCGTGGGTCTCCCAGGTGATCAGCACGGCCCGGGGCCCGCTCAACCACCGAGCCGTCAAACCGCCGGCGCCACGGTCAAAAAGACGGTCCAAGTTGCGCGCCACGGTGTCGCGGATCCCCTCGTCCCCGGCGTCTAACCACCGCACGGCCAGATTGATCGCGGCCTCGTCGGGCAGGTTGCGCTCATCGTCGGTCAACCACCAGGGCTGATCCGGCAGCGGCCGAATCGCCGGCAGCAATCCCATCTCCCACAACACCGCGGCCAACTCCGGCAATCCCGGCCAATGAGGAGGCCGTTCCCCAAGCACAATTTCGCGGATGTCTGACCCCATGTCTCCCGGCGTCGGTCTCCACACCGTGATCATCACGCGCCGCCTCGCCGAGTTGTTCAGCTTTACGATGAACGGAACGATGTCCCGAACAAAGTAGGTGACGTCCGACAGGTGTATCACGTCCCCGGTCTCGTCCGAGTTCATCCACCAATCGGCGGCGATGCGTGTGTTGGAGATGCCCGCCTCATCCCGCGCCGCGGCAAACTGCTCGCGCATCCCCTCCGACGGTTCGATCAACACCACCTCTTTCACGCAGTCCGCCAGCGCTAGACAGATGCGGCCGGCGCCCCCGCCCACGTCCAGGAAAACGTCCGTCGGCTCCAGGTATTTGGCCACCGCAGCAAGGTTGGCGTCCCTGGGCCGCCGCGGATCCAGTCTGAACAACTCGGCCAGGTCCGCCCAATGGTCACCCGGCAGTCGGTGGTCCCAAAAACGGTCTGCCGCCAGCGCGGCGTCGTAAACGGCAGCGTAGCGGGCCGCGGCGCTGGTCATGGAGTCAAAATCACCTTGCCGCGCGTGCCCCGCGACGCCAGATGCGCGTGCGCGCTGCCCGCCTCCGACATTGGAAGTACCCGGTCAACGATCAGCTTGAGCTTGCCTCCCGTGATCAGCGGTATCAGATCGTTCATCGCCCCCTGGTGGTCCAGCGAGCCGATGGGCGAACGGCCCATGCTGAACCCGATCACCGTGCGGTTCAAGGTGGTGATGTCTGCGGCCGGCAGATTTGCGGGTTGCCCGCTGGCGTTGCCGTAGCTCACCAATCGCCCGTACGACGCCACGCAACGCACCGACTTTTCCAGCACCGGCCCGCCGACGCACTCAAGCACCAACGCGACCCCGCGCCCGTCGGTGATCGATCTCACCTCGTCCTCGAAATCCACCTCGGTATAGTTGATCGTGATGTCCGCTCCCAGCGACCGGCACAGTTCGAGCTTGTCCTCCGTGGACGCCGTGGCAATCACCCGCGCTCCCCATTCCTTGGCCAACTGGATCGCAACCGTGCCCACGCCCGACGCCCCGGCCTGGATCAACACTGTGTCTCCTGGCTGCATCGCCCCACGGGATTTCATCAGGTGGTACGAGGTTAGAAACGTGATGGGCATGCCGCCGGCTTGCACCGGATCAATGCTGTCCGGATACGGAAACACGAAATTGGCGTTGACGGCAACGTACTCGGCCTGTCCCTGGGGCCCCATCGCCATGACCCTTTGGCCCACTGCCAGCCGCCCGCCGGTAACGTCGGAGCCCAACTCGGTGATGGTGCCGGCCGCTTCCAAACCCAAGGTGGCGGGAAGATCCGGGCCGGGATAGTTGCCCTGCCGCCGCATGATATCGGCGTAGTTCACGCCGGCCGCATCCACCTTGATGAGGACTTGGTGCGGACTGGGACTCGGATCAGGAGCGTCCTTCCATTCCAGGACTTCGACGCTCCCGTATTCCTCAATGCGTAGTGCTTTCATTTGGACATGCTCCGGTCAAAACAATAGGATTTCAGAGATACCACAACCACACGGACCCCACTGGTGTACGGTCTGGCGTTGTCCGGCGTGCTCCCTTGCCGACGAACCTGGGATTCCTACTCGCCGGGCCCCCGCAGGTTAGCGACCTGCAGCACGTCCGGGTTGATCACCCGTACCGGCTCTCCCGACGCAAACGCCCGAATGTTTTCCACGACTCCCGAATAAAACGCTCGGTACCCGTCGTCCGTGACGTAACCGACGTGGGGCGTGATCAGTGTGTTGTCGAGGGTCAGGAACGGGTGGCCAGCCGGCAGCGGCTCCACGTCGAACGTGTCCAGCGCGGCCCCGCCGATGGCTCTACGTTCCAGAGCGTCCACCAACGCGGCCTCGTCAACGATGGGACCGCGCGAAATGTTCACCAGGATGGCCGACGATTTCATCAATCCGATCTCGTGCGCTCCCACCAGCCCGCGCGTACGGTCGCTCAGCCGCACGTGCACGGACACCACGTCGCCCTCGGCGAACAGCGTATCCTTGTCTACCAGGGTCGCGCCGCATTCCGCCGCGTGCTCGGCGGTGAGATTCTGGCTCCACGCGATTATCGGCATGCCGAAAGCGTTGCCGACCCGTGCCACCAGCGATCCGATATGGCCCAATCCCAGCAATGCCAGCGTCTTGCTCTGCAGGCTGGCCCCCACGTGGATGCCCCATTTACCCTGCTCGCGGGTCGCCCTGTCCTCTTGTGGGATTTGGCGCAGCATCCCGAGGATCAGGCCCCATGTGAGTTCGGTGGGACCCTCACCCGCTCCCGGCGTTGCGCAAACGGTGATACCCAGTTCCGTAGCCGCATTCAGGTCAAACGAAGCGTTGCCCCCGCCCGTGGTTATCAAGCATCGCAGCGCCGGCAGTCGCTCCAGCAGGCTCCGCGGAAACGGTGTGCGCTCCCGCATCCCCATCACGATGTCGAAATCCGCCAGGCGTTCCGCCAGCGCATCCTCATCCGCTAGGTGGTCGGTGAAAAACGTTACGTCAGTGCCACCCGGCAGGCTGTTCCAATCCGCCAAATCGGCGGCCACGCTTTGGTAATCATCGAGAACCGCTACTTTCATCGCAACATCCACTCCCGGAGTTTGGGCGTCCAATCACCTACCTGAACGCAGGCATCACCTTTTCACACAACAGCCGGATGTTCCGCAGCACTGTTTCATGCGGGATCATTCCGCCCGCGTTCAACTCGGCGACCACGCCGTCCAGTCCCAATTCTTCCCTCAGTTGGGTGAACCGGTCCACCAGGCCTTCGGGGGTTCCGAAAGCAACCTTGGTCGCCAATATGTCGTCGTAGCTCAACGCCGAAAGGCGAGCCGCCCGCTGGTCCCTCAACTCCGTGGCCTGAATGCCGGCCGAACCCGAATCGGCCGCGTACAGCCGGCCCATGCGGCCGAAGTAGTTCTGGATGCTCTCGAACGGCTCTTCAAGCGCCGCTTTCTGATCTAATCCGACGTAAACCGGCACCCGCAACGACACGTCGCCATCGCCTTCGTGCCCGGCCGCGTGCCAGGCCTTACGGTATTCTTTCAGGTTCTCCCGCAATTCGGGAATGTCCATTCCGCGCAAGCCCACGAATATCGGGTAACCGTCCTCGCCCGCGCGCGGGAAGGTCTCGGCGGTGGTCGCCGCCATGCGGAACGGAGGATGCGGCTTTTGGTAGGGCAGCGGCGCGACCGTGGCGTTGGTCACCTGGTGATACTTGCCGTCGTATGAGAACGGCTCTCCCTCCCACGCTTGCATGATGATGTCCAGGGCCTCACGGAACCGCTCGCGGCTCTCCCCGTAGGGCACTCCGTAGATGTCGTAGGAACGGGCAAAACCGCTGCGCCCAATGCCAAAATCGAAGCGCCCCTCGCTGATTTGATCCACTGTCGCTACCTCCTCCGCGATACGCAGAGGGTTGTTCAGCGGCAGCACATAGACCGCCATCCCGATGCGCAGCCGACGCGTCCGGGTGGCAATGCTGCTCGCAATGGTGATCGGTGACGACAGAACCGAGCGGTCGGGCGTGAAATGCATTTCCGCCAGCCATGCACCATCCAGTCCACAGGATTCGGCAGTATCGACCAGTTCGAACCCTTCGGCGAACGCGCCGGCCTGGGATCCGCCCGGCCGCGTCTCGAACTGCATGAACATGCCGAAATGCATTAATCTCGCTCCAGAAATGACGCCCCATTAGCGCACGCAAAAGGACGTTTCCACTGCCGGGCCAGTAAAGCACAGGCCCAAAACCCGGTCAAGTTGACCCGCCTCCGCACCCAAGGCCATCAGATCGATTATGTGCGCGGCAGTTTGGTCCGCTCATGGGGCGGAACGTCCGCCTCCGGCGGGAGTCTGTAGAACCACGAGCGGACCGGGCTGTAACCAATCGTTCGTGATAGTACATGCTGCTTGGGCGATCAGATATCCGAATGACCCTGGGAACAGATCAACCGACCGCGGATTTCAGGAATTTTCCACGTTGATGACACTTGCGTCCTGAATCTCACCTTTCGTCGCCGCCTCTTGCGCTACAATGTTCATACGTTCGGCAAAGCGGGGTATGTGTGAGTCGGAGCATCCGCGGAGTGAATGTTCCGCGGCAACTCCGTCCCTTCTCTGGAAACGGCCGGGGCCTTGCCCGAATGTATCCCCCGCAACGCGGCGGTTGCCTGCCGTGCGCTGGTTTGCACGCACAATGGTTGCTCACTGCAACGCTGCAAAGGCGTATAATGGGCGGCGGCCCAGCGTGCTTGGACGCGTCCGGCCGGCAAACCACCAAGGGGGAACAGACAACTCATGCCCAGCAACGCTGAATACATCGCCATAGAGCAGAAATATTACGCGCAGACCGTGCGCCGCCGGCCTGTGGTCATCGTGCGAGGCGAGGGTTCCCGAGTGTGGGACGCCGATGGCAAGGAATATATCGATTTCGTCGCCGGCTGGGCAGTCGATAACCTGGGGCACTGCCCCCCGGTCGTGGTGGACGCCATCGCCCAGCAGGCCGCCACCCTGATCCAGACCTCCAACCAGTTTTACACCCTGCCGCAGTTGGACATCGCTGAGATGCTGATCGAAAACTCCTGCATGGACCGCGTTTTCTTCTGCAACAGCGGCGCCGAGGCTGTGGAGGGCGCGCTCAAGCTGGCTCGCCGTTACGGCAAGCTCCACAAGAACGGCGCATACGAAGTGATCACCGCTTTCAACTCCTTCCACGGACGCACCATGAACGCCGTGGCCGCCACCGGCCAACCCCACTACCACGAACTCTTCGAGCCCATCCCCGAAGGTTTCACCTACGTCGATTTCAACGACGTCGAAGCCGTCATGAACGCCACCACCGACAACACCGTGGCGGTGATGGTAGAGCCAGTCCAGGGTGAGGGCGGCGTCAATATCCCCGACGAGGACTATTTCCAGCGCCTGCGGGCCTGGTGCGACCAGAACGACATCCTGCTGATTCTGGACGAAGTGCAAACCGGCATGGGCAGGCTCGGCAGCCTGTTCGGCCACCAAGAATACGACGTCGAGCCCGACGTGATGATCCTGGCCAAGGGTCTGGGATACGGCGTGCCCATCGGCGCGTTCCTCTCCAAGGAAAACGCCATGGCGCTAACCTACGGCGACCACGGCAGCACTTTCGGCGGCAACGCCTTGACCACCGCTGCCGCCGCTGCCGGCACCCGCTACCTGCTGGACAACGACGTCCTGGGTAACGTTAAGCGCATGGAGGTCGTCCTGAACGACCGCTTGAACGGCCTCAAGGCCAGGCACGGATTCGTTGAAGAAATCCGCTGCAAGGGTTTGCTGGCCGCCGTTCAATTCGACACCGACATCATGCCCCAGGTCATGGACGCCGCCGAAGCCGCTGGCGTCCTCCTCAACGGCGTTCGCCCCAACGCCGTCCGCATCATGCCGGCCCTCAATATCACCGAGGCCGAAATCGACGAAGGCGTCGGCCGCCTGGACACGGCGTTGAGCAACGTCTAACCCACCAATTCCAGCGCCACCAGACGCCGGCGGCCCGTTTGCGCGGGCAAACGCCGGCGTCTAAACTTATCCCCACCAGCCTCTCTAAGGACCCGGCGACATGAGCTTCGACCGCATCACGATCGACCCTGAAATCTGCCGTGGCAGGGCGACCGTGCGCGGAACCCGAATCACTGTCGAGTTCGTCCTGAAGTTGTTGGGCAACGGCTACGATGCCAACGACATCATCCGCGAATATCCCGAAATTAAGGTCGATGATGTCGCGCAATGTGCTCAGTATGCGTCTTGGTTGGCCAGTGATCGTTTCGTCGGCGTGTGATGCGCATTCTCGCCGACATGCACATCTCACCGAACACGGTGCAGCATTTGATGAGAACAGGCCATGACGCGATACGGGTGGACGCCGTCATGCCCAATACGGCCACTGATCGGGATATCGTGGGGTGGGCGGCACGAAATGACCGTGTGGTGCTGACACAGGATCTGGACTTTTCGGACATCATCGCTCTGTCCGGTGCCATCCGGCCATCGTTGATCACGCTGAGGCTGTCCGACTCCAGGGTCGAGAATGTCAATCGCGTCCTCGAATCTGTCCTACCTCAGTTTGAACATTGCATGGATGCCGGGATAGTCGTCACCGTTGGCGACGACAGCGTTCGCGTCCGACAGCTTCCAATCCGCTGATTATCCTTCCTGCTGCCTCTGCTGCGTCCGTACCGGCAGGCCGTAGATATCGATGAACCCTTTGGCTGCGGTGTGGTCGAACTCGTCGGCGCGGTCGTAGGTCGCTAGCCCGTAGTTGTACAGCGGTCGGTCCGCCGTCCGGCCCACCACCACGCAGGACCCCTTGTGCAGGCGCACCCGAATATCGCCTGATACGTGCCGCTGAGTGCTGTCCACGTAGGCATCCAGATCCCGACGGTGCGCCGTGTACCAAAGTCCGTTGTATACCAACTCAGCGTATTCCTGTGCGATCCGCTCTTTGAGCCGGCTTTGCTCGCGGGACAGGGTCATCGTCTCCAACGCCCGGTGGGCCGCATGCAACAGAACGGCCGCGGGCGACTCGTACACCTCGCGACTCTTGATGCCGACCAACCTGTTCTCCACGTGGTCAATCCGCCCGATACCATGCGCGCCGGCCAATTCGTTCAGGTAGCTGATCATGGCGACCCCACCCATCGCCTCTCCGTCAACCGCCGTCGGTACGCCCTCCTCAAAACGGATTTCAACGTAGGCGGGGTCATGAGGCGCGGCCCCCGGACTGGCGGTCCATTCATAGGCGTCCTCTGGCGGCTCTACCCAAGGGTCTTCCAGTTCCCCTGCCTCGGCGCTGCGGCCCCACAGGTTTTCGTCCGTGCTGTATTTGTTGTTGGAGGGAGCGATGGGCAGGTTCCGTTCCCTGGCGTACAGGACCTCGTCCTCCCGGTTCATCCCCCATTCGCGAATGGGCGCGATGAGCTCGACACCTGGAGCCAGCGCGGACACGCCGACTTCGATCCGCACCTGGTCATTCCCCTTGCCGGTACAGCCGTGCGCCACCGCGTCGGCCTCGTGCTCCCGCGCCACCTCGGCCAGGTAGCGCGCGATCAGGGGACGTCCCAGCGCCGTCGCCAGCGGATACTGCCCCTCGTAGATTGCGCCGGCCCGCAGCGCGGGCCAAAGGAATTCGTTCACCAGGGTTTCCCTGCCGTCCACGGTAACCGCGTCGGTGGCGCCCACCGCGAATGCCCGTTGGCGGATGGTCTCCAGGTCAACCATTCCCAGATCGATGGTGCATGTGATCACGTCGGCGTCGTAGTTTTCCCGAAGCCACGGCACGGCCACGGACGTATCCAAGCCGCCGCTGTATGCGAGTACGATTTTCTTGCGGTTGGTCGTCATTGACTCAGCTCGCTCCTTTTTGCGAATGGATTCTTACACGGAACGACAGTAGGATCTCAGCGTCGCGTCCGTGCATCGCTCGTTTACCAGGCATTCCAATGAACGATATCGTCCAGTGACTCTCGATGAGCCGGACGAAACCGATCTCCGATGGAGTAGGCCATGGGGATCAGGCCGGCCTGCATCACCCGGCGGTACGGTATGTCCAAAATCTCTGCGGCCTCCTCCTCGTGCATCAGGTGGATGCAGGTGAACACCGACCCGATCCCTCGGGCCCGGGCGGCCAGCATCAAACTCCACGCCGCCGGCATGATCGTTCCCCACTGTGCGCTCTGCACCAACGTGGCAGCGTTATCCGTGCGGCCAGCAATGCAGGGAATTACCAGCACGGGAGCCCGGTGCATGTTGTCCGCCAGGTATTGGGCCGAATCGCCTACCCTCTCTTGAACCGCCGCGCGAATCGGGTCCTCGTACTGCAGGTTCGTGGCCGCCGTGGGAGACTGGGTGTACTGGTTCCAACCCTGCCGGTATAGCTCGGCCAACCCCATGCGCTTTTCGGGGTCCGTTACCACCATGAAGTGCCAGTTCTGCCTGTTGCTCGCGGTGGGAGCCTGTTGAGCCACCGCCAGGCACTCGCGAATAACCTCGTCGGGCACAGGACGATCAAAATCGAGGCGCTTCCGCACCGCCCGTGTGGTCGTCAACAGGGCATCTGGCGACAGATCGTGAACTACTGGCATGGATATGGGCTCCAGAACCGAAAAATCGTATCTATCATAGCACCCGCGTTGAGGCTGGCCTCGTGCCCGGCCGCGACAAAAAATGTTACCCTTCAAATAGAGAACCAGCCTCTACCATCTCATCATTCAAGGACTGTCTGACCATGACTATAGCCACTCGCATGAGTCGCCTGGGGACCGAATCCGCCTTCGAGGTCCTCGCCAAAGCCCGCGCCCTGGAAGCCCAGGGACGCGAAATCATCCACCTGGAAATCGGCGAACCCGATTTCGAGACGCCCGAACACATCGTCCAGGCCGGCATGCAAGCCTTGCAGGATGGGTACACCCACTACGGCCCTACGCCCGGCCTCCCCGAACTCAGGCAAGCCGTGGCGCGAAACAGCCGAGAGGTTCGTGGCATCGACACCGACTGGGAGCAGGTCGTCGTGACCCCTGGCGCCAAGCCCATCATGTTCTACGTGTTGTTGGCGATCGCCGAGGCCGGCGCCGAGGTGATCTACCCGAACCCGGGGTTCCCCATATACGAGTCGATGATTGAGTTCAGCGGCGCCAAGGCCGTGCCCATGCAATTGTTGGAGGAGGAGGCCTACCACCCAGACCTCTCTCGCCTCCCCGACATGGTTAACGAGCGAACCCGCCTGCTCATCATCAATTCCCCGGAGAATCCCTGCGGCTCCGCACTGACGCGCGAGGAGCTTGAAACCATCGCCGACGTAGTCCGCAGCCATCCCGACATGTACGTGATGTCCGATGAGATTTACAAGGACATCCTTTACTCCGGTGAGCACCACAGCATCGCCGCCCTGCCCGGCATGGCGGACCGTACCATCATCCTGGACGGTTTCTCCAAGAGCTACGCGATGACCGGGTGGCGACTGGGATACGGGATAATGCCCGAGGAGTTGGTTCCCCACATCTCCCGTCTCGCCACTAACAGCGTTTCCTGCGCCGCGTCGTTCAGCCAGATCGCCGGAGTCGCCGCACTGGACGGGCCGCAAGATGCCGTCCAGGAGATGGCCGCTGAGTTTGCCCGACGCCGTCGATTGATCGCCGACGGCCTCCAGTCCATTCCCGGCGTCAACTGCCCGGAGCCGGAGGGAGCATTCTACGCCTTCCCCAGCATCAAGGAAACCGGCCTGACCAGCGCAGAATTCGAAGAACGCGCCATGCAGGAAGCCGGCGTTGCCCTATTGTCAGGCTCGGCTTTCGGCGAATTCGGCGAGGGCTACGTCCGCTTGTCCTACGCCAACAGCCAGGAAAACATTAGCAAGGCGCTCGAAAGCCTGGACAACATGGTGCGAGCCTTGTAGCGGGTGGCAAACCCGATCCGATGGGCCCCGCGCTACCGGAACGAACGCTCGCCGTATCCGGCAATGGTCGAACCAGGGCCCGATCCCCGGGCAATGCGAGCGAGGTCTGGAGGTTGTCTCGAACCGACCCCGCACCCTTTTGTGCTACTCGTCGGCGAACTTGGGCATCACCTGCTCGCCGAACAATCGCATGGACTTCTGGACCTTGTGGGTATCCATCTCACCGACGTTCAGCTTGAGCATCAGGTTGCGCACCCCGATGTCGCGCATCTCTGCGACCTGTTCCGCCACCTGCGAGGGAGTACCTATTATGAAAGCGTGTTCGAGTACCTCTCCGGCTGGCAACGGTCGGTTGGGGTCTGGCGGCGGGAATCCTCCGGGGTTGTACATCTCCCGGGCCGCCCGGAAATGGGTGCGTTCCCGTTCGAAACCGGCCTCCGCTATCTCCAGGGCCTCATCGTAACTGTCTGCTACGAAAATATCCCGTGACCCCCAGCACTGTTCCAGCGTCGATTGTGTTTCGGCCTCCGAGAACCCCGAATCCAGCATCGTCGCCTCGTAACTCTCCAGGCGATGGCGCAGCGTATCCAGGGTTTGGACCCCGATCATCACTGGTCGACCGATTTTCGCCATCGCCACCGTGGAGGCTTCGCTTATGCAGGCTCGGATCATCGGAGGGTGCGGTTTCTGATACGGTCGGGGCCGCAGTTGCGGGAATTTCACGTCCCAGAACTCTCCCTCGTGTTGGAGCGGTTCGCCCGTCCACGCTTCGACCAGCAATTTCTCAGCCTCATCAAGTCGCGCGATCCCGTCCTCCATCGTTATCCCGAAACCGATGTATTCGTAATGATTGTACGCGGACCCTCGACCCGTCCCTACGATCAGCCGGCCGTGGCTCAGGTTATCCAACAGCGAAGTCTGGACGGCCAACCGTATCGGATGATGGAACGCCAACTCCACCACCGCAAACCCGATTTTGATCTTGGTGGTGCGCGCCGCCAGCGCGGCCCCCAAAACCAGCGGATCCGCGTGTGCCGCCGCGCCATCGAAATGGTGCTCGGTCAGCCACACAGAATGCATGCCGATTTGTTCGGCCAGGACCATCTCATCGATGGTACTGTCGATTACTGAAGAGTCTCGCTCCGGGTCGTGGCTGACCGGGAATACGAAAGAACCAAACCTCATCTCATCCTCATACGTATAAAGGGTAAATATGCTCGGTGATTATAGACTATCGAATCCGCTTTTGCGCCCGGCAGTGTGCCCGCTCGTTCTGAGATGGCCTCAATCGGCTGTTAGTCTGATCAGACTCCGACGGCCCCTGTCCCTAGCGTTGGCGCTTTTTGCGTGCGTTGTGAGCGGCATGGGCTTCTTGTCGTGCGGCGGAGCGCCGGATGCTGAAGATCCGTTGTCGCAACCGGCCGGCGGCCCACCGGTCAGTCTGGTGGTGGCCAACAGCGATCTTGCCGTCGGACATAACCGAGTGTCGTTCGGGCTGGTGGACCGAGACTACATGCCCGTGCGCCCGGAGTCGGTGGACGTACGCGCCGTCTATTACGAACCCGGCGCGCCAACCGGCCAGGTCCGGTATCGAACGTCCGCCGAGTTTGTTGCGTGGCCACCCGAGGGCAAGCGCGGCACATTCGTCGCCCAGGTGGAGTTTGACCAGGCGGGCACGGCTACGGGAGACACACTGGGCATATGGGAGTTGCACGCCACGTTTGAACACCCACCCGGCGAACCCTTGACTATTGGCTCCGCGATATCGGTGGCCCCCGAGCACGCCATTCCGTTCCTCGGTGAGCGCGCGCCGCTTTCCGAGACGCCAACTGCCGATACCGTCAGCGATCTTCGCACGATCAGCAGCAGCCCGGAGCCCGATCCGGCCCTGTATCAGGTGTCGGTGTCGGAGGCGGTTCAGTCCGGCAAACCTGCGGTGATTTCATTTGCAACGCCGGCATTTTGCGTCTCGGCTACGTGTGGCCCCCAAATCTCCGATCTTTCGGGACTTGCTCAAGCGTACTCCGGGCAAGCCAACTTTGTTCACGTTGAGGTTTATCGCGATCCTCACTTGATCGATCCGCAGAGCCCGGTGCGGGAACTGGTTCCGGCTGTCGAGGAATGGGGCTTGGTTTCGGAGCCGTGGACTTTCGTGGTGGGGAGCGACGGAATAATCACCGCCAGATTTGAGCAATATGTCCCGCCGTCGATTTTGGAATCCGCATTATTGTCAGCAATGCAACCATAGATGACGGATATATGCTATGGTGTTTGTGTAGGGAATGTAGCCGAACTAAGTTGTAAATGCATCGTTCGACGAAAACTAGACAACGGGAGTCACATTTTGACCAGGGTAATAGTCACCATAGAGGGTGATATCGATGAAGTAGTGGCGACTTTACGTGGCATGGCGGGTCGCGTTATTTCAAACTACCCAGTCCCACCGTCAGCCGAAGACATCGAAGTTCGTACGGAATCGGCTGGTGGCGAGGAAGATGACCATCCTGCCGAACAACCCGTCGATCCCGGTGAAGCCGAGCTGAGGCCCGTGTGGAACACCAGTTATGTCCACACTTTCTGGCGAAATCTGTCCGACACTGCCCGCCAGGCGATCATTCGAGTCTCCCGCTCTCCGAACCACACCCAAAGAAGGGCCCAGTTGATGCACACCCTTCAGCTCAGTCAAAGAGAACTGTCGGGCTCGCTGTCCAGCCAGGGCCACAGCCTGAACCGGCTCAAGCGCCGCCGGGGTGACGTGGATCTCCCGCGGCCGCTCACCTACAACAAGGTCGCCGACGCATACGTCTTGGACCCGAACTTTGCCGACGCTTTGAGGGAAACCGGATTGAGTTGACGCTATCCTGGGCCGGAAGTGCGTAAAGCGGACACGCGGCCCTAGAAATGCACCCCCCGCGACCCGCCCCCGTCGACCGCTATCGTTTGCCCGGTTATCGCCGAGGCCAAATCAGAGCACAAGAACGCCGCCAAATTGGCTATGTCTTCCGGCTCGATCATTCGGCCGATGGGAATCTCCCCGACCGATTGAGCCAATTCCGCCTCCGGTGTAATGTTGCTGCGAGCCGCCCTTTCTTCCACCAACCCCATGTACCGTTCGGTTCGTGTGCTCCCCGGATGTATGCAGTTGACCAAGATGCCGTCGGCAGCCACGTCGTCGGAGAGCGCCTTTGAGTAGTTGGACATCGCCGAGTTGGTGACGCCCGAACCCGGATTCGTTGGGCTGGAATTGCGCGCCGCCATCCCGCCGATGTTGATAATTCGTCCGCCACCGGCATCTCTCATGTGCGGAATGGACTCCCTGGCGCACCTGATGTAACCCATCACCTTGGTCGTAATGTGATTCAGGATGACGTCGTCGGGAATGGTGCTGGCCCGGTCGCTGGTGCTGTTCACGGCGTTATTGACCAGGATGTCCAGCTTCCCCAGTCCGGCCGCCGTTTCGTTGACCAGGTTGACAATGTCCTCGGGGACGGTCATGTCAGCGCGTATGGGTATGACGCGGGACCCGGTAGCGTCCGAGATCTCCGATGCCGCCGCGCGCAGATCTTCCTCCCCCCGCGCGCAGATGGCCACGGAGCAGCCATCCCGAGCCAGAGCGTAGGCGATAGCCTTGCCGATTCCTTTGCTCCCGCCCGTGACGAGAGCGGCTTTTCCTTCCAATCCTGGCAGCATAGTTACTTCCTTCGGTTTTCAATTGACGATATTTCGGAGGTTGTTCCTGGGAATCCACCCTACGGCGTCGCCGCTGCTATCAACTCCGAAACGTCCCCAGCGTCCCAAATCCTGCGGCAAGCTCCGATGACATCATCGAGCTTTGGCGCCGGCCAGTCGATTTGAGGAAACAATGGCCGCAACCGAGACTCCTCGGTCTCGAATCCCCATTCCAATTCGGTGCCTTGGTATTCTCCCTGATAGGCATTGCCGCCTGCCATTTCGATGGTAATGCGAGGAGCGAAAGCCCGGCGATCGTGATGTCCGACCGTTTCGACTTTGCGCATCAGTTGCAACACTGCATCGTGATTCTCGGCGGTGGCGGATTCTGCGTCATCCCCTGGGTCTATGCGTGTCCGCAGCGGCGGGTAGGCCCCGTTGACCGCAACGTATGCGGTGAAATAGTGAGTGCTACCCACGATGGCCTGGCCGCGTGAGGGGTTGGGAAACGCCGGCGATGGGTACAGCGTTTCCAGCCAATTCATATCGACGGTGATCTTCTCGATATCGTCGACATTCAGGTCGTGGGCCTTACGTATGTCAGACATCAGGTCGATGACTGGGCAATTGTATCCGGCGGTGGGGTACATCTTCAGCACGGTGTGGAGTAGCTCCCAACGGCTCCCCAGACCTTCCGTGACGGGCCCAAAATCAACCTGATTGGGCCCGGTAAAAACGTACGACAACTCGCCGCGATTGTTTCCCGTAAAGGCGTTGTAAAATCCGGCCGGGCCCTCCAGTGCCTCCTCGGACCCCCGAACGTCCTCACGGGCCAACAACGCAGCCATGATGCCGCTGCGAGCCGACTGGGGTTCGTGAAACATCATTTCCCGCCCGCCAGATCGGGGCCCTTCGTTGGTGCCCGCGGTGAAAGTGGAAGCTAACGCAATAGCGGTAACCATCTGGTCCTCGGTGAGGCCCAGGAGCTTTCCTGTGGCAACCGCCGCACCCAATGTCCCGTATATCGGACTGGAACGAAAACCTCGAGCTTGGGTCGATGCGATGAAATCCCCGGCAATCCGAGATTCAACCTCGTACGCAGCGGCCATCGCCGTGATCAAATCCGCTCCCGAACGTTCACCCAGTTCAGCCGATGCCAGAGCTGATGGAATCACACACGGACCCGGGTGGGTGAGCATCCGGTACGAATCCGCCTGATTCGTGGCATGCATCAGCTTGCTATTGGCAAACGCCGCTCCGCACCGTGTAGCGCGGCCTCCCCTGGCCAGTATCGTCGCGCCGTTGGGCGAGGCTTCCTCTGCCAACGCGAGGTCAACGGCGGCCTTACCGTGATGAGTGTTGGCGCCGATGATCGAGACAACCGTGGCGTGGAGCAGGGATGTCTGCATCTTGTCGATTACCACCGGAGGCAGATCTCTGGCGTCCAGGTTGACGACCCAACGGGCTAAGGTGCGCGAAAGTGAGTCAGGCATTAGGATGGTTCCTATTACTGTTGGTGAGTTAGGCTAATTTTTGGCTAAATCGGAGGTTGGTACTTGGCCTGCGTTTGAATTGAAGCGGCCCGCCTACTGGTTTAGGGAATGGCTACACGACGAGTATACGAGGTCGTAAACGGA
Source organism: Dehalococcoidia bacterium (assembly GCA_034423115.1). Taxonomy (GTDB): domain Bacteria; phylum Chloroflexota; class Dehalococcoidia; order Lucifugimonadales; family UBA3495; genus Bin87. Next base: position 67,267 of record DAOUJD010000066.1, on the reverse strand, counting down.
GGCCGTTCAATCCAAATCGAGGAGCGCGCGCCTGAAAATCAATTTGCTAACCGCCAGCATCAAAACCGCGGCGACGAACAGCAACACCAATGTAATCTCCAGACTTTGCAGGGCAAAACCGAGCCCGGTCGCCGCAGCAGGTGGATGCTCGGTATCCGTGGCGCACATGAGCAAAATCAAAATACCCAGAGTGGCAGCAGCAGCCACTACCGCGACCAAATGATGTGTGTCATCCGAAACGGGTACCCATCCGGCGTGGAACAGAATAAACGATGCAAGCGCGCCGACCGCCAGGCCCAGAATGTGTCCACCCACCAGGTGCCGCAATGCTGCGGCGCTGGAGTTGGGATGTACGAACGCGATGACAGCGCTGGAGCTCAACCCGGCAGCCAGTACCGCATCGGCTATCGAGTCCACCAACAGCAGCACGCCCAACATCACCACCGCCGCCAACGTCGCCTGAAGCAGGTAACGCCCCCTCAAACGGAAAAATTGTACGTTGTAGAGGGCGAAGAAAAGTGGGAGGTGATACTTCCTACTGATACGCCGGGGCATCAACTGGAGTTCGCCCCGGGTCATCAGCCGGTTGATTACACCGTTGGACGCGGAGTTGAGCCTTTTGCGCGCCGCCGACACCGAACGCGCCCGGGTCCTACGTTTCCTGGCCCTTGCTCCCCTCGCGCCACGACCCCTGATTTCGCCGGACTCGGCGCTGGCCCGATCTGCCATTGGGCTGCGGCCCCTAGCTGAGACCGCGAACGAAGTCCAACCAAACCCTGGCGCAAGGCACCGGCAAAATGTGCTGCACGAATCCGGATACGCCGGGGAACACCACCGCCGTGCCATTGGGGAATACGTCCGCAGCGCCACGAAAATCGCCCAGGACCTCTTCCCGCAACGCAGCCGCGGCGATTATCAGCGTAGGAGTCTGGACGTCTTTCAACAGAGGTCGCAGATCTCCGCCGGCCTGCGCCTGGAAACCGGCGACCACGTGGGGAGTGGTTGCCTTCATCTGCTCGGCATACCAGCGCGTGTACGCCGGGTCCACGATTTGTGGGTCCAACCGGCGCCCAATGCTGCTTTCCACCCAGGCTCCGATTCCCTCATTCTCAATCTGCACTGCCGATTCGGCGTGGTGCGCGTCATTGAAAGAAGTCGGAGAAGTACAAGCCGTCAACGACAGCAGCTTTTCCTGGTGCATCGTGGCGTATCGCATTGAAATGCTGCCGCCGACGGTCTCGCCAATCAGGTGGAACCGGTCCAAGCCCAACTTATCCACAAATTCGGCCAGGTCCCTGGCGAAGTTGTCCACCGACCACGGGTAGCCGGGCTCAGGAACGGATGATTGACCCATCCCTCGCATGTCTAGTCGGATCACCCGATAATGCCTGGCAATAATCGGGACCCAGCCGAACCACATCTTGTGGTTCTTTGCCATGCCGTGGTGCATCACCACCGTTTCCGGTTGGGTCCACGGATCGGTGAAATCGTCTATCGTGTAAAACAGCTCGCAGCCGTCGTCCAGTCGCAGTTGCATGATCTTTACGGCGACCTCCGTGCGCTTTAGACGTGTGTTCGCCGCTCGGATGCAGCGACGGATATAAGACAATCGCCGCGTGGTTCTGCGCGGCGATTGCAGTGTACATTTCAGGTGATGCCCAACTCGTTGAAAACCGACCGGGCAATGCGCATGGCGGTCCTTGCGTTGATGTAACCGCCATACATCGACAGGTGGATGAAAATCTCCATCACTTCCGTGGGATTTAGGCCGACACCAACGGCGCCGCGAATGCGCCTTCTCATCTGCGCGTCGTAAACGCCCATGCTGGTAAGGGCCGCCAGCGAGATGATGGCCCTCTCTTGGTCACTCAACAGGGAACGGCTGTAAATAGCGCCCCAGTTGTATTCGTCAATGATTCGTTCGAGTTGCGCTTCAGGACTATCAGCATCCATGCCCGTGTCCTGAATGCCTCCCAAATGCTTGCGATGCAATTCCTGGCCCAGCGCGTACAATTCGTCGACATGCTGGTTGGGATCGTATTCCAGATCAGGCTCATATTCGATGCCCATTTCCTCGAAAATGTCCTTGGTCAATCGCAGCCCCGATTCCACGGCCGGAACGCCAATGTAAAACGTGGATTGTAAGAATATCTCCACGATCTGGTTGGGGGTCAGGCCCACGTTGAGAGCGCGGACGATGTGCCTGCGAAGGAGGTTGAGTTCTCCCTGGGTCATCAACGCCGAAATCGTGGCGATGCAACGCTGCTTCAGATCAAGTCCAGGTCGAGTCCAGATGGTGCCGAACAAAGCCTCGTCGATGATGCGTTTCAGGTCGGGGGCCAACTGATCGACGCCGGGCAAAGCGAAATGCGAGACGTCCCCGCCGGCCATGATCCTCCGCATCTCCTGGCCCGCTTGAACTCGGTCATTGAGACTAGTCAAGGCGACTTTCCTCCTAAAAACGGCTTCGGTTTGGATTATTCAAGGCAGAAATCTTGGTTGAAGAACCCCTCAGAATCGAGCCCGATTATAGCACAGGCATAATCTCCCGCTATTGAAAATACATCAGGCCAATCACTAGTGGCCGGGCTTGGCGTTGGACGCGCGTAATTCCTCGCTCGCGACTGAGTCGTTGACACCAAGTTAGGCTACTGTTAACGTATTCCGCCAATCTGACAGCCCGGTTAGGCGATCCTGTAAAGTCCAAATTTATCGTCTGATCGTTGGCGCGTTTTACGCTGTGAGGGGGACTGTATGTTGAAAACAAGCAGACTGCGATCCGGGGCGTTCACGGCCTGGTCGTCGCGTACGCTAATAGCGGCAGGCGCCATAGCGATGCTCGTGGTCGGGATAGCTGCGTGCGGCGGTGGCGAGACGGCAGCCCCGGCGGCGCCCGCCATGAGCGAACAGGCAACCGAAGCTCCGGCCGCCATGGCGAAAGAACCGGTTACCTTGCAGGTGGTTTGTATCAACCGTACGCTGCGGCCCTGCGAGCTAATTGATTCCTTCTATATCCCCCGCGTGCAGGAACGCACCGGCGGTGAGGTTGCAATCGAGATCTCGTCGTATCCCGAGCTGGGTCTGGCAGGTCCTGACACGATTCGATTGGTCAACGACCAAACCCTCGAGTTCGCCGAAATATATTCCGGATACGTCGGAGGGGACCTTCCGATTATCGACGTGGGCAACCTGTGGGGCCTCTCGCCCAGCAACGACGCCCACCTGGCGCTCACCGATGCGATCGAAGACGACATGATCCGCATCCTCCGTGATGCTACGGGCGGCGAGCCCATTTTTAGGAATTACTATCCCAACCAGTACATCTTCAGCCGTGAGCCTCTGCCCGACCTGCCTGCGTTTGAAGACAAGAAAATCCGGCAGCACAGCACGATTCTCGGGGACCTGTTGTCTGGCCTCGGAGCCGAGGGCCAATTCGTCGCGTTCGCCGACGTGTACACCGCGTTGGAGCGCGGAGTGCTGGACGGCGGCGTCACGGGTGGAACTCCCGGTTATGGGCAACGATGGTATGAGGTAACTGATTACCTGTATGGGCCAATCGTTGGTTCCATCGGCGTCACCTACGTCACGGTCAACGGCGACAAATGGAGCCAGCTGTCCGAGGAAAGCAAAGCGGTCCTCAAGGAAGTCGGAAAGGAATACGAAGCCGAAAACCTGCGCTTGCTCAAAGAGCAGTGGGATCCGGACGGCATCAACTTGAACGTCGAAGAAGGGATGGAATATTCCGATTTCCCGGACGACGTCAAAGCCAAGATGCGTGATACCGCCCTCGATCTCATCATCCCTAACTGGGTGGAACGAGCCGGCGGACCGAGCTCGGAAGGCGTCCAGATCTTCAATGAGAAGGTCGGCCCGATCGTCGGTGTGGTCATCAACTCCGATGGCACCGCCAGCGAAACCAAGCCATGATGATGATGGACAAGACCGATTGCGGTGACCTGCGCAGTGTCGGTGATGTCTGCAACAGCATCGTGGATTCGCCCAGCGGCGGCAAGGAAGCCATGGCGAGCACTCCGTGCGACGGCGAAAGCACCTCGTCAGTGCCCGCGGTTCACGGCGGTGGCAGTCCGGCAGGATGGTAATGCGGTGAGGAAAGCGGCATCAATTTCAATCTGACGACGTTGGAATCCCAGGGCCAGAAATTCGCAATGCAGATGGCCTGCATCAATAGGACGCTCGTTGACTGTGGACTCGCCATCGGAAACTATGCTGAAACCGAGGACATCGGTTTCGTCGAGCGGGTCAATCGACGAACCAACGGCCAGGTCGTGTTCGAAGTTTCATCATTCCCAGAACTGGGAATCGCCGGCCCTGACTCTCTACGATTGTTCGAGGACGGCACGCTTGACTCCGCGCAGATTTATTCCGGCTACGTGGGCGGCGACTTCCCAATCATGGACATGAGCAACCTCTGGGGGCTCTATCCGACGCAAGCTGCCCAATTGGCGGTCATTGACGCCATCCAACCCAAGATGGCGGAAGTTACCGAGCAGAACGGCGGGATTCAGGTCGCCTACATGATGACCGTGCCCAACTACATCTTCGCCAAACCCCAGGTCGACGGCCTGGAGGACCTGCAAGGATTGAAGGTCCGCAGCCACAGCACGGTGCTGAGCGACCTGCTGTCTGGTATGGGGGCCGATCCGCAGTTCATTGCGTTCGCGGACGTGTACACCGCTCTCGAGCGCGGTGTGATCGACGGAGCGATATCCTGCGGCTCGTGCGGACATGGCCTGCGCTGGTACGAAGTGGCGGACTATCTCGTGGGCCCGATTGTCTCAGTGGGTCACAGCTGGTTCTCGATCAGCGAGCATCGCTGGAACGAGATGCCGAAGGACCTGCAGAATATCGTCCTGGAAGAAGGGGCACGGCACGCGTACCTGAACAGGCAGTTGCTCTTCGAGCACTTCGCGCCCAACGCCATCGCCCAAAACGTGGAACAAGGCATGAAGGAGATCACGTTCACGGACGAGATGAAGAATGACCAACGGCAGTCGGCAATCGAAAACGTCGTCCCCGGGTGGGTGGACCGGGTCGGGGGCCTCACTTCTGAAGGCGCCGTAATTTTCAACGATCTGGTCGCGCCAATCGTCAAAGTGAAGATCAACCCCGACGGTACGGCCTCTGCTACCGAATAAGGCGCAGGACATCGACTTTCGCAATTCTGAGGGCGGTTTGACGACTGCCCTCAATTCATTAGTTAACGAAACCTGATCGACTTATGGTCCAACCTCTATTGGTCGCAACATTTATTTGGATTTGTTTTCCGTTTGACAAGGATAACTGCTTGCCATAGACTCGCAAAATCGTTGCAAAAACAACGTGCCGGGAACCTAATGTTCGCCCTTTTTGGAATGCTGGATCGACAGGAGGGGGTATGAAGATTCGCATCGAAGAAATGGTGTCCCGCATCGGCATCGGCAAATATCTTTTAGCTGTAGCTCTCTGCATGTTGATAGCATTATAGGTGTCAGGGTCGGCGCTGCCGGTCAGGCGGAGGACGTCAACTAGCCCGCACTTTGGCCTCGCCGAGACCCTAAAACTCATTGCCGGACGGATGGACGATGCGGCAGTAGCGACCGTGACCTGTTTGGTTGACATTTATCTGTCCGGCAAATATAGTCCGCACTTGCAAAACTGGCGGTCAGTTCCAATCTCTCGCCCACGGAAACGACGGAAATTAAACCGCAGGCGTGTGTCTCGCCGCTCCCGAATACCTTCCCTGGAGGCGCCAGTTGACTACCCAACCCACGTCAACATCCGCACCCGTCAGCATAACCCGGTTGATCTACAGGATCGACGGGTGGCTGGACTACGTCTACCGAATATTCGGTTACATCTGCGGCTCTTTGTTGCTCCTGTTGGGGATATACATCACTTACCAAGTGATCGTCCGCAAGCTTGGCGGTCCTGTGCTGGGAAACCAGGAGTTGATCGGCGGGTATATCTTGGCGTTCGCCGGAACATGGGCGTTCTCTTATTCCCTGCGCACCGGTTCTCACGTCCGCATCGACGTTTTACTACCTCTGTTCTCGCGTATTCACCCTTATATGCGATCGGTTGCCGACTGGTTGGCGTTGGGCTCGGTAGGGTTTTTCGGACTTATCACGGCTTGGTATGCATGGAAAGAAGTCCTCAAATCGTACTGTATTCGTAACGCGCCGGATGTGTCTTCTAGCGGCACTGACCGTTTCGTGATGAACTTGCTCGGAGAAGACAATCCCGACAAACTTGCCCTCGGGTGTGAGCCTGCTTTAGCCAACACATACCTGATTGCAAATTTTTTGCCAGAACTTTGGGCATTCCAGATAATCGTGGCAGTCGGGTTCACCATGCTGGCATTTACCTCGTTCGAGTGGATGCTCAGCATGATAGTACGCGGGGTGCTAGAGGTCTGGCACAAGAATTCAGGTGGAGACGTAGCCGAGCTTGCGCCCAACGTCGAGATCGTCGAGGAAGCGGCTTCCGGCGTGTAGAACTCGGCCTCCTCTAGCCCCAGTGAATCCATAGCAAAGCACCCTATTTTCGACCTACGGTAACTCTCCGGAGGACTGCAGAAAATGGCAATCATCACCGCGTTCAGCATGATGGGAGTTTTCTTCCTGATTGGCTTGTATGTAGCCGGCGCCTTGGGCGTGCTTTCGCTGGTGATGATGCAGGCGTTTTCGGATGCTCCGCTTTGGAACATCCTTGGGAACAAAGCCTGGGAAAGCAACACCAACTTCATCCTGGTGGCCGTCCCGCTGTTCCTGCTCATGGGCGAATTGATGCTCCGCTCTGGAATGGGAGAGCGGATGTATGGAGCGTTGTCCCGTTGGCTGGTTTTCCTGCCCGGCGGCTTGCTGCACACCAACATCGCTTCGTGTGCCGTGTTTGCGGCGTGTTCCGGATCCAGCGTCGCGACCTCCGCCACCATCAGCCGGGTCTCGCTGCCCTCGTTCCGGCAACGCGGTTACAGCGAGCGGTTGGTGATCGGGTCCCTGGCGGCTGGCGGCACGCTCGGAATTTTGATTCCCCCCAGTATCGGCCTGATCATTTACGGCGTATTGGTTGAGGAGTCCATCGGACGCCTGTACATGGGCGGATTCTTGCCTGGGTTTTTGCTGGCATTCACGATGATCCTGATGATGGTCGTTACCTCAGTGATCCTGCCCCGGACGGCGCCTATGGACGACGAGGTCCGGAGGCTGTACCGCGCATGGTTCAACGGGCTCGGCATCAGGCGTTACACCGATGAGCAAGGTGAAGCCCTGAGGCGAGAACAGGCAACGGAAATAGCGCTCTCTGACCCTGTGGAACGCGCCGCTTACAGACGGGGACGTTCTACCCTTTCCTACGGAGAGGCGACGTCCGAATGGCTACGGATGATAAAGGAAGCCACCGTTGGTTTGTTGGCGATCGTTCCGGTCCTGATTATCATCATGGTGGTTCTGGGTTCGATCTACACCGGATGGGCAACCCCTACGGAAGCAGCAGCGCTGGGCGTATTCGGCGCGCTTGTGGTGGCCATCGCCAACGAACTGTTCAAAAAGCCGCTGGGAGTCTACGCAGATTGGGGAGCTGCCTCCCGCGGCATTCGGATTATGCTCCTGGACGCCATCATATCGACGGTACGCACGTCGTCGATGATCATGCTGATCGTCATGGCTGCGTTCACGCTGAGCTTCGCGTTCGCCCGCTTGGGTATATCCCAAGATATTTCCGAATGGATCACGGGGTTGAACCTCAACGCGCTGCAATTCGTGATCATCCTCGTATTTTTCTACCTGCTGCTGGGAACTTTCATGGAAAGTTTCGCCATGCTGGTGACCACGATCCCGATCCTTACCCCGTCTCTGGAAGCAGTCGGCGTCGATTTGATCTGGTTCGGCATCATCATGGTGATCCTGGTCGAGGCCGCCCTGATCAGTCCCCCGGAAGGGATCAATCTGTACATCCTGCACGGAGTTAGACAGGACGTTGACCAACAAATGGCAGAGCAAACGGCGGCGGCCCAGGAGGCGTTACGAGAAAGTACGATTACGGACGTGTACATAGGGGTATTACCATTCATGGGCTGCATGGCCCTGGTGATAGCACTATTGTTCGCGTTCCCTGACATCGCTCTCTGGGCGCCGTGCATCATTTACGACGACCCGAGCCGGGACTTCCTGCAAACGGTCAATGTTGAACGTGAGGCCGCCGGTTTCTGGGAAAGCGTTAGATATTGTTCGTCTGAGTTCAGACCGCGGGCCTACAATTAGCGCGTCTGTGCAGGTCAGCGCGAATCGTGAACGAAAGCCACCACCTTCACGTCGGGCGGTGGCTTTTTGTTGACCTGATGATGGGCCAGCGGTAGGATACCGCCTACTATGTACGCTCTGATTCTGGCCGGCGGTAAGGGGGAACGATTGCGTCCCCTCACGGAAACGGTACCCAAACCGATGGTACCGGTGGCCGGCAAGCCGATAGTAGCTCACCAGGTGAGCTGGTTGCGATCATCCGGCGTAACCGATGTGGTGTTCCTGGTGGGTTACCTCGGTCATCTGGTCGAGGAATACTTCAGAGACGGCACTAGTTTCGGGATTCGGGCGCAATATTCCTATGAAGATACTCCGTTGGGCCGGGGCGGAGCGATAAAGAAGGGCTTGGACGGGCTATCTGACGTCGATGGCCCGGTCATCGCCACCAATGGCGACGTGATCACTCAAACGGACTTGCGCCAATTGGTGCGGGATTTCAACCAGAGAACGGCCACGAATCCTTCTCACATGGCCACCATCTTGACGGTGCCGATGGTCAGTCCGTACGGCATTGTGGACTCGGATCCCACTGGCAAAGTACGCCACTTCCGCGAAAAAGCGACGCTTCCATTCGCGATTAACGGTGGGATCTACGTGCTGAATCCGGCGATAGCAAAATTGTTGCCCGACGAAGGCGACCACGAGACGACTACCTTTCCGGAGTTAGCCACCTCGGGACGAATGTCGGCAGTTCAGAGCGACAAATTCTGGCGCAGCGTTGACTCATTCAAGGACCTAAGTGAAGTGGAAACCTACTTATCTGGAGAACTTGAAACGACCGGACGGGTAACGTATTGATCACCGCGGCCCAAACCCAACATGTCGCCGACACGGCGGCCGCCATACGCGACAACATCCAACGGACGATTGTCGGGAAAGCTGAAGTCATCGAGTTCACGTTGGCCGCACTGTTCAGCGCCGGACACATTCTGGTGGAGGACGTGCCGGGCATTGGCAAGACGACCATGGCCAGATCATTGGCGTATTCGCTGGATTGCGAGTTCCGACGCATCCAGTTCACCCCGGACCTGATGCCTTCGGACATCACGGGAATCAACTACTACAACCAGCAGAGCGGTCAGTTCGAATACCGACCGGGTCCGGTTGTCTCCCAAGTGGTTCTCGCCGATGAAATCAACCGGGCCACGCCCAGAACCCAGTCCGCCCTCCTGGAGGCAATGGCAGAGCGACAGGTCACCGTGGACCAGGACACCGTTCGATTGCCGGCGCCGTTCATGGTCGTGGCAACCCAAAACCCCATTGAACTGGAGGGTACGTTCCCGCTGCCCGAAGCCCAGATCGACCGGTTTTTGCTTAGGCTAAGCTTGGGCTATCCCTCGGAAAACGACGAGGAGTCCATGGTGGAACGGTTCGAAGACGCCGATCCGCTCGGCGAACTAAAGCCGGTGGCATCCGCTGACGAGGTACTTAGGATCCAGGCCATGGTACGCCAGGTGTACATCAGCCCGGTGCTCAGAACGTACTTGGTCCAGTTGGTACGGTCCACCCGAGACCACGCGGACGTAGAACTTGGCGCAAGTCCGCGAGCAACGTTGGGCCTTTACCGAGGAGCTCAGGCGCTGGCCGCGATAAGAGGGCAGGAGTACGTCACGCCGGACGATATAAAAACGATGGCGCAGCCGGCTTTGGCCCACAGAATCATACTCAAAAGCATGGCGCGGCTGCGAGAACGCACGCAAGAGTCAGTCGTCGGGGACTTGCTCGAGCAGCAACCCGTGCCGATATGACCTGGTTACCGGCCACAGGCCAGGATCATTGCTCCGGCGCACGAATTCAGATTCGACCTTCTTTACATTCTCTGGCGTCTCGTTCCCGCCGGTTCTGTCCGGAGGCTTGAGGGCGTTGTTAACCCCACGCCCGCTGGATTTACGCATAGCCTTTGATTCAAGAGGAAGGCTAGGGTCTAAGCTTGGAACGCTAAAGGCGCGGCGCCCCCTTCAGTGATTCGATCCGTTTGAGTAGAAAGACGCGCCGAGTCCCAAGTGAAATTTGGCCCAATCCTATCGCGCTTGGCGATGCGAGAGCGTTGCGTTATGGTACCCGCCTACGTACAATTTGGACACCTACCAAAAAAAGCGCGATGTGAAACCGCACAGGAGAATATTTTGACCACCGCAGAGCAAACCGAAATCATCCTTTATACCCATCCGGATTGCCCGTTTTCCGCGCAAGCGAAGATGCATTACCGGCGGCAAAGGGTGGCGTATACGGAGATCGACGTTTCTAAACAACCGGACCAAATTCCGGCGCTCCTGGAGCTTTCGGGCGGCGAACGAATCACACCGATCATCGTGGAAAACGGAACGGTAACGATCGGGTTCGAGGGTGGTTATTGAGATTTTTAGCGTGGGGGCCGTGAGCCCTCAAACCAATTGCGCTCCGCTGTGTCGCGACATGGTCTCGTATGCCTCCTACCAATCGTATGCGGGCGGCGAAAGAGTTGCGGACAACAGGGGTGCATTCAAGACCTGAACTGGGCCGTGATAACTTGCTCCCCTGCGGCCCATTTATTTTGGAAACGCCAACGCCGTCTCGTCGGTCAATCCGGGCGTAGAGTCGCTCATCGGATTTTGTACGAATATTTGACCGAAAACTGTTGCATTATCGGAACGCACGTGCTAGGTTTGTCCCAGAAATAGTGCAGTTGCGTGTGAGGTTTGAAATGGCAATCAACCCGGAAACCCTGAATCTGGACAAGGACAAACTGGCGGCTCTGGAAATCGCCCTTGGCCGTATCGAGAAAGACCACGGCAAAGGCGCAGTGATGAGGGGGGACGATCAGGTGGCCCACCTGATCACCAACGCCATACCAACGGGTTCCCTATCCCTGGATCTGGCGCTGGGTGTGGGAGGATTGCCCCGAGGCAGGGTGACCGAAATCTACGGCGGCGAATCCGCAGGCAAATCCACCCTGGCGATTCACATCATGACCGAAACGCAGCGGCAGGGCGGATTGGCGGCCTACATCGACGCTGAGCACGCGTTGGACCCGCAATACGCAGCCAACTGCGGCCTGGACTTGGACAACCTGTTGATCTCCCAGCCGGATTCCGCAGAGCAAGCGTTGGACATTACCGAAAAGCTGGTAAGCAGCGGAGCGGTCGATTCCGTCGTGATAGACAGCGTGGCGGCTTTGGTGCCCCAAGCCGAGATAGAAGGCGACATGGGGGATGTGCACGTAGGGATGCAAGCCAGGCTAATGTCGCAAGCGCTGCGAAAACTGACAGCCACTATTAACCGGTCCCGGACTGCGGTGGTGTTCATCAACCAGATTCGCGAAAAGATTGGCGTTACGTACGGCAGCCCCGAGGTCACCCCTGGCGGGAGGGCATTGAAATTTTACAGTTCCGTCAGGATCGACTTGCGAAGGACAGAATCGCTGAAGCAGGGGTCTGAGATCATCGGCAACCGGGTAAGGGCGCGCATTGTTAAAAATAAGGTGGCAGCGCCATTCCGGGTAGCCGAGTTTGACATTATGTTCAACCAGGGCATCAGCAAGATGGGCGACCTGCTGGACATAGGAGTGAACCAGGGCATCATCAAGAAAGCAGGTTCGTTCTATTCCTACGGAGATACGCGACTGGGACAGGGCAGGGAAAACTCCAAATCATTCCTTAATGAGCACCCGGACATCTCCGGCACAATCGAAGCGTTGATCCGGGGAGAAGAAGTGCCTGAGGACCCCACGACCGATGAGGTTTCCAACGGGCACGGAGCAACCTCGGTGGAAGGCGGTGCACCGTACATCGCCGGCGCCGGGGGAGTAAGTCTGAACTGATGCACCCTTCTGACGACTATGCCCGGGCGCTGCAAGTGGCCCTGCGGTACGTCAGTTTCCGGCAAAGGTCCATTACCGAAGTACGCCGACGGGTTGGGAAAGAGTTCTCCCAACCCGTCGTTGAACAAGTGCTGGAGTCGCTCAAGCGGTACGGCTACCTGGACGATGAGGATTTCGCCCGTCGATGGAGGGACAGCCGGAATCGACGACGGCCACGCGGGGCATTCGCGTTACGGCGGGAGCTACGGGCCAAGGGGGTCGCAGAAAACATTATCGATACAACCCTGGACGGATTGGATGAACCCGCAAACGCATACCGGGCCGGCGAGCGACAAGCCGAACGATGGCTGGAGCGTGGTGACATGTCCTACGCATCGTTCCGGCAGAAAATGTGGGACTATCTGAGACGACGCGGTTTCGGAAGCAGCGTCGCGAGGAACACCGTAGGCCGCCTGTGGGCTTCGTATGGCCAAATCAGCAGAGGAGAGTCGGATCCCACCTAGTGAAGGGCAGCGTTGGGGAATGGTCTGTCTCGGAAGAGTGAAGCAAGCCCGACGGTAACGCACGAGCCATAAATAAGGCGCTAATGCTACAGGCGAACGCGCGCGATGGCGATCAATACGCCACCCACCGTGGCCAGGAGACCCCACAATCCCAGCAGTCGGAAGTCCAGCAAGAACAGTGAGATGAGCACGGTGATAACAACCGTGCCACCAGCGATGTACATCAAGCCCCGGCTGCGCTTTAAGTTCACTACCCTGCTGATAATCTCTCCGGTAATGTAGCCCACTCCCAAAGGCATTATCACCAAAGCGAGCCCGCCAAGATACAGCGCCAGCAGCACAGTGAGAACGACGCCAGCTATCCCAATAACGGCGGCGACTACCACCGCTCTGGCGTAATTGGCAGGCCGAACGTCGAAAGTCGGCAAGGGTTGGGCGCGTCCGCACTCACGGCAGCGGATTCCGACCGGGACCTGCACCATGCACTCGGTACAGATCGGCCGCTGACACTGACTACAGGACAGCCCGGTGGAAACGGTCGGGTGCCAGTAACAGGTCGCGATTCTTGGTCCGCCGGGTTGCTCTGACATCAAAAATCGTTCGTCCGATCCGGCGCGCGTTGTAGCCATTGTTGACGGTCTGCAATGTCCCGGTCCCGCAATAGTCGATTAAGCAACACGGAAGCGCGTGAGACGTCGGTCGGCAAGGGCCCGCCGTTGGACGCTAATCTCTTAATCAAGATTAGCACGGCCCCTACGGCCGCATAGGCGGCGAAGTGGACAGGGGAACCAACCAGCAACCAGGATTGAGGCCAAGCCAGGCAAACCAAAGGCAACACACACATAACCACGAGCAAGGATTCGGCTGAGCGTCGGGAAACCATCCAACCGCACAAATACGTGACCAATGCCGCCAAAAACAAGGACGGCGACACCCCTACCAACCCCCCGGCCCACACTCCTACGCTACGCCCGCCCGCGAATTTCAAAAATGGGGACCATGCGTTGCCCAACAATGTGAACAAAGGGGTCGCCACGAGGAACCAAGTGTGCTCTCCCAACCCGAGCGCAAATTGACCGACCAATACCGGTGCCCCTCCCCTCGTGAGGTCCACGACTACGACCAACGGCAGCCATCGGCGGCCCAGTTGGCTGGCTAGATTACTGCCGCCGACGTTCCCGCTGCCGTGCCGCCGAAGATCGACTCCGCCCAGTAACCGGCCCAGTAGATACGAGATCGGAATGGCGCCGAGGACATAAGCGCACGCCCACAGAGCGACTATGAGAGCGAAGGTTTGGCCCATTACCGGAGGGGAAATCAGGGTCAGCGTCGAGTCTTCAATTCTTGGGCGGCTGCTTCCAAGCGTTCGACGGTTTCCATCGGAGGACCATTTACCCCGGGAAGCGGTTCCCGAGCATTCCCGCTGTGGTGGTAGTCACTCCCGCCGCAAGGTATGAGGTCGTACGCCCGAGCCAAGTCGGCCAGCCAATCAACGGTGGCCTCATCGTACATAGAGTAGTGCACTTCCATCCCATGGAGGCCGGCGGCTTTCAACTCTTCGACCGTCTCGATCAAAGAACGCTCGGGTTCGGGCTCTCCGCCACGACGTTCAAACCAGGGGTGGGCAAACACAGCGACACCCCCCACGTCGTTAAGCATCTTCACCGCGTCCAGAGGCGTGAGCTTGGTGCGTTCCACGTAGGCTTTGCCGTTACGACCCAAATATTCTCGAAAAGCCTCGGCGGGCTCGGAAAAGTAACCCGCTTCAACCAACGCTTGAGCGATGTGCGGGCGACCGACTGAAGCATCGCCTGCGATTTCCAGCACGCGCTCCCATTCGATATTCAGGCCGAACTCGGCGAGCTTGTGGACCATACCTTCGCCACGGGCCAGCCGACCTTCGCGGAACACCTCAAGTGTTTCCTGAAACCCGGCGTCGCTGGTATCCATGAAATACCCCAGCATGTGGACTTCGCCCCCGGGAACATCGCAACTGAGTTCGATGCCCGGAATCAATCGCATCCCAGGAACGCGTTTAACCGCTCGCTGCGCCTCCGCGAGTCCAGCGGTTGTATCGTGATCGCTAATCGAGATGGTCCGGAGACCTTTGGAAGCGGTGAGTTCCACCAACTCGGTCGGAGTCAATCTCCCGTCGGAGGCGGTAGTGTGTAGATGTAGGTCGACGGTTATGGACATCGGAGATTCCTGCTAGTTGGTGGAGGCACTGATCGTTCAATCAATGGTGCGGTCTATGCGAACGATCTCGTTCGCACGCCCACATTCGGCGTCAATATCGATAAGGACTGAATTAAGGACACAGGGACCATCGGCGGGTTTGAAACGCTGCGGCAATCCGGTCCGGAAACGCTCCAAAACCGGCGCGATTTCCGTGCCTATCACTGAGTCTAGTGGCCCTGTCATACCGAGATCGCTCACATATGCGGTGCCGCCCGGCAGAACGCGGGCATCGGCAGTAGCTACGTGCGTATGGGTTCCGACTACGGCGCTTACCCGGCCATCGAGATACCAAGCGAGTCCATGCTTCTCGGAGGTTGCCTCAGCGTGGAAATCCACCAAGACCAGGTTGGGCGATCGTCCGAGTTCGATTTCTGCTTCTGCCAGACGTTTGTCTGCTTCGCGGAACGGACAATCAATCGGAGGCATGAATACCCTTCCCTGGAGGTTGAGCACCATCACGTCCCCGTGCATCAACCAACCGCGCCCGGGGGCGCCGTAGTAGTTGGCAGGACGGAGTAGGGGCAACTCGTCCATGTGCGGCAGAATATCTTTTTTGTCCCAAATGTGATTTCCCGAAGTCATCACATCGACGCCAGCGTCCAAAAGATTTCGGGCCGTTTTGAGGGTGAGACCGAAACCGCCGGCGGTGTTCTCGGCGTTGGCAGTTACGAGGTCGATGCCGAGCTCGTCTCGCAGTTGGGGCAAAAGGCGCGCCAAGGCACGGCGTCCGGGCTTGCCTATTATGTCACCAATCATCAAGATTCGCATGTGTATTCACATAGTAGGGGCGAATCGGCGTTCGCCCCTACTGAATTCCGGCCTGGGTATCTTTGTGGCCCGGCGTCGCGCTAACGGGCAATGCTTTCCTCGCGGGTTTCGCGGATCACGGTAACCTTGATTTGGCCTGGGAATTGCAATTCGCGAGACACCTTGCCGGCGATGTCGCGAGCTAGGGTAGCGCAAGCCACATCGTCCACGGTATCGGGACTGACCATGACACGCACCTCGCGACCAGCCTGGATCGCGAACGATCGCTGGACGCCTTCGAAACCGTTAGCCGTCTCTTCCAACTCACGTAAGCGCCGGGTGTATTGCTCAATGGATTCTTTGCGCGCACCCGGTCGGGCGGCGCTGATACCATCCGCCGCAGCGACCAGGAAGGACTCGACGCTGGAGTGGTCGTCGTCGTGGTGCTCCAACACGCAATTGCAGATTAGCGATCCGATACCGTTGCGCGTCGTAAGGTCGTACCCAATCTCGGCATGCGGGCCGGGGATTTCGTGGGTCATGGCCTTGCCGATGTCGTGCAGCAACCCTCCCGCCCGCGCGGTTTGAACGTTGGCGCCCACCTCGGATGCCAACATACCAGCGAGCAGTCCGACCTCAATGGAATGGGTCAACACGTTTTCCCCGTAGCTGTAACGGTATTTGAGGCGACCCAACAATCGGATCAGTTCGGGGTCCAAACCGCTGACACCCACTTCGAAAGTCGCGTCCTCTCCGGCTCTCCAGATGGTCTCGTCGATATCTCGGGTTGCTCGGTTGACGCTCTCTTCGATGCGAGCGGGCTGGATTCGGCCATCTTTCACCAACTGGGTGAGGGCCAACTTTGCGATTTCCCGGCGGACCGGGTCAAAGCACGACAGTGTTACGATACCGGGTGTATCGTCGACAATGATATCGACGCCGGTGCGAGCCTCCAGGGCCCTTATGTTACGTCCTTCGCGGCCGATGAGACGACCCTTCATCTCATCGTTGGGCAGGGAAACAACAGATGTGGTGCTTTCCGACACTACGTCGGTAGCGAGGCGATTTATTGCGAGGGTGAGAATTCGGCGAGCGTTGTCGTCGGCCCTAGTTTGGTGCTCCTTCTCCAACTCGTAGTAGCGGCGGGCCAATTCGTGGCTGGCTTCTTCTTCCCCACGCCTGAGCACGATCTCTCGCGCCTGTTCCGTACTGAGCGTCGCGATGCGCTCCAGTTCAACGGTGTGCTGGTGTTTCAACTCATCCGCTTTTTTCAGAGCGTGATTGGCGTCGGATTCGCGCCGTTCCAGGTCGGCTTCCTGGGTTTCCAGGGATTCCGATTTCCGGTCGAGTTGCTCTTCTCGCTGGATATGGCGGCGCTCCATGCGGTTGAGCTCCCGCCTTTGTTCCTGGATTTCCTTATCTCCGACTTCGCGGATTTTTAAAGCCTCCTCCTGGGCCTGAAGCAGAATATTACGCTTCTCTTCCTCGGCCTGAGTAACGGTGGTGGCAGCCTCCTCCCGACTGCGTTGTAATTTGTTCCCATCTTTCTTAGTAGATAGCAGCAGCCAGATCACCGCTGCTATGCCTGTTGCGAACCCTGCGGCCGCCAGGACGGACAGGATTATGGTCATCATAGAACCTCCTCGGTCCGTCCGGGCAATGCCCGGGATATTTTTGCCCTATGTTTATCCTAGTGTTGAGGGCCGTCAAAGTCAAGAATTTTATGAATAAACAATATTCAAAAATGCGCTGGATAGCGGCTACAGGACATTTGCCATTGGCCGCTGATGCCGGTAACATTTAAGACACGGGCGGCGATAAGATCGGTTGCCTAATAACAATGCGGGGGCAAAAATGAGCTCGAGCTACATTGGCAAGGTTGACAAAGCGCGCAAGTACGCCGAGGAACCGGACCGGGTGAACATTCACACGTTCGAGGCCTCATTCGTCGGTAACCACAACACGTACCGGGTTCGATACCATGATGGCGACTGGCAGTGCGAATGCGCGTTCTTTGCGACCCGAGGGGTTTGCAGCCACATCATGGCCTTGCAGCGCATGCTCGACGAAATGCTGGCAAGACAACCCAAAGCCGAAAAGGCAGCCGTCTGAGATAGGCAAGGTACAGGTCGTTGCAAATTTGCGCCGGGGTCGAAACGAACCCCGGCGATTTTGTTGCCGCGGGACGGCTCGCCCGATGCCGGACCGCTTCAGGCCACATAGCGTTGGAAGATCAAGCACGCGTTCTGCCCCCCGAAACCAAACGCGTTGGACAAAACCGTTTCAACATGAGCTGAACGCGCCCGATTTGGAACGTAGTCCAAGTCGCACTCGGGATCGGGGTGTTCGTAATTGACGGTCGGGTGGACCTTCTGGTCAACAAGCGTTTTCACGCAAGCGATGGCTTCGAGAGCGCCGGACGCCCCCAATGAATGGCCGATCATACTTTTGGTGCTGCTCACCGGCACTCTGTGAGCGCCTTCGCCAAACAGACGTTTGATCGCGACGGTTTCAACCGCATCATTCAACGGCGTAGAAGTGCCGTGGGCGTTGATGTAATGGACACCAACAGGTTCGAGTCCGGCGTCACCAATGGCGTTGGACATCGCTCGGGCAGCGCTGGCCCCCGACTCCTGGGGTTGCACCAAGTGACCGGCGTCGGACGTCGCCCCGAAACCGGACAATTCGCACAGGATACGGGCGCCGCGGGCTATCGCCCGCTCGCGCTCTTCCAATACCAGAATGCCGGCTCCTTCGGCGGGAACAAAGCCGTCGCGCTCGGCGTCGAAAGGACGACTGGCACGCTGGGGATCGTCGTTGCGCGTACTGAGAGCCCGCATGACCGCAAAGCCCGCCAGCCCCAGTTGGCTGATACCCGCTTCAGCGCCGCCCGCCAGCATGACATCAGCGATACCGTGGCGGATAGCCTGCAATGCCTCTCCAATGGCATTGTTTGAGGCTGCGCACGCCGTCGTGGCGGTGGAGTTGTAGCCGTGAGCCCCCACATACTGGCTGACATTGGCCGCCGCCATGTTGGGCAAGATCATGGGGAAAAAGAAAGGCGACATTCGCATCCCGCCCCGATCAGCCAAGATGCGACAGTTTTCCTCCAAGGTCGGGAAACCGCCGTTGCCATTTCCCAACAACACTCCTACCCGGTAAGGATCTTCGCTCGCAATGTCCAGATTCGCGTCCTGGACAGCCTGTAACCCTGCGGCTACAGCGAGTTGTGAAAAACGGGCCATTCGCCTGGCCTCACGATTCCCGATGTAATTCGTCGGGTCGAAATCATCGGCCTGTCCCGCGATACGACATGGGTAATCAGTCGGGTCGCAAAGAGTCATAGGACCGATGCCGGATTGCCCAGCCAGCAAATTGGTCCAGAATTCGTCAGCAGAAAGGCCCAACGGCGTGATGGCACCGAGACCAGTAACGACGACGCGACGGCGGGACCCGTGATTCATATCAAATTCCGGTGCGGCAGTGCGAGTGTGCGCTGGTGGGAGAATGCAAGGAACCCACTAACGCAAATCTGGCGGAAGCAAGTCCGGATATGTTTCGGGTTCGATGTCCAAGATAACTTCGCGGGCTTCCGCTGCAACAAACAGCGAGCCGGTCACGAGGACCAGTTCATCGTCCTGAGCGCCGCCCACTGCCGAGTCGATAGCATCGGCAACGTTGCTGGTTTCCGCCAGGCTGTCCTCCGGAAATCCAGCAGTCAAGAATTCATCGACGATCTCTGATTGCCGGAGCGATCTCGGATGCCGTGAACGGGTCGCAACAACTCGGTCGGCCCGCTTAGCGATGAGGTCGATCATGGCCGACACGCGCTTGTCCCTGGAGAAACCGGCAACGACGGTCAACCTTTGGTGAGGAAGACTGTGGTCGAGGGTGTCCAAAACGGTGGCAACGGAGTGGTCGTTGTGAGCGCCATCGGCGACCACCACAGGGTTGCCGGCTAAAATCTCCAAACGGGCAGGCCATTGGACAGAACCCAAGCCTTCCAGAATCGCCGTTTTCGGAATCCGATGTCCTTGGTCGATCAGAGTTTCGACGGTGGCAATCGCGACGGCTGCATTGGATGCTTGGAAATCTCCCAGGAGGGGAACAACCGGGCGATAGGAATCACGTTTAGTGTTGATGCCCAATCGCTGTCCAGCATTGCTGGTCGAATCCACTTGCCAGGTGACAGTGCCGCGCACGTCGACGAGAGCGGCTTTTTGAGAGGTTGCAGCGGACAGGATGGCTGAGGCAGCGTCGGGGAATTGCGGCGCCATTACCACAGGAATGCCTGTTTTGATGATTCCGGCTTTGTCGGAGGCGATTTCCCCGATGGTGTCACCGAGAATAGCAGTGTGGTCCAGGCTAACCGGCGTGATCACGCTAACGGTGGGAGAAACGACGTTTGTGGCGTCGAGTCGGCCACCCAAGCCCACCTCGATTACGTTGAAATCGGTATGGGCTTCATTGAACACGCAGAAAGCCATCGCGGTCAGATATTCGAAAAGAGTTGCCGGCCCGGCTTCCAGATCATTGGCGTTATCCAGGTGATGGGGCCAGACTACCTTGGTCGCATGGGCAAAGTGGCAGGGTGAAACCGGCTCACCGTCAACACGGATCCTTTCGCGGAACGTGTGCAGATGCGGAGATGAGTAAAACCCCGTGGAGTAGCCAGCGGCGCGAAGGATGGACTCGACCATCGCAGCAGTACTGCCCTTTCCCTTGGTGCCAGCGATGTGAACCACGCCGGGCAGGTAGTGAGGGTTACCCAGCCGGTCCAACAGTCGATGTACGTTTCGGAGATCGTAAATGCGTTTCTGCCGGGGCAGGGCTGGCACACTCCGTTCGTGGTCAACCAACGATAGGAGCCGAGCGATCGATTCTTGATAATCCATTGAAACGTTCAACTAAGGCCCAGATTGGTGCGCAGAGCCCGGCCAAAAGTCATGTCCCTGATGTGGTCTAAGTTCCCCGCCAGAGGACTGGGATGGAAACCAAACTCCCGATCAACGGAATCGGAGTCCGCGACATTGCGCAAGGTGATGAGTTGCAGCATGGCGCTGTTCATCGGTGGACGCGGTGTGAGCAATTCCATCATTACGATCGGGAGACGGAATTTCCAAAGGGGAACGTTCACTACGAACCGACGCCGGTCCATGGAGCGGGCTACCGTCCTGATGATTTCGTTATACGAAAGTTGGTCGGGCCCACCAATTTCGACGGTGCGATTTCCCCGTATGTTGCCGCTTAGAGACTGCGCTACGCACTGAGCAACATCGTTGACGTGAATGGGCTGCAATCGGTTGTTTCCAGACCCAATCACCGGCGTGACAGGCAGACACCGGACCAACGCCGCAACCGCATTTGTAAATTCATCCCCCGGCCCGAAAATCAACGAAGGCCGGATGATGACGTAGGGCAGTCCACCGCCAACGACCTCTTGCTCGCCCTGCCATTTGGAGTACAAATAACGCAGGTTGGGGA
The DNA here is from genome assembly GCA_034423115.1 of Dehalococcoidia bacterium. Classification (GTDB taxonomy): domain Bacteria; phylum Chloroflexota; class Dehalococcoidia; order Lucifugimonadales; family UBA3495; genus Bin87. Next base: position 46,196 of record DAOUJD010000066.1, on the reverse strand, counting down.
CGTTGGCCGCGCCAATAGCACTGAGGTGGACAAAACGGCGAACAGACCCGGCTTCTCTGGCGGCGCCCACCACATTGGCCGTGCCCTGACGGTTGATCGCGTCGAATTGGCGTGGCCCACCCCGAATTACCGCCACCAGGTGGATAACCTCGGAGATGTCGCGGCAGGCTTCCGCGACGGCATCTGGATCGCGAACATCCCCATAGCACACTTCGGTTGGCGGAGTCGTGAACACTCGCTCGCTACCCGGGCTGCGAACCATGGCGCGAACTTCATGGTTCGTTTCCAGTAATTGTTGGACCACGCGGCGGCCCAAAAATCCGGTGGCGCCGGTTACCAGGACGGTCATGGAACTTCCAAGCAGAAGCTTAAAGAGGTATGAGTTACCCGATGGTTCAAGTATAACATCGACGCACAATGACTCACCTTCGTGGCCCCGGCCTCCCCAGGCCATTCAATCATTGCTCGGCGGGTGGGTAGTCAGCTCACTCGATCAACCGCGCAGCCCGCTCATGGTGAGCTTGTCGAACCACGAGCGGACGGTCATTCGGCCAACGTTCTGGCGTCATTCGTCGCCTCCGATCGGGATAGCCGAATGACCCTGCTGCCCCTTGCCCCTGCCTTGCAAAAATCAATTTCCTAACAATGACACCCACCCGTTGCCCCAAGTCGCACCCGCGTTCTATCCTAACCATGTCAGGTTCCCCGCTCGGCACTCGAGAACCGGGCGGGGTCGGCCGCATCGCATGCAGCGGCAGCCACCAAACTACCAAACATGGCGAGGTGTCAAAAAGGTTCGGGTCGCATAACGGCCTGTCGGTTACTCAAAAGCAGAATACGGTTCCCAAGGAGCCTAGAATCGTTTTCTTCCACGATCAAGCTCCCGGAACCCAGCGGGTGTTACCACCGCCCCGTGCTCGCGCTGCCCCGGTATCATTGGCCGGTTACCCGTGAGGGCACGGAAGCCTAGGACGATATCTTTCTGCGCAAGCAAAAAACAGTGTTGGCCGTGCTCCGACAATCGATCCGAACCACAACCTGACACCCAATTCTCAAAACCAACCACCAACCCCAAGGGAGGCAACCACACCAAAACACCGCGTGAAAACGACTTCCGTGCAGACGCTGAAACAGCGTCCCAAAACAAAATCGTCGTGCACTCGACCTGGGTCCTTGTACTTCAATGGCTGGTCTCCCGCACTGACCTCTCATTGCGACGGCAAGCGCGCATGACCCGGCGCGCCAACCCGCCACAGGCGGACCTACGGCAGCTCAGGATGATCGGACGGCCGGGGTAGATAAATCCAAAAGCCCTGCGGGTCTCCGCTCGGTCATTTTGCCGGTGCGGCCTCGTTAACATACAATGACCGCCGTTTCAGCGGAGCCGAAACTTAGATGGAGAATCAAGATTGACCATGCCACCACACCCATTGGGGAACACTGACCAAATTCAGTTCGGCGCAAGCATGGCGCTTCCAGCGGACCGCACTATCGAGCAGGCCCGATTGATGGAGAACCTGGGCTTCGAATACATGGGCGCTGGCGAGCATTTCATGCGCGGACGTCCCCCTGGACCTACCCACGCCGCCTTACCTCTGTTGGCGGTGGCAGCCGGCGCAACCGAGCGGATGCGCATCCTGAGTTCGGTAACCTTGGCGCCATTCTACCATCCACTGATACTGGCTCGAATGACCGCGACCTTGGATATCGCATCCGGAGGCCGGCTTACCTTGGGTGTCGGAGTGGGCGGCGAATTTCCGATGGAATACGAGAACGCCGGCATCGAAATACGCCAGCGGGGTCGAAGGACGGACGAGTGCCTCGATGCACTCAGGCGCCTGTGGACGCAGGACGACGTGACGATACGCGGCCGGCATTACCAGCTCGATAGCGCTGCGATCAACCCGAAGCCGGCACAACAACCTCATCCTCCGATCTGGGTCGCGGGACGCAGAGACGCGGCGATGCGACGCGCCGTGCGTTATGGAGACGGATGGCTTCCTTATTTCTACAGTCCAGAACGTTACCGGGACAGTGTCGCAAAGATCGAGGAACTTGCCAGCGAGGAAAACCGGGATTTGTCAAATTTCCAGTGGGCGTTTTTCCCATATATAACGCTAGCCCAGACTGAAGAGCAGGCCGCCCGAACGGCAGCGGAATCATTGGGGAACCAATATCTGTACGGCGGAGAGTTTATCAACATAGTGCGACGGTACTGCCTGCTGGGGACGCCCAAGATGTGCATCGACCGACTGCACGAATACATAGATGCCGGCGCGCGCCACATAATTTTCAGCATCGCCTCCTCCCGCGAGGACCGTCGCAGGCACTTGGAGATCATCGCTAAGGACATCATTCCGCATTTCCGGGAGAGGCGCACGACTGGGGGATGAGAGCACGGCATTTGAGAGTCTGGTCCGGTCCAAATTGTCGTTGGTGCCTCCGTTTGGTCCGTATCAGACGGTTCTTTTTCGCGCGGAAGTTTGATTGACACCTCGGCGCGGCCCGCATACCATGAAAGAGTGGTCGTGCTACACGGGGAGCTGGCGGTGCCCTACACCCGCAACCCGCCACAGCGGGGTGGAATTCCTCCCCTCGGCGAGGCGCAAGGGCCAATTTCCCAGGGAATGGCGCTGACGGCCGGGTCCCACGCGGCGCAGGCTCGTGAACTCCGCCAGGGCTTGACGGCAGCAACGGTAAGCGATGTCCCGCGGGTGCCGTGGGAGTGCCTGGCCCGAGCCAGTCCCGACGATACGCCCCCAAACTGCCGTCAAAGGGAGGTGCTCGGCCACTTTTGGTGTTTATGGCCACCATGACCAATCCGCCACCCGCGAGACGCCGCCCTCGGAAATCGTTGGGGCAGCATTTTCTGATCGATCCCCGGATCGCTAACCGTATCGTTTCCGCAGCTGAGCCGACCGCTACCGATACGGTAGTCGAGGTCGGCCCCGGCACCGGTGTATTGACCAGGCGTTTCGTAGAACGGGCGGGGAACGTGATCGCAGTTGAGATAGACCAGCGTTTAGCGTTGAACTTGCCGAGCGCGTTGGGTGACCCCAACAATCTGCGAGTGCTGAACCGAGACGCCCGAGAAATCCCGATCCCAGACCTGATTGGCGTCGGGACGCCCTACAAGTTCGTCGCGAACCTGCCTTACTACGCTGCGGCGCCGATAGTGCGGCGCTTCCTGGAGTCCACGACACCGCCGACAATTATGGTGGTGATGGTACAGAGGGAAGTGGGGAAGGCCATGACTGCTAATCCGGGGTCGATGACGCTGATGTCGGTGGCCACTCAGTTTTACGCGCGTGCATCGACCGTAATAAACGTACCACCCCGATCATTCCGTCCGCCGCCCAAAGTGTCGTCGACAGTGATAAGGCTCGATGTGCTCAAGGAGCCGGCCGTTGCAGTTCGTGATAACCAGGAGTTTTTTAACCTGGTACGAGCTGGATTTGCGGCGCCACGCAAGCAGTTGAGGAACTCAATGATGCAGGGATCGGGCGCCCCAGCCGAGACAGTAGATAGCGTTTTGAGGGAAACGACGATAGACGGCAAGAGGCGACCGGCCACGCTCTCGATCGGCGAGTGGGGATCGCTCGATAGTGTTTGGCCTGAGGACGTTCCTCGGCACAAGGTCCGGTGATGGGAACCAAATCGTTACGGCTGCCGGCGCACGCCAAGCTGAACCTTTCGCTGGAGGTCCTGGGAAAACGGGACGACGGCTATCACGACATCGCCACCATCCTGCAAACCGTTGACCTGGCCGACCAATTGACGATATCTCCCTCAAGCCAGCTGGAAGTGCATTGCGACAATCCGGAATTGTCGGGACCGCAGAACATCGTTTGGGACGCGGCAGTCAAGTTGGCAGCGCATGCCGGGGTCAAACCCTGGGCGAAAATGAAGATCGATAAGCGTATTCCTATGGCGGCTGGTTTGGGAGGGGGATCAGCTGACGCGGCCACCGGGCTGTTGGGTCTGAATCGTTTCTGGGACTTGGGTTTCACCGAGGACAAGCTGATCTCCATAGCATCCGAATTGGGATCGGACGTGCCCTTTTTGGTGCAGGGAGGAACCGCCATTGGAACCGGGCGGGGGGATCTGCTTGAGCATCTGACCGCCCAACCCAGCGTTCGGGTGTTGCTGATCGCGCCGGCCCAAAGCATCGCCAGCAAGACTCCGACGCTTTACAGCGCGTTGACTCCAAGCGATTATTCAGACGGGACACATACGCGGCGACTGGCAGGATCAACCGAACTGTCGACGGGCAAAATTAGCAGCGACTTGTGCCTCAACGCTTTCACCCGCGCGGCTCTGGAAATCTTCCCCGGCCTCGCTGACGTTTGGGAGAAAACGGCGGCCATCACGAAACACCCGCCCTGTTTATCCGGCGCCGGCCCGGCTTTCTTCTGCATGCCCTCCGACGAGGAGGAGAGGGAAGAGGTGGCGGGCGCGCTACGAGACACCGGCGCAAAGGTGTATCTGGTGAGAACGATAAACCCAACCCAACCCGTATAATGTTCCAGCCAAATTTCTCAGGACATTGATTTTTCATGGACATCCTTGCGGTCATCAGCATACCTTTCGACCCGGACATCATCCGGACAGCGGGTTTCATACTTTCGTGGCACGGATTCTTCACATTCGTCGCGGTCGCCGTGGCCGTTTATCTCACCTGGCGTTGGGGGAGACGAGATGGCCTTGACGGCGACGCCATCCTCTCGGTGTCCACCTGGTGCATCATTGGGGGGATCATCGGCGCTAGAGTGCTGCACGTGATCGACTTCTGGGACGACGTTTACCAGTACGATCCAATGCGAATCGTTCAATTCTGGAACGGTGGCATCGCCATATTCGGCGCATACCTCGGCGGATTCGCAGGAGGGGCCACCTACATCCTGACGCGCAACGCCGAATGGCTGCATCGAGTCTGCGACAACGCCGGGCTACGTTGGACCGGCCTGCACCGCCCCTTCCCCCAGATCCCCTCGGTGTCGCACCTGGCCGACATAGCATCCCCGGCGCTCCTGATAGCGCTGGCCATAGGGAGGATCGGGGACGTCATCAACGGCGAGCACTGGTCCAGTTTCACGGAACTGCCGTGGGGCTGGGTGTACACCGATCCGGACAGTTTCGGCTACGGGCGGCCAGCGTCTCACCCGGCGGTGGCCTACGAATTGATCTTCTGTCTGATCTGGGCCGGCGTGCTATGGCTGATGCGGGACCGCATTAGGCCGCGCGGGATGCTTTTCGCTCTTTTCTTTGCCGGATACTCGGCCGGAAGGTTCTTCATATCGTTCGTTCGCGAGGAGCAAAACACCTATGTGTTCGGATTCAACGAAGCGCAGCTGGTGGCGTTGGTCATCATGCTGATCACAGTGCCGTTACTGATCTACCGGGCACGATTGGTGCGGCCCACTGCGAACGCACGGTCTCGGTCCGCCGAGGAATCGGACGATTCTTAGTTTGCCAACGGCTGGTCTCCGCGAATGCGCCGACGGACCGGCGTTCCGGGCCGCAGAATACCCGCGACCCCCTGAACCCCAAAATGGGCGCGCGCTGGGCGAACCTATCGACTAAACAGCGGGCCGGATATCCTCGATCCGCAGATAGGTCCTGCTTTCGCCCCGGTAGCGATCCTCGGCAAGCTGGAATACCAGGTCCACAGTTGAATAGCCCGGCCAACCCGACTGGTGATTCCACGACAAGGCGTCGATGGCTCGGCCACCGCTGGATACGTTGAGCTTGAGGTGCTGACCTTGGCCGCCCACGTATCCCCAACTGACAACATGGGCGCGGCGGGTCAGGAACATCGGGGTAGGATTGTCCTTGCCGAAGGGCTCCAACTGCGCGCAGAACCGGGCCAACTCAGGACTAAGCAATTGGTCGAGGCTGCCTTCCGCGTGAATTTCCAACGTCGCTTCCGGTTCGAATAATCCCATTTCCGACCTGGCAATGCTTTCCAAGCGCCGAGCAACTTCGGTCACTTTCGTGTCGTGAACCGTGAACCCGGCGGCAGCGGCGTGCCCACCATAACGGACCAAAAGGTCACGACACTGGGAGATTATTTCGATGAGACTTGGGCTACCCGGACTCCTGGCGCTGGCAACTAGGTGGCTTTCGTCCGCACGGGCCAGGGCAACCGCGGGTCGATTGAAAATCTCCACCAGTCGGCTGGCGATCAACCCGTTTATCCCAGGTGTAAACGCCTCGTCGTGTATGACGATGATGGGAGGGATTTGATCCAAAGAGGCAATGCGTTCGATGGCTATCTCGCAGGCAGCGGCGGTCAAATCCCGTCTCTGAGTGTTGTATTGCTCAAGTTGGCTGGCCAGCCGATCAGCTTCCCGCGTGTCGCGCGTGAGCAAAAGTTGGAGCGATGTTTCGGGATGCGCCATTCTTCCGGAAGAGTTGAGGCGCGGCGCGATTCGGAACGCAATATCTTCAGCATGAAGCTCTACGCCCTCGAGATTGATGCGCCGGAACATTGCCCTCAATCCCGGTCGGGTTGTATTGCCCAAGGCGGCCAGACCTTCTTGGACCAGATAACGGTTCTCGTCCCGCAACGGCACCAGATCAGCAATCGTTCCCAATGCGGCCAGTTCCAGCAGAGAGGCGTCCGGAGATTCACCCAGGTACTCCAAAAGTGCAGTCGCCAGCTTGTAGGCAATACCCGCGCCGCACAGTTCCGGGAACGGGTATGTGTTTCCCGGCATTCGGGGATTCACGATGGCGAATGCCTCGGGACGCTCCGGCGGGGGCGTGTGATGGTCGGTGATGATGACCTCGGAACCGGAACCGCGCGCATACGAAACTACGTCGGCATCACTGATGCCGCAATCAACGGTTACGATCAGTGAGGCGCCCTGGGAGATCAACCTCTTGATCGCCTCGGTGGTCATTCCGTGGCCCTCGGCAACCGGATGGGGCAGATAGGGGATAACCTTGGCGCCCAGGCGTTCCAGGGTTTCTGTCAATATGGTGGTCCCGGAGATGCCATCGACGTCAAAATCTCCGAATACCGCTACCGTTTCTCCCGATTGGACCGCCCGGGCCAGACGCGGAACGGCTGCTTCTACGCCAGCCAGCAAATCCGGGGAATAAGGCAGTCCGCCGGGGTTAAGGAATTGATCAAGCGCCTTGGAGTTGCCGATGCCGCGCGACAACAGCAATTGGACCGCTGCGTCGGGGAGGCCGGAAGGCAGCCTATGCCCATCAACGGGCGGAGGAGGCAACCACCTCTTCGGTTTCGGTCCGGAGGTCAGCGCATTCACAGATCTGCGCGCGTCAGAACAATGACGGAATTGTGACCGCCAAATCCAAACGAATTGCTCAACACCACGTTGAGGTCAGCGCGCCGCGCCGAATTGGGCACGTAGTCCAGGTCGCACTCGTCATCGGGGTCGTCCAGATTGATTGTGGGCGGCATAACGCCTTCACCAAGCGCCACGGTGCACAGGGCGGCTTCCAACGCGCCTCCGGCCCCCAGCAGATGGCCGGTCATGCTCTTGGTGCTGCTCACCGGGATCCGATACGCCTCATCGCCCAAAGCCAGTTTCAACGCCTTGGTCTCGTGCCAGTCGTTCAACGGAGTCGATGTCCCATGGGCGTTCAGGTAATCAACGTCCGACGCGGCCAGTTGCGCAGCCTCCAACGCAGCGGTGACGGCAGCGGCGGCGCTTTGCCCGGTAGGGTTGGGTTCGGTCAGGTGATGGGAATCGCTGGTGGCCGCGTAGCCTTGCAGATCCGCCAGTGGGCGCGCTCCCCTGGCGGCAGCATGCTCCGCGCTTTCCAGCACCAACACAGCCGCGCCTTCGGCCAGGACAAATCCGTCCCGATGCCGGTTGAAAGGCTGGCTGGCGCGCTGTGGGTTATCATTCTGCCGCGAGAGAGCCCGCAGCGCGTTGAAACCGGCCACACCCAATGGCGTGATGGGCGCCTCAGCACCACCCGCCAGGACCACGTCCGCGCGGCCGTTGCTGATGAGCTCCCAACCGGCCCCGATGGCGTCCGCGCCGCTGCTGCACGACGACGTGATGCAATAGTTGGCGCCCATGGCACCGGTGACCATGGAAACCTGGGCGGAACCCATGTCCGCCAGCATCATCGGAATCAGAAAAGGAGAAACCCGGCGGGGGCCGCGCTCCAACAGCACCTTGTGCTGCTCAGTAAGTGTGCTGAGCCCACCGATCCCGCTGCCGATGACCACGTGGACGCTGTAGCGGTCCATCTCCCGGGGTTCTAGTCCGGCCTGGGCACACGCTTCCTGGGCAGCGACCGCGGCGAATTGCGCGAACCGGTCCATCCGTCTGGCGTCTTTGCGATCCAGGTAATTCTCCGGATCGAAGCCTTTGACCTCAGCGGCAAACCGGGTGTCATAAGCCTCGGCATCGAAACTGGTGATGTAGTCTATGCCGGATTTGCCGGCCGCGACCCCATTCCAGCTATCCGAGACGGTCAACCCCAGCGGGCTGACCATACCCAAACCCGTTACGACAACCTTTCGCGCGGACCGACCGCCGGTGGACATCTAGCGGGCCCGATTGGGATTTCGCCGCTGGCTGGAGTCGAGCACGCCGTTGAGCATCTCGGTAACCTCGCTTACGCGCGCGGTTATATTTGCAGCCACGTCTTTGCTGCCGGAGTCGGCGCGTTCGGAGTAATTCCGCAACGCGTCGGAGGTCTCGTTGATCCGAACCCGCAGGTTATCCATGAAGTCGGCGCCCATGTTGGACAGAGGCTGACTCACGGTTCGGAGCGTCTCCGCCATTTCGGTGACCCGGACGTGGAGATTCTCCCCAAATTCCTTGCCCGCCTGCTGCACCTGGTGGGACCAGGTGCGCATGGTTTCGGTGGTCTCGGAGAGGTCCTGCACGCTGCGGGCTTGCCGCATCCGGTAGTTGCCGAGTATGCGGAAGATCCGACCGTACAGAGCGTCGATGGACGTGAGCTTGGAGTTGTACTTGTCAAATAATTCCCGGCTTTCGGCCATCGTCCACCGCTCGTCTTCGTGGACGAATTGGCGACCCGTGTACAGCTCGTAGGGGCGCATTTCCCCTTCCTGCAACGGTTCGCCGTCGGCGTTCAGGGGTTTGAGGCTCCAGTTGGAAGTAGCCGGCAGCGGAGTGAGCAGGTTGGCGGTCTGGTAGCGGCTGTGCTGGGTTACCCAGTCGGCCAGGGTCATGATGGACTCTTCCGTGTCGTAGGGCAGGCCGATGATGGTCATAGCCACCACGGAGAACCCCTTTTCATTCAGATGAACCAGGTCGCGCTCCATCTGGCCCGGTTCCTGCCGTTTGCGCACGGCGGCCAGGCTCTCGGCATTGTTGGATTCCACGCCCAGGTAGAGCATTTTCACGTTGGCGGCCATCAGCGCGTCGGCCAACTCGTCATCCTGACCGATCTCCGCCCGGGCCTGACAGATCATGTTCATGGAATCGGTGCGACCCTGCCAGCTCTGGAGGCGCTCCAGGCGTTCGTTCCTGAACTTGACCGCCCGCAGGGGTGGCGTGTGGAGGTCGTCGGAGATGAAGACGTTGAACTTGCCGTTCCGGCCGGTGTGAATCAGCCCGTCGGCGGCGAGATCCTCCAACTGCTCAAGACGCTTGAATTCGGTCTCCCGACTGACCAGACGATACCCCAGGAATTGCTGGATTACCTGGCAGTAGGAGCAGTTTTCGGTGCAACCGCGCACGGTTTCCAGCACCGCGCCGGCCATGGGGTTGCCGGGCGACAGTCCGCGAATGGACCGGAAATCAGGGAGTTCAACGAAGTCGGGCGCAACCAATCCCTTGCGTCGCGTCACCACCACGTTGCCGTCGCGCATGAACGTGATCCCGGCGACTCGCTCCAGGTATTGGTACTTGCGGTCGTCGCGCCACGTCAGCAGGATGTCGCAGAGCTGACCGATTATGTCTTCGCCTTCGCGATTCACGATCACGTCGAAATCGCCCCGGGCGAAAGCCTCTTCGGCCAGCGGGCTCATTTGGGGACCGCCGCCCAAAATAACGAGGTTCGGGTGGAACCCACGGGCCAGGCGGGCCAGTTCGTAGGCCCGGGGCGTCTCGTTGATCAAAGCCGTGATCATCAGGACGTCAACGCCGTCCAGGTCCTTGTCCGGATCCATGCGGCCCAGCCGGTCTTCGAACCAGATGTCCCGCTCGTACACGTAGGGTCCGTCCCACTGGGCCAGGGCGCCGGATAAGAACAACATGCCCTGCCGAGGGATGGCGATGTATTCAAAATTGCCCCCCGCCGACGCCGGTTGCACCATCATCACCCGTCGGGTGCGGTCACCCTGCGGGTGGATGGCAACGGGCGAAAAGGTGGCCGGGGTACCGTCAAATTTTTCGTCGAGCAAAGGTATGGCGGTCATCAGCGCACGTTCTCCAAATGGCAAAATACGGCTGGATGATGCTGTTGGACAGAAGTGAACCGTATTTGGAGTGACAATCGGGGCTTAGGGTAACGTTATTTCACAGTTCGCCACATTATACAACACAGAACCCATGCAAGCGTCAAAAGCAGCCCACGAGTCAGGGCAATCGCGTCTTCAAAACAGACGATGCCTGCGCCTGCATTACATTCCGTTTGGTGATAATGACCACACAGCTCGTTGCATGAAAGTCCCCGAAACCAGCCCATAACCCCAAAACTCCCAAATCAAAATATCCTGTCCATCACGTTCATCCTGTTTATCCCTGTGAATTCACTGTCCGTTACTGCCAATTCCAATGGCGGCGCTGTCGCTCATTAAGACGCGATTGCCCTGCCCAACCGTCGATAGATTTTCCCACGATCTTGAAAATCGATCAGAAGATTGTAGCCAAAATGATCCGCAGCGTCGCCAGCCGGAGATAGGCAGACAGTCGCTCTCCAAAGTCGCCACACGTCCCGCTCATGGTGAGGCACGCCCCCAGGTTCGCCTCTGGAGAATCCGCCTCCGGCGGGAGCCGGCCGCAGGTCCGCCTCTGGCGGTTCGAACCGCGAGCGCGTCCTTCGACAAGCTCAGGACGAGCGGATGGACTTCAATCACACAGTTTTGGAAAAGCCCTGATATCTCGGGATCCCGGCGTGCGATCCAATCATCCGCAAAATTGACGACGAAATTCGCGACAACCCACCGGCACGCCCGGTTCCCACCGCTCCTTACCTCCAGCTACGTCGAGCCTTGCCCCACTGACGACCTGCGGCCCAGTTCGTCCACGATGGTGGAGGTGAACGCGCTCACCGCGCAGACCCGCCCCAGCAGGTCGATCACGCGCTCCTTGTAGTCGGCGAACCGGTAGGTGTTGAACCGCTCGCGGATGGTGGGGTCGCGGGGCTTGCGCTCCTTGTATTGGTCCAGCACCCACTCCAGCGCCGACCTGCTACCCAGCCGGTACTCCCAAGCCTCCGCCGGCACACCCCGCAGCGTCGTCTCCCCGTCCAGCCGGATCACCCCGCGCTCCTTGTCCGCCCGCAAAATCACCCGCGGACTGGCCCCCTCTCCCTTGACGGGAGAGGGCTGGGGTGAGGGTGACCCGTCCCTCCCCGCTCGTCCGTCAGATGCCCCTCGTAGGGGCGATGCATGCGTCGCCCCGCTCCCCGCCTCAACCCGCTCCAACCCCCACGGCTCCACCGACTCAAACCCGATGTGCAGATCCAGCAACTCCCGACCCTTGCCGGCCCACCACGCGAAATCATCCTGGAAAAACACCCGCGGAAACTCCCGCCGCAGGTCGATCTCGTAGCGTTCCCGGTACGCCGGATCGTGCAGCATGGCGTACACGTAGGCGAACACGTCCTCGTCCCCGATGCCGTCGTCCCCGTAATGCTCCCGAAACTGCCTCAACCCCCACTCCGTGATGTTGCTCACCCGCTCGCCGTCCTCCGTGTACCGGTAGAGGGGGTAATGATACCTGCCGCCGGAAACGTGGGGTTCGTGATTCGTTTCCTTGGTATGAAATCAGAGCACATAAACAACAATACTAGTTTCGCGAACTGGCTGAGCTAGCAAAATTGTGTTCGTTGCGAAATTGTTCCTGTGTATCCCTGCCGTTATGGTTCCATGGATCGGCTTATTCGAACGAATCCGCGAGATATCATCGAATCGACTAGTTGGGTACAACGCCGCATACTAAACGAGATTCCTTAACCCTAAGTGAACTTGGCTCGCCGGGTCCGCCAGATACGCATTCGGGGAGCCAGTTGACCAAAGCCTTGTGCTCTACCCTAAACAAAAAAGCAGCATTGGTTCCCACGCGGCAAGGTGGTACAATGCTATTGGCTAAAGAGCCATTGGCGCGGAGGCGTGGCTGAGAGGTTTAAAGCATCCGACTCAAAATCGGACAGGGTGTGTGGGCACCCCCGCAGGTTCGAATCCTGTCGCCTCCGCCTCTATATAGTAGGGGCAATCGTAATTGCGTTACAAGCCTAAAACAACCCTAAACAAGGAAGCTCTATTCGCCGAAGAGGAGACAATCCATGAGCACACGTTCGGCCAAGCATGTCATCGAAGGGTTGCTCGCTGATTTGATCGCGAGAAGGGCAGAGTTGGAGGAGCAAACAAAAGCGGTAGATCGCGATATCGGGTCTACCGAGCGCACACTAACGTTGCTGACAGATGCGTTGGAAAACCCGAGTGATACTGGAGAACTAGGTAACCCAATCACCGCCGATACCATTTCAGACTGCGAAACGCAGAGGGCCGCACTGTATAGGATCGCCGAAATGAATGGTGGTATTGTAAGGGCTACTGAAGCTGGCGTCCTGATTTTGGAAGCGGGCCTTTCGGACGCAAAGAAAGCAAGCGTGATCGCAACTGTGCACAAATTTATGAGCCAGAGCGATGATTGGGAATGGACAGAGCCAGGTTCCTTTCGGCTCAAGACGTACGAAGAACCTGAGCCGTCAGGCTATGGTCGCTATGGATACTATTACAGTGGGAATTCTGAAACGGGGGTTGATGATCTGCCATTCTAAACGAATCAAGTAACCACATTTCGACCTACGCAAGAACTGCCACAAATCGTACCACGTTTTAGCGCCGTCTGTGTGCGATCGTATCTGCTCTAACGGCTGCCTCCCAAAATTTGCCGAAATGCTTCTGCAGCAGCCAGTCCGTGCCGCGGATGATGAAGTCCACCACCTCGTTGGGGGTGTACACCACCCCCAGCCGGTCGGCGGCGGCGGGGTTGTAAGCCTGGTAGAAGTCCTCGTAGATGGCCTTGAGGAACTGCTGCTTCTCGGCGTAGTCGGCGATGTCGTGCGCCGCCCTGCCGATCGCGCCGTAGTACACCCGCAGCCGGTCCATGGCCTCCTGCCGCACCGAGCCCGTGAAGAAGGTCTGCGCCAGGCCGTCCAATTGCCGCGCCACGTTGTTCTCCCGGTGGAACTGCACGTTGGAGAAGATGCTCAGGAAGATGTCCTCGGTCAGAATGTGCTGCAGCAGCATCTCGCGCACGTCAGCGTCGGAAACGTCGGGACTGATGCTCCGCCGGCATAGCTCCAGGAACCCGTCGGCGGCTACCCGATACTCCGGGTTGCCGGCCTCGGCCTCCGCCACCGTCTCGCGCAGGTTCTCCAGCACCGCCGGCAGGTCCGTTTTGAACTGCTGCCGCGCCTGCCGGAACTCCTCGATCTCAGGCAGTTCATAGTCCAGGAACCGCTGTATCAGCCGGTGCAACTCGCCCGGGCGGGTCATGTCCACCCGCATGGCCTGGGCGCCGTTCTGGAACAGCACCGCCGTCTCCGAGTCCTCGAAAACGATGTTGTCCCTGGGGTAGCCGCGGTTGAACTTGGCCTGGATCTCGGCGTCCAGGTCGTCGTGGGTGTCCTTGGCCTCCCAGTAGCCGCGGGCCATCCGCAGCGCGTCCTTCACCGTGCCGTCGGGGATGTTCGGCCCCGCGCTCAGCTCGTCGATCAGCGCCAGCTTGTCCCGGTGGTCGCGGCAGTACGAATCCACGCACACCGCAAAGGCCCGCCGGATGCTCTGCTCATTGTCCGAGCCGCCAAACTCCACCAACCGCTGCAGGTCAGCATGGTAGCGCTCAATGTGAGGGTAGGTGGGCATGAAAGCAAATGGTGATCACGCCAGTGCGGAACAAACCGGACACCAGGCGAGTGTCGCGAACATCATTCTAACAACCCAACCGAAAGGGCACAAAACCGCGCGCCGAGGGCAACTGTTCAGATTCGCTGAGCCATTTGCGCGTTCAAATTGTGGCCCAGAGCAACAAGGCAATCGCGTTTCAATCGTCGGCCCCTGGATAAGCCTCTCCCGGCCACCGTCATACCGGCGAAAGTCGTCCGCTCATGGCGGATCCGCCATAGACGGATGCTGGTATCCAGCGCCTGAAATCGGCAGTTTCGCGGTCGCCCGCTTCATTCGGCAGCCTCTGGACTCCGGCATCCGCCTATGGCGGACATCTTCGACTTGCGCCGGAGTGACGGGCGTCTAAATTCCAATTGCGATTGCCCTGGACCCAAATCGCACTAAAGGTCCAGCCATACTGATCCCGCGCGACGCTATTGTACCGACACTCGCTCCCTTCGCAACGTTGTTCACCAACCCGACCTGGCAGAAGGCCCAACTCTTGCTGTTGGGCGCGATCCTGCCCCAGGTTTAACGCACCGTCGCCGCGGCGCTGCGGCGAGCGTGGCAGTGGGTGAGCCGGTCCGACTTGCGTTCCCCATGCTGAGCGCCGATCTGGGCACGCTGAACCGCATGCAACTTCGCGCCCCTGGTCAGCGTGGCTCCCAACCACCGGAACAGGAGAACTATGCGGCGATGCCGTCCGTCTGAGGCGGCCGAACGCGAGTGCGCATGGTCCTCTTCACAGACTCACTGGTCCCCTGCAGATACCACCCAGTGATCCGCGTGTTTCACCAGCGGATGCTCACCGACGGCAAAGCCAGGAAAATGGCGCTTGCCACGTGCATGCGGGCGCTCCTGGTCGTCCTCGATGGTATGGTCAAAAGCGGACTCCACTCGAAACCCGATACCGTCGTGTCTTGATTTCAAAGATGGTTCCTTGGCTCGTTTTCGCCGTCCGAACCAAGATTCTCGCGCCCGATCACAGGACCAAAATAGCCGCTGACGACGTGGCCGGCACATCGCGGTTGATTGGATTAGACGCAGTCGCGCCAACTGCCGGACTGCCGCCGACTCGCTGTTCGACACCTTCCCAAAGGGTCGTTGAGCCCTCCAAGACGCCCGTTGAGCCGCCAAAAACACCCCATCGAGAATCGGTTCTTTGTTCAGTTTTCGTCCCGCTTTCCCTGTCCCAGCCAAGATTTTCGCGCCCGATCTCCGGACCGAAATAACCGCTGACGACGTGGCCGGGGCATCGTCGCTGATCGGATTAGACGCCGTCGCGCCGGCCGCCGGACCGCGGCAGGCACAATGTTCGACACCTTCCCAAATGGTTGTTGAGCCCTCAAAATCGCCGGTTGAGCCCCCAAATCCACCCTATCGAGAATCGGATTTATGTTCGGTTTTCGCCCCCTCGTCGCTGCGCCGCTGTTTCCCATCCACCCGCCTGCCCACCGGCGGCAATCCCCATTGGGAAAATTCGTCACGCCCTGTTGACACCGGCGGTTCCTCATGCGTGCCCACTGTCCGTCAACTGTCATTGCTACCCCGCCAGCGGTGTGGGGGACGGCGGGGCCGTGGTCGCTGGAGACTGCGTTATATCAACGGGATTGCGGGATCAGTCAGGGATCAGGTTGCGCTACTCACGATGACTAATTGGGTACGCGTGAGCGGCATCCGTGCTTGAATAGCGTGGGCAGTTTGAGTACAATCGTTGCCTGCTATTTTGTTCGTGCAGGGCTCTTCGTGTTGCCGGCGGGATGGCGAATCTACACGGAGGAAAGGGTGATTGAATGTACTAGGTACGCACGTGCTGTTGGAACTCAGAGATTGCGACCCCCAACTTTTGAATGATCTGCAATATATTCGCCAGGAATTGCTAAACGCCGCCCAACAGGTGGGCGCGCACGTAGTTGGGGAAACTTTTCACCAGTTCGCGCCGCAGGGCGTAACTGGCGTCTTGTCCATCGCCGAATCCCACATATCCATCCACACCTGGCCCGAACTGGGGTACGCGGCGGCGGACATATTCACCTGTGGCGACCAGGACATGCCGGATCACGCGACGGATTCCATCATCGCGGCGCTGCGGTGCACGGATCCCCAGGTTACACAGATCCGCAGGGGTCTTAACGGCGCCCGAGTCGTCGAACTGCAACCGGCTCAACTGACTGGCTGATTGCCGAATCCGTCACCAGTCAGCCGAACGCTAACTGGTTCTTCGCATTTTCCATAAGGTCTTATCGTGGCCAATTATCCCATGGAAGAGATCACCGGCAAGTGGGTGATCGAAACCGTAATGCCCGACCTGGCGATTATGCTCAAGGTCGACGATGTCCTGTATTCCGGCCACACCGGCTATCAGCGGGTCGAAGTGGTGCATTCGGAGGTGTACGGACGCAGCCTGCTGCTGGACGGCAAAACCCAGTCCACGGAGCGGGACGAGCACATATACCATGAATCGTTGGTACACCCGGCCATGTTGATGCATCCCAACCCGCGAACGGTGTTTATCGGAGGCGGCGGGGAGGGCGGAACCCTGCGGGAGACCCTGGCCCACAACACGGTGGACAGCGTGGTCATGGTTGACCTGGACGAGCGAGTCGTGCAGTTGTGCCGCGAACACCTGCCGCAACATCACCAGGGAGCGTTCGAAGACGCCCGCACCACGCTTATTCACGACGACGCGCGCAAGTTCCTGGAGACCGACAGCAGACAATACGACGTGATGATCATGGACCTGGTGGACCCCCTGGAGGGCGGCCCGGCGTACCTTCTCTACACCGAGGAGTACTACAACATCGCCCGGGCCCGATTGAAACCAGGTGGAATCCTGGTCACACAGTCAGGACCCGCGGGTTACCTCAGCCTCCACGAGTGCTTCACCACGATCTTGAACACGCTGGGCAGTTTGTTCGAGCACTCGCTGTCGTATCACGCACACGTACCTTCTTTCATCACCCTCTGGGGTTTCGGAATCGGTTCCGATTCGCCGCTACCCCATTTGATGCCCGACGAAATCGATCATCGGGCGTCCAGTCGAATCTCCAAAGACCTCCGACACTACGACGGGGAGACTCACGCGGCGATGTTCACGTTGCCCCGACACATCCGCGATGGCATCGCCAACGAAACCAGGATCAACCGGGACGACTCCCCCGTATTCATGGTTTAACCTCGGAAACTCCCGGCCGCCTGACATGCGGCGATTTCACCACCAATACCCGGTAGTCTATAATCGAGTTCGGGCTTCCCACTGAACCCGGATCGTCAAAGAAAATCGCCTCCCGCCCGTGACTCTGAACGTCGGCGAGAGCATGGAGTAACCCACCAACATGATGATGCTATTTTTGCGCGATGTTCCCGACAAGGCGCGGGCCGGAGAGGTCAGGCGGGTTTCCCGGGGATACGCTAGAAACTACCTGCTGCCCAAGGGATTGGCGGAAATCGCCACGAGCGAAACGCTCAAACGACTGGACAAGGTGAAGTCGGCCGGCGATGCGGAACGGGCGCGGGAAACACAAGTGGTTGAAGAGTTGGCCGAAGCCCTGGACAACCTCACCGTCACTATCCCCGGACGTGTCACCCCCACGGGCCGCTACTATGGCCCCATCAGCGGGGCTCGAATCGCGGACGCGCTGGGTGAGATGCTGGAGCGCACGATCGACCGACGAATCACGAACTCCGTGGAGCCTATACGCGAGCCGGGCGAGTACGAGGTGGTCCTCAACCTTTCCAGCGAAATCCGGGCCACGGTCAACGTCGTCGCCGCCATAGAGGAATAAAGTCGCGTGGTTGTCGCGCAGTACACAGAGCGACATCTGCCCTACGACCACGACGCGGAGGCAGCCGTCCTGGGCGGGCTGCTGATCGACGGCGAGGCTCTGCACCGAGTTCTGCCGATCATCAAGGCCGAGGATTTTCACCGGGCCCGTAACCAATTCTGCTTCGAGGCGTGCGCTACCGTGTCCCAGCGCGGCGACGCTGTGGACCAGATCACGGTGGCTCGCGAACTGCAGCAGCGGGACCGCCTGGACGAGGTGGGCGGTTTGCCTTACCTGGGTCAACTGATTGCCGACACTCCCACGTCGGTGAACGTGGAGTACTACGCCGGCATTGTTGCCGATACGGCGGCAAAGCGGCGCATCATCGCTGCCGGGAATCGAATCGCTGAGATTGGATTCGAGGATTCGTCCGACGCCGAGGACACGATGCGCCAAGCGGTGGACGTGCTCTTCAGCGTGCAGCCCGCGAACACCGAACGTGGTTTCGTGCCGCTGGGTTCCGTGTTGGACGTCTATTTGCAAGGCGACATCGGCGACGTTTCCTTGACCGACATGCCGCCATTGCAAAGTGGGTATGCGGACTTGGACAGCCTGCTGGGCGGGATGCAACGGTCGGATTTGCTGATCGTCGGCGCGAGGCCCGGTTTGGGCAAAAGCAGCCTGGCGCTCAACATATGCGTGAACGCGGCCAAGAACGGGCACGTGTGCGGCATCTTCAGCCTGGAGATGAGCCGTGAGCAAGTGGCGATGCGCATCCTGGTTGCGGAATCGGGAGTGGATTCTCACCGGCTACGATTGGGATTGCTGTCCGAACAGGAAGAAAGCGTGATCGCAAACGCGGTGGGTGTGCTCTCCGGACTGCCGATATATATCGATGACACGCCGTTCCAGACGACCATGGAAATGCGGAGCAAAGCGCAACGTCTCAAGATGGAACGCGGGCTGGATTTCCTTGTGGTCGATTACCTGCAACTGGTGCAAGGGCAAGGCAGCCGGCGCGGTTACGGAGAAAACCGGGTACAGGAAATCAGCGAGATCTCTCGGTCGTTGAAAGCGATAGCGCGGGACTTGGAGGTGCCGGTTTTCACGTGCTCACAATTGAGCAGAGTGGTAGAGAACCGTCCGGGCCATCGACCGCAACTATCCGACCTGCGGGACAGCGGCAGCATCGAGCAGGACGCGGACGTGGTGATGTTCATCTACCGGGAGGACCGCAACTTCACGGAAGACGAGTGGGAGCAGCACGCTCCGGGTAGACCGTTTCCCCGTAACATCGCGGAATTGATCGTAGCCAAACACCGGCATGGACCAACCGGCAGCCTACACCTGTATTTCCGCGACACTCTGATGCGTTTCGACGAGTTGATGCGCTACGAAGAATCGGTGGCGTAGATGGCAGGGCCAGGGCGCCAGCGAGACATCCCGCGAGACGCCCAACGGATACCGGTCCCGGCTGTTGCACTGGAAGGTTGGCTGGCAGAGATCGACGATCCAGCCGAACTGAAAGTTGCCCTTCGGGTTGTGGCGTTGTCAGGTTCGGGAACCGGCCGACAAGGCGCCCCGCCGTCGGTGCCACTAGATGATCTGCTGGACGACGGCACGCTGAGAAAAGCGGCCGAACTGGGCGACGACGACTCCATACGGAGGGCATTGGCCGGATCGGTGTGGAGAGGGACGTTGATGGCGGCCAAGGTGGGCGGCGATACCAGGATCTGGGTCAATGACGAACGTATCGCCGAATACCTGACCAACAACGGATTGACCGCGTTGGAACCCTCGGCCATTGCCGGCACCACGGCAAGGCCAGAGCAGCCCACCGAGTCCGCTCGGGAAGCACCTAAACCGGAATCGCGCGCTAACATCTTCGCCCTTTATGAACAGCATATCGGGACGTTTGGGCACCGCATGGCTGAGCAGTTGCGAGCGGCAGAAGAAGAGTATCCAGCGAGTTGGATCCATGAGGCATTTTCCATTTCCGCAGAGCAAAATGTGCGAAGCTGGGGTTACGTTCATGCTATCCTGCGACGGTGGTTGCAAGAAGGCAAACCGGCAGTTACCGTACGAACGACAGGACCACGCATAGACCAATCCCATGACTATGGAGAGCCTGGGCACGATCCTACGACGGATAGCCGCACGGGGTACCTGGAGAGTTACCGACGAAGATACGGACGGTTACCCTGGGAATCCGACGAGCTTGCCGACGGAAACGCCGGCTAAGGCGTGCGATATATGCGGTGGAACGGGATGGTTGGCTTCTCCGGCGCCCGTGGAACATCCTGACTTCGGAAATGTCTCGCCATGTCGGTGCCAGGAATCGGATTCGGATCGAGCGAAACGGATTGGAGCGCTCGAGAGATACAGCAACCTCGGTGCACTGCGGCAAGCCACATTTGACAACGCTTACCCAGACGGGCCGAACAGTGATGTTTCCAACCGGGCCCCTTATAAGGACGCGTTACGCGCCTCTGTCAAATATGCTGAAAATCCCGAAGGGTGGATCACGTTTGTAGGGCCCAGCGGCAGTGGTAAAACGCACCTTGCGGCGGCGATCGTGAACCGGCGCATCGAGGACGGTAAAGCAGCGTTGTTTATCACGTCCAACGACTTGCTGGATTATCTGCGCGGGGGTTTTGAAGACGACTCCGAATTGGATTTCGTCGACTTGTTTGAGCAGGTACGCCAGGCCGAACTCCTGGCGTTAGACGACTTACCCGCACGTCCGTCGAGTCCATGGGGGCAAGAGCGACTGTTTCAACTCTTGGCCTGGCGCCACGCACAGCGGTTCCCAACTGTAATCACGCTGCGCGGCGACCCTAACCACCTGGACGACTTTCTACGAACGCGGCTGGAATCAGCAGATGGATTCGGCCGGATCTTACGACTGGGCAGGGTGAGCGGGACATCAGGCCGAACCGTCGGAGCCATACCGCCTAACATGAGGCAACGCATGACGTTTGACGCGTTCAACCCCGAAGGAAACGGTGGTTTGGCGCCGCACGAGAAAAGGAGTTTGCAGTCTGCGAAATCGTACGTGCAGCGTTGGGCCCAGGAACCTGGCGGATGGCTGAGCTTGTATGGTCCGTACGGCGTGGGTAAAACACACCTGGCAGTCGCCGCTGCTGCCGTGCGGGAAAACCAGGGCGATGACGTATTCTTTGCCACGGTGGCCGATTTGTTGGATTACCTGAGATCTACCTTCGCTCCCGACAGTCCCGTAACGCACGACGACCTTTTGGGCCGAATCCGAAACGTGGACGTGCTGGTGCTCGATGACATGGGAGCCGAGCGCAGCACACCATTCGCAGAAGACAAACTGTTCCAGATCGTCGGTTACCGGTATGAAGAACGCCTGCCGACGATCATCACGACATCCCATCAGATAGAATCAATCGCCGCCACCCGTCCTCGCATCGCATCGCGATTACAAGATCCGCTGGTGGTAACGGAATGGCCGATCGAGGCGCCCGATTACCGACACGGCAACCGTAGGTAACGACTAACAAATTTGCACAGTTCATTTTGAGAGAGACCAATCAATGACCACATCCGACACCAACCCCGGCGCGCATCTGGAATTTGATGATTGGAGCGCGGCGCAGGACTACTACTTTGAGAACGGATTGACCGACGGTTTGCCCATCGTTCCGCCGACGCCGGAACGGGTCCAGGCCATGCTGGACTATGCCGGCGTATCAGCCGATCACGACCTGGGAACCGAGGTCATTCGTCAGAAACGGTTCAACGCAGGCAAGGCGGCGGTGAATGCCGTCATGGCGGGCTGTCTGCCGGAGCATTTCCCGGTCGTGCTGGCGTCGCTCTCAGCGATCACGGACCGTTCGTTCAACCTGCACGCCAGCAGCACATCCACCAACGGCGTCACCGTGCTGACGGTGGTCAGCGGGCCATACGCCGAGCAGATCGGAATGAACGCCGGCGTGGAAATGATGGGGAATGGCGGCCGCGCCAACGCGGCCATCGGTCGGGCAGTGAACCTGTTCAAAGCGAATTTCTACGGGTCCGCCGCAGTGGTGATGGACAACAGTACGTTCGGGCACCCCGGCAAGATCACGTTCTGCTTTCCCGAGAACCTGGCGGTCAGTCCCTGGCCGTCGTTAGCATCAGAGTTGGGATACGGCGACGATGCGACGGTAGTCACCGCCTACGCGACGCTGGCTCCGCTGCAGGTTACGCTGCACGGAGACCGGAACCCGGCCGATCTCCTGACTACCGTCGCCCATGCCATGCTGGCGTTCGGGCCGGGAATGCCCGAGGTGGTCTGCGTGATCAGTCCCGAAGCGATGCTGCACATCGCGGATGCCGGCTGGTCCAGGCGTCGAGTCGCAGAGTTCCTGCACGAAAAAGCGCAATTGCCGGCTGCCGAATGGATCCGTTGGCATCGTATGGCAGCCGAATTAGACCATGACCGCATGGTTCCAGTCGTTGCGGACGCAGACCGAATCACCGTGTTGCCGGGCGGTGGGATGGCGGGCGGATTCGTAAGCCTGATCAGCACCTGGGGCAGCAGCCGGTCGGTAACGCGGCCGGTGCACACGCCCTAACCGGATTTAATGACCCAAAAGACTCACTGGAGGTTGAGACATGACAACTCAGGGAGGCCCAGTAATCACCCTGGACCCACGGGACGACGGGCCCCAGGCGCCGGCGCGGTTGGCGCAAAGGCCGTCCACGCTGGACGGCAAGGTGATTGGCCTGTTCGCCAACAACAAACCTCATTCGGAAGACCTGCTCCGGCGGATCGCCGCCATCATCGGCGAGCGCTACGACATCAAGGGGACGGTTGAGCACAACAAGGGCGGTTGGCAATGGCCGGCCAGGATTGAGGACCTGCAACGGACGGCGCAGAGTATCGACGTGGCAATACACGCCACGGCTGAATGAGGGTCCTGCACCGCGTGCAGTGTGCACGACGCAATGGAAACCGAACTCCTTGGCATCCCGTCCACAGTGTTGACGACCAGGCCGTTTATCAGCCAGGCGCACGCCATGTCCCGAATGCGCGGCGACCCTGACTATGGGTTGGCGATAATCGAGCATCCGATCGTCACGTTGAGCGACGCCGAACTATCGGAACGGGCGGCGACGGCGGCTCCACAAGTGATTACCTGCCTGGTAGACAGGTAACTGACCCCGAGTTGCCCAAAATTAGGGGCGGGTCTCGGACCCGCCCCTAACGTTTTCACGAGGTGCGCCACCCTTACAAGGGAAGGTGCACGGCCTCCCCTGATTGTGCGCTAACCGTTACGGCTTCAGTCCATTCCATATAGTGAACGCCGATGTTGAACGGGGTGCGCAGGACCGGAGCGCCATCGCGGATTGACGCGATGAATTCCTGCTCCACGGCCCACCCGTAGCGGCTTTCCGGTGGATTTGCGATCTCTTGCAACTCGGAGTCGCCGCGCTTACCGCCGAAGACGCGCATCTGATTGTCCACGTGGATCGTCCCATCGGTGCCGTAGAGCCAAACGCTGTTTCCCGGCGAGAGGCCAGCGCAAGCGCTGAACCGCAGGTGTGCGTTGGCGCCGTTGGCCAAGCGGCACAGGATGTCGATGGTGTCGGGAATCGTGACGGAACGCCAGTTGCCATCGTCGTCCTTCCGGTGCGGGACCGTGATCTGGCTCATCGCCATGACCTGGGTCGCGCGACCGACCCAACGGATCATGGCCTCGTACCAGATGCCCATGTTCAGGATGTTGAACCCGCTGAGGTCCCGGTCCTGGCGCCAGTGCATCGTGGAATCGCGGTCGGCGAACCCGGTCTGGGACTGCACGTCGACGGACACCAACTCGCCCAGGAAGCCCTCCGATATCAGGCGAATCAGCAAGTCATCAATGCCGAAGGTCATCGGCGAGGGAACAATCTGCGCGACGAGATCGGGCGTCTGCTGCGAAATCGACAGCATTTCGTGTGCTTCGGCGGCGCTCATCGCCATTCTAGCTTCGCACAGGACGTGCTTACCAGCGGCCAAAGCGGCGGTGGTCAACGTGCGGTGCATATAGGGCCATGTGCCGATGCAGACCGCGTCGAGACTCTCATCTTCCAGCAGTTCCTCCCAGTTGTCATACACGGTCGGAATGTTGAAGGCGTCGGCGACTGCCTGGCCGGATGCGCGGGAACGGTTTGCAACGGCGCCGATCTCCACGGCAGCAGTGCTGTTGAACCCCGGAATGTGTCGATCACGAGTATTGCGGCCGGCGCCGATCAATCCGACGCGGACGGATTCGATTGCCACAGTAGTACCTCCTTGGCGTACTTCGCGCACCACCAAGTTGAATGGGGAACGGCAGTGCGGCGTGCGAGATTATAGGATACGGTTTAGGGACGGTCAAAGCAGAGCCGGAAGGTTCAGCGTTCTATGACGCCGTAAATGCGGGTTCCCGGGTTGGAGTATTCCAGCGTCAAAATCCCCTCGCTTACCATGGCGTCGAACTTGTCGATACCCCGATCTCGGTAATAGGCGCGCTCGAGATCGCCGGCTACAATGTAGGCAACCTCGTATTTTTCGAGCAACTCCATCGCCCTGCGGTGGCTTAGGGTACTGTAGATGGTCGCGACGTCCCTCGCGCGCCTGCTTACGATTCTGCCATCGTTGCGCTGCTGCTGCTGGTGCCAGGGCCAACCCAGAACGGTGGGCAAACCAGTGTACTGTGAGACGCGAGTATTCCAGCAATACTGGCTGCCGTGCGCTTCCAGAACGACGGGCGTGCCAGAAACATTATCCTGGAGCCAACGGATGGCATGGTAGTCCCAACGCAACTCGATTGGATCCACGGCGTGCCCGATGCACCAGTCAGGTGGATGGTACGTTGCGGCCGGCATCCAGGCGGCGCCGTCGAGGGTCGGTGGAATCGAGTTGAACCGATCCTGTATGCGGGCCGGGGTAGCCAGGACCGGATAGACCATGGTCCCGGCGAACACTGCCGCCACGATGCCAAGCCCTAACCCCCTGAGCGTGCGCCGGGGGAAACTGCCAAGCGCTCTGGCGGCCGTCCAACCCCGCCACAACCCATAGGAGCCCGCTGCGGCGAACAACAGCCAAGCAACCAGGTAATACTTGAACAGCGTGTTCATTCTGGCTATGTCGCCCTCCACACGAACGAAGTCCACACCGATACCAATGGCTAAAGCGACTGCCAGCATAGCCAGGGCCATCACGTCAGAGCGACGCTCGGGATAATCCGGCGAGAGCAAGGCTGCGGCGGACGCCCAAACGGTGAGCGTGAGCGCGATGGCAAGCAACCCAGCCGTGATGAATCCAGCAGCCAAGAAATAGCAGGCCAAGAGTACGCCGAGGCATGCGCCCGTTGCGAGCCAGTGATGCACCGCGGGGAGGCGGCGTTTCCGAGTGATGCGCTGCACGAATGGCGCAACAGCCCGGGGAAGGGTCGCAGAAAACAACGCGGCAGCGGCGATCAGTGGCAATGCGTGAATCAGCAGATAGCTGGTGAGGGGAGTGCGCCACCGAGTCGGCTCGATTCCGGTGCCGAACGTTTCAGTAGAATCGTGGAATGGGAGAAAAGCAAGGTAGCTAACCAACAGAGCCAACCCGCCCATGGCCACACCGGTCAAGATACGCGCCTTGACCGTGCCGGGCGTAATCCAAGCGGCCGCTGTTGCGCAACCCAGCATCAGCAAGGCGTAAGCCGGATATTCCCAGGAATTGATGGCCCAAAGGCTGCCCACTGAAATCGCGAGGGCAACCACCGTGATCCACGGCCAGGGACTGCGATGGCCGCTTCTTGCGAAACCTACCAGCAGGGTGAAACCCAAGGCCAGCGAGAGAATCGCAAAAGGCATGGTCATCATGTGGGCGTGGAGATCGGCGAATAGGAACGTGAAAAACGGGAACTCGGTGATGTGAAATGCGGATTCAAGGTGGCTGTCCGGTCCCAACCAAGGCGTCAAGACAGAAGGAGTGAATTCCGAGGTTTCGGGTATCGCACGACTGCTGCGCCAGAAATCAAAGCTGGACCAAGAGGTAACCATACCGGCGGCTTTGCGTTGGGTAATTTCGATCAATTGGACGAGTCCGTCGAGATTGCCAACAACCATGGCCATCAGGGCAGCGCAGAACCCGGCCAAAAGCGGGCCGATACCGCGGATGCGCCAACGCTCAATAACCGCCCGCAACCGTCGTCCCACCCCACCATCGTGGGGGTCGCATGTTGGCGTGTCGTCGGATAGAGACCAACGGGATCGCACCCTCGCAATAAAGGTACGTCTCTGTGCGATGGCAACCATGTTGTACACTAGCGATCCCACACCGGTGGCGGTCAGGGCGAAGAGCAACGGCACGGCGACGTTGAATGCGGTGACGGGGGGGATTCCGGTAAGACGCAACGGGACCGAAAGGATGAAATATCCCCAGTAGTAGTAGTTCAGGTGTCCGCCGCTGAACCAAGGATCGAACGGCGGCAGGACGGACGAACGTGCCACCGCTGTGAAGTAGGCTAGTTCCATGGGCTTTTCGCCGCCACGCCAGGGGTGCCAGAGATCGGGATTTGCGGCGCGTATGAGTAGGAAAGCGACGTAAGCGAGCAGGAACAATACCTCCGCGGTCATCACAAGGCGCCAATTCTCCCGAAGCCAATCGAGAATGCCGCGCCACTGTCTCCACAAAACCACGGCGGATGGAACTGCAACCACCGCCATAGCCATCACAACGGAGATCAAGGACAACTGAAGCAGACCCGAACTCACCAGCCACCACGTGACCCAAGCGACCAGCAACAAGCCGAGTATGCGAGCGAACAACACGCCCCGGTCGGGCAGCGGGCGCATCAACCACCAGGTGAAAGGGAAGGCGATCAGGCAGATCAATTCGATAATCACTATCCACGCTAGCCAAGGCACATCGTTGGCCCAGCCATCCCGGTTGAACAACGCCGACCAAGTGCCTCCCGACCGTTGGGCATCGAGGTCGGGCGGGGAAAACATCAACGGGGTATCCGCGGATTCCAAGGGCTTGGCAGCGGAGTCGATGCGCTCCAGGATTTGCGTGTCGTCCAATCGATCAATGTTTTTGAATATCAAGACTTGTGGATGGTCGTATCCGATGACGTTTTCGTCAGCGTAGCCAAGATTGAGCACGATGCCATCGGGTCGCGAAATGTCCCCACCTGGAACGAGTGATGGAGCCGGGAGTCCGGCGCGGCTGTAGGGGTCGTCGCGGAAATGGACACCGGCAAATGACGGGTACGACGTAAAAGCCCTCTCCAATTCATAACCAAGCTCGCCGGAGAACAGCAGGCGGTAAAACGCGGAACTGTCGGGGAACTCCTGCGGCAACCTGGAAACCGAGCCATAGGCGCGGTTGGAGTAGAAAACCACGTAATCGGAATCGGACAATCGGTCCACCAGATCGCGGATTTTGGTGGGATCGCGATCTGGGTGATAGGCGGGGAACGTCCATACCCTGAACCCGCGTAGTTCGGGGATCTGCTCGTCCCAGAAAGAGCCCCCGTTGACGATTGACGCCCCCGGCTCAACGTTGGCATGGATCCAATCGGAAGCAGCGATGGCGGTGTGCGGGCGGCCGTAGAT
Source organism: Dehalococcoidia bacterium (assembly GCA_034423115.1). Taxonomy (GTDB): domain Bacteria; phylum Chloroflexota; class Dehalococcoidia; order Lucifugimonadales; family UBA3495; genus Bin87. Next base: position 18,770 of record DAOUJD010000066.1, on the reverse strand, counting down.
GCCGACGAATGCGATGGCGTAAAAGACGGTTAGGGACAAAGTGGCGACCAGGATGACGATGCTGATGGGAAAGGCATACCTGTCAATCAAGCCGGGAATGCCGGGGCGAGCGGGCGATGAGCGGTGTTCCACGGTAACCGGTGAGGGAACCAGCGGCGCGGTGGCAACGGACGCGCCGGCGACCGGGGGAGTCGCATGCCACTCCTCGGAAAACGGCGCGTCTGGAAATGGGTCGTCGCCGAACAGGGGCTCGTCGAAGACTACGTCGTCGCCGACGGTGGGTGGAGTAGCGTGCCATTCTTCCGAAAACGGGGCGTCGTTGGGAATCACTGAGCCCGACAAGGTGAGCGTATATCTCCGATCACGAGCCCAGCCAACCAGCGCCACCAGCATCCGGGCGCCCATCAGGATGCAGAACGGCATCAGAGGAAAAACGTAGCGGAGGAACTTGACCTCGAAGAGTTCAAGAAAAACGAAAGCGGGAACCACCCATGCCAATAGCAGCAAGTCCGAGCGCTGGGCAATGCCGCCCTTCCAGGCGAACCACGCGGTGACGGGCACGGCCAGCCAAGCTACGATGCCCAGGGGAATTCCCAAACCCCAAACCGTAGTTTGACGCAGTTGGTAGAGAAACGCCGGCGTGTCCGCGTATTGCCAGGTAAACGGGAACCGGCCAGCCTCGCCGGCCATGCCCGTTTGTTCACGGATATCCGCGATGAAATTCGCGAAATCCAGAAATGCGTATGGCGTGGTGATGAAGAACGCGGCCAGTGCCGTTACACTCGCTAGAGCCGCCAAGGGAATGACTCGGGCTAAATCCCACGGGCGCAGTTCGATCCAATCGCGCCGGGATCGGTCTTTGGCAACCCACAGGAACGTGAGGACCAGGGGCGCCACGATGGGAGCAACCGACACCTTGGGGGCCATGGCCAGACCCACTAACGCGCCCAGCAATGCGGCGTCGCGATAACTCCGAGAATCGATGAACCGGAACATGGCCCACAATGCCGCCAATGAGGCAAGCACCGTGAATGGTTCAGGACGGTAGAAATGGGCGTGCTGGATGTGGATGACAGCGAACGTGGCAAAGGCAGCCGCGAGCAGACCGGTCCATCGGCCAAACATTCTGCGGCCGATTATGTAGAGCAGGAAAACGGAACCTACGTCGGCCAACGCCGTAAGCGTACGGCCGATGAATCTGAGCTCCATTACTCCCCAATCAGCGATCGGCTCCAACGCGGTGCGCAAGAGGACCAGCGCGTAGATAAGCACGCTGCCCAAGGGGAACCAGCGGGGATTCAACGCGCTGCGTTCGGCTGATAAGGCGGTGCGTAAATCGGGCAGACCGGGTTCGATTCCGGCGAATTGCTCTGTGGCCAATAGCGAACCTAGATGAGCGGCGGAGCAATGTGGGCCATCCTGATGTGGCCCGGCCGTGAGCAGGCACAGCATGTCGCCGGCTCGCATGTAGAAGGAGCGCTCGTCGGGATGGAATCCGTATCCCTGATCCCAGTCTATGCCGTAGAGACGTAACGCCAGGGCTGCAACGAGCAGCGCCAACAGCAAAAAATTGGCCCCCCACAAACGGCGTAGGGGGCCAGGGATGATCAATCTAAAATCGTTCAATGCCGGTGCGATAGCCGGTGCATGCTAACCGCCGACCAGGCAACAAAGATCCGCGGTGCGGCACGAATATCCCCATTCGTTGTCGTACCAGCCCATGATCTTGACCATGTTGTCATCCAACACCATCGTACTCAGAGCATCGAAGATGCAACTATGGGTGTTGCCGCGGATGTCGGAACTGACGATTGGGTCTTCGGTGTATTCCAATATACCTTTCAACGAACCGTTGGCCGCGGATTTGAACGCAGCGTTCACGTCGCCCTTGCTGACATTCTGCTTAAGGTCGGCAACAAAGTCCGTAACGGAACCCACGGAGGTGGGAATCCGGTAAGCGATCCCGTGCAGTTTGCCTTCCAACTCCGGCAGGACCACACCTACGGAACGCGCGGCGCCGGTGCTGGTGGGCACGATGTTCTGCGCGGCAGCGCGAGCGCGACGGAGGTCCCGGTGGTTGCGGTCCAATATGCTCTGGTCGTTGGTGTAGGCGTGAATGGTGGACATCAGCCCGCGCTCGACGCCGAACGCGTCGTGCAGGACCTTGACCATGGGCGCGAAGCAGTTGGTGGTACAGGACGCGTTGGAGATGATGTGGTGTTCGTCGTTATTGAGCACTTCGTCGTTGACGCCGAGCACGATGGTGGCATCTGCGCCACGGGCGGGGGCAGAAATGATCACCTTTCTCGCGCCGCCGCTGTCGATATGGGCGGCGGCTTTCGATGCGTCGGTGAACACGCCGGTACACTCGACAACGATATCTACGTCCATTTCCGACCACGGAATGTCGGCGGGGTCAGGTTGCTGAAATTTCCGGACGGTTTTTCCGTCGAAGACCAAGTTACCGTTATCGGTTGCAACGGTGCCGGGATACGGCCCGTATGTGCTGTCGTATTTGAAGAGGTGGGCGGAAGTTTCCGTCTCACCCGTTCCATTCACCGCGACCAAGTCCAATCGGTCTCTGTAGGTATGTGAGAGGGCCGCGCGTGCCACCAACCGCCCAATGCGACCAAAGCCATTGATACCGATACGCGTGGCCATCTGAATTCCCCCGGTAATTAAATGGTCCTACCCGACACCAAAGAGAAACGCGATCCAGCAACCGTGGTCATCCCTGCCCGACGAGGCTCGAAGATCGCGTGCCGAGCGGCCCGATTATATCACCGAAATGAACGGTTTGAACGTTGCCCAGAATCAGCGCGAGGCCATTCGATTATTGCTCGGCGAGTGGGTAGTCCGCTCATCCTGAGCCTGTCGAAGGACGAGCGGATGGTTATCCAGCAAGCGTTCTGGCGTCATTCGTTGCCTCCGGTTGGGATAACCGAATGACCCTGAAATCAGCGGTCGAACCTTGCGAATACTTCCCTACCCGCATAACGGGCACTGGCTCCCAGTTCCGATTCGATACGCAACAAACGGTTGTATTTGGCTACGCGCTCAGAACGTGCGGGAGCGCCGGTCTTGATCTGTCCGACGTTCCAGGCTACGGCTAAGTCAGCGATGGTAGTGTCTTCGGTCTCACCGGAGCGGTGGCTCATTACCGCGGTCCAACCAGAGCGACGTGCCAAATCAAGGGCTGCCGCAGTTTCGGAAAGGGTGCCAATCTGGTTAGGTTTGAGCAGGATGGAGTTGCCAGCGGATTCGGCAATCCCACGCTGCAGGCGGTTGATGTTGGTTACCAGCAAGTCGTCGCCGACCAATTGCACGGAGTTGCCGAGGCGGCCGGTCATGGTCGTCCAACCGTCCCAGTCGTCTTCAAACAGACCGTCCTCGATGCTGACGATGGGGTATTCGTGACACCACCGTGAATAGAGATCGATCAGTTCGGTTGAGTCGAGGGAGACACCTTCGCGTTCCAGGTCATATCGGGATGAGTCAGCGTTCCACAGCTCCGAAGCAGCCACATCGAGAGCGATGTGTACCTGCTCACCGGGCCGGTAGCCGGCGATCTCGATGGCCTGCAAAACCACCTCGATGGCGTCGCGGTTAGACGGCAAGGACGGAGCGAACCCGCCTTCGTCGCCTACATTCAGGTTGTGGCCTCCTTGCCGCAAGATGGATTTCAGCGACTGATATATTTCCACGCCGGCACGCAGGGCATCCGAGAACCGGTCGAAACCCGCAGGGGCAACCATGAACTCCTGGATGTCTGCGGAATTGGATGCGTGGCGGCCGCCATTCAGGATGTTGAGCAACGGCACTGGCAAGGACACCTCTGCGCCGGCGGACAGGTGCCTCCAAAGAGAGCCTCGGTGGGCAGAATTTGCCGCACCACGGGCCGCAGCCATGGAAACGGCCAGAACGGCATTCGCGCCCAAACCACTTTTGTCAGTGGTACCGTCAAGGTCGTTGAGACGCCGATCAACATCATCCTGGGAAAAAGGTGACACACCGGCAAGCGCAGGAGCAATGCAGTCGTTCACGTTTGCGACGGCGGTGAGGGTGCCGGCGCCGCCGAATCTGGACCCATCTCCATCGCGGAGTTCGAGGGCCTCATAGCTGCCGGTGCTGGCGCCGGAGGGCACCAGAGCCAAGCCGACGCTGCCGTCGCTGAGGGTCACCTCAGCCTCCACCGTCGGGTTGCCCCGGGAGTCGAGGGCCTCTCGGGCTACGATTGACGCGATGGTAGGTACAGGCATTATCTTTCTCCGCTGATTGGTTCCGAGAAGGCGACGGTGCCGGTAGGTTCCGTGCGCGCCTCGGCGGCCGCAATGGCCTTGTTCACAGCGTCGACTGGATTGTCAGCGATTATGTAATTTTCTCCCACCGGTTGCCCATCTCCCCGGAGCGTGAGGGGCCAACTGTTCAACGACACCACCGGTATGCCGTAACTGAGGGCGTAGGCGATTTCGGACAACGTGCCGAACGCACCGCCCACGGCGATTGCGGCCTGACCTGTGCTGACCACGGCTACGTTTCGGGCGTAGCCCATGTTGGTAGCGACGGGTATGTCCACGTACTCATTGGCGGTATTCGGCGAGCCGCTGGGCAGGATGCCGATGGTAGAGCCGCCTTCCGACTTGGCGCCCTTGCACACCGCTTCCATCACCCCGGTCAGCCCGCCACAGACCACCGTGATGCCCCGGCGACCTAGTTCCTTACCGACCTGTTCGGCCAAGTCATACACGTGGGGCGGCGGGTCGAAGTTGCCGATAACAGCGATGATCATGTGGGTTCGACTCCGTGTTGTGATTGAAAAAAGTGAATGGACTAGCAGGGGACGACGCGTGCCCGTTTTCGGAGTTACCACGGCGCTAAGGCACAATCGCCGCGCCGGCGGATTCGATCAATGCCAACAATGGGGCAGGGTAAACGCCAAGCCAGGTCACGACGATAAGGCCGAGCCCCATGGTGCCGGAGAGCAACCACGAAGGGCGTTGCAATGGCACGATAGGCGGTTCCGGCTCGCCATGGTTGTCATGTGCCGCGTGATGCTCGGATTCGGTTCCGTCGGTATCAGCGTGGTCTCCCGGATTGCCAGCGGCGTGGGCAGGCTCGATGTACATCTGGCGCATCACCTGCAGGTAGTAGTAGAGCGAAACCAGGCTGGTGAAAATGGCGACGCCGGCCAGCCACAGGAACCCACCGTCGGCGACGGCGGCGAACAGATAGAACTTGGCGGTGAATCCCGCGAATATCGGGAGGCCCGCGAGCGAGAACAGGCCGATGGCGATGGCGGCCGCGACGAACGGCTGCCGGTCTGCAAGGCCGGCGAGGTCCACGATGTCGTCCTGCCCGGTGCGGTTGTAGTAGGCGGTGACGCCGGCGAACACCACGAGGTTGGTTACGGCGTACACCACCAGGTAGAAGATAACGGCTTTGGCTGCCAGGGCAAAATCGGTGCCGAGAACGGCAACACCGGCTAGAGCGTATCCCACGTGTCCGATGCTGGAGTAAGCCATTAGTCGTTTGAGGTTGCGCTGAGCAAGTGCTACGAGATTGCCGAGCAGCATAGTGATAGCGGCCAGCACCGCGATTACCAATTGCCACTCGCTCCATAGACTCAAAGCGGGGACGATGGCTTCGGCGAACAGCCTGAGGGTCAGAGCAAACGCCGCCGCTTTGGAGCCGATGGCAAGGTAAGCGGTAACGGGCAACGGAGCGCCTTCGTAGGCGTCCGGAGCCCACATGTGGAAAGGCACCGCGGACAGCTTGAAGCCCAGGCCCACTACCAACAGAGCAACTCCCACCCACAACACCGGGCTCACCGCGCCCTGGGACGACAACTCGGCGGCGATGCCCGAAAAGTAGGTGGTGCCCAAAGCAGCGTAGATATTGCTCAGACCGTAGAGCATGATCGCGGACGAAAGCGCCCCGATGATGATGTACTTGATACCGGCCTCGTTGGAACGGGCTTCGCGCAGTCCATACGCCACCATCACGTAGAGGCTGAACGACAGGAGCTCCAGCGAAATGTACGCGGTCAGAAGCTCCCGCGACATGGCGAGCAGGTTCATCCCAAGCACGGAGAACAGCAGCAACCCGTAGAACTCGCCGCGATGGTCAAGGCGATCCCTGGCGTATTCCCACGACAAAGCGATAATGCCGATGCCGATCGCAAGGAAGAAAATCTTGAAGAACAATCCGAAATCGTCGACTACAATTAAACCGCCGTAGAGCTCAACGCTTCCGGCAGGACGCATCAGCAGGGCGATTATCATCACCACGACGAGACTAATGACAGATAGACCGGCGAGCCACTCCTTGCTGCGTTCAGGGAGAAACAGGTCGACCGTGAACACCAAGAATGCCAGCGCGGTGAGCGCAAATTCGGGCGTCAGCAGGTATAGGTTGGTAGTCAGTCCGGTAGACATCGGATGATCAACTTAAAACGCGGACAGGGCGCTATCTACGCCGGTGTTGATGACGTTGAGCAGTGGAGCGGGCCAGACGCCGACGGCGATCAGGATGAGGACGAAAACGCCGCCTACGCCTTTCTCCACTGGACTGGCATCGGTGAGGTGATCCCACTGTGGATCGCCTTCGCCGAAGAATGAGCGGGCCAACAGCCGGAGAATGTACACGGCAGTAATTGCCGCGCCGATCACGCCCAGCACCGCCAACGGGAGGTAAGTGCGAAACGCGCCGGTGAACACCATGAATTCCGCGATAAATCCACTGAGTCCAGGCAGTCCCAATGATGCCAAGCCGGCAATGGCAAAGAAGAACGTGGTGGTACCCATGCGTTTGATGAGGCCGTTGAGGATAAAGGTGTCCCGGATGTGGGCCCGTTCGTAAATCGCTCCGACCATGGCGAACATGAGGGCAGTCATGATGCCATGGGAGAACATCTGGAGAACCGCGCCGGCCAACCCGACGGGATGCAGGGTGGCGATCCCCATGAGGACGTATCCCATGTGGCTGACGCTGGAATAACCGATAACGTATTTCAAATCGTTCTGGGACAGGGCGGATATCGCCCCATAGATCACGTTGACGGTTCCCAAGCCAATCAAGACGGGCATCCACACTTCCGCGCCCGTAGGGGTCAGGATCATCCCAACCTGGATGATCCCGAACGCCCCCAGCTTCATCAAGACCCCAGCGTGGAGCATGCTGACGCCGGTTGGGGCTGCGACGTGGCCGTCAGGGGACCAGGTGTGGAACGGCCAAAGTCCCGCGAGAATCCCGAACCCGACGGCGAACAGCGGGAACACCCAAAGTTCCAGGGTTCTTGTGAAAGCCCCTTGCATCCTCAGTTCGGCTAACGTGTCGATGTTGAACGTGGGACTGCCGGCTTGTGAGGAAGCGACGTACAGCGCGAGGATACCAATCCAGATCAGGACGCTGCCGGCCACCAGGACCAGCATCAATTTCATGGCGCCGTACTCTTTGGTGCGCAGGAAGGTGCCGAAATCGGTGCTGCTGCCCCAAACCCCAATGAGCAGGTACATGGGCAGCACAGCTAGCTCATAGAAGAAGAACAGGAAAAACAGGTCCCGGACGATGAAAACGCCAAATACTCCGGAACCCAACGCCAATAGGAGGACGAAGAAATCCCGCGTACGCCTGGTGATGGTCTGGCTGATGAGGACAGCGCCGAGCAGGACGATGCCATTGAGGAGGACCAACGGAGCGCCGATACCGTTGACTCCAAGGTCCAGGCTTATGTTCAGCGGATGCCCGATCCAGTCATATTCGCGCTGAAATTGCACACCGCCAACCATATAGTCGTACCGGGCGAATACGATGACCGACAAAACGAAGGACACGGCCGCGACGAAAATAGCGAATTGCCACGCGTCCCTGGGCCGGTCTTTGGGCAGGAACATCGCCAGCACTGCCCCGGCCAACGGCACGAGAACGAGCAACAGCAGCGATACCTGGTCGAAGTTGGCCATATTCAGCGAGGATGCTCCAGGCTATACCGACCGCAGCCACCAGAAGATCGCTAGGGCAATAACGCCCAGAGCGACCACCAGGGCGTACGAATAGACATGCCCGGTCACGTGCAGCCGCAGCGCGACACCTGCTCTGCGTACCACGTCGCCCGGGCCGTTGATTCCAACGTCATTCACCACCGCGCGGTCGAAGAAGGCCAGTGCGCCCGAAACGGTCAATACAATACGATCAATGAACCACTGGTAGGTCTCATCAATGTAGTAGCGATTCTCCACGACGCGCAAAACCGGGGACAACCTCGCGCGCAAGGATTCGTGAGACCAACCGCGCCGGACATAGACCATCCAAGCCAATGCAAAGGCGGCGACGGCCAACACCATGGAAAGCACGCCCAGCAGGATGTTGAAGTGGAACCCTTCGGCGTGGTCATAGAAGACAAAACTGCCAAAACCGCCGAATGAGCCGGGCCAGTTGAAGGCGATCCAGCCGAACCCTATGGCCAATACCGCCAACACCGACAACACGCCGGTCATCAGGATGGGCGATTCATGGGCGTGATGGCTGTCCTCACCCTCGGGCCCAAAAAACACGATGAACATGGCCCGAGCCATGTAGAGGGCGCTGAGGAAGGCGGTCAAGAAGGCAAGAACGATGAATATGGCGGGCAGGTGATGCGACACGGCGAGGAGAATTTCGTCCTTGCTCCAGAAGCCGGAGAGGATCGGAATGCCGCCCAAAGACAACGCGCCGATGCAAAACACCGTGGCGGTCAAGGGCATTGCCTTGCGCAACCCGCCAACGCGGCGGATATCCACGTCGCCATGCGCTCCAACGCCGTGCATCACGCTGCCGGCGCCGAGGAACAGCAGCGCCTTGGCGAATCCGTGGGCCATCAGATGGAACACCGCCGCCGTCCACCCTAATGCGCCCAACGACAACATCATCAGGCCCAAATGGGACACGGTGGAGTAGGCGAGGATTCGTTTGAGGTCCGTGGAAACTAATGCAATGGTGGCCGCTCCCAGCGCCGTTACCATGCCGACGCTTGCGATTACCATGAGAGCTTCGGGGGAAGCGGCGAATATGGGGAAAGCGCGAGCGACCAGGTACACGCCGGCAATTACCATGGTAGCCGCGTGGATCAACGCGCTGACCGGGGTAGGACCCTCCATTGCATCCGGCAACCAGACGTGGAACGGGAATTGGGCCGACTTGCCCATGGCGCCCAGCAGCAGGAGAATCGCCACGGCAGTAGTGGTGCCAGCGCCCAACGCGCCGGATTCGACGGCGGCAAAAGCCTCGGTCATGCTGAAACTGCCGACGTTGAGCCACAGCAGCAGGATCCCCACTAGCAAGCCAACATCACCGATGCGGGTTACCACGAACGCCTTCTTGGCAGCTTCCCGCGGACCCGGATTCTCGAACCAGAACCCGATCAGCAGGTAGGAACACAGACCCACAAGTTCCCAGGCGATGTACAAGAGCAGGAAGTTGTCCGCCAGGGCCAGGGTCAACATGGCTGCAACAAACAGCGCCTGCCAGGCGTAATACCAGCCGAACCGCGGGTCGCCTTTCATGTACTCCAATGAGTAGAGCTGGACGCACAGCGCCACAAAGGTGATTAGACCCAAAAGGACCACCGTCAGCGGATCTATCAGGATTCCCCAATCGAGGTGAATGGCCTGGTCCACGGTGGCGGCGACGCCCGGGATTCCTGCCTGGAACCAGGTAGTGCTGAAGTGGCAGGTCAGCGCGCCGGTGACGTTGCTAACGCCGCACGCAGGGTGCGCCTCCGACGCGCCCAGAAATCCCAGGGTCATCAATACCCACAGGGCGAATCCACCGGCGATGGCCAGGATGGCTACGGGAGCGCCCCGGCCGGGCAACCAACGCTGGAATATAATGATCAGCGGGCAGGCGGCGAACGACAGAACCGGTATCAGGAAAGCGAGGGCCATATCACCACTTCAGCAGGTTGATCTCGTCCACGTTGACGGTGCCGCGGTTGCGATACATGCGCAAAATAATGGCAAACGCCAAGCCTACCTCAGCCGCGGCGACGGTGATCACGAATATGGCGATAATCTGCCCGTCGAACGCTTCGAAGCGCCCGATACCGTTTAGATACGAAGCGGCGGCAATGAGATTGATATTGACGGCGTTGAGCATCAACTCAATCGAGAGGACAATGAGGACAGCGCTGCGCCGAGCCAAAACCCCGTAAAGGCCAATGCCAAAAAGGGCCGCGCCGAGCAGTTGGAAATAGAGCAGGGGAACCATCCGCCGGCTAACCTTCCTGCTCAGTTTGGGACATGTCCTCGGCGGTGGAACTCTGGGCCCGGGCGATGATGATCGCGCCGATCAGAGCCACCAGGAGGACCAGGGATGCGATTTCGAACGGCAGGGCCCACTTGGTGAACAGGGATGCGGCCAAGCCGGTGAAAGCGGGCGCCTGCGGTCCGGTACCAAGGTCCGGAGCCAACCAGAACGCCGCCCCCAGAATCACGGACAATACCGCGGCCGTGACGAGGGCCAAAGGCCACTGCCGGTTGTCGGTAATGCGAGGATATTCGGACGAACGCGTCAACATTACCGCGAACAGCACGACGATGATGATTGCGCCACCGTAGATCAGCACCTGGACCAACGCCAGAAACTCCGCGAACAGGAGAAGATACGCGCCGGCCGCACCCAACAGAGACAAGAGCAAGAACAGGGCGGCGTGGACTACGTTGCGAGTAGCCACGACTCCGATTGCTCCTCCAAGGGTGAGGATGGCTACGATTGCGAACAGCGCTAGTTGCACAACCACCCACCCATGCGAACCGGTCTGCCGACCTGCAACTTCACAGTAGAGTCAAAGTATGAGCCGCCCGTTTGGCGGCTCGGATGATGTGGCTGCGATTGCGGTAAGAGCATTACTGGATGGACGAACAACCGAAACTGAGGCACCGCGAAGCAATCAGATGGATTTCAGCAACGTACAGGTGGCGCATTCGCAATCAGGCTTATGCTTGCGGACCGCTTCACCAACCGACTGAGAGCGTCCTCGCGCTTTCCCCGAACCGCCCGACTTACTACGGCGCTTCCCCTTGCCGATTTTGCCGGCCTTCGCGGCTTTCCCAGCGATCTTGCCGACCAAACCACCCACTTTTGCAACGGGATTGTCCTGATCGCATTGCAACCGCCGCTCAACACACTCTACGCAAGTGCAATATTGCGGGTGCTTGGGAGACAGGTTGCGGAAGCGTTCGTCTTCTCGCGGCACGTCAATCCTCGGAATGGGTCTGCGGGTCCATCATTCGGCAGAATCAGCGGGCGATTCCGCAGCAGCCTTGGCGGCATCGGCCTTTTGTTTGGCGAGCACGGTGGGCGGAATCCAATCAGTCCGCTCCTGGTATTTTTTGCCGATGTCCAAAAGAACCGGCAAATCAACGCGGTCGCCGTTGCGGGCGTAGGTACTCATTTCGTGCTCGTGGCTCATCACAATTGCATCGAAATTACAGTACTCGACGCAAATGCCGCACAATATACAACGGTTGAGGTTGATTTCAAAATAGTCGACGATTTTCCGCCGGCTGCTATCACCGTTCGCGTGCTTCGGGTTGTCCATCATGCTTGCGGACATGCACTGCGTGGGGCAATTTCGAATACAGACCATGCACCCAGTGCAATAGGGTTCGCTTATCTGGCCGTCCCAAGTCAGCGCTGGGAACCCCATAAAACGCGGTTGTACGGGAGTAGCCTGAACGGGGTACTGCTGGGTAACGGGCCGGCGCAGACCGGTTATGGTAGACGCGAGCGTTAGCATCATGCCTTTCAGGCTCTCCAGCATGATCAGATATCCCCCATCACAGATTTTGGCACATCATCCATTGCCGCGAACGATCCAAAAACAGCGTTGATTTCGGTCGCCGCACCGGGAAGCATATTAACAACATGATACCAGCAACGCACTGTGTGTGCGCTACGAGGATGTGGCTTCCCGACGGGCAGCCAATCGTCGCTGGGTATCAAGGACACGCCTGGCCGGCGCCGTCATGCGCCGGTAGATGATCCATCCGGCAGCGGCGAGACCGATAAGAGACAGGATGGTGAGGCTCCACCAGGGCAAAGCGTAGAACCGGTAAACGGCGGCGATGATGACGGTATAGAAAGACAGAGGCACCATCACCTTCCAGGCGAAAGCCATCAGTTGGTCGATGCGAAGCCTCGGGAAAGTGCCGCGCACCCAAAATACGACCAATATCACCGCGTAGGTTTTGAGCAGGAACCACGCCACATCGGGCAACGCCGGGCCGCCCCATCCCCCCAGGAACAGTAGCGCCGTCAGAGCAGCTATCGCGAAAGTGTTGATGTACTCCGCCAGGAAAAAGACCGACCAATGGGCGCCGCTGTATTCGACGAATGGGCCACCCACAACCTCGCTCTCTGCGTGGTAGATGTCGAAAGGCGTGCGTCCGACCTCCGCCAGTCCGGCGATGAAAAAGATGACCAATCCCAAAGGAAGAATGACCAGATACGGATACGAGGACTGGGCAGCAACGATCTCACGCAGGTCGAGAGATTGCGCCAGGATGGCGACGGCGGCAGCCACCAACACGACCGGGATCTCGTATGAAATCAACTGAGCGGCCGAGCGTAGGCCACCCATGATTCCGTACTTGTTGGCGGAACCCCATCCGGCTAAAACCAGCCCCAGGATACCCACCACAGCGAACGCGATGATGTAGAAAAGGCCCAAGGGCAGGTGCTTGATTACGACGTTATCGCCGCCCGGGATAGTTACCCAGATCACGAAGGCGGATACCACCACGATCACCGGCGCAATCCAGAAAATCGCTTTCTCGGAATCGTCGGGGATGATGTCCTCTTTAAGGATCAGTTTGACCGCATCCGCGACGGGTTGCAGCAGACCGAATTTTCCGGTGCGTGTCGGCCCGTAGCGTAGTTGGAGCCGACCCAAGGCCTTTCTTTCCAGCCACACCAACGAGAGGACCACAACGGACAGGACGGCGAACATGATCGCCAAGCCCAGGGCGCTCCAGGCGAGGTTTATGAGGAAAGTCATCGGTCAACCTCGCCAAGCACGATGTCAAGGGAACCGAGAACAACCACGCTGTCGGCCAACCAGGTATCCGCGAGCAACCGGCGCAGGGCAGACAGGTTGCAAAACGATGGTGGGCGGACCTTGAGCCGGTAGGGTTTATCGGTGCCGTCGCTAATCAGGTAAACGCCGATTTCGCCTCGCGGGTTTTCGGCACGCACGTACGCCTCACCCGCCGCCGGCCGGATCAGACGCCGACCCAGTGGAGACACCACCGGGCCCTCGGGCAATTGCTCCATGGCCTGTTCGACTATCCGCAGCGACTGGTACATTTCTTGGACACGCACCCAGTGCCGATCCCAGCAATCACCGTCCAAGCCCACCGGCACCTCAAAATCAAACCGGTCGTAGATTGAATAGGGCTGGGCTTTGCGAACGTCGTATTCGTACCCGCATGCCCTGAGGAGAGGACCCGTCAAGCCTAGCGCGATGGCTTCGTCGGAGGTGATTGGGCTCACGTCCTTGAGACGCGATAGAAATATTTCGTTGAAGGTCAGTATCCGGTCGCTCTGTTCGACGTCTTCCCTGAGCAAAGGCATCAATTCATCAACCAAGGCACGGAAATTATCCGGCACGTCCTCTTTCAGGCCACCGACCCGGAAATAGTTATGCATCAAGCGGGCGCCGGAGACCGCTTCAAACAGGGCCTGCACGCGCTCCCGGCCACGGAAGGAAAACATCACCGGAGTCATCGCGCCGGCATCGAGGCCCATGGTCCCGACGTAGAGTAGGTGGCTGGCGATGCGGTTCAGTTCGCACAGGATGACCCGGATGTACTCAGCGCGCTCGGGAACCTCCAATCCCATGAGCTTTTCGACCGCCATGCAATAGGCAAGCTCGTTGTTGAAGTTGCCGATGTAGTCCATGCGGTCAAAGAGCGTAACGATCTGGTGATATTGCTCGCCCTCGCAGAGTTTCTCGGAACCGCGATGGAGGTAGCCGATGTGGGGTTCCACGTCAACGATTTTTTCGCCATCGACCCACAAAACCATGCGAAACACGCCATGAGTGGACGGATGCTGCGGCCCCATATTGAGCAGCATCTCCACCGGCTGGGAATCAGCGCGGTTGGCTATCGCGGTAGGTGCGGAAGATTCAACCATCTAGGTTCGTTTCTCGTTACGGGTTCAATCGGGGCATTTATTCAGTCTTTGGGAACGGTGATCCGATGAATCGGATACTGGGTTGTGGTGGTTCAATCAGGCTGCTCATCCACACTTCGCCATTGTCGTAGAAGCCCGCTTCGATCAGGGTATCCTCCAGGATGCCCAGTTCCTCGCAATCTTCGAGGTAGTCCCCGACCTGCCGTCGGAGGGCCATCCGCGCATCATCGCGGGAGTCCCCGAAAACCGTGACTTCCAATTCCGGGCAGTGCGCCGACCATCCGGACCCGGCGCGGGATTCCTCGATCTGGTAGACGATGCGATCCATACTCTACCCGGAAGGCTCCCGATGCGCGCCTGAGTCATCGACAAACTGGAGGACAATTTCCGTTTCTTCGTCGAGCCCCTCCACGCCTAGCGCAGACCCCAATTTGCCGGACGTATCCTGCCGCTCCAGCCATCCGCGCATGATCTGAACCAAAGACTGTTGGGCAGCATCGACTGTCGCGCCTTTGCCCTCGAGTTCCAGGGCGTCGACGATTGCCAAGTACCGGTCACCGTCAGCCAGCACCCGCGCAATCAATGTAACGGCCTCGGTAACGGCCTCGTCGGCGCCGACGACGATAATTTCCCGGTCCTCGGTCACTCTAGAACTCGCGATAATCGTAAAAGTCGTAGCTCTTCCTGCCCGGGTAACCTTCGAATTCTGGGTAAAGCAGCAGAGGAGACAGGTCGGGGTGCCCCGAGAAAGAGACGCCAAACAGGTCGTGGGCTTCCCGTTCGTACCAGTCTGCCGCCGGCCACACACCGGAAACGGTAGCCACGACGGGTTCATCGTAGGGCACTGCCGTCCTGATGACCAAGGTTTTTTCGTTAGCCAGGGACTGCAAGAAGTACACTAAATCGAACCGCTCCTGGTAATCCACGCAGGCCAAGCAGAGCAACATCTTGCAGTCCAGCTCTTCATCGTCCCTGCACGCGGCGCAAACATCAACGATATGGGATGACGGGACGGTTACCTGTGGCAAATCTCCAAGCGCTCCGGCCTCCGGATTGAAGACTTCCAGGGCCGCCAGCGCGGAGTCCAAGGTAGCCCTACGCCCCTCCGACAACAACTCGACCGGATCAGGGGGCGGCTCGGCCTCAGCTTCGGGGGCGTTACGCCTGGGACGAGGCACCCCGGTCTCCCGCGTCGGTCATGATTTTTTCCTGGAGCTTGAGGATCCCGTAGAGGAGGGCTTCCGGCCGGGGCGGGCATCCGGGCACGTATACGTCGACGGGGATGATGTGATCGACCCCCATCACGACGGAGTAGGAACGGTAATAGGGACCACCGTTGGTGGCGCAGCTGCCCATCGCGATTACCCACTTCGGCTCCGGCATCTGCTCGTACAGCAGCCGGATGGGTTCGGCCATCTTTTTGACGACGGTGCCAGCCACGATCATTACGTCGGACTGCCGCGGCGAGGGCCATGTCACCACGCCGAACCGGTCGAAGTCGTGGTGCGCCATGTACGTAGAAATCATCTCAATCGCGCAGCAAGCCAACCCAAAGCTCAAGGTCCAAAGGGACGACTTTCGAGCCATCGCAAACAACTGATCGGTAGTGGCGGTGATGACGCCGGGTACCTTACCGTCGGTGGCCTGGTTCAGCAAGCTCGGTCCCGGACGATTGCCAGAGCCGAGGATGATTTCAGTTGGCTGCGGGGGAATCACAAGAGGCGACAGAGCGTCGTCTCCGGACGCGGGTCTCACTTCTGCCAATCCAACACCCCTTTGCGCCATCCGTATATCACCGCGAAGAAGAGCATGGCCAGGAACAATATCATCGCATAGAACGGTATCGGGTTTCCGGCCGCCTGCTCCTTCATGAACACCACTGCCCACGGGAACAGGAACACCGCTTCTATGTCGAATATCAAGAACAGGATGGCGAAGATGTAAAAGCGAATGTTGATGTTGGACCAAGCGAACGGCGTGGGCGGGATGCCGCATTCGTAAGTGGTGAGTTTTTCGGCAGAACGCCTGCGCGCGGAGAGCAACTGAGACCCCGCGAACATGGCGCCGATCGCAGCCAAAGCGATGATGATGGCGATAACAACCGCCAGCCAATTGCCCGCATAAGTGGCTGGATCGAAAATCTGAAGAATGGGGACGGTCATAAGTAAACGGCAGCGGATGTCCGGGAATTAACAGACTCAAACAGAAGCATCGTAGCAACGGCCCATCAGAGTGTCAAACTAATCGAACTGCCGGCCAGAGCAATCGCGTCTTCAAAACAAACGATGCCGGTGCCTTCATTACATTCCGTTTGGTGATAATGACCACACACCTCGTTGCCTGAAAGTCCCCGAAACCAGCCCATAACCCAAAACTCCCAAATCAAAATATCCTGTCCATCCCGTTCATCCTGTTTATCCCTGTAAATTCACCGTCCGTTACTGCCAATTCCAATGGCGGCGCTGTCGCTCATTAAGACGCGATTGCTCTGTCTGGTGAAACTCGCGCCAAATGCGCCTGCCCGCCGGTGGTATCATCACCCCACTCACTCAAGGGAGGGTTTCACTATGGACATCGGAGTTACCGCCAGGGCATCCAGCAATTCGGTTGACCCGGCAGAATTGGCAAAGCGTGCGGAGGAACTGGGCTTTGAGTCGTTCTGGCTCCCCGAGCACCCCATCCTTCCCGTGCATACCACGTCCCGATACGGCGGCACGCCCGACGGATCAATCCCGCCCTCAATGGCCGACATCGGCGACCCCCTCATCGCCCTGTCGATGGCAGCCGCGGCCACCAGCACCATCAAGCTGGGCACCGCCATCAGCCTGGTGCCGGAGCACAACCCCCTGATGCAGGCCAAGCAGATCGCGACCCTGGACAAGTTCTCCAACGGCAGGTTTCTGTTCGGCATCGGCGCCGGCTGGCTGCAGGAAGAGACCGAGATCATGGGCGGCAATTTCCCGCGCCGCTGGGGCCAGACCCGCGAGGCCATCCTGGCCATGAAAGAACTCTGGACCAAGGACGAAGCCGAGTTCCACGGCCGCTTCTTCGACTTCCCGTTGGTCAAATGCTCGCCCAAGCCGTTGCAGAAGCCGCACCCGCCGGTATTCTTGGGCGGCTACGCGGCTAACGTGTTCAAGCGCGTGGTGGCTTGGGGCGACGGCTGGATGCCCGTGCGCGTAACCGAGGAGCAGGTCAGGGCCGGCCGCGCCACCATGGACGAGTTGGCCGAAGCCGCCGGCCGCGACCCCAGTGAAATACAGTTGATCGTTTCCAACGTCACGCCCGACCGTGAGGTCATCGCGGGATACGAGGCAGCCGGCGCCAACCGCGTCACGGTCGCCCTCCCGCCCGACGCCGGCCCCAACGGCCTGGACGAGATGGAACGCCTGGCCGAGCAGGTGATAGGTTAATGCTCCCTCTCCCTCGATGGGAGAGGGTTGGGGTGCGGAACGTCCGCCTCTGGCGGGAGGGTGAAATCCCACGCAAAATGCCAGAACCCAACGAATCCAACCCGTCCGTCGGCCCTCGCGCCTGGTCTTTGATGCGGGGCCGAGTGGACGGTGAAAACTGGGCGACCAACTTCGCCGAACCCCAGGATCTCATCGCCTGGGCCGACATCGCCGACTTCGAGCACTACATGGGCCCGATGCCCTTCCCCTACGACAACGCCAAGGCGGTGGAACTCTACGAATCCGCTCGTTCCGATGCATCAACCGCCGGCATGCCATTTACCCACCGCGAATACGCCGGCGGCTTCCTGCAAGCCGTGTATGAAACACTCAGGTCCAAGCTCGGCCTTGAGCCGTAGCCTTACTGAGTATCAAACGACCGGTCAAACGACAGATTCAGTCCCCTCTCCCTTGATGGGAGAGGGCTAGGGTGAGGGTGACTATAGCGAACACTCGCTTAGACCGACGTCGCCCCCGGCGGCGCTGGCCCGCGCTCCAGCAGTTCCAGCCAGTTGCCGTCCGGGTCCTGCATGTAGCAGCCCTTGCGCGCCGCCGGATACACCGGGTTGGGTCGCTCCGCCGGCGGACTGACGAACCGCACGCCCTGCGCCGACAGTTCCTCGTAAAAGGCGTCCAGGTCGTCCACCATCACCCCCAGGTGCGTCGCCCCCACCTGGAACCGTTCGGGCATATTAACAGCGACGCCCGGCGGGTTCAGATACTGGATCAGCTCCACCGAGTGCCGCATGTCCCCCGGCCCCAGGTACACGATGTGCAGCCGCGCGTCGGGGTAACCCACCAACTCCGATATGAATTCGCCCTCCAGGATCTGGTCCCGCTCGATGCTGAGGCCAAGCAGATCCCGGTAGAAGGCCAGGGAGCGCTCCATGTCACTGACCACAAAACCCGTGTGGTTCATCCATTCGACTTCCATACTTGCGAACCTCTATTAGCCCAGAAAACGGTCAATCAGCACTACTGCGGCTCCAACGGCGACTATCAGGCTGCCGAGACGTATCAGCAACCGCGTTTCCCTCACGCGTACCCACTTTGAGCTAAGGGGTTGAAAAAGGTCGGCCTCTCCGGGTAAGGAATGGGTTACCTGCCACATTTCCGCCAGGGGAGGCCGACCATGTCATGGTATCA
>DAOUJD010000065.1:0-5398 GCA_034423115.1 Dehalococcoidia bacterium | reverse complement strand
CACCGCCTGTATGCGCAAACTCCTTACCATGCTCAACGCCATCGCCCGGGACCGCCAACCCTGGCAGCACACTCCTCAAACCTCACCTTGACACCCAATACAGTTGCTACGATGGTTACTGCGCACGATGCCCATGCAGTCGTCTAACGATGGGGGTGCATGGATCATCCGCTATAATCCGGCCAAACTGCAAACGATTGGGGTAGGACGATGGAGATTCAAGGCGGCGTGTTCATAATCACGGGGTCGGCCACAGGATTGGGCGCGACGGTGGCGCAAAAGTTGGCGGCCAAGGGCGGCCGCGTGGTGATCAACTACACCAGGAGCGAAGCCGAGGCCAAAGAGTCGGTGGAGGCGTGCCGGGCTGCCGGCGGCGAGGCAATCCTGTGCCAAGCGGACGTGTCGGTGGACGAGGACTGCCGGCGGATGGCGGCAGCCGCGATGGAGCAGTGGGGCAGGATCGACGGGTTGGTGAACAACGCGGCCACGTCGGTCATAGTGCCGCATCACAACCTGGAGGGCCTGGACTCGGAGGAGTTCCGGCGGATCCTTGACGTGAACGTGGTGGGCGCGTTTCAGATGGCGCGGGCGGTTACGCCGGCCATGCAGGAACTGGGCAAGGGCGCCATCGTGAACGTGTCGTCGGGTTCGGGATTCAGCGGGACCGGCAGTTCCATCGCCTACGCGGCGTCCAAGGCGGCGCTGAACGTGATGACGTACTCGCTGGCGAGGGCGCTGGCGCCGGAGATACGGGTCAACGCGGTGTGTCCGGGAGTGATGCAAACCCGGTGGTGGCGAGACGGGCTTGGCGACGGCTACGACGCGTTCATCGAACGGTACGCGGAGAGCGCGCCGCTGAAATCGGCCGGTACGACGGAGACAGTGGCCGACCCGGTGATCTGGCTGCTGGAAGGCGCGGAGCACGTCACCGGCGAGACGATTCTGGTGGACGCGGGTTCACATTTGGGGCCGTCGCCGCGGCGGTAGCGTCCGGCAGGCGAATCAGAACAGCAGGAAGACCAGGAAAGCGATAAGCAATATTGCCGCGAACGCCAATCCGGACACAAGGACCACATCGCCCCTGCTCACCCCTCGGCTTCCTTTGTTTCCCTCGGCGTCCTGCAGCTTGCGCTGAGTCCTGGAGTGCATGAGGTGTTCGTCGGGATGGTGCGGTGGCGGAAGCATTGTCATGGTGGTCCTCCTGGCGGGGAGAGGCCGATACACTCGTTGGGCGATGCGGGCATCGTTCCACACTGCGATTATAGACCACGGATCGCGCTCAGTTCAGGCGGGCCTGAATCGTGTATCATCGGCTCCCCAACGAGCGGGTAATATTGGGTGAGGTTTCCGAATCATTGAGTATGGAACGGCAGTAGTCGCCGATTTCGTCGCGCACCTGCTTGAACAGTCTGGCGAGGTCGGCGTCGCTCAGTTCAGGTTGGTCCGGGTCGGTGAAGCCGTGGTGGAGAATACGCTTTGCACCGGGAATGACCGGGCAGACTTCGCGGACGGCGTCGCATACGGTGAGCACGATGTCGTAGTCGTTGGCGGCGTAGCGGTCGATGTGGTCGGATGTGTGGTGGGCAATGTCGATACCGACCTCGGCCATGACCTGTATGGCGAGCGGGTGGACGCCCCTGGGTTCAACGCCCGCGCTGTCCACATGGACGCGCTCGCCGCCGAGGTGGGTGAGCCAGCCCTGGGCCATCTGCGAGCGGGCGCGATTGCCCGTGCAGATTACGAGGATGTGGAGGGGTGGTGGGTTCATCCTTCGGAAGGCTCAGGATCCGCCATAGGCGGACAAGTTCTGCAGGGAGGGATCCCCCTCACCCTGACCCTCTCCCACCGGGGGAGAGGGAATAGTTGCGGATAGGCGACTACCGGAACAGGGCGGCGATGCGTTCGCCGACGGTGGTCTCCTCGCCCGGGTTGAGGCCGAACATGTGGATGGTGATGAAATCCTCGTCGTCGCGGACGCGGGTCCAGACGGGCGGGTCGCCATCCTTGAGGCGGTCGCGCAGGTCGTAGATGTCGAAACCGGCGACGCTGGCGTCGACCCACAGGTTGAGGCCGTAGGCGTGGTGTCCGATGACGTTGTCGATGAGTTCGGCGCGCAGGCCGGGGATGGCGGCGACGGCACTGAGGATGACACGGCTGCGACGCTCAGAATCGGCGAGGCGGTCCTCGTGGTTCATGGTCATCCAGTGGCGGACGGCCGCCACTGCGCCGATCATCTCCTGGCGGTCGACCTTTTGGGGACGGCCCACGCCGCGCACGCGCCGGCCCTCGTAGCTGGCGAAGGCCTGGAGCCCGATCTTGCGGATCATTTCTTCGGAGCCCAGGGCGAGGCCGGAGGACTGGGGCGAGCCCATGTACTTGGCGGCGATGCACTGGAAGTCGGCGCCCATGCGGACGTACTTGCCGAAGTTTTCCAGGGGATAGATCTGCCCCGCCGCGTCAACGGTGACCAGCACGTCGCGGGCGTGGGCGACTTCAATGGTGTCCTCCAGCGACAGGGCGTTGGGGTCGTACTCCTGCTCGACGGCGTAGTAGTGCACGGCGGCGGTGTTGGGGCCGATGGCCTGCTCCAGGTCCTCGCGGGTGGTGCGCTCCTCGGAGCCAAACATGACCAGCTTTGCGCCGGCCAGTTCCAGGCAGCGGTCGTACCAATAGCGCTGGCGGGTCTGGATCAGGATTTCGTTCTTCATGCCGGAGGTGTTGGGCAGTTGCTGGATGCGGTCGTCGTCATCGCCGGCCATGGCCGCGGCAGTGGCGAGCATCAGGGCGGAGCCTGCGCCGGAGGTGATGTAGGCGGCGGGCACGTTCACCATGCGGGCGATGGCGTTGCCGGCGGCTTCCTGCAATTCCATCAAGGGAATGTACGCGCCATCGGCCTGGGCCATGGCCTCGCGCACCTCGGGGATCGGCGTGGAGCCGCCCAGCATGGTGACGCTGCCGGTGGCGTTGATGACGGGCTTTGCGCCCAGTTCCTTGTAGATGTCTCCCCAATCGGCGGTGGTCATGGTGGGCTCCTTTTGGGCGGTTTTAGGGTTTGAATGGTTCGTTGGAGGCGATACCCCTCACCCCAGCCCTCTCCCACAAGGGGAGAGGGAGCGGGCTATGATCGCTAACGGTGGCGCGGCTGGATCGGGTCGTCGCTGCCTTCGGGCGGCACGGCCCAGGGGTTCTCGCTAGTCAGCCTGGTGATTTCGTCGTAGATCCGGTTCAGGTCGTCGGTGACGCGGTTGGCCAGGTCGGTGTAGTCGGAGACGGGAGTGATCAGGGGGCCGTAGCGATTGCCGCCGGCGAAGTTGCTGAGTTGCGGCAGGTCGCTGCGGAGCCGTAGGTTGATGTTCGGGTCGGTAGCATTGATATCGGCCGCCAACTGGTCAAGTTCGTGAGTGTGAGCGTATGCATGGCCCTGGGCTGAAATCAGGGCCTTCATGGCGTGTTCCAACGTCTGCTGTGCGTTGTACACGGTAACCTTGTCGGTCAAGCCCAAGTCCATCATGCCGTGCATGGCCCGGTAGTACGTATTGGCGTCGGCGATGCGTAATCTGCGTTCCATAGGTTCGTCGCTGTGGTTGGGGTCGTCGGCTACGTCGCCGCCTGGGAAATCGTCCGGGTTGCGTGGCGCTGGGATACCATCCCTCCTGGCGAACCGGGCGACGTGGTTGAGGGTGTGCCGGCTTTTCCGCTCGTATTCCGCGCGCGAAAGATACACGAAGTCGATATCGACAACGTGCTGGTAGGCCTGACTGGCCAGTTCGCTGGCGGTCTGCTGAATCTCGCTCATCCGCGGTATCAGTTCGGACGTGTCAGGCTCGATGATCATCAGGTCGATGTCGGAGCGGTCGGTCCAGTCGCCCCGCGCCCGCGAACCGAACAGGATGACGCACTCGACGTCGGTTGCATCGCGCAAGGACTTGGCGACGTGGAGGGCCCTGGTGTCGGGACCGACGCCGGCGCGGGTGGATTGCGCTATGTCAGTGACTTGGGTGGTCATGTGGTTATTCTATCAGCGTGGCTAGTGGCGGGGGTGTGGATTCCTGCTTTCGCAGGAATGACGAGAAAGGGCAGGAGTGGCGAGAGGGGGAGGAAGGACGGGGAAGAGGTGGGAGTGAGGGTGTGGGAATGGTACGACGGGGACGGGGAAGGGGAAGGAACGACAGGGAAGGGGAGGGAGTGAGGGCGTGGGGATGGTACGACGGGAGGGGGCGGGCCTGCGGTGGGTTGAGGCTACTCGCCGGTGAAGTTGGGCGGGCGGCGCTCGTGGAAGGACGCGGCGGCCTCTGCAACATCGTGCGGCGCGCGGCGGGCGAAGACGATGCTGTGGGTCTCGTATTGGAGTTGGTCGTCGAGGTCAACGTCGAGGCTGCGGTGCATGGCACGGCGGGACATCTGCATGGCGACGGGCGGCCAGAAGGCGATCTGGCGGGCCAACTCTTTCGCGTCGGTCAGCAGGTTTTCGGCGGCGCTCATGCGGTCCAGCAGACCGAGACGGTAGGCCTCGTCGGCGTCGACGTTGCGGCTGGTGTACACCAGGTCCATGGCGCGGCTGACGCCCACGATGCGGGGCAGGAACCAGGACAGGCCGGAGTCGGGGCTGAGGCTGCGCTCAATGAACACAGTCTTGAAGCGGGTGTTCTCGCAGCCGACGCGCATGTCGCAGGCCAGGGCCAATCCCATGCCGGCGCCGGCTGCGACACCGTTGACGGCGGCGATGGTGGGCTTGTCCAGGTCGCGGTAGATCATCAACGCCTGCTGTCCGACCCAGTTGTACTCGTCGAGACGCTCTGCGCGGCTGGGGTTTTCGGGCCGGGAGCGGTCGGCGGTGAGGTCCGCGCCGGAGCAGAAGCCGCGGCCGGCTCCGGTGAATATCACCACGCGGATGCCGTCGTCGTCGCGGAGTTCGGCGCAGGCGTCCATCATCTCCAGGTGGAGGTTGCGGTCGATGGCGTTGAGCTTTTCGGGACGATTGAGGGTGACGACGGCGATGTGGCCGTCGCGGTCGAGGGTGAGGCTTTGGTAGGGCATCAGGGTAGCGCTCGGTTGGGCGATGTCAGAATCAGGATTCACAGGATGGTCAGATTCACCGGGTTGCCGGGTGATTCCGGCGCTTGAGATGGTGTTTCATGGTCGGCCTATGGATTCCCGCAGGCCACAGGCGCATCTGCGACCTGCGCGGGAATGACGGTTGGGGGGTGGGCAGCCGCGTCTGAATAAGCGACAGTCCCTGGATTGGAATTGGCAGTAACGGACGGTGAATTCACATGGATAAACAGCTGGACTTTACGCATTTAGGCTGCGTAGGCCAGGGAAGAAAAGACCACGTGTCGCTGGGTGAGTTGGATTTTAGACATGTGGGATGGTTGGGGCGACATGGCGAAATGCGCAG
>DAOUJD010000064.1:0-87590 GCA_034423115.1 Dehalococcoidia bacterium | reverse complement strand
GGTATAGACAGGATCGGCAGTACACGGGTCTGTCCTCGGCCGGCCGGAAGGGAACGGTGGTTGCCTCCCCGCAGTCCGCGCAGGTAGCCGGGTGCCGCCGCGGGCGATTGATCTGTGCGCTACCGGTATGTTTGCGGTTGTCGCGGGATGGACGGGGATGAAATGGCATGCCGGAAAGGACTCCTCGGGATGCGAAAGGACTCGGCGCGAAACGTGGCCAAACCTGACGACGCGATTCCATGAAAAGCGTTGCTGCAAAAATCGGCGCCGTTCCCCGGCGCGCTTCTATTCTACCAGCGTCCCGCCTGGTCGCCGTCGATCCACCTACATCCATGGTGCGGTCATATCACTCCTGATCCCACGGCTCCGGTCGACGGTGCGTCAGACTGTCGCCCAGCCGGAGATGCGCCTCACGCGTCCGGCAGCACGGTCACGTACAGCCAGGTGGGCATCATGACCTACGCCCGCAACACCACCATCAGCGCGATCCGCACCCGCAACGAGATCGAGGAGACCCCTCGAACGCTGCGGCGCCGACGGCTTCGCCTACGCCACCCAAGGCAACCTCGCCACCGTCATCTTGGGCATGGAGAACCGACGCATCCGCTTCGTCCTGGAGCTGCCCGACCCAGAGGATTTTCGCTACACCAACCACAGCCCGCCCCGGGAGCGTAGCCAAAGAGCCCAGCAGGAAGCCCACGACCAGGCGTGCCGTCAGCGCTGGCGGGCCCTGCTGCTGGTCATCAAGGCCAAGCTGGAAGCGGTCACCGCCGGCATCTCCACCGTCGAGACTGAGTTCCTGGCCAACGTTGAGCCGCTAGCGGTCGCCAGGACTGGGCCGAGTCGGCTGAGCGCTGCCTTACTTGCCGCCCAATTTCGCTCGCACTTCTTCAACTTCGGCGTTGCCCAGGATGCGGAACACGTTGATGCTCCGGTCCTCTACGGCTACGCCCCTGATGGCATGGCGGCCGTTCTTCATCATCACCAACTCCATGGAGTCCTCGGCGATGTCGACCTTCCGCTTCAGCTTCACCGAGTAGGCTTGCAGGGGCCATTCCATAATTGTCACTCCTTCTGGTCGAGGTGGGTATAACGCCGGCCGGAACAACGACTTCTCCAGCGGCATCGCGGTCTGCTTGGCCGCCGGGAGCAGGTTGCTCCGGGAGCGGCTGATCGTTTTACGATAATCTTTGCTGACTCGTCAACTTGGCCGCGCTCCACCACACTCCGGCGTGGTTTGCCACGGTTGCAAAGATACAATTGCTGACTGGTCGGGGGAAGTGACGGCACGTTGCCTGTCGGAAATGTGGTTGCGGCCGTATGATCACGATGCGCCGGCCGTCGTGTTCGCAACAACCCGGTTGATCCGGTGCACAAACGGGACCGGCGCTGCGATAGCGCCGGCCCCGTGCGGTCGCCGGCCGATTCACCCACTAACCGCCCGATCCGCTCACCGTCACCTCGTTCAGGAGTGGAGCCGCTTCTACTACCTCAACGGGGGCGCTGAGATCGCCCGCGTCGAGGCACCCGACTGGCTGGCCGATGATCCCGAGCTGCTGGCGGTGAGCCACGCCATGCTGGTCAAGCAGTGCCAGCTGGGCCTGGGCTATCCCGTGGCCGTCTCCGAGGCCCACGAGCAGGCCGGCATCACCGGCCACGACCGGGAGGAGTTCCGCCGCCCGACCCTCATGCTCCTGGAACAGCGGGGCCTGCCCACCCCCGAGTCCGTCAAGTCCTTCTCCAAGCGCCGGCCCTGGGTGTGACGCGCTGATCAGAAGATGTTCTCGCTGCCGATGGCGGCGATGGCCTTGGTCCGGTTGTCGGTTTTCAGCGCGATCATCGCGTGGCCGGACCCACGGCTCAGAATGTGCAGACTCTCGATGTTCACCCCGGCCTCCTTCAGGTTGCCGGCCACCACGGCCAGAGCTCCCGGCTCGTCGGGGAGGCGCAGCACCAGTGCGTCGTCGCTCACCGCCTTGAAACCGGTCTTATTGAGTACGTACAGCGCGCGGTCGTACCGATCTGTGGTCAGGATCACCGTGACCTCTTCGCCCATCACCTCGGCGTTAATCGTCTCCACGTTGATGCCCTCGTCGGCCAGGACCCGGCTGATGTCGGCGATGACGCCGACCCGGTCCCTGGCCATCACGATGATGCGGTTCAAGGGGTTGACCTGGTTCATGTCGACTCCCTCCGGTTCCGGTGGCGGGACGGCTGTTGCCACACGGTCAGCCGGCGCAGTCGTCCACCAACTCGTCGATCATCCCGCGGGTGACGTGGGGCATGGTGATGATGTGAGCAATCTCGCCTTCTGGCGCCATCTGCCACTTGCGGAACACCTCCTCCCGCGGGCGTGGGAACACCACCGTGGCCGAGTTCCGGTGTCGCCACGCCGGGATGCCACGCTCGTTGAACTGCGCCACCGCATATTCGGCCACATCCAGCATGCCAGCGACCATCCGTATGAATCCTTCATGCCCATGCCGGGCGAAGGCGTACCAGATCATCAGCGGGGCCAGCGCGTTGCGGGAGCCCGACAGCGTGGTGTCCTCAACCCCCACGTACTCGATGGCCCGGCCCACCCGTTCCACGTACAGCCGCCTGGTCAGGACCACCCCACAGGGCAGCGGCGCACCGATGAGCTTGTGTCCGCTCACCGAGATGCTGTCCACTCCGGCGTCAAACCCGTAGGGCTGCGGGTCCCCCACGAACGGCAGGATCATCCCGCTCAGCGCGGCGTCGGCGTGGATGTAGTGGTTGGTTACCGCCTGCTCACGCAGGATGTCCCGGATGCGGCCGATGTCGTCCACCGCTCCCCGCATGGTGGTGCCCACGTTGGCCATGATCACCGCCGGCACGTCCCGGTTGACCCGGATCATGGCTGCCAGGTCCTCGTAGTCGATCTCCCCGTTCTCCTGCCGCCTGATCATGATGTGCCGCGCGTTCAGGACCCGCACGTTCTTCAGCACGCTGTAGTGGGTCTCCTCCGAGAAGTAGAACATCCCGTTGGGGTATAGCTCCCGCGCCAGGTACAGACCGTACATGTTGCCTTCCGTCCCGCCGGAAGTTACGTAGCCCCACGCGCTCTCCGGCTCCAGGCGCATCAGCCCGGCGAATATGTCGATCACCTCCCGCTCGATCTCGTGGGTGTTGCCCCAGAAATTGCTAGGATAGAACGGGTCGCCCACGTTGTTGATCGAGTAGTCCAAGAA
Organism: Dehalococcoidia bacterium; assembly: GCA_034423115.1. GTDB lineage: Bacteria > Chloroflexota > Dehalococcoidia > Lucifugimonadales > UBA3495 > Bin87. The sequence goes on along the minus strand of DAOUJD010000064.1, from coordinate 84,378 downwards.
GGGCAACAGAGGCGAGTAGTCGAAATCCTGGTTCACCGGATAGCCGACCTGCTGCCGCGTGGCGACGTGAATGTCCCCCAACAGGCGCTCCAGCCGTTTCCGGATTTCCGGTTCCGGCAAAGCCGCTGGCATCGACATGGCGCTTGTCTGTGATACGTCGGTCATGATCCCGGCTCCCATGGTAACAGGGCATCGCCCAACTGACTGTCGCTGCCATCAGGCGGCAACAGCGGTCGGCAACCCGTTACTTACCCGGAGCGACCGACCTTTTGCAACCCCCAGAGCCGGCCCCTAGGGTCTTTCGATTATCTGAGGTTAGCGCCGATCAAGGCTAGAGGACGTGATGGGTTGACGGCGTAGCGACGCAGGGCGGCGGCAATATTGGTTTCGCCAGCCAGTCTCATCACACTGATGGTCAGGTTGCGCAGGGCCGCCATGATCTGGGGTGCGGAGCCGGTGCGTACCTGGGACCGGTCTTCATCGAAGGTAACGTCCCTTACCCAGTGCACTCGGTTCTCGATGCCCCAGTGTCCCCGCCACAGGGCGAGGAGCCTTTGGGGACTGGCGTCGGTGGGAGGCAGGCTGGTAACGGCATAGGCTATTTCTCGTCGGGTTTCCGCCTCCGGCGGATTGCGGCGGACGATGCGTTCCAGTCGGCACACCTGGGCCAGATGGGGCCAGTCGCTGTAGCCCACCAGCAGGTCGGAGGCCCATAACCTTCGCTGCTCTACACGACCGCCGTGCTGGTCAACCTGCACCGCCTGGGCCTCTTCCAGTTCCTCATCCCAGATGGCTGTGATGTCCTCCAGCAGGGTGGGCTGGTTGGCCTTTACCGCGAAGAAGTAGTGCCCCCTTGGTCCGCCACTCGCTGGCACACCTCCCGCTGGGTGAACTGGGCATCGCCCGTTACCACCAGACCCTCCAGGTTCAACTGTCCCAGTAACCCCTCCACTGCGTCTAACTCGTTCCGTTTCTCACCCACCGCCTGCTGCCCCACCACGATCCCCGCCTGATGGGCGTAGGCCGCCACCAGATGCACCCCGGGCAACTGATCACCGTGGATGCCCCTGAGCGCTTTGCCGTCTATGGCCACCGCCTCTCCTTCCATCAAGCCACGCTCCTGCAGCCATTGCCCTAACTCCCGCTCAAAAGCCTCTCGGTCCAACCGGCTGAACACCTGATGCAGCGTGGACACGCACGGCGTCCGCTCCCGGGTGAACCCCAATGCCTCCGATACTTCCTGACCCTGGTCTCTACCCCACTGGCTGATGGCGTACATGCTGCGCGCCCCGCACAGCATGGCGCACACCGCCAGTCCTAAAATCGCCCCCAAAGGATGCCGCTTCCCATGGGCGCTGCGCGGATCCGGTACCCTCCCCAACGCCTCCATCAACGACGTTCCATCTTGTGCTTCCAGCCCTGACACCATCGGACACCCCCAAACCTGCGGATGCCCTGACCCTACATTCCATGCTCATTTCCATCCAAGCTCACTCCCACACCCATTTCCACAATAATCGAAAGACCCTGGCCGGCCCCTGGGTGTGACGCAACAAGCCCGTTATCTCCAATCCCGGTCAGGAGCACCTCGCCTCAAACACCGCCGACGGCGCGGGAAGTCCAGCGCCAGCGACACCTCCCGACATGCCTCGCCCAGCGCTCGACACACCGTCGCCTTATCCACCTCCTCCCAGACGTCCTCGTCCAGGTAGCAACGCCGGTATGCGTACCTCTCACCACGATCAGCGCCGGGGCCACCTGAATTCATTGCCCGCACTCCGTTCCTGTGCCAACAGGAAGCGGGTTGACCATCGACAACAGGCCTCCCAGCATCGGGCTCCCACTATTGTTCTCTCCCCCGGCGCTTATCCAGGCATTCCACGACGATCCGGTCGATCTCAGCAAACTCACCCTTGGCGAACTCCGCCAGTCGACCTGCGACGATCTCCGCGGTTCTCTCCTCATCCCACCACGTATCGTAATCCTCCGGCTCCAGGATGTCCCCGAAGGTGGGCAGCCTGACATAGTCTTCCGTGTAAGCGGGCTGGTCAGCATGGACAGTGCCCAGGTAGTCTTTGACCCGGTGGAAAATACTGCTCCTGAGCTCCTCGTCCTCCCCGGGCGCCACCAACAGCGTCAGCGTCGCCCGGCGCTCCGTCACCTGGATCTCGAAAAGCAGGAGCGCGTAGGGCCAGCCATCCAGCTTCAGCTCGTCGAATTTCTCCCAGTCCGCCGCAATGAACCGCGCGGACGGATGATTGGACGTAGTGTCCTTCCACAGCGGCTGACGGCCGATGGCATCCCGGATCATCCGGAATCCCTCGGTCACGTAGCTCGGCTCGTAGCGCTCCCGGTTTTCGATGATCAGGTCAATGGCCCGCTTGTGCCTCCGGTAGATCCGGCGGGCCAGTTCATGGACGTCGTTGCTCACCTCGGGCACGATGTTCCTCCTTAGCGTGATCGCATACTGGCCCAAGAACGCCAGCACGTCTTCGTTCGCACCATCCCCTGCGGCCGCCATCGTTCCCTCGACCAGCCGCAGAATGTCCGTGTAGGAGATGGTCAGCCAGTGCTCCCTCTCCGCCGGATCGTCGGGCGGCACGCCCCTACGCGTCAGGAACACGCGGTGGATCCGTTGGTCAGGATAGTCACGCGGCAGGACCCTTCGGTACCAGGCCAGTTGGTCGCCGCTTTCCGTAGCCCAGACCTTGTTCTCAACGGCGCAGACGAAATTGGCGCTCTCGTTGCGTATCCAGATGTCCAGACGACCGTATCCTCCGTCGAGTTCCAGGCTCTTCTCCCGACGCACCGCGGTGCTCGACCGGTCCGCGGCAGGTATGGCGCGCGATGCACCGCTGGCCGCAAGAAACCTCTGCAGGAAATGGCCGCCCAGACCGTGAGTGCCATTGGGGTCCAGCAGCCAGGCCAGGAGGTTGGAGTGGAACTCCTCCGAACCGTCCAATCTCAGGGCGTCGAAGATGTCGACCTCGCCCTGCCGTTCGGACTGCATCCCCTCCAATCGGATGAGATCCGCGCCGTCTTCCTCAAGACGCTCCAAAGCCAGCCTCGCCCGGTCATTCTCGACGGCGAACAGTTGCCCCAGCCCGTCCAGAGCCAGGTCCAGTTCCCCCAGATCTCTCCTCAGCGCCGTCGTCTCCCCGGCATCGGCGATCATGGCCAACCGTACCTCCCCGTCAATATCGGCATTGGCCGCATCCAGTTCCGTCCGGACGCCTGCAAGCGAACCCGCCGGTCCAGGGCCATTATAATTGCCATCGTTCGCGGCCATCCTGCGCGGGACCGCCGCCTCTCCAGGTGAACGCCATGACCTACGCCCGCAACACCACCGTCAGCGCCATGCGCACCCGCAACGAGATCGAGGAGACCCTCGAAAGGTACGGCGCCGACGGCTTCGCCTACGCGACCCAGGGCAACCTGGCCACCATCATCTTTGCCATGGAGAACCGCCGCATCCGCTTCGTCCAGGAGCTGCCCGACCCCGAGAACTTCCGCTACACCAACCACAGCCCGCCCCGGGAGCGCAGCACTCGGGCCCAGCAGGAGGCCCACGACCAGGCCTGCCGCCAGCGCCTGGCGAGCCCTTTTGCTCGTTATCAAGGCCAAGCTGGAAGCAGTCACCGCCGGCATCTCCACCATCGAGACCGAGTTCCTGGCCAACATCGTCCTGCCCGACAACACCACCGCCGGCGAGTGGATGCTCCCCCAGATCGACCAGGCATACCGCACCGGCGAGATGCCACCCATGTTGCCCGCCGCCGGTAACTCTGATCGGAGATCCACTGGCCCCATTCCCCTGCCTCCGGCCTGAACGCCTCCCGTCCGTTGGAACCGGCGTTCCGCCTGTGGCACAATGACCCCGGCGGGACGGTTCACGCCCGTGCACGAAATGGGCGATCTCACCGCAGACCTTCCGCCGGGGAGGCGCCCATGCCGGAACAACAGAGGCCCATCGTTACCGAGTTGGCCCTGTCCGATGCCCTGGACCGGCTGGTGAACCTCATCGAAGAGCTCAGGGCCGACGCCGACCTGCGCGTGGAGATCACCACCGACGAGACCTCTCTGGTGAAGCTCGCCCTCTCCGTCACTCCTGACGTGGGTTTCGCCATGCGGCGGGAGGTCAGAGACATTCCGGCCGAGGTGGTTCGCCGCGTCTGGAACGAGGGTCTCCGCGACTACCAGATCATCCCCCGCCACCACCGCGCTCGCTGATACCGCGGCCCCGGTCAATCCAGGTAATCCCGCAGCTTAGCCGACCGGGCCGGCTGGCGCAGCTTCCGGATCGCCTTCGCCTCGATCTGCCGGATCCGCTCCCGGGTCACCCCGAACACCTTCCCAACCTCCTCCAGCGTCTGCGGATGCCCGTCATCCAGGCCGTAGCGCAGCCGCAGCACCCGGCCCTCCCGGTCCCCCAGCGCATCCAGCGCCTCCCGCAGTTGCTCCCGCATCAGGCTCTCCGACACCGCATCCTCCAGCGCCGGCGCGTCCCGGTCCTCCACAAAGTCTCCCAAGAACGCGTCGCCGTCTCCTCCCACCCGCAGATCCAACGATACCGCCTCCTGGGACGCCTTCCGAGCCTGCACGATCCTTCCCACGCTCATCCCCAGCGCCTCGGCCAACTCGTATTCCGTGGGCTCCCGTCCCCTTGAAGGGGTATGTAGGCGGTTTTTCACGCAGGAACATGGCGGATAATCTCCAAGTTGGGCTTGGGCCGAGGCCAGGGTTCAGGCAGCAGCCAGACACGGCTCCAGAGCCGGCCCTTGAACAGCAAGAGCCTGAGCCAGTTGATGCCGTGGCGGATCACGCTGACGGTGCGCGCGGGACGAGTATGAGGGTCCCGATGATTGGGAGCCAGCGCTTTGGGTGGCGCCCGCAGGTTGCCTGGATCAATCCTCCGGTCCTGGGCGTCTTCCACTCGGGTGCCGTAGGCCAAGGCGAGCAGCGTCGCCACCGACAGCACCAGCCAATGTCGGGAGACGCGTGCCGGGTCAGTGCGACGGATCTTGTCCCACTTCCAGCCCAAACTCTTGAGGGCCTTGAAGCCCAGTTCGATCCAGAAACGGAGCGCGTACCAACTGGGTCCCACTTGGTCGGGCGCAAGGTCGGTGAGGATGATCCAGGGTTCCTCCTGCTCGGCGTACCAGACCACCAACAGGGTGCAGCGACGCTGGGACTTGCGGATGCTGAAGGCGGTGCCCTGGCCGATCCAGGCGGTGTCGGGAAGGGAGACGAAGCGTCGGGCGGGCAATCGCTTGCCGCCGTCGGCGCAGAAGGTGATGTTGTTCCGGTAGCGCATACCGGGATGCCAGCCCTGTTCTCGTATCTGCTGTCACAGCTTGGGGCTGGATATGCCCCGGTCGCAGGGCACGATGACGGTCATTTCCTCGGGAACGGCTGGGGTCAGTTCCTTGAGCAGTTCCACGGTGGGGTCCATCCAGGAACCCTTCTGGGTGGCCCGGTGGATGCTCCAGGCCACGGGAATGGCACAACTCCGGTAGAGGACACTGATGACGATGGCGGTGGTCTGGTCGCCCTTGAGCGTGGGATCGATGGCCAGGGCCAACTGGCCCGACTGCCACCAAGTGAGGACCCACCGCAGCAAAGGTGCGAAGCAGAGAGTTACGTCCAGCTCCGTCTGGCAGGGTCGTGCGCGGTCGCTGCCGTCGTAGAGCCACTCCCGCAGATATTGACGCCGCCATTCCACCTGCCCCAGGGCGAGAGAGCCGAGGCCACGGCGTTTTGACAGGCGCTGCCGGCGAGGATGGCGCCGCAAACCCACAAAACCAAGCCGGTCAATTGTGGTTGGGAGAGGTGAGGTAAATGCGTTTCAATCGTTTTTGCATCTGATAGCATTCTTTGGGAAGGCGCATCGAGGGTCTCCTGCATCTGGTCTAGTCATAACCAAGATGCCGGAGGCTGATGCGCCTCCCCAAGTTAATTCCATAGCCGATTTCGGCCGTTACATACCCCTGTCAGAGACCGGCACCCGAATAACCGCGAGAGCCAAGCGGTGTTCCGATGCCAAACTGTGGTCTCTACGCCCACGCCGACCCGCCACAGGCGGAGGCCTACGTCCGGTCCGCCTTTGGCGGACGAATGGCAGTCAGGTCATACACCGGACGTGCTGACCGCACCAACCGGGTGGCGAGAGCAGCCATCCGGCTCCGGCCCAGCACAACCTTCGCTGGGCTTGGAGCTAAGCGTGTTCAAACCGAAGGGCAGCGCGATCCGCCAGGGGCGGACTCCGGCGGAGGGGTTCGTGGCCCGAGGCCGGAGCGCCGTATCCACAGCGGTGGCCCAAGACGCCAAAACTGATGGCGAATTCGGCACGGTAAATCCCGTTTCCGGGTACGTGCTCAATTTGTCCACAGGGTCTGGGACGTCCGACATCACCATTTCGTAGTCGTAACTGGAGCAGACCGTCTTCATCCTCGCGTGTTGCGCGATATGTTAGTACCTACCAGAGGCTAACAGCACACGCCAGAGCCCAGTGGCCAACGCCCAAGGAGTTACAGCCATGACGAGCATCGAGATGCCCAGCGGCATCGGCACGCCAGAAGACTAGTTGCAAATTACGACAACCACGGTGGAAGACTACCTGTCCAGTATTCAACTGCACCTCTACAAGGCTCAAATCGCTGCGCAACAGATGCACGGCTTGCAGGACTGGACGATCCAACACCGCCTGACCCCATTCGGATGTCAGAACGGGGACGACTTCCGCAATCAGATATACGCCGCAGAACCTCGCCTGCACGTCGTGAGGGACTTCGCCAACGCCACCAAGCACGGCGCGTTCCTCACAAACAAAAACCGGGTCTTGGAGAAAGTCGAAATGACTGGGGATTACAGTCGGGAGTACAGCCGCGAATACAACAGAGTGCGGCTTGAGATGCACGTGATCCCTGGGACAACGCCAGACGTTGGCGGACACCTACGGAACGGGAAGTACCTTGAGTTGGACGACATCCTCAAGGACTGCCTGGATTTCTGGACAACCTTGTATGGTACCAACCGAATACAAAACCACGGGTCCGAACGACACGAGGCGGAAGCTGGTGGCGCCACCAGAAGGTCCCAGATACTACTTCCAGAAGGCTTGGACAGCACCGACAGCCAGTTGCTCATCGCCCAGAAGATGGCTGAAGAGTCATTTGAACGAAACACACCTGCTGCGGCCTACTTGGCCGCCACATCAATCGCCCCGCTGACGCATTGGGGCACGAGGACCTCGGGGTACCGATGGAATTCCCTCGGAAACGGGACTTCAGAAAGTTTCTGAACGACCATTGCCCGGCCATAAAAGTGGCGTGAGAACTTGCAAGGGCAGCGAAAAGTGGCGCTAGGATCGTAGCCAACGCGGACCAATTGGCAATAGTTTTGAAAGATGACTCTGCATCAAGCGCCTCAGAAACTTTTGGCGTGGCCATAAAGTTTTGGCGGGAAATACTGGCCGAATACGCTGGTAACGTGAGAGAGTAAACTCATCATGACAATCCTCGATGACCACAACGATCCCCATTCCACCACCTGCGGTCCGTAATGAACAAGGCACATGGCGAACCGCTTAGCGTGGGCATCGCTGCGGACTACTTCTACCCGTTCGGCTTCACCTCAGGTCGCCGCCCGACGACAACGCAGCCACCACCGGCCAACGAACCGCACAGCAACCACTGCCTCTGCCGGTCCAGCTACGGCTTCTACTCGCGCCGGCGTCCCAGCCTCCGCTTCTTGATCCACTGCCCGCGTTGCAGGAAGAGGAACCCACGCCACCGCTACGCAATTTGCCAATGATTGACCCGAGTGGCCAATCCGTCGCTAACAAACGCCGACTCCCCGACCAGTGAAGCCGAACAAATCGACGCCGTGTGCTAAAATCCCGGTATCATCGCCCCCAACAGGCACGACCAGAAAGAGGCGAAACTCAATGCAAAGCCCAGCACTTCTCAACGTTCGCGCCCAAGCCAAGCTGTCAAGCACCGATCTCCATGCCATCACGCTGCAGTTGGAAGAGCTGAAACAGGTGGGGCCAGAATGGGACGGCCCCGGCACTATCACGCCTGAACCTGAAGTCGTTGACTGCGCCGCCGCCTGGCTCACCGAACACTGGCGATCCGAACTGGGCACGCCCGACATCTGCCCCACTGCCGACGGCGGTGTCAGCATCAGTTGGATATGGGGCGACGTAGAGCACAGCATTGACGTGCACTCCGACAGCGTTAGCATGGAATGGTGTCAGTACAACCCTCGCACCTTGCAAACCATTGAAACCGAACTGCATCTGGACAGGCAAGGCTGGGACACCATATTGGCCGGCCTCAACCAACCGGCGGTATGACGACGGAATCGGAGACGGCGCCAACAACCGGCCAAGATCAAATCCTGCTTCGGCAGGCCAACCCTCTGGTAGTGAAAAACGGCAAGGCCCAAAAGGGCCTCTTTCGCGTCGACGCCGACCCGGAAACCGGAGAGCGCGCCATTTCGGTAGAACTGGCGAGCCCCGAGTATTCGGCCCAAGACGCCTACGAACGGCACCACGGCGGACACCCGCCCACCATCGGAACCGTCGGCATCTCCATAGAGGAGATTAACCGGCTGACCCTCCAGGCGAGGCCAGACCCGCTGCCCGACAACCCGCATCACTGGTTGCTGGTGCTTCCCGAAGGTGCCAGCAACAGCAGTGTACAAAACCCGCTCAAGACCTTCGCGGTCAGCCGCGGCTGGCTGTACGCGCCGCCGGAAACTCCGCCGCTGCGGTAGCTGTCGCCGCCGCTGATGCGGTTTCAGCCATCCTTCAGCCCGTCGGTACACGGAAGATCAACCGCGGAAATTGCTGACAGCAGGCCGTAGCGCGTTGGCACCTTGATCCACCACAATGGAACCGTCGATGACCAACGGTGAGCCAGGCCGTCCCGACCGACGAGGCGGCCGATTTTTGCAATCAGTGCCACACACCCAGAATTCCCACCGTGTCGTCTGCATGGCACATTTTCTCTCCGCCCATCACAAACAGGATGGTGTGGGAGCAACCTATCCCCCACCTTGGGCCAGTTTTCCGCTATGCTGTCGGGCGCGCCGCTGACGCGCCAACCAAGCGGGAACGATTCCGGACGTCATGAAAATCCTACAAGTGATCCACGGCTACCCCATGCGTTACAACGCCGGCTCCGAGGTCTACACCCAGGGGCTTTGCCAGGCGCTGGCGGACCGTAACGAGGTCCACGTCTTCACCCGCCAGGAGAACGCCTTCCTGCCCGAGTACGCCATGCAGCGGGAGACGGACCCCGTAGACCCGCGGGTCTCGCTGCACGTGATCAACATGGCCCGCGCCCGCGACGGCTACAGCCACCAGGCCGTTGACGCCGCTTTCGCCCGCCTGCTGGACGAGATACAGCCCGAGGTGGTGCACATCGGGCACCTCAACCATCTTTCGACCTCCCTGGTCTTTCCGGCTAAGGAACGAAGCATCCCCGTGGTCTTCACCCTCCACGATTACTGGATCATGTGCCCACGGGGTCAGTTCATTCAGATGTACGAGGACCCCGGCCAACAGCCCTGGCCCGTCTGCGACGGGCAAGACGACCAGAAGTGCGCCGTGCGCTGTTACCGCCGCTACTTCGGAAACGATGACGACGAGTTCGAACAGGACGCGGCCTACTGGACGGGCTGGGTAAACCGACGCATGGCTCACGTCCGGCGTGTGTGCGACGCGGTGGACGTGTTCCTCGCGCCAGCCCGCTACCTGCTGGGACGGTTCCGTGACGATTTCGGCCTCCCCGAGGACAAGCTCGTCTACCTCGACTACGGCTTCCACCGGGACCGGATGTCGGGAAGAGCACGACGCCAGGATGAGGCCTTCACCTTCGGCTACATCGGCACCCACATCCCGGCCAAGGGAGTGAATCACCTTATCGAAGCCTTCGGTCAACTGAAGGGCCAGCCCAAGCTCCGCATCTGGGGGCGGGACCGGGGCGTCGAAACCGCGGGGCTGAAGCGGATGGCTGAGGCACTGGGCAATGACGCCGGCGACCGCGTGGAGTGGTTGAGCGAGTACCGCAACCAGGACATCGTGCCCGACGTGTTCGACCACTGTGACGCCATCGTCGTTCCCTCAATCTGGGCCGAGAACTCCCCGCTGGTCATCCACGAGGCCCTCCAGGCCGGCGTGCCGGTAGTCACCGCCGACTACGGCGGCATGGCCGAGTACGTCGGCCACGAGGAGAACGGGCTCCTGTTCAAGCACCGGGACCCGATGTCGCTCGCCGCTCAGATGCAGCGGCTGGTGGACGCTCCCCGATGGGCGCAGCAACTGGGCCGCCGGGGCTACCTGCAGTCGGACGACGGCAACGTACCGGCCATGGCCGAGCACGCGAAGGAGATCGAGCGAATCTACGCCAATCTCCTAAACGTACGGGAGAGCACATGACCCTTGAACACCCAACAACCGTGTCCGACGCGCCGGCCGCCGACAGCGCAGCCTTCAAGGGGCCGTGGCGCATCACCTTCGACACCAACCCCGACGACTGCAACCTACGCTGCATCATGTGCGAGGACCACTCGCCCTACAGCAACACCCAGCCCGACCGCCGCATGGCGGGGTTGCCCAAGCGCCGCATGGACATCGACCTGATCCGGCGGGTTTTGGCAGATGCGGCGGGAAACGGCCTGCGGGAGATCATCCCGTCCACCATGGGTGAACCACTCCTCTACCGGCACATGGACGAGATCATCGACCTGTGTTCCAAGTACGGGGTCAAGCTGAACCTGACCACCAACGGGACGTTTCCCGGACGGGGAGCCCTCGCCTGGGCAGAACGCATCGTGCCGGTGGGTTCCGACGTCAAGGTGTCTTGGAACGGCGCGACTAAGGAAACGCAGGAGCGGGTGATGCTGGGCTCCAACTGGGAATGGGTCCTAGAAAACGTGAGGGCCTTCATCAAAGTCAGGGACGCCCACGCCGCCGCCGGCGGCAACCGTTGCCGGGTGACCTTCCAGCTCACGTTCATGGAGGTCAACTACGCCGAGCTGCCCGCCGTGGTCGAACTGGCAGCTGAGTTGGGCGTGGACCGGGTGAAAGGACATCACCTGTGGGTACACGCCGCCAAGATGGGAAACCAGTCAATGCGGCGGGATCCCGAGGCCATAGCCCGCTGGAACGACGCCGTGGCACGCGCCCAAGCCACTGTTGAACGTTTTCGTCTCCCTGACGGGCACCGGGTCCTGCTGGATAACATCTTCCCCCTGGATGAGCACGCGACCGAGGACATCGCTCCCAGCGGTGAGTGTCCCTTCCTGGGCCAGGAGGCGTGGGTGGCCGCCGACGGCAGGTTCAACCCGTGCTGCGCTCCGGACGCGCTGCGACGCACGCTGGGGGACTTCGGCAACCTCAACTCCCTGAGTCTGCGCGACATCTGGGAAAGCGCCGCTTACCGGCATCTCCAGGGCAACTACGCGGCGAAGCCCCTGTGCCGCGGCTGCAACATGCGGCGGCCACAATGACGGCTACCCAGATCTGGCGCGAATACACCGTCGCCCGAGACGGCACCCACCACCTGTTTCAAGGCCGGCCGGCCTACGATCTCCGTTTCACGGAGGTCCTGAAGTTCCACCCGCCTGGCCTGGCGCCCGTCATCGACGGCAGCGGCGCCTACCACATCGCCGCCGACGGACTTCCCGTCTACGAGTTCCGGTACGTACGCGCCTTCGGCTTCTACGAAGGCATCGCTGCAGTTCAGGCCAACGACGGCTGGCGCCACATCGGTCCCGACGGCGCAGCGCTCTACCCGGAACGCCACGCTTGGTGCGGCAACTTCCAGGAAGGCCGATGTCCCGTACGCGACGGCAACGGCCGGTACTTTCACATCCTGCCCGATGGTTGCCCAGCCTACGCCGAACGATACCGGTACGCTGGAGATTTCAGGGACGGCTACGCCGTAGTCCAGGACGAGGTCGGCCGCCATACCCACGTAGATCCGGACGGCCGTTTGCTGCACGGGAAATGGTTCCTGGACCTGGACGTGTTCCACAAGGGCCATGCCCGCGCCGCCGACGCTGATGGCTGGCACCATGTCGATACCGCGGGCCGTCCGCTGTACGAGGCACGTTTTGCCAACGTGGAGCCCTTCTATAACGGTCAAGCCAGGGTGACGGGCCACGACGGCTCCCTGAGCGTCATCGGTGAGTACGGCGATGTCGTAGTCATCCTCAGGGAACCAACCGGAACACCGCTGGAGGAACTGTCAAGCGACATGGTGGGCATCTGGCGAACCCAAGCCATCCGCGCCGCCGTTGAACTAGGGGTGTTCGAACTGCTGCCGGCGTCGGCTGCCGACCTCGAGACCAAGTTGGAACTGGCTCCCTCTAACGGAACGCGACTCCTGAGATCGTTGTCGGAAATGGGAATGGTGCGGCGGGACGCCGCTGGCATTTACCACGTCACCCAGAAGGGCGCCCACCTGCGACCGGACCACGAGATGTCCCTGGCCGACGCGGCCAACCACTGGGGAGACCAATCGAGCGCTGCCTGGCGACACCTGGCGGAATCCCTGCGAACCGGATTGCCGGCAACCACGGACGGGGCCCGAGACTTCTTCGGCCGGCTGTCAGACCGACCGGTAGTGTTGGCGGCCAGCCACCGGACGTTCGCTGCCTACGCCAAGCACGACTACTCCGTCTTGCCCCAGATCTGGGACTTCGGGCAGCACGAGGCCATTCTGGACGCCGGCGGCAGCACCGGAGAACTCGCCTTCGCCCTCCTGAGAGCGTACCCAAACCTCACTGCCACCGTCATGGACCGGCCCGAGGTCGCAGACCTGTTCGCCCCGCCTCCAGAATTCGAGAAGCGCTGCAATTTCGTCGCCGGAGATCTCTTTCGTAACTGGCCAGTGCACAGCGACGCGGTCGTACTGGCCCGTGTGCTGCACGACTGGCCCGACGACGACGCCCGTCGCATCCTGGCGCGAGCGCGTGCAGTCATGGACACGGGCGGCCATCTGTACCTGATCGAGATGCTTCTGGACGAACCCGGCAATGCGGGCGGCCTACTGGACCTGAACATGCTGGTGATGACCGGCGGCAGGGAACGCACGCTAGCCGACTTCGAGCAACTCCTCGGAGAAGCCGGCTTCCGGTTGGCGGACGTCAGGCCCACCCGCAGGGTGAACTCGCTCATCAGGGCTGAGGCAGTGTGAACATGGGGGACGGCGTGCAGCGCACCCTGGCGCTGCTGGCGGACGTTCCTACCGACGCTGACGTCGCCCTGGTCCTCCGCCACGCCGAACGCGAACCCATCGCCTCGGGAACCTATGGAAACGACGTCCCGCTGACGGAACGTGGCACACACTCCGCTCGCCGGCTGGGCAACGCGCTTTCGTCGCGGTCCTCGTCGGCAGTGATCACGAGCCCCCTGCCGCGTTGCGTGCAGACCGCCCAGGCAATCATCGAAGGCGCCAGCTGGAACGGCGCCGCCGTCGCCGACGACAAGCTGGGCGATCCCGGCCCATTCGTCGCCGCGCCGGAAGTGTCCGGACCGATCCTGCTCGAAATCGGGCCCGAGGCGATGGCCCAACGCCAGTTGACGGAGAAAGAACCCCCGCCCGGCATGAGGGCAACGGACCAAGGTGTTGAACTCCTGTTGAACCTCATCCGGCCCCATCTGGCGGACCGAGGACTGGTCAGCCTTTTCGTCACCCACGATCTGGTGCTGGCAGTCCTGGTTGGTCACCTGTACGGCCTGAAAGTCGGCGAGTTCGAATGGCCTGATTTTTTGGACACCCTGGTTGTCTGGAAGCAGTCAGACCGTTTGCGCTTCCGATGGCGAGGATTGCATGAGGCTTCTCGCCCAGTCGGCGGTTAGGCCAATGGCTTCCATGGCAGAAACCCGCGGGGTATGGCCCAGCGCTCGCCGGATTTTTTCGGCGGTGAAAGCCTCCCGTTGGCCCTTCTCGCCCGGTCGGTAGTCCGTGTACTCGATGGGCACGCCAGCGCCAACAGCGTCGCGGCACCATTCGGCCAGCTTGGCGACCGTGTGCTCCTCCCCACTGCAGACGAAGAACTTCTCTCCCACCACCTGGTCCGCCGGCGCCTGGATGGCCACCAGCCACGCCGCCACCACGTCGTCTATGAACGACACGTCCCGTGTTTGCTGACCTCCCTCCACGACGATGGGGATGCCGTGCAGCGCGTTCCACAACCACTTGAAGATGAATACCTCCCTCCGCATCTGCGGCCCGATGACCACTCCGGAACTCATCACCACGGCTGGAATCCCGTAGGCCCGGCGCCACGTCCAGACCGCCAATTCCGCCGCCGCCTTCGAAAAGCCGTACGGGTTGTGGGGCGTCAGCGGATGATCTTCGTCAATCGGCAGATTCAGCGGCCGGCCGACCTCATTGCCCGAACCGGCAAAGATCAACTTTTCCACCCCGCCGGCGTGGCGCACCGCCTCTAGCAGGGCAACCGTCCCGTCGATGTTCTGCGCGACGGTGTAACGGGGAGAGCCGAAGGCCAGAGGGGCGTCGGCCTGGGCGGCCAAATGCACAACAGTTGAATGACCCGCAACGCCTTCCGGCCGAATGTCCTGCACGCTACCCCAGACATAGTTGAAATTAGGGTTTTCCAGCTCGCTCGCCAGCAGCCCGGCGTGAGATGGCGGCGTAACGTCCAGCCCCGTTACGCGGTATCCCATCCCCAGCAGTGCCCGAGCCAGATGGGAACCGCCGAAGCCGGCGGCGCCGGTGATGAGGACGGATTCCGATACGCCACGTGCAGTTCCTTTTGGGCGTCCATTGTTCCGATGTTGCAATTGAGGTAGCACCCCGCCGAAGAATGCCACGCGAGAGCGTTGGCGCAGGCGAGTAAGCGTATCACGATTGACCCAAAAGGGCGGAACCGCTCGATGGGCACGGATCCAACCGATGCCCGATTGCAGTGGAACAATGAGCCTCCGCCGCCTGAGGCACTGCGATCACCGTTTCCATCCTCACTGGCATGCTGGGCTCCAACTCCTGATCCGTCGACCGAACCGCGGGCAGAGGAACCCGCACCACCGCGGCGCAGCCTGCCAAGGACGGCCAGCCGGCGGCACTGACCCTCTACCAACCAGAACAGTCGAATCCTCGCCGACCCACGGCGACGCCGGCCGCATGATCCAGCTACGCCGCTGACGTGGCCTGGATCATCACATCCGCATACGCGCCGCTCTGGCGGAACGCCGCAGTAACTGCAACTCGGCCCTCCAGTGGCGCGGCGCTCATGACTTCCGAGAACTTCTGAACACAAACCAAAGGAGAATGAAGATGACCGCACCCGATCAAACACTCCAGCCCGAACCCCGCCTGTCAATGATGGCGGTCACCATCGAACTGCAGGGCGACACCCGGGCCAGCGCCGAGGAAGACGTCCACCGCATCTCGTGGTATACCGGAGCGCCCGCGACCCGTTTCATCAGGGAAGCTGACGGAAGCATCGAGGCACGCCTCGGCGATTCCCTGCTCGTCATCGCCCGCGACCGCGCCAGGCTGACCCGCATCCTCCGCCGCAACCCGGCGCTGGCCCGAAACGACATCCGCGACTGCTGCCGCATGATGGCCGTGGTCCTGGAAGAAACCCCAAAAACCGTCGAGATGCTGATCATTCGAGTGCAGGCGATGGCGGCCCAGCGACCTGAACTGAGCGGCTCCACCCGGGGAACCGGACTGGAATCCAACGCCCTTGCAACAGCGGTCTCACACGGCGGAGTACGGGTCCCGGTGTGGCACCGGCTCATTCCCAACCACCACGACCCCCTGGCTGGGGAGCTCTTCCACTTCACCCTCAACTACGACGCCACCGCGGCGGTGATCACGGAACAAAACCCTTCTGAAGAACTCATGGTGGACATCGCCCTCGCCCTCGTCGACGAAATGGACCGGCGCGTCAGTCGCACCATGGTCGACGATGCCATGATCGACGATGCCCAGGATGAAGACCCGAAACCGCTGACCACCCTGGCTGACCCGGAATATTTCGCCAACCTCATCCGCTCATTTCCAGCATGGGATTGCGACGGGAAGGCAGATGGGCTATTCGTCGTCGTCGACGCCCTGGCCGTTGGATATCTGACCACGCCCGACGGCGCGTTGGAACTGACCATGGCAGAGCTGCGGGGGCTCGCCCGAGGTTACGAGGACTTCTTCACCGGGCGCCAAGGCGCTCCTCAGGGAACCGAAGACCTGGACCAGCGCTCCATCGAGTTGCTGCGGCAGATCAGGCGCCACAATTGGCCGTCCGAAGACAACACTTTCGGTCCTCAATAGCGATGATGGACCAGCAAACAGCAACCTGAGATTCGTCCAAAACTCCCTGGTCATACGTCTTCAGACCAGTCCGGGTTTAGTTCCCGTGGTTCACCGACGTTTCCAGTATCCGCTCAATACCGCAGGCAAAGCACACACCGAGGATAGTCAGACGCCTTCCTTGTCGGACCACCATGCGCTCCAGCGTCCTCAATTGCAGCGCGAGTGAATCATCGTTTGCAATTCCGTCCACACCAAGTCAGCAACACGGGTTTTCATTCCGGCTGCACATCAGGGAGCGCTCATCGCTGCAGGCATCCTGGCGGTCCGCGAGCCAATCCTTGCCACTTTTGTGACCGTTGGCCGTCGGTTGATACCGCTTTCGCCGCGACTTCTTCGACCCAAACACTGCCGCGCCAGGCTTGCTGCCGCATCGGTTTCCAGTTGCGCCAGCCTGTGTTTCAGTTTAACAGCCGCCAACGCTCCCCAGCAGTACCAGTACGACCCTCGAAGAGTTCAGAGGCAACACGATGCGCGCCGTTCGGGTCAGGGCCCACAACGTCAACCGCGCCGGCGGATGATCGGAAGAGGATACAACCGCGGTGGCGGCCTTGCGGGTTTGGTGGACGAACAAGACCCCGATCATTCAATTGTTACTCTCACATTGAGCAGCACTCCGGCGCAATCGGATCTTCATGCGAATCGCGACGAACCGCGGCGCTAGCGCTTGAATGCGCAATCCGCAGCGGAACCGCGCCACCAACAATGTGGCGGTATTGGCCGGCAACGGGAAGGTTGGGATGGCGTGGACGGACGGCGGTTCGCTCAGCGCCGATGCCAAAGTCAATGGTTCCCAGGCAACGCACCGCGTCCTCGACGCCAGCGACTGGACCGAAAGCGAAGTGCGGACGTGGCCACCGGGACTCGGCATATGACCAAGTTAGCCAACGGACAGACCTACGAGGTCCCTGTCGGCAACGACGCCAGCTTCCACTGGTTGGGGCCTTGGAACTACGATGCGGTCACGCTCAAGGAGGCCAGGTCCGCCCAACCCGGCAAGGTGGGAAACGTCGCCATCCCTGACACAATGGACAGCTCGGGCAACCTCGCAGGGAGCCGTGACGCCGTGTCCGTCAGCGGAGCAAGGGTCCACTACTACTCCGCCCAGTACAAGCAGTTCACCGAAGGCGGCGACGCCTACATCAGGGCCACCGTCGTGAACTCCGCAGCGGGACGCTGGACGCCGACACGGTCTACGCGGGACAGCGGGTTCTGACCCACCACGCCAGCGGTGTCGGCGACTGGCCCGATGTGCAGCCGGATCCGCTGCGGATATAGTTCATGAGTGGCTCGATCCGTGGATGGTCTACGATTCAGTCAGTAGCTAACTGGTGAACCGATAGGGCCGCCGATGGGGCAATATTCGGCCGGCAGCCAGACAAAACAACCAACGGCTGTTCCAGAGTCCACACCCCATCGGGACCTCACAAGTACATTCCGACCAGCGATATGTAACGAACCATTGCAGCTCCGGCCGGCTGGGCAACCCCCCTCGAGTTGTCCCGTCTCCGGTTATCTGCCACAACGCGCAATCGTGGTAGTCAGCATGGGCCACAAAGTCTTGATGCGTCGAACCAGTGAAACCGTCACCGCGCACCAAGCAGTCGACGTCAATCGACCACGACAACCACTGATGACGTACCCAGGCAGGCAGAGACTTACACACTCTGAGGATAATCGCTTTCCTGGGACCGGTCATTGCTCAACTTCGAGTCGCGCCATCTGCCACGCAGTTCGGGGATTGGCCAAGTACCGTCAGGAATCCGTAGGAGCAACGTATAAGTCCATCTTTCCGTTGACGCCCATGTACGTCCAATGGTGATGCTTTCTGACAATATTCGCCGCCATTGTTTACGAATTACGGCTACCAGAGTTGTTATTCGCCACCAACCTGCCGATAAGGCAGGTTTTTTCTTTACCACTGCACGTACTGGCCGGCGATGTTCAATTGTAGGAACACCCTGACGACAGGCCCGTCCAGGTTGCGGCACCGCGACGTTGTACCTGACGCGGCATCCGTCAGCCGGCGAGCAAATGGAGAACAGTCACCGGGGTTGAGTGTCCAGGAAACCCCGTTATGGCCTCGCTACCGTTGCTACGACCCGCCATCAGCCCCTGAATTTGATGCGAGCAACGTTCAGTCGTTGTCCCTGGCCACAGCTCGGTGGTAGCCTCACGGTAGTCACACGAAATCGGTCCCGCTAGTCACATAGCGGGACCGGGTTCGGACCACCAAAGAGGCGAGTCCGGGTTCGCCCGGATTTTTAAGCACTCAGAACTCTCTCAGCACCGGGGCGGCCGGCATCTTACTGCAGCCATGGAACCGACTGCAAGTCTGAAACATGAGTCATCCCGAATTTGGGTTGAGGTGAGGGAAGGACGGTGGGTGGGTTAGCCAGAGGGTACTGAGTGCGGAGCGAAGCCTGGGGAGCGGTAATTTGGCTTGTCGGTACCGCTCCCCGGTTCGGTGGCACCAGTTTCTGATTAGGCTTTGGACGAGAGATTGGCGGCTTGGCGTGAGCAGGTGGAGGAGGAAGGCATAGACCAGAGAGGCCATGAGCAGGAGTTTGAGGCGGTTTTCCCAGAACCAGAGGCGGGGGCTTTCCATGGCCAGGTCGGTCTTGCAAGCTCGGTAGCACAGCTCTACCTGCCAGCGGCGAGCGTAGGCCATGACCACCCGCCAGGCGTCGTCAACGGAAGCAATGGGCTGGTTGGTCAGCAGGTACCAGGGTGTTCGTCCCGTACCGGGTCTGGAGACCACCAGCCATAGGGGATGATCCAACTGGGGGTGGTGTACTGGCACGGTCAGGATGCCGGTTTTGCGGTACTGTCGACGGTTGTAGTCCCAGATCATGCGGTGGTCCTGGGAGCGTTTGCCTCGGGAGATCTGCCCTGGGAAACGCTCCTGGCCCAAGGCATCCACCAGGCGATGGCGGGTAGGCCAGCGCATGATGAAGCAGAGTTGACGTTGGGTCAGTTCCTCCAGCCAGGGAGCGCCAGCGTAGCCCCGATCAAAAAGGTGGATCACCTGTTGCTGCCAGCGCTGGGCGCATTGGGCCAGCAGTGTGACGGCCTGCGCTCGCCGGTGGCTGGCCAGGGGACCTCGGCTGGTCCACCAACCCATGGCAGCCAGGGTGGGCGCGCCCGCCATCCCAGCCACTATCACCGTGAGCCACTGCATCCCCGGCACGAATACGGGCGGTCCTCCCGGAGGGTTGTAGTAGCCCGGCTTGATCCGCTTGAGACGGGCCGCCTTGCTGGAGCGCACCGGACACAACCCCTCCAGGGCGATGCTCTCCGGCTTCTCCAGGACACTCTCATCCCAGATGGCCAATGCCCCTTCCCCTGCGGCGGCCAACTCCGTAAGCCGCCGGTCGGCATCATGCCAAAGAAACTCTTCCAGGAGAGTATGGGACCACTTGGATGAGCGCAGCAGATTGCTGAGACGCTTGGTCCCCGCCGGCGCACGGTCGGGACTAATGATGTGAGCGCCCAACTCGCTCAAGAGCAACCCGTAACGATTGTGGCGCATCCGCACCATGGCCACCAGGGTCAGCAGAAAGGTGCGCACCAATCGCCGATCCAGTCGATGGTTCAGCCAGGTTTCCAATGGCCCGATGAACAATCCCAACAGATCCGCAACCTGTTGCCCTTGCTCCTGGCCCGCCCCTTGCTGCAACATAAAGAAGCCCCCTTCGGTGGTTTGGAGTTTGCTCACTCCCACTTCACCAGAAGAGGGCTTCTCTGATCAGCCCCTTACAGCGACAGTTTCCCCATTTTCTAAAATCCGGGATGACTCATGTTTTATGATTGAGGAGATAATCGCCCAACTTATTGTCCGCATCATCTGGACGGCAGCCGAACATGCGCAGAGCATATGGAGAGTCATCCACCGCTGGGCGCCGGCGGTCTGGCGTCGCTGCTATGCCAGTATCGCCTCCCGCTGGGTGGCCGTGTGGTCATGGCCTCGATGGCGTCAAACCCTCTCCGAGGCTTCCCTTCCTGTAGCGGGCACAGGCGCCATCGTCAGCACTGTGCTATACCACACGATGGGCGTCGTCCCGGCCTGGGTGGATGGGTGGGCTATCGCCTCCGCGGTCGCCATCGCCGCCGCCGGTCTCTGGATCATCGCCCTCCTGGTCTGGAGAGGGAGTAGGAGCGGCGCAAAACGGGCTCGCCGATATCTCGCATAACCGCGCGTTCTACAACTCGATGAAGCCCTGCTTGAGGACAGCGCCTCGAGCAGGGCTTCATATTGTCCGTCCTCTCCATTGGGGACCATAACAGCACCTCGCTCTTACTCAACCAGCAGGACCGTTACGCCTACTCACATCGCCAAGACCCCACAGCGTATCTGCGCGCATCAACTACCACTCACAGCATCGGGTACAATTGTTCTACGGGCCCCTCTCTTACCGTCGCCAAATCTCATCTGCTGATGCTTCAGCAGCAGCACGAAAGGAACCCATAGAACATGAGCCATCGTTGCGGCGCCAACTGCCGGCGCAAACAGACTCCGAGCCAACGCAACAATTGTCCAAGCTGCGGTTCCAGGCGCCTGCCGAAAACCATCACAGCCGGCGGACGAACTTTCACCGTTACAGACCACGTGAGGAACGATACCCACCCCGGCATTACCGCTGCTAAAATCAGAAGTGTCCTCGACAATTGGTCCATCAGAGGTGACTGCATCGACTCCCGCGGCAGTCGTACCCAGACGCATTGGGGATTCGTCAGAGGATCGGATAGAATGATTCGCGTGGCCGTATCATCAGACGGCGATAGAGTGGTGGCAGCATATCCCGACCGGACCGCGACCACCCACTGGAATCGAGGCTCGCGTTCCTACTTTGAACAACGGTGTAGGGATTTGGAGGAACAGAAATGAAAACGACTTACGACATCAAAGACGACGTTCTTCACATGTCAGACGGGCGACCCCTTGTGGTCGGCGACGAGCTCATGCGCCATCCCGGCACCGTCCTTCATCTGACCGACGACGACGGACAGGACATTGCGGCTCTCACAATCATCGGTGCCTCCGTCTTCCTCTCCTTGCAAAAGGGGTATGACCCCATCAACGACACCCTGACGATAGGGGAGACCATCGACGACCCCGCGTTGGTATCCCACTCCGGCGACTTTGTGGGATATTGGGAAATCGACCACGCCTTGGACGGATTCCGGTGCCCGATTGGCGTTTCAATCCATCACGCATCCGAACATCTGGCTCCAGCGATCAAATCCTTGCCCAAGCCATTGGAGGTTCTCACTGGCTCGGAATAAACCGAGATAATTTGCATCCAAGCACATCTCTGGTTGACAAAGAGGTGACGCACTACGCGGAGACACCATCAATGCCAATGAGCAATCGTCGCAAGAAACGCGACCCACGCCCCAAAATTTTCCCTGATGTGCATGAGCGTTTCTGGCGACAATTCGATGCTCACTGGGGAGAATTATTGGAAGCAATGGCCGACACCATTTCGCTGGCCGAATCGTTCGGAGTCAACCCTGACGCCGAGTGTTTCAAGGGTATGGCGCCAGAAGTGGCGGGTGTCATGCGAATGTTGCACGCCCGAATATGCAGGCAGGCACGCGCTGTTAACACCCTGGCATTCTCTGGACTTGGCGAAGAAGCCATTGCCGAATGGCGAACCTGCCACGAACTGGCAACGATAATCATGTTTATATCGGAGCACCCTGAGACCGCGGTGCTATACGGACAGAGCGCAGTCTACGAAAAATACAACCTAGCCAAGTCGATCCCCGAGGGGCACTCCGAAGCGCCATCGAAAAGTGAACTGGCCGAACTGCATCAACGTGCCACCGACTACGAAGCAGCAGTCAGACAAACGCACGGCTTTAAGAGCAAGCGTCGCTTCACTGAGTACAGTTGGAGCGGACATGACACTTTCGCCGCGATTGAAGAGTCTGCTTTCTCGTCATATGCTTGGAAGCCACGCCCGTATTTCCGCTTTGCGAGCCAAAAAACACACGCCTCATCGAATACAGGACACCCCGTCTTTGACAACAGAGGAAACGAGGTACTTCTCACAGGTCCAAGCAACCAAGGATTGACGGGCGCAATAGACAAAACCCTGCTATCCCTAATGCAAGCCACAGGGGCCCTGATACTCCAAGGAACGCCGAGTTGGGATGACATGGAGAAGTTCGAAGTGTTAATGGAACAGCGGCAAGAGATTGGCGCGATTTGCTGGCTTGTCGACCCCGCGACATGGTGCTCACAATGCTCTGGATTCGTGCCCGGAGCGAATCCGCCCGATGAAATACCAGCGGAAGATATTCCGCATCCCTGCCGCTGCGCGTGAAGGTGATAAGTAACAGATTGATCAGGCATCGCATGGGTGACTGGACCTTCACCAGTGCAGTCTGGCAGGTGCCAGAACCTGTTCGCGGTGGACCAACCGCCGGTTCGCATAGAGGACCCACCGCGCTCGACCTGTGGTAAAGCCATCGCCGATCCTTCACCAGAGCCGGAAGGCCATCTCGTAGTTCCAGTTGTAAGCAGAAAGGTTCGTCGATGCCCATGTACGTCCAATGGTAGCGCCATAGCGCACCGCCACCCCAACCGTCGCAACTACCGCATCCTCACTCGCCGCCAACCGAATCGCCGAATCCGGCAACCGTTCCTTCGCCTCACTCGAGTCGGGAATGGCGTAGCCACCGGCCAGGCCCTTGACCAAGTTGCCCGAAAGGTTCAGGCGTCCCCATAGGGTCAGACGGACGGTCTAACGTCGGCAACCGCAACGGTTCCATCACGCCGTAACCTGGCTGGTTCGAGTACCGCCCCCTGCACCCGTCATAACGCCATCTGTTTCGCGAAGTCTGACGGCGACCGCCGCTCGCCCCTCAGTTCGGCAATCCCGCTGAGCGGGACTTCGCCAATAAACCTCGGCCTACCCAACCTGCGCCCCATCGTTCGGTGTGACGCCGCGAAAGTGCCGCTTCATTCCACTGTGTGGGCGCGCAGGCATGCGACCCAGTCACTAGGATGATTCGGGATTACGTAATACGTCCCAATAATATTCTCTTGCGACGATAATTATAAATATCTGCCTATACACTTGCTAAACACCGTGATATGGTAGCGCAACAAAGTTGAAATCCGCTTAGGTGCCGTTCCCGCTAATCGGAGTTCGACGCCCCTCTCGCGGTAATCCTCGGGACACAAGGCCGCCAATCTTGAATTTGGTTCGGCGACCGCTCGGAAACACCGGGTCACGCTACCGATGACACGGCCACTCGCACGGAGCGGCAACCGCGGGGTTGAGCAACCGGTTAGTCGTCGATTTTCCCAAATCCGTCCCCTGCGCCTAAACCTCATCCAGGGTGTTCGACGGAACACTAAACCGCCAACTTTTTCCGGAGGTAAGGGATATGTACCGTATTCAGGTTTTCAAAGGAAGCCTCGGGGCACTGGCCCTGACGGCGTTAGCTGTGACGGTCATAGTCGCCTGTGGGGGCGCCGCTCCGGCTGAGGATGCTGGGCAAGCGGCGCCCGCCGCGCCCACCGCCATGGCCGCCCAGCAGCAGGCCCCACAGCAACCCGCCAGTGGGTCCACCGGATCGGCTGCGCAGCCCGCCCAGCCGGCTCAACAGGCCCAGCAGTCTCAGCCTCAGGTAGCGCCGACGGCAATGCCGTCCGCCACCGAGGCGGCGCCGCAGATGGCTATGGAACCGGCGGGCAAAATCACCATGGGCCAAGAGGAGATCAACATCTTCAGCGGGCACCCCGCCCATTCGGTCAACCCCCAACTGTTCGTCATATCCACGGCCCCCGTCGTGGAAGGCCTGATGCAGTGGAACAGCAACCTGGTGGCGGAACCGTTGCTGACCGAGTCCTGGAGCATCTCCGACGACTTTGCTACCTGGACTTTCAATCTCCGCAAGGGTGTGCAATTCCACAAGGGATACGGTGAAATGACTGCCGAAGACGTGGTGTATTCCTATTCCCATTGGATCACCAACACCAAGCACGCCCGGGCCAGTGCCCTCCAACGGTTCTGGGACCACCCCGAGGGCAGCATCGAGATTGTGGACAGCCACACCCTCATGGTCAACACCGGCGACCCTATGCCCGACGTGATCATGTCCGAGTTCCACCGGGTCCCATCGGGAATCGCCACTTGGGTGGTCAGCAAGAAGCAGTCGGATGAAATTGGGATCGAAGCTGCGGATAAGGACATCGCTGCCACCGGTCCGTGGGAAATCGTTGATCATCGCCCCGCCCAATTCTGGCGGATGAAGGCGGTCCAGGACCACTGGCGCCAGACTCCCTTCTTCGCCGAGTTGGAATTCCAGGAAATCCCCGAGCAATCCACCAGGCTGGCCGGGTTCCAAACCGGAAATCTGGATACCTTCGTGATGGCCTTCGACTCCATCCCACTGGTCCAGGCGATGGAAGGGGCCAAGCTGATGATAGTGCCCGACCAGGCGGCCGGCGAAATGCTGCTGCACTTCCACGGCGGGCTGTACTTCAACGTGGGCACTTCCGACCAGGAGGCCGCTTATGACCCTGACCTGCCCTGGGTTTCGTCCAATACGGAAATTGGCTCGCCGGAGTGGGAGCAGGCCAAGAAAGTGCGCCAGGCCATGGTGAAAGCCATCGACACGCAGACCATCGTGGAGACCCTTTTGCAGGGCTACGCCATGCGGTCACCCGTGGGCGTTGGCGGCTACAGCTACTCGGCGCACCGGTTCCCCGACATCCCGATGCTGGAATATGACCTGGAGGGAGCCAAGGCTTTGATGGCCGAGACCGGCTACGGTGAAGAAGGATTCAGCATTACGCTGGTTCCCGCGCTCCGCGGCGCCCCCGCTGAGGTTGAAGTGGCCGAGGCCATCGCCGTCATGTGGGAAGACATCGGGATCGACGTGAAGTTGCAGAATCTGCCCTACGGCACCTACCGGCCCACGGTGATCGGGCGTACCTTCAACGGGGCCACCAACCACGCAACCTCGCCTTCCAATACCCCGGCCCGCCTGTACAACGCCCTGCAGAATCGGGGCAGCTTCGTCAGGCATACCCACCCCTTCCTGGACGACATCACCATCCGCGCCCAGAGCGCCGTCACCCTGGAAGAGCGCACCAAGCTGGAGACCGAGACGGGCATGTTCATGTACGACGAGTCCATCTACGCCTCCCTGTATATGTGGAGTGCGGTGTGGGCAGTGGGACCCAACATTGATGACAAATCGTGGAGCGAAAATCTGTTCTACGGCGACATCCGCAACATAAACGGCTACGAGTGGATCGAACCGCGCCAGTAGGTGAAATCTGGCTTCAGGCGCGATTCAATCCTGACGACCGTATCCAACCCCCGGCAGGATTTCCAGTCGGGGGTTTTCCTTGTAGCTCCCGACCTCGACCCCGAGCGACACATACCGGAAGTCCGCCGACATGCACGCGCCATACCGGATTTATGGCCACACATAACCACCCACCTTTTCCACCGACCTCCCGCTGATGTGAACGCGTCGCCCCGGCTCTCCCGTAAGGCTCTGTGCTATTCTTGCGCCATCATCTGAATTCGGAGGGACAACGCCATGAGGGCTGCGGTTTACAAGGGCGAGCAGGTTTTGCAGGTCGAGGAGTTGCCCGATCCGACGCCTGGCCCGAGCCAGGTCGTGATGCGCGTCAAATATTCGGCAATCTGTGGCACCGACGTTCACGCCTTCATGTACGACCTGGCCCAACCCGGCGCGGTCATGGGCCACGAATACACCGGCTCCATCGTCGACGTGGGTCCCGACGTGAGTCGGTGGCGCGTGGGTGATCGGGTCGTCGGCGGCGGTGGTCATCCCCCACCCGGCGGCGGGTCTGCCACCCGTACCCATCCCAGGTTCAACTACCGAACCATGGGTTTCCAGCAAAACCCACGACCTCGCGGTTACGCCGAATACGTCCTGCTCAACGAGTGGGAGCCTACTCCCGTTCCCGACGACGTCACCGACGAACAGGCCGCATTGTGTGAACCCTGCGCCGTCACCGTCCACGCCGTGCGATTGTCCGACATCAAGCTGGGCGACTCTGTCCTGGTCCTCGGCGCTGGCCCCATCGGTCTCCTGTGCATGCAGACCGCTCGCGCCGCCGGCGCTACCACCGTAATCGTCTCCGAGCCCGCACCCGGCCGCGCCGAGGCCGCCCGTCAGTTGGGTGCGGACGCCGTGCTGAACCCCATCGACTCCGATTTCGAGGCCCGGGTGGTCGAGTTGACCGGCGGCGCCGGCCCTCAGGTGGTGTTTGAGTGCGCCGCCGCTCCGTCCACCTTGGAGCAGGGCCTGGACCTCTGCGCCCGCGGCGGTCAGGTCGTCATGATCGCCATCGCCTGGGAACCAACACCTGTCATGCCGCCCAACTGGATGGCCCGAGAAGTCCGAATGCAGTCCTCGTTCGGCACGCTGCCCGAGGACTGGCAAATCGCACTGGACTTGATGCGAACCGGCCGGGTGTCCGTGGATCACATGCTGTCGGCCACCAACTTCGTGCCCCTGGACGGCATTCAGGGCGCCTTTGAAGCCCTGTGCCGTCCCACCAATGAACTGCAAATGGTCGTCGAACTGTGACCCCTAGCGCCCATCGCGTCGGCCCGGCGAGGTGGGCGCTGCTCACGGGCATCCTGTTGACCACGTCACGGTTGGCATGCGCCGACCCCTCGGCCATAACGGTGGCGGACCTCATCTCGCTCGATGCCGAGGAACATCAAACAATCTTGCGGGATGGCATAGCCGACGGCAGATTGTTATGGTTCAAGACCGAGCAGTACCAAAGCGAACCGTCCGGCAATCTCCCTGGGCATTTCGAAACCGAAATGTGGTTGGGCGCCGACCCCGATGGAACCATCACCACTGCCGTGTCCACCCTACACTTCCCCGACGGCCCCGAAACGATGGACATGACTACGACCTACGGCCACCAAAAGCTGACGGCTTGGCTGAGCCAGGCGTGGGAAACGGCAGACTTTGCCGAACGCGCCGGCGCGGAATTCAAGGGGCGTGGCAACCTGCACGGGTGGGAAAGTCTGATCTACGAATGGTCAACGGACACGGAAGTACAAAGGCTGGAGATTGTGGAAAGCGCTCCACTGATCGCCCGTGAATCTACCTATGACATTGATCAACATGGCGAACTGACGCTGACCAAATCAAATACCGTGCTCGAGTACCAATTGCTCCCGCCCGGTGCCGAAGCGCCGCCAGTCGATTATTAGGTCACGCCAAATACACTCGCTTGCCGCTTATGAGGGCCCAACCTATAATCGCACCACGCTATTGATTTTCGCCGTTTCACCATGAGGAGGCCCTTTTGACCACCATTACTCGCAGCCCCACCGCCTTATTCAAGCATCGCAGCAGCGACATCACCGACGGGCCGAACCGCGCCCCCGCTCGCTCGTACCTGAGGGCGATGGGTCTCACCGACGACGATCTGTCCAAGCCATTCGTCGCCATCGCCAACCTTGCCAGCGACGTGACCCCTTGCAACGTCCACCTTGACCGCTGGGCCGCCGCCGCCAAGGAGGGCATCCGTGGGGCCAACGGGACACCCTTCGAGTTCGGCACCATCACCGTCAGCGACGGTATCTCCATGGGCACCGAGGGCATGAAGGCATCCCTCGTGAGTCGGGAAGTGATCGCTGACTCCATCGAGAC
The DNA here is from genome assembly GCA_034423115.1 of Dehalococcoidia bacterium. Taxonomy (GTDB): domain Bacteria; phylum Chloroflexota; class Dehalococcoidia; order Lucifugimonadales; family UBA3495; genus Bin87. The sequence goes on along the minus strand of DAOUJD010000064.1, from coordinate 56,350 downwards.
CGTCGCGTTCGGACAGCGAATGGACGGCCTCGTCACTGTGGGCGGCTGCGACAAGAACATGCCCGGTTGCGTGATGGCCATGGCCCGCCTCAATATCCCCAGCGTTTTCGTCTACGGCGGCAGCATCCTGCCGGGCCAATACAACGGTCAGGATATCAACATCCAGGACGTTTTCGAGGCTGTTGGCGCCTGGGCTGCCGGACGAATCACTGAATCGGAACTCACTGACTTGGAGTGCGCAGCCTGCCCCGGCGAGGGTGCCTGTGGAGGTTTGTTCACCGCCAACACAATGTCCACCGCCATCGAGGTCATGGGTTTGTCCCTCCCAGGCGATGCTTCTCTCACCGCCGTCGATCCCAGGAAGGCAGACGAAGCGCGCCAAGCCGGCGAAGCCGTCATGCGAATGCTGGAAGAAGGCGTCCGCCCCCGCGACATCCTCACGCGCCGCGCATTTGAAAACGCCATCACCGTGGTCGTAGCCATGGGTGGCTCCACCAACGCGGTCCTCCACCTCATGGCCATCGCCCGCGAGGCTGACGTCGACCTCACCCTCGAGGACTTTGACCGCATCGGACGCAACACCCCATATATCGCCGACATGAAACCGGGTGGCCGCTACGTTATGGCCGACCTCAGTAAGTACGGCGGCGTCGCCCTCATCGGCAAGCGATTGCTGGATGCCGGACTGCTGTACGGCGACGAGATGACGGTGAACGGCAAGACCCTCGCGGAGAACATCAACGCCGCCACCATCGTCGACGACCAGCCGGTGATTTATACGACCGATGCCCCGCGCAGCCCCACTGGCGGCCTCGCCATCCTGCGCGGCAATCTCGCACCCGACGGTGCCGTCATTAAGGTCGCCGGCCACCAGGAAAAGGTCTACGAAGGACCAGCCCGAGTGTTCGAACAGGAGGAGCCTGCCTTCCAGGCAATCCAGCGCGGCGAGATCAAGGACGGAGATATCGTCGTCATCCGCTACGAGGGCCCGAAGGGCGGCCCCGGCATGCGCGAAATGCTCGCCGTTACTAGCGCGCTCATCGGTCAGGGTCTCGGTGATTCGGTCGCTTTGGTAACCGACGGTCGTTTCTCCGGCGCGTCCCACGGCCCCATGGTCGGCCACGTCGCTCCCGAGGCAATGGTCGGCGGGCCCATCGGCCTGTTGCGCGAAGGCGACATCATCACCCTCGACATCCCAAACCGCCGCTTGGACGCCCGCATCAGCGAAGAAGAGATGACCGACCGGCGTGCTGCCTGGCGCCCCATGGAGCCCAAGTACACCACAGGTGTCCTGGCCAAGTACGCCAAGTTGGTGTCCTCGGCGTCCGAAGGAGCGGTGACGCGCTAGTCCGGCCCAATCAACCCAAAACAGACGACCAACTCCAGGCATCGGCCCCGGTCCCGACCGGGCTGATGCCTGATGTTTTTCCATACCCTACTCCGCGAAACAGCCGGCTATCGGGAGGTTTCTGATGACAAGTATAAACCAGCATGTTTTGCTCGAGCGCAGTGCTTCATTGGCCGTGATACGTCTGAACCGCCCGGAGGCTCGCAACGCTCTGTCTCCCGACATGATCTCCGACCTGGGCCAAGCCTTGACCGCAGCGTCGGCGAGAGACGTTCGCGCCGTCATGTTGACCGGAACCGACGGCGCTTTTTGTGCCGGCGCCGACGTGCGGGATTTTGCGGCGCAACTGGATGAGGGCGGACCCGAAGGGCTATCGGAACACCTCCGCGGACTGGCAGACTCGCTGCACAACGATGTGATCATGGCCATTCGCACATTGGACAAACCGGTGATCGCGGCGGTGAATGGCGTCGCGGCCGGCGCCGGCTTCAGCTTGGCTCTCGCCTGCGACCTGAGGGTGGCCTCGGCCGATGCCCGGTTCCTGCTGGCCTACGCCAACATCGGTTGCACGGCGGACGGCGGATCCACCTATATGTTGCCGCGCATCGTTGGTCAGGGCCGCGCCATGGAAATCTATCTAGCCCGACAACCCATCGGCGCCCAGTACGCACTGGAATTGGGGTTGGTCAGCCAGGTGTTCGACGCTTCCCATTTTGAACGCCACGCCATGGAAACCGCCGATCGGTTGGCCCAGGGACCGACCCAGGCATACGGGCGCGTCAAAGCGCTTTTCGACGGTAGCTGGGAAGCCGACCTGTCCACGCAGCTGGAGGCGGAGACCGACGCCATCGCCAATATCGGGTTGACCGGCGATTTCCAGGAAGGGATTCGCGCCTTCTCCCAGAAACGTCAGGCGTGGTTCCAGGGCCGATAGCCGAAATCCCCTGAACCGACATGAAAAGGTGGCTCGCTCTAAATCGGTGGCGATTGCTGCTGGTTTTGGCGTGCGTGGTTGTTCCCCGCATCGTCGCGGCGGTCGCGGTCAACGTACTGGCTACCGAATTTGCGGCCGAGAGTTGGGCGTGGTTGGTGGTTTCCACGTTGTGGGACATTAGCTTGTGCATCCTGGTGATACTGACCGTCGTGGCTTTCGTCCAGTACGGGCGCATATTCAACCCCAGGATCCCCACCGAATGATGCCGCCGGTTAGCCGTTGTTGTCGCTTTGCTTGCCCGCATCGATGGGCTTGCCTATACTGACGCCATCCCGCACCCGTGCCAACGCGCTACTCGACCTGCCAACCGTGGCGAGGAGGTCCCCATGCCCAAGGATAAGGTTGAAATATTCTGGTTCTCGGAGCAGCCCTACGGCCACGTCACCGACGAGGACGTTGAGCAGTTCGAATCGGGACGACTGGATTTCCCCAACTCCCATTTCGACCCCGAAAAGGCCCACGTGCTCTACAACCAATACCACGAACAGTACGCCTGCGCCGATCAGAACGGCTTCGACGGCATCATGTCCAACGAGCACCATGCTTCGTACTGGTGCATGAAACCGGCCGTCAACATCGACGCCGCTGTCATTTCCAAGGTCACTCGCAATACCAAGATCGCGATCCTGGGGAACGTAATCGCAATCAACGATCCTATCCGCATGGCCGAAGAGATCGCAATGCTGGACTGCATATCCGGCGGCCGAATCATATCCGGATTTGTGCGCGGCACTGCGGTGGAGACCCTGCAAGGCGGCGTTGCGCCGCCCCAAAACCGGGACCGGTTCGAGGAAGCCCACGACCTGATTATCAAGTGCTGGACGGAGCCCGGGCCGTTCCGCTACGAGGGCGAGTACTACCACTACCGGAAGGTCAACCCCTGGGTTCTTCCCATGCAGAAGCCCCATCCGCCCATCTGGTTCCCTGGCTTTAGCAGTCCCGAGTCCGTAGTGTGGGCCGCGACCCACCAGCACCCCTACATGAACCTGGGTTCCCTGCTGGAACACACCCACCGCCTGCGGGACGTATACATCGACACCGCCAAGGAGACCGGATTCCAACCCGGGCCGGAGCACTTCGGCTACCTGCTGCGCGTCTTCTGCGCCGACACCGACGAAAAAGCCCAGGAACTGGGCCGCGAATTCCTTTGGACCCAGGAACACCGCAACCGCGGTCCTCGTGAGCACAACGACCCGCCCGGCTACCAGTCGCGCGAGGCCGTCAGCATCCAGCGCACCCTTCCGGGCGCCGGCGGTTTCGGCCGGATGATGACCTACGAGGAACTACAGGAAGCCAACAACATCATCGTGGGCAGTCCCGACACCGTGCGCGAAAAGCTCTCCATGATCATCGAGCGTCTCAATCCGGGCTACCTCCACATCTATGGCAACGAGGGCGCCATGGACCACGAGGACGTGATGCGCTCCATCGAACTCATCGGGCGCGAGGTGATACCCGCCCTCCACGAGATACCGCTGGTCGACCACTACGAGTAGGATGCGATCGGCCACGATACTTCTGGCCGCCTCCGCGTTGCTCCTCCTCTTCGGTGTGGGATGCATCGCCGGCGGCCAGTCTTCTTGCCCCGAAGGGATGGGCACATTCACTGAATTGAACGTTTATTTCGGGCAGGAAAAGGGAGATGGCAGCACCGTAACCGAAGACGAATGGAACGCGTTTCTGGCCGATACAGTGACGCCGCGCTTCCCTGACGGCCTCACCGTGCTCGACGCCCGCGGTCAGTGGTTCGATGCCGCTGAGGGTCGGCCGTACCGGGAATCCACAAAGCTGTTGAATGTGTTGATTCCGCTTGACGGCGCCGAAGCCGGGCTCGTATCCGTTCGCGAAATTTCCGATCAGTACAAAGCCCGGTTTGACCAGCAAGCCGTCTTTCATACCATTCTACCTGCATGCGCTGCGGTGTATTGATCCATCTGCGGCTGGCGAGGATCAAAACCGACGCCAATAACGTGGAGCGCGTCGGGACCAAGTCAAACGGAGCGGCCCCGTTCCAAGGAGAGCATCATGGCATCGGCGACCCGACAGGCGTTTATCGGCGTGGGCACCATGGGTAGTTTGATGGCCGGTTGCCTCTTTGACGCAGGCGTCCCTTTGACCGTGCACGACATCCGCCTCGAAGCCGCCGATCCGCTGATCGAGCGAGGAGCGAGTTGGGCGTCCAGCGCAGAGGAGGCGGTTGACGGCTGCGGGGTTGTATGGACTTCGTTGCCCGGTCCAACACAGGTTGAATCTGTCTTGCTGGGTAATGAGGCAGCCGTGCTGGCAGCAATGTCGCCTGGAGCTGTACTGGTCGATACCACCACCAATGACCCAGACGTCGCGCGAAAAGTGGCGGATACCTGTGCCGCCCGAGGTCTCCACATGCTCGATGCTCCCGTCAGCGGCCGACCACCCAACATGACGATGATGGTTGGTGGCCCGCGTTCTATCTTCGATCGCGTGCTGCCTATCCTGGAGACGGTGTCCGCGCAGGTGTTTTACGTCGGCGAATCAGGTGCGGGATGCGTTGCCAAACTTGCTACACAATACATGGGTTATACCAACCTCATCGCCGCCATCGAGGGCATGCTCATCGCCCGCCTTGGCGGTGTAGATCCTGCGGTCCTGGCTGAGATCGTCCCGGTTAGCGCCGGCGCCAGCCGCGCGTTCAACGCAATACCGAATTCAATCCTGAACCGCACGTTCGAGGCTGGTGGCACCCTGGACATAGTGGCAAAAGACGTCGCCCTAGCCTGCGCATTGGCCGAGAGTGTAGACGCACCGTCCGGCACCGGGTCCGTGGCAAACGGGCTATATCACCAGGCGCAGGAGGCCGGCTGGGGCAACGATGGTTACCCTGTCGTGGCGCGCATATTGGAATCTCTGGCGCAGACCGAGCTGCGGAGCGACTGACCGCCGCACGGTTGTGATACCATGCGGCGAAGCAAGCCGCGCCCGGAGGACAATGATGGCGATCACGTTCCAGCCCAGCGCCTACAGTGGCCTGGTTGACCAGGACAATGGCATGGTCAGCCGCGAGATATTCGTCAACGCTGACATCTACGCCGAAGAGCAGGAGCGCATCTTCACCCGCGCCTGGTTGTTCGTCGGCCACGAGAGCCAGGTGTCCAAGCCGGGCGACTTCTTCGTGTCCTCAATGGGCGAGGAATCCGTAATCCTCTGCCGGGATCGAGAGGGCGAGGTTCACGTATTCCTCAATTCGTGCATGCACCGTGGCATGAAGGTGTGCCGGTACGACGAGGGGAACACTCCCATCTTTACCTGTCCATACCACGGCTGGAGCTTTGCTACCGATGGGTCGCTGGTCGGTGTGCCCTTCTACAAGGACGCCTACCACGAGGAATTGGACAAATCCCAATGGAGCCTTATCCGTGTCCCCAAGATGACCAACTACAAGGGCGGCATCTGGGCAACTTGGGATCCCAACGCGCCCGACTTCCTGGAGTATATCGGCGGCTTTAAGACCTACCTGGACATCCTGTTCGATGGTTGGGACGGGTCCGACGGCGGTACCGAGATTATCGGCGGGATCGAGAAATGGATGGTGCCCAGCAACTGGAAGTTCCCCGCCGAGAATTTCATCGGCGACCGCTACCACAACATCAGCCACCGCTCCGTTGACCTGGTGGGTATCGGTCCGTCCGGCCAGGGACGGCGGGACAACCGTGAGCGCGAGGGCGCCAAGTCCCTCGACGTATCATTTCCCGAGCGGGGACACGGCACCGTCATGTTCCTGCGCCCGGAGGACGCTCAGCCCGTTCCGTCCTACCAGAACGACCCGATTGTCTCCGAGTATTTCTACCAGTGCGAGATCGCTCGCAAGGAGCGACAGGGACAATTGTGGCGCATATTGGCGGGACCCGGCACCATCTTCCCCAATATGTCCTTCCTGCCCCGGCAGCCACGCAGCATCGCGGTGTGGCATCCGCGGGGACCTGACCAGACGGAGGTTTGGCGCTGGTTCATGGTGGACAGCACCGCTCCGCCTGAAGTCAAGGAGTTTCTGCGCCAATACTACATCCGCTACTCGGGTCCCGCCGGTCTGACCGAGCAGGACGACATGGAGAACTGGAACTACGCCCACGCCGCCAGCCGGGGCGCCATGGCGCGCCGGTACCATTACAACTATCAGATGGGCATGGGCTACGCGGTGACCGATTTCGAGGATGGCGGTCTCAAGCTCGACGGTACGGTGCTGGATACCACCAAGGCGCGGGCCGGTGAGCAGAACCAGCGCGGTTTCTATAGCCGTTGGCGGGAGTTCATGGCGGCCCGCGACTGGGACGAACTGGCTAGCTGGCGCAACGGCAACAATCCGGCTTGCTAGGCGGCGTCATGGTAACGACGAATGACCCGCTAACCATGCTGCTGCTCAAGCAGGACGTGGAAGCTTTTCTGTTCCACGAGGCGAACCTGCTGGACGACCGGCGGTACGAGGATTGGCTGGCCCTGCTGACCGACGACGTGCGGTATTGGGTTCCCATGCGGCGCAACGTCAAGTTCGGCGAACTCGAGCGCGAATTCACCCGCGAAGGGCAGGACATCAACTGGTTTGACGAGGGCAAGGCGACTTTGACCCAGCGGGTGAACCAGATCCTCACTGGCGTTCATTGGGCAGAGGAACCGCTGTCGCGCATATCCCACCTGGTGACCAACGTTGAAATCGTTGAAGCTACGTCGACGATTGCCGGACCAGAGGAAGTTTCCCTACGCTGCCGGTTCATAATCTATCGCAACCGGGTGGAGACCGAGACGGACATCCTGGTGGGTCGCCGTGAGGATACGCTCCGCCGCGTGGATGGAGGGTGGCAGATCGCCAAGCGGCGAGTGTTGCTCGATCAGAATGTCCTGCTCGCCAAAAACCTGACCTTCTTCTTTTGAAACCCGGAGACGCGCAGGCGGATCTCAATGGCCGACATAGTTAACCTGTTTGAAGTTGAGCCGGGCCAAACGGTGCGGCTCTACAACGAAGCGACCGCGGAAGTAATGTCCAACCCCAGAGATGGGGTTTGGTTGTTCGTCCGTTACCTGACCAGTCCCGATGACCCAGGCCAGGTAGGCGAAGAGGACATGGTCTTCGCCCAGGATGTTATCGAACTGGTAGCGGAGTAGGGCGGTTGGTGGCGCAGTCAGACGCTGCGAGGGGATTCTCTCTCCCCACGCACGATGAAGTTTTGGCCGCCCTTCGTGCCGGCTACCGTGCCATCGATGATGGCTACGGGTTCTACCCAGGGTTCGAGGGCTGGTTGGAATCCCTGGGTTACCGGCGACGCAATGACGTCGACTGCACCTGCCCCGATGGCGGCTACCGCGGCCATCTGCCCGAATGTCGGTGGGTGCGCTAGGGGGTAGCCGGCATGGTGTGGGACTATGTGGTCCGCCTGGACAATGTCTTGTTGTTTCAGATCGCGGCCACGATTGCTTCGGTCTCAATCTACGTCGCCGCGCGATTAATCTGCAATCGCGCGATTAACCGCCTGGTTCAATCCCGCCAAAGAATGCACCCTCGTCGGGTGGGATCTACTCGTAGGGCGGTGAGCGTGATAGCCATTGTGCTGCTGCTGGCGACTTTGGCCGTGATCTGGAGCATCGATCTACGCAGTCTGGCGGTGGTGTCGGGGGCCATTCTTGCGACCTTGGGCATCGCCTTTTTCTCCCAATGGTCAATTCTGAGCAACGTCACGACCAGCATCATCATGTTCTGGCGATTTCCAATCCACATCGGCGATCGGATTAAAGTCCTCAGCGACCAACCCATCTCCGGCACCATCACGGATCTGACTCCGTTTTTCATCGTGCTTGAAGATGAGGACAACAACACGATCACGATTCCGAACTCCATGTCCCTGCAACAGGCGTTTGTGGTGTACGTGGCCGAGGAGACAACCTGATTTGCAACGTAAGATCCAAGATTCCGCTTGGGTCCCCCAATCTTAGGAGCTAAGTGAAATGTCCCAACAGATGGTTGATCTGATGGAAACGGTATGGCGGTCGATAGACGGCCTGTGCGCCAACCTCACGTCCGAGCAGTGGGCTTTGCCCACCGAATGTCCGGGATGGGCGGTGCAGGATCAGGTATCCCACCTTGTGGGCAGCGAATGTCGCCTATTGGGCAGACCTGCTCCGGAGCACGAGCCATCCGATACATCCCACGTGCGAAACGAGGTTGGGCACAGCAACGAGGTGCTGGTCGATTACCGTCGTCAATTCAGCGGAGCTGAGATTTTGGCAGAGTTTCGCGATGTCACCCGTGAGCGGATGGCAGTGCTGCGGGCCATGAGTGACGATGACTTCGCTGCCGAAACGCCCAACCCGCTGGGTAGCGGCCCCTACACAGACCTGCTCGCCATCCGCGTCTATGATGCATGGGTTCACGAGCAGGACATGCGCCGCACGCTGGGCATTCCCGGGCATTTGACCGGACCCGTAGCGCAGCACTCCTACGGGCGTACCCGGTCCGCCATGCCGTTTGTAGTCGGGCGCAAGGTAAAGCCCGACGATGGCGCTACGGTGGTATTCGACATCACGGGAGATGTGGGCGGCACCATCGCACTGAACATGGACGGTGGACGGGCCAACCGCATGGATTCCTCGCCGGACATGCCTACCGTCCGTCTGACCATGGGCCTGGAACCTTTCAACGCCTTGGGCACAGGCCGGTGGGACGCCGAAAAAGCGCTGGGCAACGGATCAGTGACCATCGACGGCGACCGCGCTCTGGGCGAACGCATTGTGGGCGAGATGAACTTCATGATCTAGCGGCATATGCAATGAGGCGGAAGGTCAGTTAACATCAGGGGGCTTTTTGGTATCCGTCTCGATAGTGCGGCTATGATGGCTCACTTGCATCGGCGCTGGACCGGGCTTCCCGAATTCATTGCCTGACGCGGAGGTTCAGCGGTGAATCGTTACAAACTCTCTTACATTATGTACGAACCCAGCGAGGATACCGAGGGCAAGTATCTGGCTGAAATCCCAGCCCTGCCGGGATGCCGTGCCTGGGGGGAAAGTCCGGCCGAAACACTGCACAATCTGGAAGGCGTAGCACAGGCCCATATTCAGTCTTATCTGGAACATGGTCATCCCCTGCCCGCTGGGATCGCGCCAGCCCCGGTGCTGACGGGCACAGTTGACGAGGTGAATGTGATAGCGTGACCTATCGGGAACTCACGCGCAAGCTGCGCCGCTTGGGCTGCCAGTTTGACCGGCAGGGCCGCGGGGACCATGAGGTTTAGATCAACGTTGACAGCACGGCGAGGACGACGATTCCCAACTGCGGCGGGCATGGTCTGAGACCCGTCACCATCGGCGCGATGCTCCGGGACCTGGGAATGTCCCGAGCGGAACTCGAGCAAGCTTAGGCGGCCAGGGGTACCATACCCCGCTATAATGACCCCGACCATCACCGATGCGGCGGGGCCGCTTCTGTTTTCAGGCAGGGAGGAGCTTCATTATGGAAATCGGCGTTTCGGTACCTATCGTTGAGATTGGCGACGACTTCGGTGCCCTCAGAGATTACATCCAAGCGGCTGAGGACTTGGGCTACGCCCACGTGCGTATCCTTGACCACGTCCTCGGAGCCGTGCCGGAGAAACATCCAGAGGTTCCCCAGTTCCCATACACTCACGAGTCATACATCCACGAACCGTTCACGCTGATGGCATACCTTGCGGCGGTCACCAAGAAAATCGGGCTGACCACCGGCATCCTGATCCTGCCTCAGCGCCAAACGGCGTTGGTGGCAAAACAAGCGGCGGAAGTGGATCTGCTGTCGGAAGGCAGGTTGAGGTTGGGTATCGGGGTAGGTTGGAACTCGGTAGAGTACGAGGCTTTGGGTGTGGACTTCGCCACGCGGGGCAGCCGCTGCGACGAGCAGATCGAGGTGCTGCGCCAGCTGTGGACCGAGGACGTTATCGACTTCCACGGCAAGTACCACGACATCACTCACGCCGGTATCAATCCGCTACCGGTCCAGCGTCCGATCCCCATCTGGATCGGCGCCGGCCGCGGCAATGCTCCCACACCTCCCAACGCGGCAATCCGACGCATCGGACGCCTGGCGGACGGGTACTTCCCAATGTTCGCGCCCGATTCTGACGGTCAAGCCATCTTGGGTAGGATTCGCGCCCAGGCCGAAGCCGCAGGACGGAACCCCTCCGACGTAGGCATCGAAGGCCGCATCACCATCACCTCCGAGAACAATCCCGAAGACTGGCTCACCGAATTGAAGTCCTGGGAGGAAATCGGAGCTACGCACATGGCTGCGGGCCTGCGCGGAGCCACGTCCCCGGATGATCACATTGACGCCATCCGACGCCTGAAAGAAGCGATCGAATAGGCGGCGCGCAATGCGCCCCGTGCGCGACAACGTACCCCACGGGCCACGCCGATCTGCAACTGCGGACCGGAGCCGACCCAGCCGGCGCGTGCCCAATCTTCATCGGCGAATCGCGGGAGCTTTTCAGCCATATTGGCCGCAGGTTCTCGCGATCGGCTTTCTGATTCTGATTACCGCTGGGTTGGGGGTGGTGAACCCGATCCTGATACGCGTGGTGTTCGACTCCGCGCTGTTCCCTGAAGGCGGCCCCGATTTGCGTCTCCTGTGGACCCTTGCCGCCACCATGGCGGGGGTGGTGGTCGTGACTGGCAGCTTGGGGGTAGTACAGACCTGGCTGACCCAACAGTTAGGGCAGCGGGTCATGCGAGACCTGCGAGACCAGTTGTACTCACACCTCCAATCGTTGTCGCTCGGATTTTTCACTTCCCAGAAGACGGGCGAGATACAGAGCCGCGTCGCAAACGATGTAGCCGGCATCCGGGTGGTGGTTACCAACACGGTCAGCACCATCCTTTCCAATGTGGTCATCCTGATCAGCACCCTGATCGCGATGTCGGTGCTTTCCTGGCAGTTGACCATAGTTGCGGTCGGCATCACCCCTCTATTCGCCGTTTTCAGCTACATGGTGGGGAAAAGAAGGCGTGCGGCGTCAGCGTTGGTACAGGAATCCACGGCCGAAATGACCGCGATGACTCAGGAAACACTTTCCGTATCGGGCGTGATGCTGACGCGGTTGTTCGGCGCTCAAAATCGGGAGATCTCGCGGTTCCACGATCAAAATGTACGGTTGTCCGACCTGGAGATTCGTCGGGAAATGACTGGCCAGAAGGTCTGGGCCGGCATGCAAATTTTCTACTCGCTGACTCCCGTAGTCGTGTATGTCCTCGCCGGCTACATCCTGTTCGGCGGGTTCGGACCAGGTGGCATAACCGCGGGTACCATCGTGGCCTTTACCACTCTGCAGGCGCGCCTTTACTTCCCCATCAGCACGTTGCTGCGCACGTCGGTCGAATTGCAGTCTTCCCTGGCTTTGTTCGAGCGCATTTTCGCATACCTGGACATCCGGCCCGACATCGCGGACGCGCCCGACGCGGTCGACATTCCGGTCGAGCGTGTCGCGGGCCGGGTGACGTTGCGCGACGTGCGGATGAACTACCATCCCGCCACACTGCTCTCTCAGGCGTACGAAATAGAAACCAACGGCCACGACTTCTGGGCCCTGGATGGGGTCAACCTCGAGGTCAGGCCCGGGCAACTGGCCGCGCTGGTCGGTCCCAGCGGCGCCGGCAAGACAACCGTTTCCTACCTGATACCGCGACTATACGACGCCACATCGGGCGAAGTCAGCATCGATGGCATTGACGTGCGGCGCATCAAGATGCAAAGCCTGGCCCGCATGATCGGCTACGTGTCCCAGGAAAGTTATCTCTTCCACGCGTCGATACGCGAAAACCTGTTGTACGGCAACCCGGAAGCCACCGAGCGGCAACTCCACGACGCTGCTAAAGCAGCCTACATCCACGATCGCATCATGGAATTCCCCAATGGCTACGACACCGTGGTGGGCGAGCGCGGTTACCGTATGTCCGGCGGAGAGCGTCAACGGCTGTCTATCGCCCGCGTCATCCTGCACGACCCGAGATTGCTGATCTTGGACGAGGCAACCTCGTCTCTCGACACTACCAGCGAGCGGTACGTCCAGGCGGCGTTGCAACCCTTAATGAGAGGACGAACCACCATAGCAATCGCACACCGGCTCTCAACCATCATGAACGCCGACGCGATTTTCGTCATCGACCGGGGCCGCGTTGTAGAACACGGGACCCACTACGAGCTACTGGCCCTTGGCGGTTTATACGCTCGACTCTATGACGAACAATTCGAAGGCGGCAACGTGGAGTACGTCCGTGAGGATGGCGTAGCGGTGCTCACCAGCGGCGACCTGCGCCTCCCGGTGGCGATCTAGTTAGTAGCAATACGGAGTAGAAATATGACCTCAAACGCAAATCCCGAACGGATCCGTCTGCGGGTGGCATTCCGCAATATGTTCTACACCACGATATACGTAGCGGTCGAAGGCGGGTTCCTAGCCGCCGAGGGGCTCGACATCGACTTCTCCCACATTCCCGCGGGCCAATCCAGCACTGACCTGCTCAAGGCCGGCGACATTGACATCACCCAGAGCGGGATCAGTCGCAGCTTCATGGATCTGGACGCCGGCAGCGACACACCGCCGCAGCACATCGCTGAGATCAACCAGCGAGACGGGTTTTTCCTGCTGTCCAAACAGCCCACCGACGGTTGGACGTGGGCGGACCTGGAGGGCGCCACGTTGATTCCCGTCGGTTTCACCCCGGTGCCCTACACCACCTTGCAAGCGGCGATGCGGTGGCACGGCGTGGATCCCGCCAGCGTCAACTTGTTGGGCGGTCTGCCTGCGGAGGAAATGCTGGCCCGCTTCCGTGCCGGCGACGCGGACTACCTACAGGTCCCTTACCCCTTCGCCGGCCAACTAGTAAGGGAGGGCGCCGGGCACGTGGCAGTAACGCTGGGCAACGAGAGTGGATATGTTTGCTACAGCAGTTTCGCTGCTACGCCGGCCTACGTCGCAGAAAACCCCGAAACGGTTCAACGATTCGTGAACGGCTACGCCCGAGCCCAACGATGGGTCGCGCAGAACGAACCGGAAGCCGTAGCGGAGTGCATCGCGCCGGTTTTCCCAGAGTATGATCGTGCCCTGGTGTCCGACGGCGTGCGCCGTTACAAAGCCGCCGGCGTGTGGGCCACCGACCCCATGATCGGGGAGGATGGCTTCTCCCGCATGCGTGATGCACTGATCGCCGGAAGGTTGGTGCGCAACCCACATCCCTACGAGCGCATCGTCAGGCCGGAGTTCGGCGAGCGTACGATTGCTGGATTGGCTTGAGTCGGCCCACTCCCGTATGATGTTTTCAAGCTGCGTGTAAGATTCAGAAAGGATCATTGGGAAGTCGGAGATGAGTCCAGCAAGGATTAGCATTCTCTTCGTAGGGTTGATAGCGATTTTGCTCCTGGGTTCATGGGCCTGGGTTGAACTCGTCACAATCGCTTACAAGTCGGGAACGAATGAGTTCCTTGTGGCTCTAACGGTATACGGAGTCGCCGGTCTTGTTCTTGCGACCGTCGCCGGCTATACGTTTTTCGTGCTTTGGTTCCGCAACAGTGGCCCAGGTTGAAACATCGCGACTGACCAGGTCCTATGACCGTAATGTCAGTTGGTGCCGGTTTTGGTTGGGCATCGGCTTAGCGATTGCTACCCTCACTTTCACCTTCGCAGTAGATCAAGTATTCGAAATTCCAACGGAACCGATTAGTGCTCCCGGCGAGCGACAGAACAATGCTGTTAGTGACGCCTCTACAGATACAATTGGTTTTTCCAATATAACTGCCCTGTTCACGTTGACGTTGATTGGAGTAACCGGTCTTTGCACCGGTTTATCCGCATATTTCAGGGTCCTGTACCGTCGGAATGACGCAGCGCTGGTTTCAATTGAGCGCATTCATCAGGAGGAATCACCATGAGGTTGGAAGGCAAAGTCGCAATCATCACTGGCGGAGCTCGAGGACAGGGAGCCACCGAGGCCAGGATGTTTGCCCAGGAAGGGGCCAAAGTGGTGATCGGCGACGTTCGCGACGAACTCGGAATGCAGGTGGAAGCCGAGATCCGCGAGTTGGGCGGTGAGGCGGTCTACCTGCACCTGGATGTGACCAGTCTGGACGATTGGGATCTCGCCATCCAAACGGCCGAGGATCGGTTTGGCAAAGTGGACGTCCTGGTGAACAACGCGGCTATCGTGCTACGCAAGAACATCGAGGAAACTACGGGCGAAGACTGGGACAACATCATGGATGTCAACGCTAAGGGCGTGTTCCTGGGAACAAGAGCGGCAATACCGGCCATGCGGCGAGCCGGCGGTGGCAGCATAATCAACATATCGTCCATCAGCGGGTTAGTGTCCATCGGGCCGCCGGCCTACATCGCCACCAAGGGAGCCGTCCGCCTGTTCACCAAGTCCACCGCTATTCAACACGCGGCCGACAACATTCGCGCCAACTCCATCCACCCCGGCTCCGTTGTTACCGATATGCGGCGCGACGGCCTCACCAGCCAGACTCCCGAGGAAATCCAGGCTCGCGTCGACCAAATCCCGTTGGGGCGTGTCGGCACCACCGAGGATATCTCGTATGGCGCGTTGTTTCTTGCGTCAGATGAATCGTCGTTCATGACCGGCAGCGAACTCGTTATCGACGGCGGGTACACCGCCAAGTGAGGCATCCATGACCACCTTGCCGCAACAATCCCTCGCCGCCGTTGCTACCGCTCCCAACGTGATGGAGATCAGGAACCTCGACATCCCCGAGATTAGCGACGACGAAGCCATCGTAAGGATCGAAGCCACAGGCATTTGCGGCACGGATTACGAGTGGTTCCGTGGAGATCTGGACATTCCATACCCGATAATCCTCGGACATGAACCGCTGGGTCGCATCGCCGCTATTGGCCCGCAGGCGTCGGAGCGTTGGGGAGTGGGGATCGGCGACCGGGTCGCAGTGCGGTCAGGCTATCGCTGCGGTCGTTGCGCGGCCTGCGACGACGGTGGGACCGAACCGTGCCCGACCGCGGGCGGATTCGGGCAGACTGGTTTGGACAAATCGCCCGGTCTTTGGGGTGGCTATTCGGAGTACCTGTACCTGCCAGCAGGATCGGTAGTGTTCCCCATGGACGGCGACCTGGATCCCGCAGTGGCCGTCATGTTCAACCCGTTGGGCGCCGGGTTCGCCTGGGGTGTGGACGCCACGGGATTACAGCCAGGTCAAACCCTGGCTGTGCTGGGTTCCGGCCAGCGCGGCATCTGCTCTGCCATCGCCGCCAAGGAGTCCGGAGCCTCTATAGTCGCTATCACGGGCTTGGGGAGGGACGAGCACAAACTGGCCTTGGCTCGAGAAATGGGCGCCGACATTGCCATCAACGTGGATGGTGAAGACCCGGTCGATCGAGTTCTGGCGGCAACTGACGGCGCGGGCGTGGACTGCGTAGTTGATACCACGCCGTACGCGGTGGGGGCGGTGAACCAGGCCATCCAAATGGTGAAGCCTGGAGGAACCGTGGTGCTCGCCGGTTTGAAGGGACGCAGAGCGTTTGAAGGATTGTCGCCGGACGACATCATCTGGAAAAAGATCACTCTGCGTGGGGTGCTGGGGGTTGAATATTCCGCATTTCGCCGCGCCGTGGACACGATCCATTCGCGCAAATACCCGATGGAACGCCTGCATACACACAGCTTTCCCATCGAGCAGGCGGAACACGCTTTGGCCACGCTGAGTGGCGAAGCCGGCGTCCCCAGCATTCACGTGGCAATAGTCCCAGTCAGCTAACCGAAGGAGCAACCAATGGCCGCGTACCATGCAGATACGGTGATCCGCCGCGCCAACGTCATCACCATCGATCCAGACCAACCGAGGGCTACCGCAGTGGCCATGCGGGACGGGCGGTTCATCGGCGTCGGGTCAGACTCCGACGTGGAAACGCTGATCGGGCCCGCCACGAAAATCATTGAATTGCCCGGAAAAACGGTGCTGCCGGGTTTCATAGACGCACACATCCATGTGCTCAGCAGCGGAACGCGCCACGTGATGGCTGCCGATTGTGCGCTGCCAACCATCTCAGACATCCAACAGGCCCTTCGGGAACGAGTTGCCGTAACACCGGCCGGCCACTGGGTGCAGGGGTTCAAGTTCGATGACACCAAGACCACCGAAAATCGGTTCCTGCGTCGGGAAGACCTGGACGCGGTCAGCACCGACCATCCCGTATTGGTATCCCACCGCGCCGGCCACGTGTACTTCGGTAATACACTGGCGCTGGAACGGGGCGGGTTCCATGATGAATCACCGGACCCACCGGGCGGACGCCTCGGGCGCAATCCCGACACCGGCAGGTTGAACGGCGTGATTTACGAACGCGCCGTTGACGACATCCGGGAAAACCAACTTCCGGTAGAGTCCGCCGATACCCGCAGGGAAGGCCTGCGGGTCATCTGCGAGATGCTAAACCGCGCCGGCTTGACCAGCGTGCACGATGCGCGGGTAACCGACTACGAACTGCAGACTTACCAGGAAGGCCGCGACTCCGGCGACTTGAGCCTGCGTGTCTATGCGCTCATGTGGTACCGCTACTTCCCGGCGTTGCGAGACGCCGGTATTCGATCCGGTATGGGCGATGATCGCTTACGCATCGGGGGCATCAAGATGGTTGCCGATGGCGCTATAGCATCACGGACGGCCTATCTTTCCGAGCCGTACGTCGGCAGCTGCTGCGACCACGGCATCCTGACCATGACCGAGGATGAGATCCTGGAAAACGTCATGCAGATGCACGCCGCCGGCTTTCAGGTGTGCATCCATGCCAACGGGGACTCCACCATCGACCTGGTGCTCAAAGCCTACGAAGCCGCACAGGCCGGCGACCCCCGGCCCGACCCGCGACACCGTGTCGAGCACTGCACACTGGTCAATCACGACCTGCTCACTCGAATGAACAAACTGGGCACGGTGGCGACACCGTTTTGCACCTATGTGTACTACCACGGCGAGAAGATGCAGTTCTATGGCGAGGAACGCTTGCAGTGGATGTTCGCCCAGCGTTCATTCATGGACTACAAGGTCATGTCCACCGGCGCCACCGACTACCCACCCGGTCCCTTCGAACCGCTCATGGGCATCCAGAGCTGCGTTACCCGAACCGACAGCGAGGGGCGCGAATGGGGGATGAATCAGCGCATATCGGTGGAGGACGCCCTACGCATCTACACCTTCAACGGCGCCTATGCTGGGTTCGAAGAGAACCTGAAGGGCAGCATCGAGGTCGGCAAACTGGCTGACCTGGTGGTGCTGGGCGCCGACCCGACGGCTATCGACCCCTTTGGGATCAAGGATATTCCCATCGAACGAACGATAGTCGGCGGACATACCGTGTACGAGGGCTGAACGGAAAACACTCCCCGCGACACTTGTGTGCTGCGGGGAATCCACACAGTCGGTGCGCTTTCCGACTCGGTTAGTCGATTGACAAGCAACGGTCGGACACTGCCAAGGCAATGTCCGACCGATTTCCGCAAACGTCCGACAACGGGGTCAGCGTTTTTGGAAACGCCCATCAAAGTTAACGTGTGATGGCGTTGACCTGATCGTACTCTCCATCAGCGCCGATCACGGTCAGGAAGACAGTGTCTGACCCCTGGTTGTCGCCAGGCCCGAATGTGAGTGAGAGTCCATCGATATCAATGGTCGTGGTAGCACCCTGGACATCGAGGAAACATTCCCGGCTCACGTTGGCGCCGCAGGCCTGCAAGCGCGATATAGCCATGCGTCCCGCGAGATAACCCTCAAGAGAGATGAACCCATGTTCCGCTCCAGAATCGTAGGCAGTCAGGGCGGCGCGGTATTTGGCAACCACGGCGTTGCTTGAATCGCTTGGCAAAGGAACGACTTGGGTCACGTAGACGCCTGCGCCTTCATTACCCAATGCGTTGACCAAGGCGTTGCTGCCGACAAACGAAACCGCCAGGAAGGTCGGGTCCGGGTCCATCTTCATTCGCAGCTTCTTTATGATATTCGCAGCAGGCGCAGATGTGCCCACGATGATGACCGCTTCCGGATCCTGCTCAGAGATCCGGTACGCCGCAGACTCCACGGCGCTGGTGTTACGCCGATAGTACCAGGATGCCACCAGTTCCATACCGTCCTGTTCCGCGAGCGCTGCTTCTACACCGCTGAGCCCATCGACGCCGTATGAGTCGTTCTGATACAGCACCGCCACTTTGGTGACGCCCGCATCGCTGAGGCTTTCCACCATTTCCCTGGTCTCGTCGTAATACGACGCGCGGTAATTGAGCACGTTGGTCAACTCATCGTCGCGCAGCAACTGGGCTCCGGTGAACGCGCCGACAAAAGGCACGCCGGCATCCTGGGCCACGGGCAACGCGGCCCGGGACGTGGGCGTACCAACAGCCCCGATCAGCGCGAATACCGGGTTGTCACCCTCAACGAACTCCAACGTGTTCGCAAACGCCGCGTCGGGCTCATACCTGTCATCCATCGTCGTGAGTTTCAGTTGGCGTCCGTAGACACCGCCGGCATCATTCGCTTCCTTGAATGCTGCCTCGATTCCGATCTGCATTCCTTTGCCTAGAGCCTGATTGGACCCCATCAATGCAGCCGACTGCCCGAAAAGTATTTCGTTGTCGGTTATTCCTGGATCGCCGGTGTCCTCCATGTCCCTAGCAGGCACCGCCGGCACGTCAGCGCCCCGAACTTCCGAAGACAGATGGTCAATCTGCTCCAGCAGATCATCAAGAATTTCCGTATTCTCCTCGATCAGGTCCCTTTCATTTACGACCAGTTCGAGCCGGGCGACCAGGCGGTCAAAGTAGTCAAGATCTCCGCCCCCGGCGTCGCGCACGTTTTCAGCCAATTCAAGAACCCTGTCACTCAATCCTTCGGGGCGATTTGCGCGCAGATATTCAACGTCTCGGTCAACGCGCCCACCGACGGAATCGTATGCCTCCTGGATGCGCGCTACAAACGTTGGATCTTGCATGAGGCTCGCCACCAGCAGTAGGGTATGCCCCAATGTTGCGTTTGCGCCCAGGCTCTCCGTGTGCACGTATTGCAGTATGTCTTCCGCAGACACGTTGCCGTCGGCGTCGGTTACCAAGTCGTAGAACTGCATGTCCACGCTGGCGCCGGTTCTCGGGAACAGCACTGCGCTATTGTTCCGGGTCAACTCCAACCGGCTTTCCCCTTCGGCCTGCAATGCGAGCAGTAAAGGTCCCCGGCCCTGCTGGATCGCGTCCACGTTTGCGACCAACCGCCCCACCTGCGCCTCGATGTAGCCGACCCGGCGTTCAGGACCCTTGGCCTTGAGGATCGCCAGCTCCGTGTTGAGCGTGCCTTTGAGTCTCCCAACCGCGGCCATGTCTTGACCAATGGAAGCTCGCGTCATGCTCGCGTCGGTCGGGACCGATCCGACGCCCACCAGCGCGTTGGCATTCTGGGCGAGCGCCAACGCAGCGGACTGCAAATGGACCATATCCTGGACGTCGGTGGTGCCGTCATCCCCTGCTGGAGTGAACGACACCCAAGAGGACCAATTTGGGTTTGCCCCGGCGGTGTTTTTGCTCCCCACTCCAAATGAGTACTGAGTTCCCGGCGTTAGGTTGTTGACGGTCAAGGTGTTGGTGGTATCTCCGCTGTCTGCAATATCAACCGACTGGATGAGTTTCTGCCACTCCAGTCCGGCGCGATATGCATCCCAAGCCGCCCCGAGGTTGACCCAACGGACGCTATAACTCGAAGCCCCATCCACCGCGTCCCACGACACCACAACCTGGCCGGAATCGTCGCCATTCACTGCACTGACATCGGCAGGCGCGGGCAAAGTCGTCTGAGCACGCGCCGTAGTATTCAACGCCAGCCATCCGGCCGTGGCGGCCAGGATCGCGGCGAGTAAAACTGCTGAAACCATGGGGAGTTTGGGTCGGATTCTCATCACGTTCTTATCTCCATTTGTGATTTTTATACCGGATGCTACAAAAACACCCGCTGTGGCTTGTGCACAAAATGCACGGTGGATCGCGGTTCACGTTGAGCTCTCTCCTGGCAAATACGGGACTTCGTTCGCTCGTTACGGGCCAGCGGAGCTTTACCTTGGGAACGAATGGTATCGTTGCGCCAACCCCGATAACCGGGTGGTGATCTCATATTGTGGACGAAGACAATCGCCCCGATTTGCGAAACTTGTATCTACTAATTGGTTTGAATGGTAAGGAGGAGGTCTGAACCAATCGGTGATCAATCGCCCCTTCTTTGTCTGTGGTTATTGGCTCCAACAGTGAACTCAAAGAGCCCATTGGACCGCGTCTCGAATGAATGATTAGCAGACCTCCAAGAAACCTACTGTGGCTTCATTGCAATCCCCGTAGAGTATCCACTTGTTCATACTTTCCATCAGCGCCGACCGCCGTCAAAAACACCGCATCGGATCCTTGGTTGTCATCCGGTCCGTACTTTAGCATCATGCCGTCGATGTCAATGGTGCCGGCGTCCCTCAAAGAATCAAGAAAACACTCGCGACTCAGGTCGGGTCCACACGCTTCCAAACCTGCGATGGCCAACCTACCCGCCAGGTATCCCTCGAGAGAAACAAACCCTGGCTCGGCGTCCCCATCGTATTTGGACAAAGCGGCATGGTAACGGGCGACCACAGGAATGGTGTCATCATCTGGCAAAGGCACTACTTGCGTAACGTACACCTTCTCAGTCTCCTCGGCCAACTCCTCTGCGAGCGCGTTGCTGCCCACGAACGACACCGTCATTAGAATGGGGTCAACATCCCTCCGCAATAGTTCGATAGCCCTAGCGACCGGCGCATATGCACCAATCATAATCACCGCTTCCGGGTCGGCTTCGGCGATTCTCAGCGTCGCAGCTTTCACAGCGATGGTATTGCGCGGGTAAGACCAGGAAACGACTGGCTCCAGGCCACGCCGTGCCAGTGCGTTCGTCGTCCCATCCAATCCGTTCCGACCGTATGAATCATCCTGATAAAACACCGCTACTTTAGTCACCCCAAGGTCCTCGGTAAGGCGAGCTACCATCGCTTCCGTTTCCTGGTAGTAGGAAGCACGAACGTTCATCACGGTGTTCAGGTCAGGGGAACGCAAAAATTCGGCACCCGTGAACGGCGCGACAAACGGCACGCCGGCAGCCTGCGCCAACGGCGCTGACGCGCGCGACGTCGGTGTTCCAACCGCTCCAATTAGCGCAAAAACCTTTTCCTTTTCGATCAGTGTCTTCGTATTGGACAGCGCGAAGTCGGACTCGTATGAATCGTTCAGGGATTCAAGCTTAAGTTCGCGTCCGTGCACACCGCCATCGGCATTAACTTCCTGGAATGCTGCCTCGATCCCGACTTGCATGCCGTTGCCCAACTCCGCGGCTGGGCCGGAAAACGCGGCGGACTGACCGAATAACACCGCATCGCGGGTGATCCCGGGATCAGTTGGAGTGTCTTGTTCCGAATCTGCTACAGACCGTTGTTCAGTCGCGGCCACGGCACTATTGGCCGGCGCTGTTTCCACCGCATCCGTGCAGGCCAAACCCAACGCCAGAGCGAGGGCAAAGGTGATCGCCATCCCTGCCAAAAGGCGCCAAACCGGCAAGATAGTCAACCCCATCAATCCAACCCGGCAGCAAAAGTCGGCACAGAGTAGCACACGACAAACGATGACCGCACATCTCTGTGCGGTCGTTCGTAAAAGACTTGTGAACAAAATTAGTTCAGCGTGTGCGACTCTGGTGGAGATTTACAAATCGGGGGGCCGTCGCAAATGCCACGGAGTAGCCTGTTCATAAGCGTAAGCCGCACGCAGCGCGGCAGCCTCACCCAAGTGTGGACCGGCGATCTGGAGCGCCAAGGGCAAAGCCCCTTCCCCATCGCTGGTGAACCCGCACGGGATGCTCAACGCGGGGCACCCGCTCAAACTGTACAACCCGCGGAAACTGCCTTCCCGTAAAGCGGCCGCCGCCATCTCCTTGCTGTTGACCACCGGCGGTTCATCCGACAGCAGTCCGGCGGGACCCGTCGACGTAGGCTGCAACAATAGGTCCACCTCACGGAACGCCTCGATAACCTGGCGACGCACTAGGGCCCGAAGCTTCACCGCCTTGTAATACACCTGGCCCGGTATGAGGTTTCCGGTTGCAAATGCCACCCGAGTGTTGGGGTGATAGTCCTCGAAGCGTTCCCGCAGCCACTCTGGGTTCAAGCTCACTCGTTCGGTGCTCGTGATGGTGCGCACGATTGGGCCGGTAAACGGCGCCATTGGCAGGCTGACCGGAACGACTTCTGCGCCAAGCTCGCGGAACACTTCGGCAGCGGCGGCCACGGCGTCCCGGCTCTGGTCATTCAACGACAGACCGTGTCCGCCCATCAACTCCGTAACCACTCCAATTCGCATTCCCGCGACGCCGGAGTCCAATCCATTCAGATAGTCCGGCACGGGTTCGGTCCGACTGTAACGGTCGTTGGGGTCATGGCCGGCGACGACTCCCAGAGTGAGGGCGCAATCCGCCACCGTCCGCGAAATGGGGCCGATAGTATCCGTTGACCAGCTGGCGCCATCCACGCCGGCACGACTGACTCGCCCCCACGTGGGTCGTATCCCGACCAGGCCGCAATTGGCGGCGGGACCACGGATAGACCCGCCGGTATCCTCGCCCAGAGAAGTGGCGCAGAGGAACCCGGCGGTGGCCGAGCCGCTACCGGTGCTGGAAGTTCCGGGATTGCGCGCCGTGTCCCAGGGGTTGCGCGCCGGCCCAAACCAACTGCTGATGGGATCGCCCAGTGCGAATTCGCTCATGTTGGTCTTGCCGATGATCACAGCACCGGCGGCTTTGAGCTTGGCGACCACCGTGGCATCCGCATCAGGCACGAAATCGGCGCGGATTTTGGAGGCGTCGGTGGTGGGGATTCCGGCGGTGTGAATCTGATCCTTGATCCCCACTGGTACCCCATGAAGCGGACCTCGGAAATTGCCGGCGGCAGCTTCGTCGTCCAAGCGTTTGGCATCGGCCCGCGCCTCGTCAGCGCACACGGTTATGTAGGCATTCAGCTTGTCGCCAACTTTGTCGATGCGATCCAGGTAAGCGTCAACGGCCTCTACCGCAGATATGTCGCGATTTCTGATGGCTGAGGCCAACTCTACAGCGGACATGAATGGGATTTCGGCGGAAGTCATTCTGCAACCTCCATATCTGCCGGTTGTACCACGGCAACGTATTCTTCCAGATTGAAACCCGGCGGGTTGATGCCGGCCATCTCTTCCAGCATCGCATTCAGACTATGGGCAACCTGGGTCAATTCAGGTTCTTCGAGGGTCAAGCCGACTGCTTTTGCCAGCGCCTGTATCTCTTCGTTGTTCAGATCAGCCATCTGCATCACTCCGGATTGGTTCGTTCGACATTCTAGACAGTCTGGCCGGTAAACCGCCAACTCCCCAGCAACGCGGCAGGAACGTGCATTGCCACGCCGGCCTCGTTGAGGTTCAGAGAGGCCGTGTTCGACAAGCCTTTACAACCCGCCAGCGCCTCGACGTAGCTTTGAGTGAATCGAAGATTCTTCACGGGGGATGTGATCTCGCCGTTTTCGATCAGAAACGTGCCGTCGCGGGTCATGCCCGTCATGACGCAACCGCGATTGTGCGCGAGGCGGGTGTAATAGAAACGGGTGACGTACAACCCAAAATTTACTGATGTGATCAGTTCGTCGGTGCTTTGGTCTCCGGGTCGCATGAACAAATTGGTGGCCATTGGCCCTCCGGTGGCTCCCCGCTGATGTCCCGTGGATGCCGCGCCGTCCTTGACTCCAGTGTACGTATTATGCACCGGACCCTGCACCACACCATCGATTACGATGTCCACCGGTTGCTTGGCTACGCCTTCTGCGTCAAACGGCACCGGCCAACCGGCCGGATCTAAACCGTCGTCGCGGAGGGTGATCAATGGGCTCATCGGCTGCTGGCCCATCAAGTCGTTCATCCAGCTACGGCCGTCCTGCACCATGTGGGCGCCCATGCCGTAGAAACTGAGCGCTTCCAGCATGTCGTCAACGGCGTAGTTTTCCAACACCACCGGATATTCATCGGGTTCGAGATCCCGTGGGTTGCGACCCCGAACTGCCTTATCGATGGCCTCGCTGGCCAGGGCTTCGGAATCGATATCGTCCCGGCGCCAACCACCACCTTTGCTCCAACCTGACGAATCGTCGCTGCGGACGGTGATGAGCAGGCCAGCGAATGAACCCACATGATAGGCATCGGCACCCCGCGTGCTGGCAACTGCGAACTCGGTTGAACCGGT
The DNA here is from genome assembly GCA_034423115.1 of Dehalococcoidia bacterium. Classification (GTDB taxonomy): domain Bacteria; phylum Chloroflexota; class Dehalococcoidia; order Lucifugimonadales; family UBA3495; genus Bin87. The sequence goes on along the minus strand of DAOUJD010000064.1, from coordinate 31,690 downwards.
GCGGCAGAATCCCGCGGCCTCCAGCGTCAACTCGGCGGCCCGCCGGCAGACCATGCCTACCGTGTCCGCCCGCTGTTCGGCGTGGCACGTTGCGGTGGCTTCATCGTATGCTGCGACTGATTGGATTGCCGATGGTTCCGGCAACCCGGGAAAGTCGGGATCCTCTGGCATGACACGAGCATACTCCGCGGCTTGTTGCACGGCGTCCGCCAATCCCTGTTCAGACAGGTTGTTGGTGACCGATCTGCCTTGGCGGAGGCCAGTGGCGACCCGCACATGGGCCACCGCATCCTGATGCGCCACGTTCTGGTGGATGCGGTTGTTGGCGAAACGAGTGAGAGCCTGGTCGGTGGCGGTTAGGTAAATGTCGGCGTCAGATCCGGCTGGACAATGACGCAGAGCTTCTCGCAATTGAGAACGTATGTGATCAGGCCCCAGCACCACGCCCGTCTCTCTCCCTACCGCAACACGCCGACCCGAACGTTGCGAAAACGGGACGGGCTTGCGCCGTGGCTGGTGTGAGCGATCTGACCCGGCTGTCCCTTGCCGCAGCGGGGAGTTCCCCACAATTGCCAAAGCTCAGGTCCGCACACAGCGTCGCAACTTCGCCAGAACTCCGGCGTTATGCCAGTGTAGGTGCAATTGCGGAGCAGACGCCCGAGCTTGCCATTTTTGATCTCGCGGCCCACCTCGGTTCCGAACTGGAAGTTGTAGCGGCGGTCATCAATCGACCAGGAACGGTTGGTTTCCAGGTAGATGCCGTCGTCGGTGTCTGCGATAAGATCATCGAGGGTCCATTCTCCTGGTTCAAGGCTCACGTTGGTCATCCTGATCAACGGAATGCGGTTCCATGACGATGCCCGCATGCACCCGTTGGACACCAAGCCCAGACGGTTGGCGGACTCTCGCGACATCAGGTAGCCTACGAATCGCCCGTCCCGAATGATGTCGGTGGCTTGCGCGGGCAACCCTTCGTCATCCCATCCAAAAGTACCCGAACCGGTGGCGCTGGTGCTGTCGGCGGTTATGTTCACCTGCTCCGAGCCGTAGCGGTAGGCGCCCAGCAGGTCAGGAGTGAGAAAAGAGGTGCCGGCGAAGGCGGCTTCATCTCCCAACGCACGGTCCAGTTCCACCGCGTGGCCGCATGACTCATGGATCTGCAACGCCAATTGGCTGCTGTCTATGATCAGGTCGGTCTCGATGCCGACCGGACACGGATCAGCGGTGAGCAGTTCCGCCGCTTCTTCGGCGATGCGGCGAGCGTTCCCCGGCAAATCCATCGCCACCACGTATTCCCAACCGGCACATCCCTGCTGCCGGCCGTGGGACTGGGGATAGGAACGTCGCTGGGTTTCTCCGTCGCCCACCGCCGTTGCCTGGATACCGCCACCAGCCTCGTGGATGGTCTGCTCGACCAACGCCCCCTCGGTGTTGGCGAAAGTGCGATGTTCACGAATAAACACCACGTTTCCCATGCGGGCGCTGACCTGAGGGACCCGAGCCATCTCAGCGTCGGCGGAGATCAGCAGGGACAACTTGTCATCGACGGACACGTCGAAGGGATCGACATCGATGGGGGTGGCATAGCGGCCCTGACTGGTCACTGGAGCGCCCAGCAGTTCAGGGACCGTCCATCCGGGTCCGTTGGTGCGAGCAGACGCCCGGGCGATCTGCACGGCTTGTCCCGCGGCATGGTCCGCGGCTGCGGTGGTCAACTCGCGAGTGGACGCGAACCCCCAGGAACCATCGTACAGAGCACGAATCCCCAAACCCACCGATTCATCGGCGGTCATGGTTTCCACGACACCGTTGCGCACCACGATACGCTGCTCCCGGTTGGAAACCAGACGGATGTCGGCGTATTCCGCGCCTCGGGCGCGGGCGGTATCCAGGGCTGTGGCGATGAGAGGGTCCATATCGTCAATCAGATTCTGAGGGTTGTAATTCACGTAACCCGGTTAGCGCGGCGCACAGCCGAGCGGATAGTAAGTCAACGTGTTTTGCCATGTCAGACGGTTTTACAGTCCATCCAGTCTGCCAATCCGTCGGTTCGTACTTTCGCGCGAAATCGTCCTGCTCAAACCCTTTGATCCAGTCCGACAAGAACGCCCGCACTTCGGGAATGTCAAACCCTTGGCCGACACGGAACGTGAATTGTCCTTCGTCGTTATCAGTAGGGCAGTAGAACTGCGCTACGTTGATTGGATAGCGATAAACCGGACTTCGCCCTCCGATTCTGATGCCGCCGGGAGACCCCGTGATGTTGGCTCCGGCCATTTGAGCATCATTAATCAGCTGCGCGGCCGTACGTTGAACATCGGCACCAAACGCTCCCAAGAACTCATCCACCGACATTCTTCGCCGTTGGCCTGTGGTCGTCCCCGAGGCACCGCCACGCAACGGCTCAATTTGCCCGATTACCCCCGAAACCAGCGCTTGCCCGAATTGTCCCGGATACTGCTTTACCTCGACCGCAAGCACTTCAAGATTGTCGCGGGTTTGCTCGTTGAGAAACCTGACCACTCGCTCCAATTCGGTGGGTATCTCGTCGGCGACGAACAGCAGGCGCAAACGATTGGCAGCTAGATTCGTCGCCACTTGCTCCCAAAAATCATCGACATCAGGATCTTCATCCTTTTGCAACAAGCTGCCGATTTCGCCGTCTGGGTCATCCGAGTCTTCCTCGAAGATCTGACGCACATCACGCTCGGCCCAAATGCTGGCGGCGGTAGCGGCATAGTCCAGCATCTGCCCGACGATATTACGCCGGATCTCCCGATTAGAACCTCGTTTTACCTCGACCAGCGTAGGACGTGCGTCTTGGTCAATCAGCAGGTGGTCAACAGCCCAACCTTCAACCGGCATCTCACGCTTGATTAGTATCCAGCGGAGCGGGTCGTCCGGGCGCATTTGATCACCGGCCAGCAACTCAGGATGTTGTCCGATTAACTCCTGGAGTATGTCCTCTGTCTCGAACCGCTCTTCGGAAAGAGGTTCCAACGCGCCGCTGGCGTTGCGGATGTAGATTTTCTCAGCCACTTCGCCTCGCCCCTAGACAGGCAGGAACGGTTCGTCGGAGGGTGGGGGCAGCTGCTCGAACGCGTTGATGTTGAACGCCAGCACCGAGTAGTAGCCCATCAGGTTGGTCAATTCGATCAGTCCCCGTTCGCCAAACGCGGCGAGGGCGGCGTCGAATGTGGGTTGCGACACTCGGCGGGTGCGGAAGAACTCGCGTCCGTAATTGATGACGGCCGACTCCGCCGCAGACAACTCGGGCAAGTCCTGCTTGTCCCGCAGGCTGTCCACCAGGGCGTCGCTGAGGCCGGCACGCCGGCCGGCGGCCGCGTGGGCGTGCCAAATGAACTGGCAGTCCAACTCGCGGGCGGTGGTGAGCATGGCGAGTTCGGCTACATTGTCGGTCAAGGACGAACCCTCGGCGCGCAAGTAGGCGCGCAGTACTTCGCCGCGCTGAGCGATTTCCGGTACGTGGAGTTGAACGGCAATCGGCCCCTGTTCAGGGACCACACCGTTACGTAACGCCACTATGGCGTCGAAGGCGTCTACTTGTTCCTGGGGGACCGAGTCTCTGCTTGCTGCGGGAAATCTAGGCATTGAATATTCTCCTTGGTTGCATAGGGACACTCACCAACCTGCCAAGTTGGTTACTGGCAATGTGGAATGACTTCCTCTCCGAACAACTGGATGGCGTCCATGATACGTTCGTGAGGAGGGCCGCCTGAGTGGGCGTGGCGTAAGCGCAAGAGGAAATAGTCGGCGCCGGTGGCTTCTTTCCACCGATGGAACTCATCGACCACCTGTTGGGGTTCGCCAACGATCAGTCGGTCCGGGCCGAGGTTCTGGATATTGATATCGGACTCCTGCGTGTAGCGTCGGAATTCGTTCAGACCATTGCGCCAGTAATACTTGTACGCATCCATGACCTCAGGACCATACACCCGCTCCGCTTCCTCGCGAGTGGGCGCGACCCAAGCGTCCCGCATCAGGCAAACTACGGGTTCCCGACCAGCGGTCTCCGCAGCCCGTTGGTAGGCGTCGGTCAGCGCCACGGTGCTTTCCAGGTCGGTGCTAGGGCCGGCGACGAAACCGTCGGCGATCCGACCGGCACGCCGCGCGCCTGGGACTCGGCTGGCTCCGATCCACAGCGGGGGCGCTGGGTCGGAATAAGGCTTGGGGCGGATGGTGATGTCCTCAAGGTTGAAGTGTTCGCCGGAGAAGTCGAAACGCTCTCCGCTCCAGCACTGGCGGATGATTTCGATCTCCTCCTCGAAAAGGCTGACGCGCTGTTCGATAGGAATGTCGAAGGTGCGGAAATCAACCGGCTGGTATCCCAACCCTACGCCGAGGATAAAGCGGCCTCGGGAAACGATGTCCAGCGTGATCACGTCCTCGGCCAGGTGCACGGGGTGATGCAGGGGCAGCAAGATGACGGAGGTTCCGAGGTTCAATGTCGTCGTTTGGGCGGCTACGGCCGCGGACACAATCAGTGGCGAGGGCAGAAAACCGTCGCGATCCTGGTGGTGCTCGCCGAAGAAGCACGAATCGAATCCGACTGACTCCGCAAGTTTCGCCTCCTCGACTACCTCCTCAACTCGCAAAGCCAGGTTCTCGCCAGCCGGCGGATCGGCGATGGAACTGTAGATGCCAAATTTCATGCAATCACCTGAAATGGGACAGGACGCGATTGGAGAACAACTCCATCTGGGCGAAGTAGTCCTCCGGTTCGCCGGCAAGGAATCCGAAGATGAAATCCCGGACACCCGCATCAACCCGTTCCTGGATGGCGCCGATGCAGTCCTCTGCGTTGCCCGTGACGCATAGGGCGCGGGCGATGTCCTCGGCGCTCCGGTCGGGCGTTACGTAGCGCTGACCCACATGGGCGATGGCAGTTTGCAGCGCCCTGTCAGGGTCATCGTCAATGGCCGTCGGTTGGTTCAACCCCCAGTGGAACCGCGTCAAATCCCTCCCCGAATGCTCTGCCATTTCGCGGACGCTGGCGTTGGTTCTGCGGATGCGGTTTACCGTGAAGAGGTAGGGATACCAACCGTCGCCCGCGACCGCTGCCCGGCGGATCGCGGCTTCGCTGCGCCCGGCCACCCAGATGGGAGGATAGGGTTCCTGGACCGGCTTCGGAAGCAGAGTCACGTCGTCGAAATTGAAGAACCTGCCGTGGTGCGATACGTTCTCCGCCGTCCATAGATCCTTCATTACCCGCAGCATCTCATCGGTGCGGCGGCCGCGGGTGTTGACGGGGATTTCCAACGCATCGAACTCCGCCCTGGTGTCCCGCTGTCCGCTGATGCCAATACCGAAGTCCAATCGGCCGTCGGAAATCTGGTCCAGGATGGACACCATCTTCGCCAGCATCACCGGATGGTACAGCGGAGCGATAACGATACCGGTGAGGACGCGAATCCTGCTGGTGGCTCCCGCAGCCGCAGCCATGGCCGGAATGCCCATCATCGTGGGACGTGGCGGGTTGCCGTCCATGATGTGCTCACCGACGGTGATGCGGTCGTATCCTAGATCCTCAGCCCTGCGTGCGAATTCGCCGATATTCCAGTAATCATCGACGCTGAGGTTGCATCCGAAGGTGATCGATTCGTCAGCCATGTATATTCCCTTTGATCTGGTCTATTGGGCCAGCATTTCGTCGGTAATCTCAGTCAGTTTTTCGGTATTCAGGACTCCCTGCCACTTGCGGTGCAGGCTACCGTCCGCGTTGACGAAAAATGTCGCGGGCAGCCCAAGCACTCCCAACTCGCGAACGATGTTGGCATCGGCCGTGTATCCAGCGGGGTACTTGACCTCCAATTCGTTCAGCAATTTCATCGCATCTTCCTGGCTACCCAGGCTGAAAAACTGTCCTAGATCCACGCCGACGACCAGCGCTCTTCCCGCATAATCATCCGCGAAATGTTGAAACTCCGGCATTTCCGCTCGGCAGGGAGGACACAAACCGGCCCAGAAGTTCAGCACTATGGGTTGTCCACGCAGATCTGACAATTCCAGATTCTCACCGCCCACGGCATCCTGACCCTGGTAGAAAACTATTGGGAAATCATAAACGGAATCAGCGGCGGGCTCAGCCGCAGCAGGGGAGCAGGCTGCGATCCCGACCGCCAAAAGCACCGGAAGCGCCATTACCCTCCAATACTTGCTGAGATTGGTTACTCCCAATTTGCGATTGTAAAGTATCATACTCTCCACGCTGGCAGGTTAGCATAAGGCCCACGCCTTGTTAAGAATAGTACGAGGCAGATGCGCCGGCGGCTCCATTGGACATCTATGCAGGCTATGCCGAACTTGAGCACGCCGACACTCCGCCGCTTACGATTGGTGGCGGCACTGGCCCTGTCTCTTGCGGCGTTGGTGGCGATCTGGCAACTGTTGGGCGTCCTGCTGCCGTTCCTGGTCAGCGGAGTGCTGGCATACCTGCTGCATCCCCTGGTTGCACTGTTGATGCGCACCCCTTGGGGCCAGCGCTGGCCGCGGGCCATCAGGGGCGTCGCCGCCGGTGTGGTAACCATGCTGGTCATCGTCGCCGTGTTAGGCCTGCTGGCGGTGGGTATATTCCGTTTGGTTGAAGGTTCAACGACGTTGGCGGAACGCGCCCCCGGTCTGATGGCGGAAGCCACGATGGTATGGCAAGGATTGCAGCAAGAGTACGAACAAAGGGTGCCCGCCAACATACAGGAAATCATCGACCCACGACTCGGGGAACTGCGCGGGGCGCTCATCCAAGCCGGATTCGCTACCCTGCAACGGGTGTCGCAGGTTGCTCAGAGTGGCATATCGCAGGTGATTGCCCTGGCCGGCGCGCCGATAATCCTTTTCTATCTGCTGTATGAGCCCGCCAGGGTAGGACGCGACGTAGAGCAATTGCTGCCTGCTCCACTGCGGGATGACCTGATGGAAATCGGCCGGTTGGTGGGTCAATCTATAGGCGCGTATCTGAGGCTGCAATTTTTGCTGGGCGTAATAGTGGGAATAGTGATGTGGCTTTCCCTGTGGGCACTGGGTGTTCCCTTGTCCGGACCGCTGGGCGCATTGGCCGGCTTGGCCGAGCTGGTGCCCGTCGTGGGGCCGACCATTTACTTCATCTTCGCCGCCCTGATCATGGCGTTGGTCGACTTTACGAAACTGCCCGTGGTGCTCGCCGTGTACCTGGTGATTCAGGCATTGCAAAATACGCTGATTTCTCCGCGGTTACAGGGTCAAGCCTTGGGGTTGCACCCGTTGACGGTCATACTGGTTCTGGCTCTGTTCGGCTTGTTTTTGGGATTTCTTGGAACCTTGGTGGCCGCACCTCTCACTGCCGCCGGTTACAGAGTGCTCGATTACACCCGTCAACAATGGTCCGCAGCCGCAGCATTGGAACTCGAAACTGTTTCAGCAACCGAACTGATACATGTCGACTCACAGGTTGACCAAGATAACGAGGGCGACGCGTAGTCTATCGGTTTACCTTGGTGTACAATCGGGGCGAATTAGGTAGTCTCGCCCGCCGCTCTGAGGGGGAAATTCCGCATGCGTATTCTGCTGATCGCCACCAACCGTCACAACCGCGTAATGAGTCGAATGCGCGCACAACCGATCCCCATCGGCCTGGCTTACGTTGCTGGCCACTTGGACCGTTCTCGGCATGAGGTCAAACTGGTTGACCTGATGTTTGCCAGCGAGGACTACTTGGACGAGATAGAGCGCACGGTTCGCGAATACAACCCGGAGTTGGTTGGAATCTCGATACGCAACCTGAGCAATCACAGTTACGTCGACCCCCAGTGGCAGTTGCCCATTACCAGGAGCGTGATCGAACGGATCCGCTCGATTTCCGATGCGACCATAGTGTGCGGGGGCCCGGCGTTCAGCATCATGCCGACGCAGGTCTTCGAATACGTACAGCCCGATTTCGGGCTGGCTGGTGACGCTGGCGAAAGCTTCGCTGATCTCGCTGGCCGCATAGAGATCGGAGAGCCTGACTACCGGGGAATGACAGGCCTGCTCTACCGGGAAAACGGAGAGTTGGTGTACAACGGGATGCGCTGTTCGTCAGACTTCATAGAACGGCCCAGTCTGGACGATCTGGACATGCCCAAGTACGCCAAGGCCGGTTTTGGGGTGAGCGTGCTGACCAAGTTGGGAGGTTTCTACTACCCGACCTCTGCGGACGACATCCGCACGCCCGAAGGCGCCTGGCGGGTGATCCGGCCCATCGACGAGGTAGTTCAGGAAGTCTCTGAGGTGACCGAACGTTACGGGTTGAAGAAGATTTTCTTCGTGGACAACTGTTTCAATGTGCCCCTGGAGCACGCCAAGGACCTTTGCCACGCGCTGATGGAAGCTGAGGTCAAAGTGCGGTGGAACACCTGCCTGGCCCCATACGCTTGCGATACTGAACTTATCGGGCTGATGAAACAAGCCGGTTGTGGCCTGGTCATGATGGGCGGCACGCGCGGCGGCGACCCCCACGAAGGAGACAATGACACGTCGCGCTACGCATCCCTGAAGGAAACCACGGAGATGTGCGAGGCGGGCGGGCTGCACTACACGATCTCGCAGCAGTTCGGCGAACCCGGGGAAACCCGCGAGTCGGTCGAAAACAAGCTCGAGTTCCTGCGGGGCCTCAAGCCTTCACTCGCGAACTTGCGCGTAGGCGTGAGCGTCATGCCCGGAACCGATGTGGCGGCCCGCTGTATCGACGAGGGTATTATCGCGGATGAATCCGAGCTGATCTCGCCGACGTTCTACATGGCCGAGGAAGTGCGCCCGTGGCTGGTCGATTACCTGCGCGACCTGGTCGACGCCAACCCGCGTTGGAACTTGATGTAGGCGAGTCGCAATACAGGCCGGAGGCTGACGCGAAAGGTCGGGATCCGAAGAATGACGGCGACGGAATGGGGCAGGTCTTTCATTTTCTCTGGCGTGCTGCTTATTCTTACGGCATCTGTCGCCGGAGCGGTCTGGCCTGAATGGGTGGAATCTCGGGTTATAGTAAGCCGCTTGGCCTTCGGGCTGACTTTCGGAGTGGCCGGAGCGCTGCTGTCTATGCTGGGTGCGTATATGGTGGCGAGCAATGCGCGATAACCTACTGTTATGGGCATTATTCGCAATCGCTCCTTATCCACTGGTCGCCTTGGTCATCTGGCTGGCCATCACCGGGTATGCCGACGTGCTGGCAGGATTGGTGGCGCTGGCCATGATCGTATCCGGCATCTGGCTATCTGCTAAAGGCATGGCGCGATTGAAACAACACGAAACCGGTGCGATTTCAGGAACTGCGTTGGAAATAGCCTACCGCTATCGCAACGCCGGCATCGCGCTCGGTTTGACTGGCTCAGGTTTGCTAGTGTTTTCGTGGGAGACTTTCCTGGGACGTTTCATTGGCGCCGCATCCCCGGGTATGTAGCAAGGATATCAACATGACTTTGATGAATAGCGCCCCCTTTCACTCCAAAAGAATCACGCTGGGGGATGAGGAATCCAACCGGATTGCTCACCTGCTGCGGCGGGCTGGATTCGGAGGCACTCGCGCTGAGATCGATCGGGCCGTGGCCCAAGGCTACGAAGCCACCGTCGAGGAGCTTTTGCATCCCGAACTCCAGCCGGATCTGGAAATCGAAGACCTGATCCGGCGCTACCACACCGATCAGAACAGCCTGATGCTGTTGGAAAGCAGCCAGGGGTACTGGCTGTATCGCATCATCAACTCCCGTCGGCCCCTGGAAGAAAAGATGGCCCTATTCTGGCATGGGCTGTTCGCCACCGCTTACGGCAAGCTCAATCACGCTAAAGCGGTGGTCAACCAGACCCATACCTTCCGCAGGAACGGGTTGGGCAAGTTTGCCGACATTCTGCTGGATTTGTCCCGGGACCCCGCCATGATCTTCTGGCTGGACAACAAGGACAACCACAAGGACGCCCCCAACGAGAACTACGGCCGCGAGTTGCTGGAACTGTTTTCGATGGGGATCGGCACCTACACCGAGGACGACGTCAAGGCGGCGGCGCGGTCGTTCACCGGCTGGACCATCGAAAACACCGAATACATGAGCATCCGCGCAAGTAGAGATTCGTTCTGGCCCTACGGCCGCATTGACTGGCAGTTCCGGTACCGCGACGACGACCATGATGACACCGATAAAACCTTCCTCGGTCATACTGGTCAATTCAACGGGCAAGAGATCATCGACATCATCATCCGGCAGCCTGCGACCGCGCATTACATCGCAAGCAAGCTGTACAACTTCTTCGTGTCCGACCGACCCGACGAGGACGCGATAGGAATCCTGGCCGACGAGTTCACGCGCACGGAGGGTGATATACGTGCGGTGATGCGTTGCCTGTTCATGTCCGCCTTCTTCGCTGACGAGTCGGCGCGGCTGGCACGTGTAAAGAGTCCAGCCGAGTTGGTGGGCGGCACCGCACGGCTCGCCGGGAGCCACCGAACGCCGGAATGGACGATCTGCAACCTGGCGATGGACGTGAACTTCATGGGCCAGGAAATCCTGAACCCGCCCACGGTGGAGGGTTGGCACACCGGCATGGAATGGATCGATACGGGTAACTTGGTTGAGCGCATCAACGCCGCGGGCGCGGAAATGCGCGACACGACTCGCCCTGGAGTGCGGACGATCATAGACCGTGTGAAATCAGCGGGAGATGTGCAGTCCCCTCACGAACTCGCCGGTTCCTGCCTCAACGCCATGGGCATGTTCGAGGTTTCCGAAGGAACGTTCGATAGCTTGGTTGCGATGGCGGCTCCTTGGGGAGACGTTGAGTTTGATCGAGACGACACGACCGCCTGCGCCGAAGAGCGCGTCGCCGAGATGATCCAACTGATTGTCGCGACCCGCGAATACCAACTGGCATGACCACAGCGACGGCGAATTTCGCCTACAGCCACACCGTTGGTTTCCTGGCCTATCGAGGTCGGGGTTTCATCCATCCCATCGCGCTGACCCTGGGGAATGGCGGCGTCATGTATGTGCTGAACCGGGGTGGCCCCGAGTCGGTGGGCCGGTTGGAGCACAAGCGCGTGTGCATCTGCACGGTCGATGAGGGGTACATCGGGGAATGGGGCACGGGCGGCACTGAAGACGGGCAGTTCTGGTGGCCCAGTGATATCGCGCGTGCATCCGACGGCCGTATTTTCGTTACTGACGAGGCGTTACAGCGGGTGAACATCTTTGACCCCGACGGCAACTACGTGCGGCACTGGGGCGAGGTCGGCGAGGAGCCGGGCCAATTCAATCGCCCAGCCGCCGTAACGGTAGCGCCGGACGGCACATTGCTGATCTCCGACGGTCTCAACCATCGGATCCAGCGCTACACCACCGAGGGCGAATACCTGCACGGTTGGGGGGCATACGGGGCGCAGGCAGGGCAATTCAACACTCCCTGGGGTGTGGCCTGCGATTCGGACGGGAACGTGTTCGTGGCGGACTGGCGCAACGACCGCGTGCAGGCGTTCACACCCGCCGGGCGTTTCATCGGGCAATGGGGAACGTCTGGAGACAGCAGAGGCCAACTCAACCGGCCGGCCTCCGTCGCTATTGATGACGAAGGCTATGTCTATGTTGCCGATTGGGGCAATGAGAGAGTGCAGGTCTTTGCACCGGACGGCGAGGTGGCCGCGATTCTGGTGGGTGACGCAACCACATCATCGTGGGCGGCCGACTACCTGGCAGCCAACCCGGACGAGCAACGGGCGAGAACCGAAGCGAACCTCGCTCCGGCGGTAAGCCCATGGCGAGACCACCACCGCGAAACCTCGGCCAGAATCGAGGCGCGGTTCTGGGGCCCGTCCTCCGTGTCGGTGGATGCCGAAGGTCGCATCTATGTGGTGGACTCGTGCCGCCACCGGGTTCAGATCTACCGCAAAACGAACTAGGGGCGAACCGCAATTCGCCCCCCTTGCACTTGGTGAATCCTCCTAGCCGGGAATTCGTTGCAGCAGTGGTTCGGACCGGTTAGGCAGCAAGTCGGTCTCAAAGGTGTTGATGAGCATGCCGAGCATGGTGTAGTTGCCCAACACCAGGGTCAACTCGATGGTGCCTTGCTGGCCGAAAACCTCCAACGCGCTCTGATAACTGCCTCGGCTGACCTGGTGGTTCCGCAGTATCTCGCGGCCGAGATGGATCACGGCCGATTCGTCAGCCGCCAGTTCGGGCAACGCGGTGTTATCGCGAATGGCGTCCACCACGGCGGCGGGCACACCGGCGTCCCGAGCGGACGCGGCGTGCGCGTTCCAGATGTGCTGGCAGTCCATCTCGCGGGCCGCCACCAGCATCGCCAATTCCGCAGCCTTCATGGGCAGGCTGGCGTCGTTGCGCAGGTACTGGTTGAGGCCGGTGGCGTGCTTGCTGGCCTCCGGAACGTGCACCATAACCGATCCCGGGCCATAAGGAGGGACCGCAGTACCGTTCTGCGTGATCTCGTCGAACGTCGCCTCCTGGCCGGCCGGAACAGTGTCTCGGGTTGCTGCGGGTAGTCGCGCCATGTCGATGCCTCCTGTCTTTGGTTGGGTGGTTGTGAAATCAACGAATTTTGGGCGTCGGTCTAACGGTACGGGGTCTTGCCGGTCTTCTCCTCAAACAGTTTCCAGGTGTTGTCGTTGAAAGGGTAATATTTTCCCGGCGAACACTGCTCGATTTCAAGCTGGGCCTTGATCACAGCCTCGACTTCCTCGCGTTGGTGGGCGATGTTAATGACCTCTTGCGCAGCAGTCGCCGGCACCACGACCACCCCATCATCGTCGCCAACGATGGCGTCGCCAGGGCGCACCAGGACGCCGCCGCACTGGATGCAGTCGTTCACCTGCCAGGGCCAGAACTCGGCGGGCCCCTGCTTCGCCGTTGCGTTGGCGGAGTAAACGGGGAAACCGTATTCTTTCAGGGTGTTGGTGTCCCGCACCGCGCCGTCGGTGACCAGTCCGCCGATGTTCCGCTGGTAGAGACGATAGAACTTGATGTCGCCGCCGATGCTGCTGAAGGGCCAGCGCATGGCATCAATCACCAGCACTTCGCCGGGGCCGCACAGTTCGAACGCCACGTACTCGGCGGAATCCGCTCCCTTGGGCTTATCTGCGGCCAAATCCGGGCGGTGAGGCACGAACCGCAGCGTCACCGCTCGGCCGGCCATGTGCTGTCCCGACTGGAGGGGTTTGGCGCCTTCGATCATGCTCATCGGCCAGCCCATGACCCAGAGCCCATCGATAAGGGTTTGAGTGGGGATGGCTTTCAAAGTTGCCAGGGTTTCGTCGGATACGTGGGTGTCAGATGTGGTGGTGGTCATCCAGCTTCAGTTCCGGGGAGGATTTGGGGAAGCCCGTCCGGGCGGCTGCATTGTAGCAGAAAAGGAGGCGGCCCCTTCCGGGACCGCCCTTGATTCACGCGGAGAGTAGCTGAGACTGGCTATTCAGAGGGCCAGCCTTCCGCCTCTTCGCCGGCGGTCAAAGCAGCCTGAATGTTCGCTGCGGCCTCGTCGGTAACCCAACCGCTCCAGACATCGGCGTTATTGTTCAACCACCAGATAGCGGTAGCCTTGACGTCGGCATCGGGATTCTCGCCTTGCCAGCGGGCGACACCCTTGTAGATTTCGATGTTGAAATCCCACTTGCGAAGCATTTCAACCACGTCGGGCGCCTCTCCGGGCAGGTTCGGATTGACCGCGATGAGGATGGTGGCATCCTGGTACCCGCAAGGCTTTGCATCCGCATTGGCCCAGCAGCTTTCGCTGAACGGCGGCTCTTCCAAGCGAACCAAGTCGAGGATCAGCGCTGGGTCGTTAGTACCCCACTGGTACCCCAACCAGGGCTCCTCGCGTTCGTAGGCGCCATACAGGTCAGCGTTCAAAGCGGCGCCGTCGCCCGGGTTGATGATCTCGACGTGCTCTTCCAGACCATAACCCTTGATCTGCGCTGCATTCACCTCTTCGCAAGCCCAACCGATGATGCACGAAACCAGACGGGCCCTGTCTCCGGTCTCCGCGGTTTTGAACAGGTCTTTGTACTGCTGGTCTTTCAGGTCTTCAACGCTGTCCAAGTCTGGGTACTGTTCCTGCAGGTACGCAGGAATCACGAAAGCGGACTGCCAGTCCTTGCCGAGACTCTGGCCGACGGACAGGACAGCACCTTCCTCGCGAGCGGCGTTCCAGGCGTCGTTCTGGTTGGGGAGCCAGATTTCCATGGTGACGTCAGTGTCGCCATTCTTCAGGCCCTGGAACAAGGGGAGGGTGGCTCCGAATTTGACGTCGGTGGGGTAGCCATAGCCCTTCTCGACGATGTACTGGGCGATGCGGTTCTGCAGCAACGCGCTGGACCAGTTGAGGTCTCCGAATATGATGGTCTCTTTCGGTCCTTCAGGAGCCATCACTTCGACTTCCTTGATGACCTCGACCTCCTTCACCACCTCTACTTCCTTGACGACCTCTTTCTCAACCTCTACTTCCTTGACGACCTCTACCGGTTTTTCGACGACCTTCTCTACTTCAACTTCCTTGACCACTTCAACGGGCTTTTCGACAACCTTTTCGACTTCGACCTGCTCAGTCACCACGCGGGTGACCTCGATGGTTTGAGGCGCGGCCGGCGAACACGCCACAACGGCGATGACGGTTACGAGCGCCATCACCATCGTCAGGGCCAACAAACGGTACTTGGTGAACAAAATAATCTCCTCCGTCGTGGGCAGTTGCCCGGCGGTCGCCGGGGCGGCTTTCAAATGGCTTCCGATTATCACAGTGTGAATTATCGTTGTCAAATTGATGGATTCTTCGACTTTTGCATTATGTTATGAATGTTTTTCGTATTTTAGAAAGTGTTCCAAATATTCGGCCTCGGGCGGGAAGTATTTCACCGCCCAGGGCCACACTCGACGAACGGATTAGTGGCCGGCACTTAGGGCAGCCTGCCTGCTCCGAGCTACTGCCTGGGTGAGGCGGTCAATGACGATCGCCATGAAGACGATGGCGAGACCGGCGATGACTCCGTTACCGACCTCGTTCTTCTGGATGGCCCGGAGAACATTGTCGCCCAGTCCGCCGGCAGCGACCATGCTTGCGATGGTTACCATGGCCAGCGCCATCATGGTGGTCTGATTGATACCGGCCATAATCGTCGGCAATGCCATCGGAATCTGCACTTTCACCAACAGTTGCAAGGGCGAGGCGCCAAATGACCGGGCCGCTTCAACCGTCTCCGGGGACACCTGGCGTATGCCCAGGTTGGTAAGACGAATCACCGGCGGCACCGCGTAGATGATGGTGGCGAAGATACCGGCCGGCTTTCCCAATCCAAAAAAGAGGATGCCAGGGAGCAGGTACACGAAGCTGGGCATGGTCTGCATGCCGTCCAGGATGGGTCGCATGATGCGATCGGCGGTCTGATTACGTGCCCCCAAAACACCCAAGGGCAGCCCAATCCCGACCGATAGAGCGACCGCCACCACCATGAGCGCCACGGTGTCGATGGTGTTCTCCCACAGACCCATGAATCCGATGAACAGAAAAGCGAACGCCGTGAACACCATGAGCCCCCAACGGCCCACGGCGAACGCGGCCAGCACCAAGGCCACGACCACGGCGGGCCACGGCAGCCACTTCAGACCGTCCTCAATGTAGTTGAGGGCGTAGGTGATGGCGTTCTTGATGCCGTCAAACAACCAGTCGCCATTGGTGGTTAACCAACCTGTGCCGTCGTCGATAGCCTTCCCGGTGACGTCCCGCAGCGACTTGGGGAATGTGGTGGAGCCGTCGCTGGATTGAACGTGGGCCACGGTGGTTGGGTACTCCATCTTCGGGCCCCAAATCGCCAAACTCACGACCAACACGATGAGCACGGCGGCAACGCCGGCTCCCCACCAATAGATCTGGGGAAGATTCGCCAGTGCGGTACGAGCCGCCTGCGCTCCGTTTGGTGATTCTGAAGACACCGGGGCTGGGGCATCGGTGCGTTCTCCGGTGATCGCTGCCATGACTATCTCCCTCCTGCGAGAGGAATCCATCCGTCGGTCGGCCGGGCTTCGTTAGCCGACCGGGCGGGCCGGATGTCTAGCGGCCCGATTCCTCGGCCAATGCGGCGTTCTCTGCGGCGTTTGCTTCGTAGTCCGTGTTTGGCGTCGACGTCTCCGCGAGGGCTTCCGCCAGAGCGCTGCGATGCACCTCGCCGACCAGGACGTTGTCTTCGTCGCAACACGGGATCGGGAAATTGCTGGACATTGCCAGAGGTATCAATTCGTCGAATGAGGTATTTGGCGAGGCCGGTTGATATTCCCGATCCACATATTCCCACGCTTCATCGATCCGTTTGACGCCGGCGCGGAGAGCCCGTTCCGCCTCGGTGATGGTCAGCATTCCCAGGTAGTGCTCACGCATATCGACCACCCAGGCGGCATCGCCATCGCTGTTGCCGATGGTGTGCAGGGCGGCCCTTGGCCCTTGATGTCCCATAACGGTGGCCTTGGGAGTAACCATCACCTTGCTGGCGGTGAGCACGCTTTCAAGCCGAACGTCCTGGGTGAAATCTCCGACGTATTCGTCCTCGGGCCGCAGGACAATATCCTCCGGGGAACCGATCTGCGCCACCTGGCCGTCGTGCATGATGGCGATGCGGTCGCCCAGCTTGAGCGCTTCATTCAAGTCGTGGGTGATGAAAACTATGGTCTTATGCAGTTCGTTTTGGAGCCTGAGAAGTTCGTCCTGCATCTGACGCCGGATCAATGGGTCGAGGCCGCTGAACGGCTCGTCCATCAGCAGGATGTCCGTGTCCACTGCCAATGCCCGGGCCAACCCAACGCGCTGCTGCATTCCGCCGGACAACTGCCTCGGATATGCCTCCTCCCACCCTCCGAGGCCCACCAACGCCAACACCTCTTTGGTCTTGGCGTAGCGTTCCGGCTTGGACATGCCCTGTACTTCCAACCCCCAACTGGCGTTGTCCAGGACGTTGCGATGGGGTTGCAGGCCATAGTGCTGGAACACCATAGCGATGTTCGCGCGGCGGAACTCCATGAGTTCCTTATCGGACATGGCGGTGATATCGCGGCCGGCGACCATTATCTGTCCGGCGGTGGGTTCGATGAGACGGATCAAGCAGCGGACCATGGTGGATTTCCCGCTGCCGGAGAGACCCATGATGACGAAGGTTTCGCCCCGGTCAACTTCGAAGGAGACATCCTGAAGACCAATGACGTTTCCCATTTCGCTTTGGAAAAAGGATTTATCACGACCCGCGTACTGCGGGTCGAGCACCCGTTCCGGGTTCCTGCCGAACACCTTCCAAACCGAGCTAACCCGGATGAAAGGCTGATCGCCCTCCCTCATAGCAGTGGCTGACGTGGTCGCTGTATCGTCTGCGGAGACCATGGTTAAACATCCCCGGTGGTTGCGCCACGGGTGGCGAGGCAAGCGGTTTCACGCTCACCGTAGGCCCGGCGCGCAAGGTTTGTCAACCCTGACGGTCAGCTCGATACACCCGACCGGGTACGGTAAATCGGCGGCCGCCCAGCCACACGCGGCCGCCCTCAATTTGAACGCTAACTAGCGCAATGATTTCGTCAGGATTGCCCTCCCTTCCGACGGTCGCTCCTTTTGGTTTGATGGTTGCGAAGTTTGGTGGTTGCAGGGTTCATTGGGTCCAGGTTGTCGGCGCTACGGCCCGAGAGCGTTGGTGCGATATTGCGTCCTAGAATCCCACGTGCTGACCGCCTTGGTTGATGAGAGGAAACCCCTCACTTTCCCCCTACCCTTCCAGGCAGAGAGACTTGCGACCCTCGTGGAGCGGTGGAGACACCCGCCGTACTGGTCCATGCCATGCTGCTGAAAGAGGCAACCTCCGGCGATGGCCAGCGTGCAGGAAATCCGACTTGGCGTCGCGGAGGCGATCCGCGACGGTTAGGCCGTGTTGTCCCTGAACCCTGATGAACCCTATTCAGATGTAGCCCGCCGGAGCGGACGGGTTGCGGCAGTTGCCCCGACCCTGCGCGCGGGGTTTGAGGCGTGGTCGGTAGGAGATAGCGCTGAGTCTCCTGTCGACCGATTGCCGAACGTATGTACATTGTAGCGAACGGGTTGACGAGCAAGGGTGTGTTTTCAGGCGGATGTGTCATCGATTTTTGGATTTCTCAAAATTCAAGGTGGTTCGGGCTGGTCGGATTGGTGGAGCTGAGCCAACCCGACGACGCCGGCATGCGTCGCGACCCAATCGTCGTATTGGGGATCGGCTGGTCGCTCCGAATACACACTACTGCCGGGGGTCCTCGTCTCTGAACGGTTGCGCCCTCGCCCGCCGAATGACACCAAAGGCGCAAACCGCTATAATTGCACGCCGAACCATCTTAGGCACCACCCTCGACCAAGGCGGCGTTGTTATGGAATTCGCATTTACCCCGGAACAGGAAGCCCTGCGTTCAGAAGTCCAACAATTCATCGCGGAAAACGTCACCCCGGAGATCGTTGCCGAGCTAGAGAGCACCGGCGTCCGGCGGCGCGGTCCCAAGACCCGCGAGATGTACAAAGAGATTGCCGAACGAGGCTGGATAGGCATTTCCTGGCCGAGAGAATATGGTGGACAGGCCGGGAGCCGCATCGACCAATATATCGTGGAAGAAGAATTCGCCCGGGTCGGCATCACCGTAGGCGGGGCCGGTTCCGGCGCACCCGCGATCCTGGCGGCGGGGACCGAAGAACAGAAACAGGAATTTCTACCCGGCATCATTCGCGGTGAAATCTCCTTTGCCCTGGGTTTCACCGAGCCCCAAGCGGGCGCTGACCTAGCGGGGCTGCAGTGCCGCGCAGTACGGGACGGCGACGAATTCGTCATCAACGGCCAAAAGATGTACACCACGGCCGCCCATTACGCCACGCACATCTACCTGATGGCGCGTACGGACCCGGACGCTCCGCGCCACCGGGGCATCAGCATTTTCCTGATCCCGATGGACACCCCGGGGATTACGGTCCGCCCACTGTGGACCATCCAAAACGACCCGCCGGCTCCCTTGGGCACCACCTACGGCGACAACCGCACGAACGAGACGTTCTTTGAAAACGTGCGCGTGCCGGCTTCGTGCATGCTCGGCGAGGAGAACCAGGGCTGGTACGTGGGCGCGATGGGCCTGAATCTGGACCGGGTCGGAGCGTCGCGGTACCTGATCTCCATTCAGCGCGACGAGGACATCGTCAACTGGGTCAAGGACAACGAGATCGAGGGTTACGCCATGCGCGAAGACCCGACCGTTCGGGACCGTCTTGCCGACATGTGGATCGAAGGGCAGGTCTGCCGGTTGATGACCATGCGGAGCATGTCTATCGTCGAAAACGATGGCACGTTTACCTACGAAGGTTCCGCAGAAAAGGTATTCGCGCCCGAACACGGCGTGCGAACCACCGAAACAATCGCGCAAATGCTCGGTCCGTACGGGCAGCTTCTGAACGGCTCCGAAGACGCCATCGAAAGCGGGGTGTTTGCTCACAACCTGATGGGTGCATTCCAGAGCGGCATCAACCACGGCAGCGTCCAGGTAATGCGCGACCAGGTTGCCCGTCGAGGTTTGGGCATGCCCCGGGTGTAATCGAAACCCGGCATTCTTTTATAGATGTAATCCGACCAATTGAGGCACGATGAACGTATTACCCAGCGAAGAAGAGTTGATGGTGAAAAACGCCGCCAGGGAATTCCTGGAGGCGGAATGCCCGCCCGGCCTGGCCCGCGCAATTGAACAGGACGAGCGCGGTTACTCGGTTGAACTGTGGGAACAGATGGCGTCGCTAGGCTGGTTTGGCATTTCCTTGCCCGAGGCCTACGGCGGCGGCGGACTCCCCGTCACCTACTTGGGCTTGATCTTGGAAGAATGCGGCCGAGCCATCGCTCCCGTGCCTTTCCACAGTACGGCCACGGCTGCGTTGGCCGTCGTCAGGCACGGCTCTGACGATCAGAAACAGTCCATCCTGCCGCGGGTCGCACGGGGAAACCTGATCATGACCTGGGCGGTGCAGGAGCAGGACCCTCGCCTGCGGCCCGACGCGATTCAGTGCCGGGGAGAGGTGGACGGAGACAGCCTTGTCATCAGCGGCACCAAGCATTTCGTGGACAACTATTCAGCAGCCGAGTTGATGGTGACGGCGGTCCGCACCGGCCCGCCAACTGGAGATAACGCCGGTATCACCTTGGCTATTGTTCCCACGAACGCGGACGGGATTACCGGAACTCGACTCACGACGCTGGCGAAGGACTCCCAGAGCAAACTGGCCCTGGATGGCGTTCGCATACCGTTGAGCAACGTCATAGGCGAGGTGAACGGTGGTTGGGCTGCCACCTCTGAGATGCTGGATACCGGCACGGCCCTGCTCTGCACACAAATCATCGGCGCCGCTCGCAAGGATGCGGAAATGGCGATTGACTATGCGAAGAACCGCGTGGCGTTTGGCCGCCCGATTGCGGGTTTCCAGTCCATTCAACACCTGTGCGCCGACATGATCGTCTGGTGTGATGGCGCTCAGTTGCTGACCTACGAAGCGCTCTGGAAGATGGACTCCGGATTGCCCTACGGAGTGGAGGTATCGCAAGCCAAGGCCTTCACCAACGACAAATGCCAGGCCACCGTACGCTCGTCGCAGCAGATCCACGGCGGGATCGGATTCATGATGGAGTTCGACCTGCATCTCTGGTACCGCAGGGTAACGGCGTGGACCATGCGCCTCGGCACCAGTTTCGAGCACCGGGCCCGGGTTGCCCGTGCCCTGCTGGACCAGCCCGGCGAAGTACGTCTGGGAATGAATTTACAGCCGGTCGGCTGAAGTCCCCTTTACGCAGTACAGATCAACACAGGAGCCCTGACAAATGCCCGCCGATCCCATCTGCCCCGTATGCAGGACCGTAATCAACACGGATAGCGCCCGCGCCACCACCGGCCAGACCATGTACGGCGCCAACGAAGTCGACCCCAACGCCGGAACCCGTAGCTTCTTCAACGGCGAATGGTACTACTTCTGCACGTTGCAATGCCGCACCAGGTTCCTGACGGCGCCCAACACCTACATCGAGAACTAACGCCCGGCGAGTCCGTCAGGGACCGGTGAACCAAGAGGAGGACCATCATGCAGCACGTCGGTCTGGTAATGGAATGCGATTACCGGGAAGGTCGCACCCAGGACGAGGCTTTTGACGAAGCTTTCGCCGTAGCCCAACTGGCGGACGAATCGGGTATCGACGGAGTGTGGTTGGCGGAGCGCCACTTCGCCGCGCCGCGCACCCCTACCGACCCGGGCGGAGCCGGAATACCGTCCGTCTCCTCGGTACCGTTGATGATGGCGGGGATCGTAGCCGCCCGCACCGAAAGGGTGCGTGTCGGCACCGGTGTGAGCGTGTTGCCTTTGGCCCACCCCATCCGTCTGGCCGAGGAAGCGGCCACAGTGGATAACATTTCCAAGGGCCGGCTGGACTTTGGGATCGGCCGCAGCAGTTTTCCGCGATCCTACCAAGGGTATGGCGTGCCATTCGACGAGAGCAGGGTGCGGTTCGCCGAGGCTTTGGACATTATCCTAAAGGCCTGGAATAACTACCGGTTCTCGCACCACGGGCATTACTACGACATGGACGACGTGGTGGTCACCCCGCGACCGTACCAGCAGCCGCATCCACCGATTCGGATTGCCGCCAACTCGATAGACACCTTCCGCATCATCGGCGAGCTGGGGTTCCCGCTGGTTACCGGTGTACGAGGGCAAGGATTGCAACAGGTGGCGAATAACCTGGCGCTGTACCGGGCCACCGCCGCCGAAAACGGCCACGACGTGGACGACGCCTACGTTCGGATGCCCATCTACGTGGGCGAATCCATGGAACAAGTTCGCGCCGACACCGAAGAGAGCACGATGCGAGCCTTCCGGCGTACCGCCGACACCTACATCCGGACGGTGGAGGCTGAGGGCGCCAACGCGACCGAGGAACGGCGCCAGCGCGCCGAACAGTTACTGAACACCACGTACGACGATCTGCTGGTGGACCGAGTAGCCTATGGCACGCCGCAACAGGTCGCAGAGCGGCTCATCGAGATTCGTGATCAACTCGGGCTGACCGGCGTGATTATGGAGCCCAATGTCGGTGGATCGGTGCCTGCCGAGCGGGTGCAGAATTCCATCCGCCTGTATGCAGAGGAAGTGGGCCCCGCGCTGCGCGAGTGACGTCGCACAGGCTACGAATTATCAAAGGCCCCGCTAGTTGGCGGGGCCTTTTGCGTTTTCGCATGCAGCGGATCGTCAGTTGCCGATTTCGCCGAGGAACAACAGCAACGCCTCATTCACCTCATCCGGTTTTTCCTCGTGCAGGAAATGGCCGCCGCCGGGGATGAACTGGGTGCGCAGGTTAGAAGCTGCTTTCTGCCACGATTCCTCCGGATCCTGAGCGTTGGCCGCGGAAGTACGCTGCCGGCGCTCGCCCCAAAGGTACAGCACGGGAATGTCCAGGACTCGGTCGGCGTCGGCGCGCCAATCCGGCGGGTCCTCATACGCCGCCGCCCGGTAGTACGAGAATCCACCGCGCAGCGCTCCCGGTTGGGAATAAGCCGTGGCGTACACCGCGACCTCCTCATCAGACATCATGGCCTGGTTCACCGACCAGTTGCGATAGAAATGGCGCAGATACGCCTCTTCGTTGCCGCGCACCAGGTGCTCGGCCAAGTCGGGGATTTGGTGGAAATAAGAATGCCACCGCTCCCTGACGCCCGCAGGGGTTTGAGGCCCCAACTGCTCCAGCGGATGCGTGCCGTCGAGCAACGTGAGACGGTCCACCTCGGACTCGTGGTCCAGGCAATAGCGGTACGACACGCGGACGCCGATGTCGTGGCCGACGATAGCAACCTTGTCGTGGCCGAGATGCCGGACGAGTTCGTAGATGTCGGTGGCCGCCGTGCGGGTGCGGTAATCGTGGAGGGGTTTCTCCGATGATCCGAATCCGCGCATGTCAGGCACGATCACCTGGTATTGCTGCGACAGCACGGGAATCTGCTTGCGCCATGAGAACCACATTTCGGGCCAGCCGTGCAGCAGCACCACCGGATATCCATCTCCCTCAATGACGTAATGGATATTGACGCCGTTGACCCGCGCGGTCCGGTGGGTGAAATTCCAATCTGCCATGATCGCCATCACTCCCTTCAACTATGATCGTCCAAACTTTACGTGCTTTACGAGGCCGTAGCCGGAACAGCGCCCACTACAGGTTCATCGCCTCCAAGCCGACGCGGGAAAGGTCCTCGTCGGCCTGGCCGCTGGGGTAGCCGCCCACACCGATTCCGCCCAGGATCACGCCATCCTTCATGATGACGAGTCCGCCCTGACCGTGGGTGAACCTGGGATCGCCGAGGTCGGCGATATTGCGACCCTGCGCGTGCAGGCCGGCCGCGTGTTCGCCCGAGTCCCGGCCCATCGCCGCGGAGGTGTATGCCTTACGCAGGGCGTGGCGGCGGCTGAAGATGCGGAGGTTGTCCATGGTGAGGTACGCCAACAATTCGCCGCCGGCGTCCACGATGGCCATCGCCACCGGAGCATCGGGTGTTTCGTTGGCCTTGGCGAGCATCGCGTTTATAGCGTTGGTGATCTGTTCGGTGGTCAACGCGGGTTTGGTTGCCATGGATCTGCCTCCTGATGTGTTCTTGAATCGTGCGCCGGGATGATAACACGCAGGATGGGATTGGCGATGACTCGATGCCGCATGCGAACGTGCCCGACGTGGTGAAGGGCACCGGTAAGCAGGTTAGATTGATTACGAGCGGTGGGTTATAATCTGCGCAACCCAAGCCGGGGGAGTCCAGCCGAGATGATCGGGGCGCCAACCGGCTACATTGAGGAGACGTTGATGCCAGGTCAGATTGGGGACACCGCCCCAGACTTCACTTTGCCATCGCCACATCACGGCGATGTTTCATTGAACACCTATCGCGGGACGCACACCGTGGTGCTGTCGTTCCACGTCCTAGATTTCACCGGTGGTTGAACGGACCAAGCTACTTCGTTCCGCCGTTACAACGGCCGGTTCGAAGAGTTGAATGCCCAGGTACTGGGCATCAGTTGCGATCACGTGGCCGCACACCGGGCCTGGACCACTTCAATGGGCGGCCTGCCGTATCCGGAGTTGTCGGATTGGCACCCCAAGGGGCAGGTAACGACGGCGTATGACCTCTGGAACGACGAGCGCGGAGCAGGCACTCGCGCTGTAATCATAGTGGACCCGGAGGGCGTAATCCGCTACCGGGAAACCTATGAGCCTGGCACCTTACCAGACCCGGAGACAATCATCGCCGCAGTCGAAAACATCGGCAATTAGGCAAAAACGAAGGGGCGAATGAACATTCGCCCCTCAAAAATTTCGGCCCAAAGCTCAGTGGGAAAATCTAGTCCCCGATACCGTCGATGCGATATTGAACCGGGCCACGCGGCGTGGTGATGGTGAGTTCCTCTCCAACGCCACGGCCCATCAGGGCCTGTCCGATGGGTGATACCGTGGAGATTTTTCCGGCGGAAACATCGGCCTCACGCACATCAACCAGCGTGAAGCTGCGCTGCTGTTCCGTGCCCATGTCGTGCAGGGTCACCCGGGACCCGATACCCACCTTCTCAGTATCGGTGTTGGCCGCGTCAACGATCTCCACGCGGGCCAGGTCATTTTCCAATTGACGAATGCGGCGCTCCATGAGCTGTTGCTGTTCGCGGGCTGCGTCCAAAGGAGCATTTTCCCGCACGTCGCCGTCGCTTCGAGCCAGCCTGATGGTCTCGCGGATCTGCGGGACCTCGCCCCTCAGACGCTGCAGTTCTTCCTGCAATTCGGTATGGCGTTCCTCGCTCAGGCGAGCGGTGGGAGTACTGGCGCCGGTGGCCTGGTCAGTATTCTGGAAACGGCGACGGTTCCGGCGGGGCGCCGTGGCGTAACGCGCGAGGCTGATCTGGGTCCAACCCTTGCGGTTGGCAAACGTAAGGAACTTTTTAACGGGATCCAAACGGGACGCCGGGTTTTCAACATTTTCCGTAGTCCAGCGCGCGTAGTCACCGACTTCAATGGCGTGGAGGGTTGAAATGAGCTTGTCTTTGCCTATCCTGGCCTGGAACCGGAGCAATTCCTGCTGGCCCTGCATGGTTTGCCGAGCGTCTTTAAGGTGAGCGACAAAGATATCGATGGCTTGTGATATCGAGAGGTGCGGTTCATTGGTCAACTTATATCCCTCCAGTCCAGTCGCAGTCTGACGCCGCAGCGCAACCCCAATCATAGCATTTGGTCGTAAGGCGGGCAATTATGTCCCGCTGTGGCAGCCATGATCAGTACTCCGCATCGTCGCCTGAATATTCGCGGGTGCCTTTCGGCCGTCGCGGACGTGCGTAACCATTGTGATATTCTACGGGCGCTAAATCTAAGCGATTTCCAGAGCCCGCGCCAGGAGGCGTTTCAACATGAAAGCAGTACAGATTCAAGAGTACGGTGGACCCGAAGTCCTGCAATACGTAGACCTGCCCGACCCTTCGGCTGGGCCGGATCAAGCGGTGGTTGAAATCCAGGCCGTTGGAGTGAATTTCACCGACATCTACAGCCGGATGGGAGTGAACCCGCCGGGTCTCCCATGGGTCGCCGGCGTCGAGGCCGCAGGGGTAGTCCGTGAGGTCGGACCGGGCGTCGACCACGTCGCGGCGGGAGACACGGTGGCGTATTGCAGCCATCCGGGATCGTACGCCGAACAAGCCTTGGTGCCAGCGTGGCGGTTGATCAAAATGCCGGACGGCCTCTCCGCCCAGGACGGAGCGGCGGCCATGCTCCAGGGGATGACCGCCCACTACCTGTGCTACGACACCTACCGAGTAAAGACCGGCGACCGTGTCCTGGTACATTCGGGCGCCGGTGGCGTCGGGTTGTTGCTCATCCAGATGTGCAAAGCACTGGGGGCGTACGTTTACTCGACGGTTTCCACCGAAGCCAAAGCGGAGTTGGCCCGTGGGGCCGGCGCGGATCACGTCATCCTGTACACGCAGCAGGATTTCGCCGCCGAGATCTCCAAGGCCACCGATGGAGCGGGGCTGCAAGCGGTGTTCGACGCGGTTGGCAAAGACACATTCGACGGCAGTATCGCGTGCCTTGCGCCCCGGGGCTACATGGTCCTGTATGGCCAGGCCAGCGGCGCCGTGCCGGCGGTAGATCCCAGAGTTTTGGGCAACGGATCCAAGTTCCTGACCCGGCCGGGTCTGGGCGACTACACGAATGATCGCTCCGAACTGGAACAGCGCGCCGGGGCCGTGCTGGGTTGGGTGAAATCAGGAGAGTTGAACCTCCGGGTGGAGCATCATTTTGCCCTGTCCGACGCTGCGGAAGCGCACCGACAACTGGCAGGACGCGCCACCACCGGCAAAATCATCCTCACCCCATAAACCTGCGATTCATACCTACGATGGCAAAACCGGAGCAAGCCGCGGCCGATCAAACAACGGTTGATCGGCGGGAAACCATAGTGGCTCCCAAGGGGATCGTTTTCAGCGATCTCGATTGGGTCGATCGTGTCGCCAAACGGTACATGCTTTGGCATTTGGAGTTGGCCGCCGGATCCGTGGTACTGGAGCGCCTCACGTCAACGGGCGGGAGGTGCTTCTGCTACCCGGACGGTTCCTGGCTGATCGGATTGTCGCTGCCGAGGTTTCAACTGATCGGACGCCGGGGCATGGAAGGCATACTAGCCCATGAATTGCTGCATGCGTGGTTGTGGTCTCACCACAACTACGCGGGCCATGGCCCGGTGTTCGCGGGCCACGCGTCCGCCAGAGGTATCCCGAGGTGGTGCCCCGCCGAACACGGGACGGCCCAGTCGGGGCCGCACCAATTGCCGTTGTTCGACCGTGAGCCATTACAATCCGCCGGCCATCTGCAGTATCCGCTGTAGACCGGGCCATTTTAGTCCGGGATGGTGGTTTCCCGACCCAGGATTTTCACGCACATCGTCGCCGATAATGGTGGATGTGCATTATTCCGTCTGAGCAAGAAGTTTTTTCGGTGGAAACAAATCGCCATCCCTTTGTCAAGCGCTTTTCTTGCACGTTTCACAAAAAATAACCAATTTTTTGACCAGTTGTGCTTACGGGAGTGCCGAAAGTTTGACATCGATGCGGGATGAGGCTAAACTGCCGAGCAGTAACAGCAGGTCTGCACGCCCATCAACCTGCCCTTAAACAAGGAGGCCATATGAGTGCAGCCGCGCCATCCGCGCACCGGCAATCGCCGGACCCAGACTCTACGCGCACCCGCGGAAAGCGGGGAGAGTCTGCCGAGCAATTCGGCCGCGCAACCTTCCGGCAGAGGCAGATTGAACCTCTGCGCGGTCGCAGCAGCCATAAGCTCCCTTGTGAGCCTTAGCTGCTCCCAGCTAAATGGGCGGCGGGATTAGCGCCCCGCACGACGCCCACCAAACCCGAGTCAACGCCGCGACGGCGGAACGGGTGTAAGCACCATTTGAACGGTGTCCTCAAGGACGCTTGTCTGTATCCCGCTTGAACGGCTAACAATCCGGTCGATACCGGTTGTGACGCAAACCCCCAACTTCGGTTGGAATACAAAATTGAGGAGTAAACATGAGGGAGATTCTACGATCCAAAATTCATCGCTGTTGGATAACCGGAGCCAACCTGGGCTATGTCGGCAGCATCCTCATCGACCGCGACCTGATGGAAATGTCCGATATCGTTCCGTTCGAAAAGGTCCAAGTGGTGAACTGCAACAACGGCGCGAGATTCGAGACGTACGCGTTGCCAGGCGAACGAGGCAGCGGTGTCATTTCGGTGCAGGGTGCGGCGGCTCGCCTGTGTCAGCTCGGGGACTGCGCGATCATCATGGCCTTCGAGGTCACGGATAAAGAAGTCGATCAGCGCATGATCCTGGTGGACGAAAACAACAAGTTCCTCGAATGGATCGAAGGATCTATCTATGCCGAACCCCAGCCAGAGCCGGTCGCGCTTTTCTGAAAGCGAAACCGAAGCATATTACGACGCTGAGGACGCCCTCTATCGTTCCTTCTGGGACGCGGAGGGCAGCCTTCACTGGGGGGTGTTTGGCCACGGGCCGCCCACCGGGGGAGTGGAAAACGTACGCGCCACGTTCCTCGCCGCCTGCGACCGGCTGAACGAAATCATGCTGGAGGAATCCGGCATTGGGAATGGCTCCCACGTCTTGGACCTGGGATGCGGTAACGGCAACACGTCGCTATGGCTCAGTCGAACGACCGGGGCGAATGTCACGGGGATTGACCTGAGCGGCGTCCGAATTGACAACGCCAACGCATCTTTGGCCGACTCGCCGGAGTTGGCGTCCAAGGTGGCATTCCACAAGGCATCAGCCACTGACCTGCCATTCGCGGATGACACGTTCACCCACGTGTGGAGTCAGGCCACTATCTACCACGTTCCCGACAAAACGACCACGTTGGAAGAAGCCTACCGGGTGTTGCAACCCGGCGGGTTCATGGTCTTCGACGACCTGACCAAGCCCAAGCCGGACATCAGTGATGAGGCGCGCACGTACGTGTACGACCGCCTGCTGTTCGACACGGACTTCAGCTTCTTTTCCTACATGGACGCGTTGCGAGAGACCGGGTTCAAGGTGCTGGACGCGCGCGACCTTTCGACCCATCTGGGTCATAGCTACACGTGCCTTTCCAAGATGGCGGCCGGGGGAGAGGATCCGGAGCGACGGGAACGCTTTGCCGCGCTCTCGGACGCCTACCTGAAGATGGTCAACGCCGTCCAGAACGAGGAATTGGGCTGGGCACAATACCGGTGCGTGAAATAGACGCGCCAATCCGATTACACACAAGGAGTAAATATGGTATCGGCAACCGGGCACCGGTTTTCCGAGCAGGAGACCGAGGAGTACTACGACGCTGAGGATGTCATCTATCGTTCGGTTTGGGACGCAGATGGCAGCGTGCATTGGGGCGTTTTCGACAAGAACGCCGACGGCACCAACATCCGCGAGGAATTCCTGGCGGCCGGCCTCCGGCTCAACGAACTGATGGTGGAATACGGCAGCATCGACGCGACGTCAAAGGTGCTGGACGTTGGATGCGGAAACGGCAACGCCGCCATCTGGCTGGCCCGTAACAGCGGCGCGCACGTGACGGGCGTTGACCTGAGCGGGGTACGCGTGGCCAACGCGGTGGAATCTTTGAAAGGCGTGCCCGAACTGGCCAATCAGTTGGCGTTCGAAAAGGCCTCGGCCACCGACCTGCCCTTCCCGGAGGGAACCTTCACGCATTTCTGGAGCCAGGCCACCATCTACCACGTGCCCGACAAGGTAAAGGTGCTGGAGGAGGCGTATCGAGTGCTGCAGACCGGCGGCATGATGATCTTCGATGATCTCACCAAGCCACGAACCGACATCAGCGAGTCTGCGCAGAAGTTCGTTTACGAACGCCTGCTGTTCGATACCGACTTCAGCTTCTATTCCTACATGGACACCCTCCGCGAGATCGGTTTCAAGGTTTTGCAGGCGCGCGACCTTTCATCCCATCTGGCGCAGAGTTACACCTACCTCTCGAAATTGGCATCCGTTGCCGAGGGGCCGGAAGGTTACCAGGAACGGTTCGATTATCTGGCCGACGCCTACATGAAAACGGTGGAGGCCATCAACAACGACGAATTGGGCTGGGCGCAATACCTCTGCGTCAAGCAGTAGGGTCCATGACCGACCAGCACTCGACGGAGTTACAGAAAGATGCCCGATGAAGGAAATATCAGCTCGGAAGACCGCGTCCAGTGGGTCTATTCGTCGACCACCAACGACGAACTCGCGGAGCGGTACGACGAATGGGCTAAGGAATACGACGACGACTTGGAGAACACCTTCGCCTGGCTGGCGCCGCGCATGGGAGCGGAAACGCTGGCGGGCCACGTGGCCAAAGACGCGAAGATCCTCGACGCCGGCGCGGGCACCGGGCTGGCGGGTGTGGAATTGCAGCGCCTCGGGTACGGTGATATCTGCGCCATGGACCTGTCCGAAGGGATGCTGGATGTAGCGCGAACCAAGGGCTGCTACAACGACTTCCGCCAGATGGCGTTGGGCGGGCGGCTGGACTTCGATTCGGACGCGTACGACGCTATCATCAGCATCGGCGTGTTCACTCCGGGGCACGCGCCACCGAGTTCGTTCGTGGATTTGTGCCGGGTCACGCGTCCTGGCGGGCACATCGTGTTCAGCATGCGGCCCGACACCCACGTTGAACTCGGGTTCAAGGAACAGCAGGACGCCCTGGCGGAAAGCGGGGCCTGGAGCTTGGTGGAGGTTACCGAGCCATTCCAGCCGCTGCCCAAAGGCGAGCCGGAAGTGATGCACCAGATCTGGGTGTACCAGGTGAACTGATCACCGCACCGTCAGTTACAACAAAGCGGGGATGGCCGGATCAACCATCCCCGTTTCTTGTTGACTGTGTGGCTGGTGAAACCGGAGTTTTACTCACGGGTCTCCATGGGAAGGCACTGGACGGTGACTTCCATGACACACTCGGGACAACGCAGCCAGGTTTCATGGCCGGTGGCGGGCCAGATGTCCATTCCCTTCACGCCGCAGAGGAAAATGGGTTCCACTTCCTCGATGCCCAGGCTCTCCAGGTAGTGCACCACACCTTCCCGGCGGGGATTGTCGTACCACCAGGGGGTCAGGGTTTGCGCCAGGGCGTGGATGCCTTCCTTGAAATCGTCGGCATAGTCGTCAACGTTATCGGGGACGTCAACCACCCAGCGCGACCCATCTTTGGAAGCCTGAAGTTTCCCGTCGCGAACGTTTTGTCGGATCACGCTCTGCGAGACATTCAACATGCGTGAGGCTTCCTGGATAGTGACGCGCGGCATACGGCACCTCTAAAGATGAAAATGAATGAGCAATTAGGTATTTCTATCACTAACGCGACGGCGGGGCAAGTAGTCGCGCGGCCGGGGTATTCTTAACGTGCGGGGATATTGAATTTTGCCCAGCGTCGCCAGCACGCTAACGCCAGTGAATACACCAGCATCTCAATGCTCTTGGTGTACCCTTTGGTCCGACGCATCAACCGCCGCAACTGGCCCCGCCACACCGAATGCAGCCCTTCGTTACAGTTCACCGCTGTGCCCTTGCCTACCACGTGCCGGTCGGGCGGAAACCACCCCAGATACACCGCATAGGCGTCGCTCCGGTACAGCCCGGCCTCGGGCAGCCGGGCGTACAACCGTAAAAACGGAACCTCACTGCGGTTGCCCACCTCAAAGTCCACCCACCGACTGCCGTCGGCCTCCCCCACTACCGCCGTCCAGATCCACCAGTCTTCACGCTTGGCACCGTGCCGGGCGCCTCGGTAAGTCCACATCTCATCACAGGACACCACCACGGCGGGCTGGCGGCCCGGCCGCCCCGCAATGCGCTCCGCACCTCGCTCCACTAAATAGCTCAGGGCTTGCTGTCCCTTTTTTTGACCCACCCTTGCACCGCTGGCACGCTGTACCCCAACACCCGACCAATGCCACTCAGGGTATTGCCCTCCAAGTACAACTCGATCCCTTGCTCCTTCACCGCCGATCCAGGACGTCGATACGCCCCGTCCGGCACGTAGCGTCGCCGGCAGTCCCCGCAACTGTAAGCTTGCTTGCCATTGGAAAAGCCGTCCTTGCGTCCGCCTAC
>DAOUJD010000063.1:0-176283 GCA_034423115.1 Dehalococcoidia bacterium | reverse complement strand
CGGAATCGCTAGTAACCGCAGGTCAGCATACTGCGGTGAATACGTTCCCGGGCCTTGTACACACCGCCCGTCACGTCATGGAAGCCGAGAACGATTGAAGTCGCTGAGCTAACCCTTTGGGAGGCAGGCGCCGAGGTCGGGTTCGGTAACTGGGACGAAGTCGTAACAAGGTAGCTGTACCGGAAGGTGCGGCTGGATCACCTCCTTTTTAGGGAGACCTACGGTCGGCAAACGCTTCACGGGCGAGAACCGATCCACTCCCAGGTCAATCAGCGGATGTTCCTGCTCCTCGACCCGTTTGGTCGAAGTCCAATTGGACTCCCAGGGTCGGAGCGCAGGTTCCCTGAGAAAATCTGCTGTCCCCGACGCAAAGTCGGAAACAACAACAAACTTTCTTGCTTCCTTTCACTAATCAGCCGCTAAAGCGGAACCACTTGAACCGGACTCAATAAGGGTCCGGTTTCCTTTTGTCCCGTTGCAGGGCGATTGCAAAGTCTGCCGAGTTTCCGCTCATGGTGAGCCTGTCGAACCATGTTCCGGCGCCGGCAGACCATCCTTCGACAAGCTCAGGATGAGCGGGACAGGAGGATTTTTCGACTTTGCAATCATCCTATGTCCCGTTGGGGTCGTCTTGTTCCATAGACGTGGCGTGCGATAACCTACGAAAATGCGCGTTTCAGACATCGGCGAATTCGGGTTGATCGAACTGGTCCAAAGATGGACCAACGCCGGCAACGCTACTGCCAAGGTAGTCGGCTCCCCCGAACTCAGTGTTTCGGTGGACAACGGAGATGATGCCGCTGCAATCACATTCTCGCGGACGCCGGTAACCGAGCTGTACACCACCGACACCATGGTGGACGGCATACACTTCACCGCCACCACCACACCCTGGCGCGATCTGGGTTGGAAAGCCATCGCGTCCAACATCAGCGATGTGGCAGCCATGGGAGGCGAGCCGGCTGTGGCGTTGATAACGCTGGGACTGCCGCCGGATACGCTGGTCGCCGATATCGAACAACTCTACTCGGGCATGTTGCAGATCTGCGGAGAATACGGCGCAGCCATCATCGGCGGTGATATGGTGCGCTCACCGGTCGCATTCATCACGGTGGCCCTGACCGGAATCGCCGCCGGAAACCCGATGGTTCGCACGGCTGCCGCTCCCGGTCATTTGGTAGCGGTTTCCGGGCCCGTGGGCGCGTCCGCCGGCGGGTTGCGCCAACTGCTCTCCGATAGCGTGGCCAAGGACTCAGAGTTGATCGCACAGCACCGCCGCCCGTACCCGCACGTGGCAGCAGGGAAAGCGTTGGTAACGGCCGGGGTTGGATGCGCCATGGACGTGAGCGACGGACTGGCCGACGACCTGGGCAAGCTATGCAAGGCCAGCGGAATCAGCGCCAGGATATTTGCCGACCGCGTTCCCGTTCTCCCGGCGCTGAAAAACACGTTCCCAGACGACTGGTTGGATCTTGCGCTCTACGGCGGTGAGGACTACGTCCTGCTGTTCACCGCTCCGCCGGATATAATGGACGGCGCCATCGAGGCACTCCCCGACGGCGCGGCAGTGATCGGCGAGATTTTTGACGGAGAACCGGGCAAGGTTACCATCCTGGACTCCACGGGCAACGCCATTGACCGTGCCGGCGCGGGCTGGGATCATTTCGTCAACTGATTTCCAATGCCGAACACCTTGACCATCCACACCGACTCCGCCGAGGAAACCCGTCGGATCGGCGAAATTATCGGCGAAGCCGCCTCCCCCGGCAACATATACCTGCTCACCGGACCGCTGGGCGCGGGCAAGACCTGCCTCACCCAGGGCATCGCCCGCGGGTTGGGCGTTGACCGCTACGCCCGCAGCCCGACGTTCGTACTGATGACTCGATACCCGGGCCGGCTCGTCTTGCACCACGCCGACCTGTATCGCATCGACCATCCTGCGGAAGCATGGGATTTGGGGCTGGAAGACATTATGTCGTCAGGCGAGGATGTCCTGATCGTAGAATGGGCCGACCGCGCCGAGGAGATTTTCCCGGAGCACGCGCTGTGGATTGATCTGGACTACGCCGTCGACGAAAACCCTGCCCCCTGCGAAGTTGTCCCCGGAGAGGACGGAGGCATTCCCGGCCGCCGCCGCATCACGATTGAGGATGCCCCGGCGGGATTCACCCAATTGCTGGATACCTTGCGGCCCACGGTGCCGGGAACCGCGTAGTGTTGCTGTCCATCGACACCTCTTCCCGCCACGGCGGCGCGGCCCTGTCCGATGCCGATGGCAACGTTTTAGAGGCCAGGCTCTGGCGATCCACCGCCAACCACACGGCTCAACTCATGCCCGCCGTGGCGGAGATCCTGAAAGCCCAGGATGTACGGGCCGCTGAACTCGATGCGGTGGCTGTGGCGCTCGGCCCCGGTCCCTTCAGCGCCCTGCGTGTCGGCGTCAGCGCCGCCAAGGGGTTGGCGATGGCCGCCGGCTTCCCGATTATCGGCGTTGACACTCTCGCGTTGGAAGCGCGGTCAAAACTCGTGCCGAACGGAATCGTTGCCGCATGGTTGGATGCCGGGCGGAACGAAGTTGCAGCGGGCTGGTTCGACGGTCACGGAAGCCGAATCCGTGATGACGAAATGGCATCGACGGAAACGCTTTTGGATCACGACTCCGGGCTGCCCCACACTTTGATGGTTTACTGCGGCGAAGCGGCCCACAGCCGACAGGACTCCATTGCAGGTTCCAGCGAGGATAACCTCCCTTCCCGCCCGACTTTGGTCATGCCCTGGACGCCTGCTGATCGCCTCTGGTCTTTGGCATCCGCCGCCGCCGAACGATTGCGCCACAATGAAACCGACGACCTCGCCACATTGCAGCCCTACTACCTGCGGATGCCCACCATTGGCACGGCCAAGCGCCGCGACCGTGTTCGCCAGGGCCGGCCGTCGATAGCCTCAGATTGAAACTTTCAGGAGACAACCCTTTTGATGGAACGCACTTTCGTTGCAGTCAAGCCCGATGGAGTTCAGCGCGGACTCATCGGGGACGTCATATCTCGTTTGGAACGCCGCGGCCTGAAACTGGTCGCCATCCGGCTCATGCAGGTCGACGAGGACCTGGCGAGCCGCCACTACGGAGAGCACGTCAACCGACCCTTCTTCCCCTCGTTGGTTTCGTTTATCACGTCAGGCCCCATCGTCGCGATGATCTGGGAAGCCAACAACGCGGTGGCGCTTGCCCGTCAGACCATGGGGGCCACCAATCCCGGAGAGGCCTCGCCCGGCACCATCCGTGGCGACTTTGGCGTGGACATCGGCCGCAACATAGTTCACGGCTCCGACAGCGTGGAGTCCGCTGAGCGCGAGATCGGCCTCTTTTTCGGCGAGGGCGACGCGCTGGATTACCCGCGTACCGCCGACCAATGGATTATAGAATCCTGACCACCTGAGGAGCCCGGCTCCACAGCCTTTCCAGGCCGAAGAAATCGCGCTCTTCCGGGCCGAAAATGTGGATGATCACGTCGGCGAAATCCAGCAACACCCAACCTGACGCTGGCGTGCCTTCCCGGTGGTGCCGCGCTATGCCAGCGTCTTTCATGGCGTTGGTCATATCCTCTTCCAACGCCTCGATTTGACGCACCGAATCTGCGGTCATCACCACGAAATAGTCGGCGAACACCGTCAGTTCGCGCAGGTCCATCATCACGATGTCGGTGGCCAGTTTCTCGGCGGCCAGATCCACGGCCAGCCGGGCCACTTCGGTTGGATTCAGGGTTTCGGTGGATGTCATACTGCTGTTTGGCGCTTGCTTCGCACCGGGCTTTTCCAGCGCGTGCAACTCGGTGATGGGAGTATAGGTTGGAGCAGGGTTGCCTTGCAATCCCCGTAGTTTGTGATATATTACACAAGTCAATTTTCCGGCGGTGCCGCTACGCCGCGCTGCCCCGGCAGAAATGGGTTTTCAACCCTTTGCTCTGCGGGCGGTTTTTCTTTTATTCTGGATGCAGGGTACGGCTATGAATTCGCTCAAAGAACTGGCCCAATCCGGCGGTTTGTACTCCCCCGAGCATGAGCATGACGCCTGCGGCGTCGGCATGGTAGCCAACATCAAGGGCGAAAAGACCCACACGATAATCACCGAATCCCTGCAGGTTCTGGACAATCTCGGACATCGCGGCGCCTCCGGCTCAGACCCGGACACCGGCGACGGCGCCGGCATTCTCGTCCAGATGCCCGATGCCTTCTTCCAAAAGGTGGCTTCGGCGGCAGGCGTAAACCTTCCCGTCGAGGGCGAATACGGGGTCGGCATGGCGTTCCTGCCCCAGGATCCCGCTGCCGTTGCGACTTGCATAGCGCATATCGAAAAGGTGGTCGCCAACGAGGGCTTGCGCCTTCTAGGGTGGCGCGACGTTCCTCTGGACCATTCGCAGATCGGACGCGACGCCCGTGCCGTTTGCCCCACCATCCGTCAGTTTTTCGTAGGCAAGGGATCTGCCAACACGCCCGACCGGACCGCGTTCGAGCGCAAACTCTACGTGGTGCGCCAGGTCATTTCCCACACCGTCTCCGAGACCGGCATCAGTGAAGATGACGCCGATTTCTTCTACCTGTGTAGCCTGAGTTGCAACACCGTCGTTTATAAAGGATTGCTGGTGTCGTACCAGCTTTCGCGTTTCTACCTTGACCTTAACGACGATGACCTGATTTCGGCCTTCGCTCTGGTTCATTCCCGGTTCAGCACCAACACGCTGGGGCACTGGAAGCTGGCGCACCCGTACCGCTACCTCGCCCACAACGGAGAGATCAACACGCTGCGCGGGAACATCAACTGGATGCACGCTCGCGAACAGCAATTCAGCTCACCTCTCTACGGCGACGACGTTCACAAGCTGGCGCCCATCTGCGACCCGCTGGCCAGCGACACCGCCAGTTTCGACAACGCGCTCGAACTGCTGGTGATGACCGGTCGCGAACTTGCCCATTCCATGCTCATGATGATCCCCGAGGCTTGGGACCAGCATGAGACCATGTCCCAGGAAAAGAAGGACTTCTACGAGTACCATTCCTGCATGATGGAACCGTGGGACGGCCCCGCGATGATGCTTGCCACCGACGGCAAGGATGTCTGCGCCGTGCTCGATCGCAACGGTCTGCGCCCGTTCCGTTACACCGTCACCCACGACGACAAGCTCATCATGGCGTCGGAGACCGGAGTTCTTGAACTACCGCCGGAAAGCATCAGGGAGAAAGGCCGTCTCCAGCCAGGCCGGATGTACTTGGTCAGCTTTGATGAGGGCCGCATTATCGGCGACGAAGAACTGAAGCACACGCTGTCCAACCGCCAGCCTTACGGACAGTGGCTCAAGGAAAACAAGGTAGCCCTGGAAGACCTGCCCGAGACCGCGCCGATGCCTCCCGCCGGCGGCGCTAACCTCCGGCAGCAACAGCGCGCCTTCGGATACACCATCGAAGAGCTACGAATGCTCACCACACCCATGGCCGCCGCCGGATACGAGGCCATTGGCTCCATGGGAAACGACGCGTCGTTGGCCGTGCTGTCGGACCAGAACCGCTCGCTTTTCGACTACTTCAAGCAGCTTTTTGCCCAGGTCTCCAACCCGCCGCTGGACGCCATCCGTGAGGAGTTGGTTACGTCGCTGGAAGCCTTCGTTGGCAGCGAACAGAACCTCTTTGAAGAAACTCCACTGCATTGTCGGCAACTCCGCCTCAAGTCCCCGCTCCTCACTGATGAGGAGTTGGCGAGTATCCGTGCGCTGGATCTCCCCGGCCTGTCCTCTGTGACGTTGTCGACCCTGTTTGATGCGAAGAGCGGTTCTCTGCAGCAAGCGGTGGACGACCTGTGCACTGCGGCATCCCAGGCCATTGATGACGGCAAGAACATTATCATCCTTTCCGATCGTGGCGTGGATGCCAACCAGGCTCCCATCCCCAGCCTGCTGGCCACCAGCGCAGTGCATCACCACCTCACTCGCGCCGGCACCCGCACCCGCGTCGGGCTGGTGGTCGAGTCCGGGGAACCTCGGGAAGTGCAGCACTTCTGCCTGCTCATCGGCTACGGCGCCGGTGGCATCAACCCTTACCTGGCCCTCGAATCGGTGCGCGACCTCGCTGAACGGGGCGAGCTCAACGGAACGAAACCCGACTACGCGGTCTACAACTTCATCAAGGCCAACGAGAAGGGCATCCTCAAGGTGATGTCCAAGATGGGCATTTCCACCGTGCAGTCCTATCGGGGCGCCCAGATTTTTGAAGCTATCGGCATCAACGACGACCTGATCGAGCGTTACTTCACCCGCACGCCCTCCCGCATCCAGGGCATTGGTCTCGACATCGTGGAGGAAGAAACCCTCCAGCGGCACTACTCCGCCTTCGACGACCCATTCGTTCCAGGAATGCAGGAACTGGACATGGGCGGGCAGTACCAATGGCGCCGCCACGGCGAGTTCCACCAGTGGAATCCCGAAGCCATCGCCAAGCTCCAGTACGCCACGCGCTCCAACGACCCCCACGCCTATCGAGAGTTCGCCGACGAGGTGAACGACCAGAGCCGCAGGATGGCGACCCTGCGTGGCCTTCTGGAGTTCAAGGACGGACAATCCATCCCCATCGATCAGGTCGAGCCAGCCGTTGAAATCGTCAAGCGTTTCGCCACCGGAGCCATCTCCCTCGGTTCCATCAGCCGCGAGGCTCACGAGACCATGGCCATCGCCATGAATCAGCTCGGAGCCCGCAGCAACACCGGCGAAGGCGGCGAGGATTTCCACCGTTATACTCTCGACGACAACGGAGACAACCGCTCCAGCGCCATCAAACAGGTGGCGTCCGGACGTTTCGGCGTTACCCCCAACTACCTCGTCAACGCCACCGACCTGCAGATCAAAATGGCCCAGGGCTCCAAGCCCGGCGAGGGTGGGCAACTCCCCGGCCATAAGGTCGATGAATACATCGGATGGGTGCGTCACACCACTCCCGGCGTCGAACTGATCTCACCTCCACCGCATCACGACATCTACTCCATCGAGGACCTGGCCCAACTCATCCACGACCTGAAGAACATCAACCCCGAAGCCCGCATTCACGTGAAGCTCGTGTCTGAGGTTGGAGTCGGCACCATCGCTGCCGGAGTCTCTAAGGGACATGGCGACGTGGTGCTCATCAGCGGACACGACGGCGGAACCGGCGCATCGCCGGAATCCTCCATCAAGCACGCCGGCCTACCCTGGGAGTTGGGAGTCGCCGAAACCCAACAGGTGTTGGTCGCCAATGACCTCCGTGGGCGCATCGTGGTGCAAACCGACGGCCAACTGAAAACCGGCCGCGACGTTGCCATCGCCGCGTTGCTGGGCGCGGAAGAGTTCGGCATGGCCACTGCGGCACTTATCGTCAACGGCTGCATCATGCTCCGCAAGTGCCACCTCAACACTTGCTCGGTGGGAATTGCCACCCAGGACCCTGAACTCCGCAAGCGTTTCGCGGGCCAGCCGGGACACTTGGTCAACTACTTCTACTTCGTGGCCGAAGAGTTGCGCGAAATCATGGCTGAACTCGGCTTCCGCACCGTTGCCGAAATGGTCGGCCGTGTGGACAAACTTGAGACCCGCAAAGCCGTCGATCACTGGAAAGCGTCCGGGATCGACCTTTCCAAGCTCCTGACGATTCCCCCAAGGGCGGAGCGGGTCCAGACCTACTGTTGCATCGAGCAGGACCACGGGCTGCACAAGGCCTTGGACCACCAGTTGATCGCCCGGGCACAGTCTTCCATCGACAACGGTACGCCCGTAGAGATTAATCTACCGGTTAGAAACGCCAACCGCACCGTCGGCGCCATGCTCAGCGGCCGCGTCGCTCAAAAATACGGTGAAGATGGTCTGCCCGACGACACCATCAAGATCAACCTCCAGGGATCCGGCGGACAGAGTTTCGGCGCGTTCCTGGCGCCCGGCGTGTCCATCAACCTAGCGGGGGACACCAACGACTACATGGGGAAGGGAATCGGTGGCGGTCGCCTCGTTATCGTGCCGCCCGCGGGTTCTGGGTTCGTCGCGGAGGACAACATCATCATCGGTAACGTCGCGCTTTACGGTGCCACCGGCGGCGATGTGTTCATTCGTGGCCGGGCCGGCGAACGATTCGCCGTCCGCAACAGCGGCGCCCGTGCGGTTGTCGAGGGAGTGGGCGACCACGGTTGTGAGTACATGACCGGAGGCGTCGTAGCCGTCATCGGCAGCGCCGGCCGCAACTTCGGCGCTGGAATGAGCGGCGGCATCGCGTTCGTGTACGATCCGGACGGCGACTTCCACATTCGGTTCAATGACGGCATGGCCGACCTGGAAAACCTGGTTGAACCAGAGGACATCGACCTGCTCCACAACCTCCTGTCCGAACACCTGGAGCGCACCGGAAGCGGGCCGGCCCAGCGCATACTGGACGATTGGAACGACAGCGTGAGCAAGTTCCGCAAGGTCATGCCCCGCGACTATCGCCGCGTGTTGCAAGAACGCGCCCAACGACAGGCGGACGAACTGGTAACGGTCTAATAATGGGCAAAGTCACGGGATTCATGGAGTTCGGGCGGTTCGGCCCGGACCGTCGGCCCCCGGCAGAACGCGTCGGAGATTATCGGGAGTACTACCACCGGTGGTCCGATGAGCAGGCCGCCGAGCAGGGCGGCCGGTGCATGGACTGCGCCGTGCCCTTCTGCCACATGGGATGCCCCCTTGGCAACGTCATCCCAGAGTTCAACCATCAGGTGTACCTGGGCAACTGGGAACGGGCGCTGGAAGTGCTGTTGAGCACCAACAACTTCCCGGAATTTACGGGGCGAATCTGCCCCGCACCCTGCGAAGCCTCCTGCGTCCTGAGCATCAACGCTGACCCCGTTACCATCGAGTACATCGAGAAGGAAATCAGCGACCGAGGTTTTGAACAGGGCTGGATCAAGCCGATGCCTCCGGCTACTCGTTCCGGCAAGACCGTCGCCGTGGTTGGCAGCGGCCCGTCCGGCCTGGCCGCCGCCCAGCAACTCAACCGCGCCGGCCACACCGTCACGGTATTCGAACGCGCCGACTACATCGGCGGTCTGCTGATGCTGGGCATCCCCGATTTCAAGCTTGAGAAATCCGTCGTCAATCGCCGCGTCGAGATGATGGAAGCCGAAGGGATCGAATTCCGTACCGGCGTCAACATCGGCATCAACTATCCGGCGGAACAACTCCTGCGCGAATACGACGCGGTGTGTCTCACCGGTGGCTCGACTCAAGCGCGTGATCTGGACGTGCCCGGGCGCGAACTCGACGGCGTGCATTTCGCCATGGAATACCTGCCCCAACAGAATCGCACCCTGGCCGGCGAGACCATCGACAACCAGATTACCGCTGAGGGCAAGCGCGTCATCATCCTCGGCGGCGGCGACACGGGCGCCGACTGCTTGGGCACCGCGCACCGCCAGGGCGCGGAGATTGTCCACCAATTCGAACTGCTCCCCGAGCCTCCCGAGACCCGCCCTGATGACAATCCCTGGCCCGATTGGCCCATGATCTTGCGCACCTCTGGCGCCCACGAAGAGGGCGGTGTCCGCGATTACAACATCCTTACCAAGGCTCTCACTGGAGAAAACGGACACATTAGCAAGCTCCACGCCGTCCGGGTTGACTGGACCAAGGGAGAAAGCGGCCGTTTCCAGATGTCGGAGGTACCCGACAGCGAGTTCTCGGTTGACGCGGACCTGGTGTTGTTGGCTATGGGATTCCTCCACCCCGAACACGGCGGGATGCTGGAACAACTCGGCGTGGATCTGGATACGCGCGGGAACGTGCGCGTTGATGAAAACAAGATGACCTCGGTCCCCGGCGTGTTTGCCGGCGGCGACATGGTTCGCGGCCAATCGCTGGTGGTGTGGGCAATTGCCGAAGGCCGCGACGTCGCGCGTGGCGTTGACCGATACCTCTCTTCCGGTGTTAGCCACCTGCCTCGTTCCGCCGCCGTCTGACCACCGTATGTTTGCTGATGCTGTCCGTGCGGGGCGGGAACTCATCCACCCCGACGGGTACTGCGGTCCCGTGCTTCCCCTTCACTGACACGCCCGCATCAAATGCGCTAAAATCAGGCGGCTCACTGGTTATATCAGGATCGAGGTGGAAGCAATGCCCCAGGAGAGCAATCGGGTTGTTTTCCCGCCGGAGGGTTGGCAAAACTCTCTTGAATGCAAAAGCGTGGGGCCGGACCGATTCGGGAACGGCCAGATGTTTGACACCAGCTACCTCGGTTCTCCCCTCGTCCGGCTGATCTTCGACCCCCGGGACGAGCAAATCACCGTCCGTTGCCTCCTATGCGACCAGCAGCTCCAGGCCGGCGGACGTTTCCAGGACTACCGCATGATCGGCATCATCAGCGTCAACGCCACGGCCCTCCTCGTTCCCATGAACACCCCGCGCATCATGAAACATCTTGCCGACGTCCACGACGAAACGCTGGGCGGTATTGATGATTTCGATTTCTTCAACTGTCTCCTGGATAGTTGCGATTTGTGATCGGGGTAGACTGCCGCAGATGGAATGGCTCGAACTTTCCCTTTCCGGCTGTTTGAATCCCCCACGCTGACAAACCGCTAGTATTCTTCATCGAGGATTGTCATGAACTACGATTTCATAATCGTTGGTGGCGGCTCCGCTGGCTGCACCCTTGCCTCCCGGCTCACCGAAGACCCGAACGTCTCCGTTTTGCTCCTTGAGGCCGGACCGGACTACCCAGATTTCGATCACCTGCCGGTCGACCTGAAACAGGGCAACAACGTCTGGCGCTCGGCCTACGGGCCCCACAGTTGGGGTTTCAACGCCCGGGGAACCCCGCAACAGGAAGAACCCATCATCATTCCCCGTGGCAAGGCCATGGGCGGGTCCAGCAGTATCAACGGCCAGGTGCTCTTCCGCGGCGTTCCGGAAGATTATGACAACTGGGCCATCTGGGGAAACGACGAGTGGTCATTCACCAAAGTGCTCCCCTATTTCCGACGCCTCGAGAACGACCTCGATTTCTCCGGCGACGACTTCCACGGAGACAGCGGACCCATCCCAGTGCGGCGCTACAAGCGCGAAGAATGGCTCCCCGTCGCCGAGGCTTTTTACGATACCTGCCGGGCCCTGGGTTTCCGGGAAGACCCCGATCAGAACCATCCCGATTCCAACGGCATCGCCGCGCGCCCCTTGAACAACATCGACGGCGTGCGCATGAGCACCTCACTCACCTATCTGTCCATGGCTCGCCACCGTCT
The DNA here is from genome assembly GCA_034423115.1 of Dehalococcoidia bacterium. Classification (GTDB taxonomy): domain Bacteria; phylum Chloroflexota; class Dehalococcoidia; order Lucifugimonadales; family UBA3495; genus Bin87. Next base: position 165,002 of record DAOUJD010000063.1, on the reverse strand, counting down.
GAACTTGACCGTTCGAGGTAGCGTGGTCGTCCGTCGCATCCTGTTCGAGGGAAAAACGGCCATCGGCATCGAGGCCGAAAGCGGCGGAGACGTATTCGAGGTTTTCGGAGACCAGATCATCCTCAGTGGTGGCGCTATTGCATCCCCGCAGATCCTGCTGTTGTCCGGCGTCGGCCCCGCCGACCACCTCCGGGAAATGGGCATCCCGTTGATCCACGAACTGACCGGAGTCGGCGAGAACCTCCGGGACCACCCAGCGGTATTCAGCCTGTTCCGGGGTATCGGCGACCCTCCCGACCTGGACTCTCCCAGCATTCAGGTTGGCCTGCGATACAGCCCGGAGGGCACCGGCACCCGCGGGGACATCCAACTGGCGCCCATCCTTATGACCAGCGAACACCGCCCGGCCAGCGTCAACATTGAAACCGACGATTTCCACTTCGGGTTCAGCGCAGCTTTGCAAAATGCTTCGACCGCCGGCCGGCTGCGCCTGGCGTCCACCGACCCGCACGTGCAACCGGATCTGTTCTACGACTATCTTTCCGATCCGGTGGATCGCCAGCGGATGCGCGCCGCGGTGCGTCTGGGTTTGCAGATCGCCGAACAGCCCACGTTCCGTGAGTTCGTCGCCGAAAGGTTGTCTCCTACCGACGACGACCTTGCTTCCGATTCCGCCCTCGACCAGTGGATGTTGCGCAATGCTTATACCCAACATCACTCGTCAGGGACCTGCAAGATGGGCCCGGGGTCCGACTTGGACGCCGTGGTAGACCAGTATTGCCACGTCTACGGAATGCGGAACATTCGCGTGGTGGACGCCTCGGTGATGCCTGACGTCATCCGGGCCAATACCAACGCCACCACCATCATGATCGCGGAGCGCGTGGCCGAATTTATCAAGGAAGGCAAGTAGCCTCAACCCAATCGTTGTTTCCACACGCGATTTCCTCATTGCGAACCCGCTAACATCCCACCACAACCCTCCCCAAGGACGGCATTAGGACATGACCACCCCCAACACTCGAATCGAACGCGACTCTATGGGTGAAATGCAGGTGCCCGCGGATGCGCTGTACGGAGCCTCCACCATGCGGGCCGTGCTCAATTTCCCCATCAGCGACCTCCGTTTCCCCCGCCAGTTCATTCGCGCCCTGGGCCTCATCAAATTGGCCTGCGCCCAGACCTACATGGATCTCGGCGCCCTCGACCCCACCATCGGCAACGCCATAGTGCAGGCGGCGCAGGAAGTGGTCGACGGCAAGCACGATGAACACTTTGTTCTCGACATATTCCAAACCGGCTCGGGAACCTCCACCAATACCAATGCCAACGAGGTCATCGCCAACCGCGCCTCCCAGATCTTGGGCGGCGACCTTGGTTCCCGCTTGGTGCACCCCAATGATAACGTCAACCTGGGCCAGTCCTCCAATGACGTGATCCCTACAGCCATTCATCTGGCCGCGCTCCTCGGCATGAAGGAAGATCTCATTCCCGCCCTGGAGGAGTTGCGCGCCGCTTTGCAGGAAAAATCCGACGAGTTCTGGCCCATCGTCAAGACTGGCCGAACGCACTTGCAGGACGCAACGCCCGTGCGGTTGGGCCAGGAATTCGCCGGCTACGCCGGCCAGGCCGAATACAGCATCGCCCGGGTGCGCCGCGCCGAGCAAGCGCTCGCCGAGGTCGCCCTGGGTGGTACCGCGGTCGGCACCGGCGTCAACACCCATCCGGAAGCATCCGGCCGCACCTGCGCCCGCCTGTCCCAGATGACGGGTGTCACGATTCGCGAAACCGACAACCATTTCCAGGCCCAGTCTGCTCTGGACGGCATCGTCGAGGCCAGTGGCCAGCTCAAAACCGTGGCCATCAGCCTCCATAAAATCGCCAACGACATCCGGTTCCTCGGCTGTGGCCCCCGTGCCGGACTGGGCGAAATCAACGTCCCCGAAGTCCAGCCGGGTAGCAGCATCATGCCGGGTAAGGTGAACCCGGTCATCTCCGAGTCGGTGATCCAGGTCTCGGCCCACGTCGTGGGCAACGACGCCGCGGTAGCCCTCGCCGGGGCCGGCGGTTATTTCGAGCTCAACACCATGATGCCCCTGGCCGCGTACAACCTGTTGCAGTCCGTTTCCTTGCTGTCGGCCTCCGCTCGCAACTTCGCGCAACAGTGCGTGGTCGGCATCACCGCAACGGGCACTGGCCCTGCGATGGTGGAAAAAGGGCTGATGCTCGGCACCGCGCTGGCCCCGTCCATCGGCTACGACGCAGCCGCTGGGATCGCCAAGAAAGCCGCAGATACCGGGCAAACAATCCGCGAAGTTGCCCGCGCCGAAACCTCCCTCTCCGAGTCGGAACTGGATGAACTGCTGAATCCCGAGGAGATGACCAAACCCAGCCTGGAGGTTCGCGCCGGCGGCGGATAAATCGGGCGAAAACGTCGAAATCGGCCGCTTTGGTGAACCAGGGCAATCGCATTCCAATTGTCAGCCCTTGGATAAGGCTCTCCCGGCCACCGTCATACCGGCGAAAGTCGCAGATGCGCCTCTGGCGTGCCGGTATCCAGTGCCTGAAATCGGAAGTTTCGCGGTCGCTCGCTTCATTCGGCGGCCTCTGGACTCCGGCTTGCGCCGGAGTGACCGGTGTCTAAATTTCAAATGCGATTGCCCTGTTTGGTGAACGGCGTCAATTGACAAAATAGCCGTTCACGTGTAGAGTAAGCCTATCGTTAACTGAACATGATAGTCGTCGCCATCGCCTCGTTTTCTAACCTGCACCCCTTGACCTGAACCACCCTTGTCTCGGCTTGCCGTTCGCGGCGGGCCGTTTCGTCGTGTCTGTCCAAATGTCATGCGGGGCAGGTCGTGTTCGCTTAATTCCCCGTACCCGCCAGGAGTGTCGATACTATGGTGCTTACCCGTAAACGCTCAGGCCGAAACGATCGCGGGTTGACCGCCCGCGATGTCAAGACGTACTCCGATTCCGACATCGCGAACGCCCTCGACGTACCGAACCTGATCCGCAGCCAGATTGAATCCTTTGACTGGTTCAAGACCAATGGCTTGGCGGAAACCTTCCGAGATTGTTCGCCAATCGTCGCCGGAATTACCCGGCGTTTCGCCAACGGCGAAGCGTCGCGACGAGCCGAGCGCTTCGAACTCTACTTCCTGGACCACTGGTTTGACGACCCGCCCTACTCCCCGGAGGAGTGTCGGGAACGCGAGATTACCTTTTCTCAGCCTCTGTACGTCAAGGCCCAACTGCGCGACCAGGAAACCGGCGAAATCACCGAGTCCGATATTTTCTTCGGCGACGTGCCCATGATGACCGACACCGGTACCTTCATCATCAACGGCGCCGAACGGGTCTTGGTCAGTCAGCTCCAGCGAGCCCCCGGGGTCTATTACGAGCGCGAGTTGTCCCAGGATCCTGCCTGCCCCGAGTGTGGGAAGCTCGAAAACTGGTACTACAAGGGTCGAATCTCGGCCAGCCGTGGCGCTCGCATCGAGCTGTCCACCTGGACCCATTACTACGCTCGCCGGCGCAACCTGCCGGAAACCATCACCGTGAGCGTCGACCGCCGCCGCAGGATGGGCGTTTCCACGTTCCTCCATGCCTTGGGCATCGTCAGCGCCGAGGAAATGCGCGCCCTCTTCTCCGACATCGACTTCCACGACTGTCGCCCCTTCGTCGGTGGCGTCGAACCCGCTGCCGACCGGGATTACAACCCTCGGGAGGAGGAGTTAAGGTCGCTGTGGGATCGCATCCACCCGGACCGCGATTACAATCGCGAGCAATCTTTCCGGATCGGGCTGGCGCAACGCAACCTGTACAAGTGGCTCCGGCCCGGTGAGCCGGCAGTGCAGGTTGACGCAGCATGCACCTTTGTCATGAATCACTTCTTCGACGGTCGACGTTTCGATCTCGGCGAAGTGGGACGTATCAAGGTGGACCAACGCCTCGGCCGTTCCACTGCCCAGATACTCACCGAATCGCAGAAAACCATCCTTGAATTCGTTCGCGAGCAATACGCTGCTGAAGGCCAGGGAGTTTCTCCCACGGCAATCTTTGAAGCATGCGGCGCTGAACAGCGCATTCTGGCCGAACGGGATACCGACGCTCTCGTCACCTACGGCTATTTGATGCGTACGGCCGAACGGCTCATCGAGCCATTGGACCTGTTCGCTGAATCAACTGACGAGACGGTCCCGGCCCATGTCTCCTGCATGGACGCCGCCAACGTCGGGACAGTTCTGTCGGCCTTCGAGGGATCCGACGAAGACGGGCTGCCCGTCAGTGTTCGGGCTCTCGTTACCGAAACGCTGGGCGATCCGGTCGCCATATCGACGCAGCAGATCGCCACTGGCACCGCCTCAGATGATGCAATCTCCTCCGGCGAGACCAGTATCCTGAAAAACCGCTTCCTGGCAGAAGACAGCATCGTTGAGGTCGGTCAACTGATCTACGCCGAACGACAAAGCCAGGGCCCGACCCAGTCCTGGAGACTGACGCCGGTGCGGGCTCGAGCTTCCTGGATCGTGGGCGTGGTTACTGAAATCGACACCGGCCCCAACGGCAATATGCACCAGGTCCGATTCAACCTGCCCGGAATTGCTTTGCCGGAACGGCGGGTTTTGGACCTCAACGACATCATCGATACGCTGTACGCGCTCATCGAAAACCACACCAGCAACGAAGACCCCCGCGACAACATCGACCACCTTGGTAATCGCCGCGTTCGCGTCGCCGGCGAACTGATGCGGGACCAGGTGCGCATCGGGCTGCTTCGCATGCACCGCATGTTCCAGGACCGCGTCGGTCGTTTGGAAAAACCCGAGGACGCCGTACCCGCCAAGTTGGTCAACGTCCGGCCGGTCACAGGCGCGATCCGCGAGTTCTTCGGCGGCGACAAGCTTTCCCAATTCATGGACCAGACTAACCCCTTGGCGGAGCTGACCCACAAGCGGCGCTTGTCCGCCCTCGGACGCGGCGGTCTCACCCGCGAACGCGCCGGATTCGACGTCCGTGACGTTCATGCCTCCCACTACGGCCGGATCTGCCCCATTGAAACCCCCGAAGGCGCAAACATCGGCTTGCTCAGCAGCTTGGCCGCCTACGCGCGCATCGACCGTCTGGGCTTCATCGAGACCCCTTACTGGCCCGTCATCAAGCAACTTTGGCTGGGCGATTGCAAAACGCCCGGCTTCCCAGGTTATTTCGACCCCACCGGTCACATCGTTACCGATGACGTCACTACCCGCAAGGGCGAGATCATCGTTCGTGCTGGCGAGGCCATCACGGCGGACCACATGCGCCGGTTGGGCCGGCTGTCCGCCGATACCGTGATAGACGTCGTCCCCTTCGTGGACATTCGACCCGGGAACGTACGGTATCTGACGGCCGATCTGGAAGAGCGTTTCCGTATCGCCCAGGCCAATTCCAGTTTCGACCACCTCTACCAGTTCACCGACGACCTCGTCGAGGTTCGCGAAGGCGACAACTACCGGCTCGCCTCTCCCGACAGCGTCGAGTTCGCCGACGTGTCGCCGCTCCAAATCATGAGCGTGTCGGCGGCCTTGATACCCTTCCTCGAGCACGACGACGCCAACCGCGCCCTCATGGGGTGCAACATGCAGCGGCAGGCCGTGCCTTTGCTCCAACCACAGGCTCCGTTGGTGGGAACGGGCATCGAAAGCCGTGTGGCCCGCGACAGCGGACAGGTATTGCTGTCCCGTGTCGAAGGGTCGGTTGTATCCGCCAACGGAAACGCGATCGTGGTGGCCGACGACTCCGGTCGGGAACACTCCCATCGCTTGATCAAGTTCGCCCGCACCAACCAGGGGACCTGTTTGAATCAGCGCCCCGTCGTGCAGAAAGGCGATTATGTCCGCGTCGGTGACGCTCTCGCCGACAGTTCATCCACGGACGGTGGAGAGTTGGCCCTCGGCCAAAACGTCCTCGTCGCCTTCATGTCGTGGGAGGGCTACAACTACGAAGACGCCATCATCATCAGCGAACGCCTGGTGAAGGACGACCAGTTCACCTCGGTTCACATTGAAAAGTACGAGGTCGAGAGTCGCTCCACCAAGTTGGGCGACGAGGAAATCACTCGCGACATCCCCAACGTCGGCGAGGGCAACCTGCGCGACCTCGACGAGCGCGGCATCATCCGCATCGGCGCCGACGTCGGCCCGGGCGACATCCTGGTCGGCAAGGTGACTCCCAAGGGCGAAACCGAAATGACCGCTGAGGAGCGCCTGCTCAGGGCGATCTTCGGTGAAAAATCCAAGGACGTGCGAGATACCTCCCTACGCGTACCCCACGGCCAGAGGGGCAAGGTCATCGGTGTCAAAACCCTCAGCCGCGAAAAGAAGAGCGACGAAGAACCTGGGGACACCCTCCCTCCGGACGTCAACGAGGCTATCCGCGTTTGGGTCGCCCAGACCCGCAAGATATCGGTCGGCGACAAGATGGCCGGACGGCACGGTAACAAGGGCGTGGTGTCGCGTATCCTTCCCGAGGAAGACATGCCCTTCCTTCCCGACGGCACCCCCGTCGACATTATCTTGAACCCCATCGGCGTGCCTTCCCGCATGAATTTGGGGCAGGTGCTGGAAAGCCATTTGGGTTGGGCCGCCCGCGGCCTCAATTTCCAGGCCCTCACCCCCGTATTCGAAGGCGCCGACGACGACCACATCGAAGATTCTCTGGCTCGCTGGTGGTTTGGCGAACAGGCCGCCGCGGCCAACATCAACGGCGACCTCGACGGTGTAGTAGATACGGCCATGGTGTACGACTGGCTCAGGGAACAGGGCTATGATCCCGAGACCATATTCGACGAAGACCAGCCCGGCAAAGCCCGCGAAGCTTGTCTTTACCTGTGGCTCCGGGACGTGGCCGGCGAGAACCCCGACGGCCTGTCCGTCAGTGAAATGCACCAACTTGCCTTGGACGTGCATCGCCAACGCCTGATTTCGCCGCCTACGTTCGCCAAGTTCCGGCTCTTCGACGGCCGGTCGGGTGAACCCTTTGACCAGCCGGTCGCCGTGGGCAGCATCTACATGCTCAAACTGATCCACCTGGTGGAGGACAAGATCCACGCCAGGTCTACCGGCCCGTACTCCATGATCACGCAGCAGCCGTTGGGCGGAAAGGCCCAGTTCGGCGGCCAGCGGTTCGGAGAAATGGAAGTGTGGGCGCTCGAGGCATACTCCGCCGCCCATAACCTTCAGGAGGTTCTAACCATCAAGTCCGACGACGTTACCGGTCGGGTCAACACTTATGAATCCATCGTCAAGGGCAACCCCATCAGTCAGCCCGGAATTCCCGAATCTTTCAACGTGCTGCTCAAAGAGCTCCAGAGTCTGGGCCTCAACGTGCGTCTGGAAGAAGAGGAAGAACAGGATGACGCCAGCCTGGGATTGCCCGGCGAAGACGACTATCTCTTTGCTTCGGAGGTGAACTAAAACATGGTCAGGATGCTCGACAGTCGCGAAGCCACTACCTCCTCCGACTTCAACGCCATTCGTATCTCCATCGCTTCCCCGGAACAGATCCGTGGGTGGTCCTCCGGTGAGGTACAGAAAGGCGAGACCATCAACTACCGAACCCAGCGCCCCGAAAAGGACGGGCTGTTCTGCGAAAAAATCTTCGGTCCCACCAAGGACTGGGAATGTCAGTGCGGCAAATACAAGCGCCAAAAGTACAAGGGCGTGGTGTGCGACCGCTGCGGCGTTGAGGTCACCCGCTCCAACGTGCGCCGTCAGCGGCTTGGGCATATCGCCCTGGCTGCGCCGGTAGCCAACATCTGGTTCGTTAAAAACACGCCCAGCGTGATGAGCCTTAACCTCGACCTCAAGCTGTCCGACCTCACCCGCGTGCTGTACTACTCGGCCTACGTCATCAACCAGGTCGACGTCGATCTGATGCGCGAACAGTTTGAGCTTCACGAAAGTGAGGTCGAACGGATTCGCAACGGCCTGATCCCAACCGCCGACGGCTCATTGCAAAGCCTTGCCAATCGCATCGCGGACTGGGACTTGGAAAACCGCCGCAACGAAGCCGCCGGCGCATTGGGCGATCTGCCGGGCCGTCTGAGCGACGCAGTCGCCAATACCCGGTCGGCCTTGGCTCGCCTGTCAGCCGCGGAACCCGATAGCGACGAAGATTACTCCGAAGCGCTCCAATCCGTGCGGGAAGTGGCTGAAATCAGCGCTGCCGCCCATGCCGCCATCATGACCGTTGGACTCAACGTCCTGCAACCCGAGGACCTGGAGTCCCCGGAACGGCTGTCAGTGCTGGCGGTCGACGGCGACCCGGTGGCTGCTGCTATATCTCGCTTCTACCACGGTCCCACTTCGATCACCCACAATATCGAGCGCCTGAACTCTAATGCAACGGCAGTTGTGTCCGCGTTCTCCGCTTGGCGGGATGACCCCACCGAAGAACATCAGGACGACGTGGCCGACGCCTCCGACATGCTCTTGGCAGACATCGTCGCTGTTGACGACGAGGTGCTGGTACCCACGCTGAATGACCTCCATTCCATCTTCGTTGGGTCCGCCTCTCAAATCGGCGACAACGGCTCTTGGGAGTCCCTGGCCAACGACCTCCACACGATCCACGGAGTTTTGGTAGACATCGGGGAATCGGTCGGCACTTGGAACAACCGCCGCAGCGAAAGCAATCCCGAAGGCCGCGGTTGGAACGTTCCAGCATTCTCTGCGCTGCTCGAACGGCTCCAGCCGGACAGTGATGACATCAAAGCCATCTCCAGGCTGGAAAGCCGCATCGATGGCATCGATGAGGTCGCGGACCACGATGAGCGCCAGAAGGAAATCGGAATCTGGCGTGACGAACTGCTCAAGCTGCAGGACCTGATCAGCAGCATCGACGGTTACCTGTTGCGCGCCCTCACCGAGCGTCGCAAGGAGGCGGTCGACCTCATCCAGGCCATGCGATGGCTGCGCTGGGACCCCTCTCAGCGGCTACGCAGCGCCGATGTTGAATGGGTCTGGGATGACCTCAAGCTCCCGGCTTGGGCGCGCGACGAGGTCGAACTTCCCGATGAATTCTACATCGCCCGCAGTGGGTCCGCAGGACTCCGGCTGACCATCCTTTCCACCAGCCGCTACGACCGGCTCAAGCCTTTCTGGGGCGATTCCTTCGACGCCGACATGGGCGCGGAACCCGTCCTCGAGTTCCTCAAGCTCATGGACACCGACCTCGACCAGGAGCGGTACTACACCGAACTGGAAATGCGGGCGACGTCCGCCCAGATTCGCACCAAGGCCGGCAAGCGCATGCGTCTCCTTGAAACGTTCAGGCGTAGCGAAAACCGCATGCAGGACATGATCATGACCGTCCTGCCGGTTCTCCCTCCCGAACTCCGCCCCATGGTCCAGCTGGACGGCGGTCGTTTCGCCACCAGCGACCTCAACGACCTGTACCGCCGCGTACTGTCCCGGAACCACCGGCTCAAGCGCTTCGCGAGCATGCGCGCGCCGGGCCTGATGATCCGCAACGAAAAGCGGATGTTGCAGGAAGCCGTGGACTCTCTCATCGATAACGGCCGCCAGGGCAAAGCCGTGAAGGGCAAGCGCGACCACGCTCTCAAATCCCTGAGCGACCTGCTCAAGGGCAAGCAGGGCCGCTTCCGCCAGAACCTCCTCGGCAAGCGCGTGGACTACTCCGGGCGTTCCGTCATCGTGGTCGGGCCGGAACTCAAAATGGATGAGTGCGGGCTGCCCAAGCGCATGGCTCTCGAACTGTTCAAGCCATTCGTTATGCACCGCCTGGTGATCAGCGCGCTGGCGCCCAACATCAAGGCCGCCAAACGCATGGTCGAGCGTTCGTCGCCCGAAGTCTGGCACATCCTTGAGGACGTGATCAAAGACCGGCCGGTGATGTTGAACCGCGCGCCCACCCTCCACCGTCTGGGTATCCAGGCTTTCAAGCCCGTGCTGATCGAAGGCAGCGCCATCCAGCTTCACCCGTTGGTGTGTTCAGCCTTCAACGCCGACTTCGACGGTGACCAGATGGCCGTCCACGTCCCCTTGTCCGCTATGGCGGTCAACGAGACGGGCACCGTGATGCTCAGCATCAACAACATGCTGTCGCCGGCGTCCGGCGAACCGTTGGTGGCCCCGACTCTGGACATGGTCATGGGCTGCTATTACCTGACCGAGTTGGTTCCGGACGCCACCGGCGCGGGATCCATCTTCTACGACATCCACGAAGCCCGTATTGCCTACTCGGACGGTCAAATCGATTTGCGCGCGCCCATCACCGTGCTCAGCGTGCCGGGCAAGTGCGAAAAAATCGAAACCACGATGGGCCGCCTGATATTCAACGAAGCGGTTCCCGAATCGTTGGGATACAAAAACGTCCTGATGGACCGCGGCGCAATCAAGGACTTGACGTCTGAGCTCCACCGTACCCTCTCCAACGAGGAAACGGCCCGCGTCCTCGACCGCATCAAGGAAATCGGCTTCTACTACGCCACCAAATCCGGTATCACCATCGCCATCAACGACATCCAGGTGTCGGAGCGCAAGCGCGCCATCCTCGAAGAGGCCACCAACAAGGTTGCCGAGCACGAGGACAACTTCATGATGGGCATGATGACCGATGACGAGAAGTACGAACGCGTCATCGAAACCTGGACCCAGGCGTCCGACGACATGCAGCGCGTCGTGCAGGAAGAGCTCGCCAACTACGGCGGCGTCGGCGTGATGGCCGCGTCCGGCACCAAGGGTAACATCTCGCAGATCAAGCAGATGGCCGGTATGCGTGGCCTGATGAGCGACCCGGAAGGCCGCATCATCGAACGCCCGGTGAAGTCCAGCTTCCGCGAGGGCCTTACCGCTCTCGAGTATTTCATCTCCACTCACGGCGCCCGCAAGGGTCTGACCGACACCGCGCTGCGCACCGCCGACAGCGGCTATCTCACGCGCCGTTTGGTCGACGTTTCGCAGGAAGTCATCGTTCGCGACCATGACTGTGAATTCGCTGAGCCTTTCTACGTCCAGCCTCGGCCCAACGATTTCGACCTCAGCACTTTGACTGAGCGGATCATCGGGCGCATGGCTGGCGACGTAATCGCCGACCCCCAAAGCGGCGAGATCATCGTCGACCGCAACGAAATGATCGACGAGGTGATCGCCGAGCAGATCAAGGACGCCGGCATCGACCGGATCCCGGTGCGGTCTCCCCTCACCTGCCAGACCCCTCGGGGCATCTGCCAGATGTGCTATGGCCGCCTGCCTGCTACCGGTGAACTCGTAGAAATCGGCCAGGCTGTCGGGGTCATCGCTGCCCAGAGCATCGGCGAACCCGGCACCCAGCTCACCATGCGTACCTTCCACACCGGTGGTATCGCCGGGTCCGACATCACTACGGGTCTGCCTCGCGTGCAGGAACTGTTCGAGGTTCGCCCGCCCAAGGGCGCCGGCGTGTTGACCCACATCGATGGCATCGCGTCAATCGAGGAGGACGCCAACGGCTCCCGCCGTATCCGCGTCACCTACGACGACGAGGAACGCCACGACTATAGGCTGCCCGAGGGCGCCATTCGACTCGTGCAGCCCGGCGAGCCCATCGCCGAAGGCAACCTCCTCGCCGTCGTCCTAAACCCGGATGCTCCGGCCTCCGCCGACGGTGCGGAGAATGCCCTCGCCGGCGCCAACATCATCCAGGAAATCCGCTCCGACTACCAGGGAGAGGTGGAAATCTCCGCCGACGGTGTCACCGTCGTTTGGCGCGAGGAGGAATCCCGCTCTTACGACATCAGCTCACAGATGACTCTACGGGTCAACGATGGCCAGATGGTCATGGCTGGTGACGCGCTGGTGGATGGCCCGCTGGACCTCCGGGAACTGCTGGACATCCGCGGACTCGAGGGCTTGCAGCATTACCTGGTTGATGAGGTTCAGGAAGTCTATCGCTCCCAGGGCGTCAGCATCCACGACAAGCACATCGAGGTCATCCTCCGCCAGATGCTGCGCCGGGTACAGGTTGAAACCGCCGGCGACACGGAGTTCATCCCCGGAGACGTGGTGGACAAGTTCCGGTTCCAGGACCAGAACAATCGCGTCCTTGCCGAGGGCGGCGAACCCGCTACCGCCAAGACTCTGTTGCTTGGCGTATCCAAGGCGGCGTTGACCACCGACAGCTTCCTGTCCAAGGCGTCCTTCCAGGAAACCACCAAGGTGCTCACCATGGCTGCCGTCGCCAGCGATCGCGACTGGCTGCGCGGCCTGAAGGAAAACGTCATCATCGGTCGGCTCATCCCGGCTCGCCTCGAGTCTTTGCTGGCCTCGGAAGAGACACTCGCGCTCATGGAGGCCTTCGACGAATACGACGACGACGTGCTCGCTCCGGCCTGGCTCTCCGGCGACGGCGGATTCCCCGGGGAATTCGATCCCGTGCAAAGGGCCGCCGCTCTGGATATGCCTCAGGAAGTCATCGACGAAGAGCTGATTTCAGGGCAGCCGGCCTCGCCATTCGGATCGGGTTCCGGTTTGGACAATTCCGGTTATCAGATCCGTACCGCCGAGGAGGAGGACGAACTCCTCCGACGCGCCCAGTCCCTCACCGAATCCGATTCGGAAGTGGATCGGGAAGTCGAAGCCACGGCGTCGCGGATCTTCTCGCCCTTCGATGAGGAAGACGAGGACGTCCCGGCCCTGTAGGCCTCACCGCACATTCGCGAACGCGAAGCAATTTTCACGAGGGGCGAACGCTGTTTCGCCCCTTTATCAAAATACGGCCCGTCGGAGAACCGTCCATGGACCTGACCGTCAATCTCGGATCCCGAACCACTGGTGGGCTCACGCTCGCGAATCCCGTGATGATCGCATCGGGAACCTACGGGTATGACGGTTACGGTCGAGGGTTTGGTGATGACGCCCCCCTCGCCTCCTTGGGAGCGGTGCTGCCCAAAACTTTCACCCGTTACCCCAGGGAAGGTAACCCGGAACCTCGTTGGTTTCCGTCATCGTTCCGCGAGGGCATGGCGGCTGGAGAAACCACGCTCCTGAACTCCATAGGTCTCACCAACCCGGGCATCGAATCCGCCATGTCCGAACTGGCTCCCAGATGGGCCGACATGGACGCCACCATGGTCATGAGCATGTCCGGCGAAAGCCCGGAACAATGGGAGGAGATGGCCTGTTTCACCCACGGCGTCGAAGGTTTCGCGGCCATCGAACTCAACCTCAGTTGCCCCAACGTGAACGACGGAGCCATGTTCAGCCACCAACCGCGCCTCACCGAAGCCGCGGTCGCCGCCGTGCGGCGTCAGACCAAGCTGCCGGTGTGGGCCAAGTTGTCCCCCAACGTGCCGGACATCACCGAAATCGCTCACGCAGCCGTTGGAGCCGGCGCGGATGCGCTAACCATCTCTAACACCGTGCCCGCCATGCACATCGACATCGACACGGGCCAAGCGGTGTTGGGAACCGGGTATGGTGGACTCTCTGGGCCCGCGCTCCGTCCCGTCGCGATGGCCTTGGTGCACAAAGCGGCCCAGGCCGTGAACGTCCCAATTATCGGCGTGGGCGGCATCATGACCGGGCGCCACGCTGTTGAATACCTCTTGGCCGGCGCGTCGGCCATTCAGGTGGGAAGCGCGAACCTGACCGACCTAAATGCCCCTTTCCGCATACTCGCGGCGCTTGAGGCTTTACTCGCCCAATGGGAGATCTCAAACCTGTCTGAGATCATCGGAAAAGCGGAGATTCCCTAACCCTGATCGAATCTCTTCTTCGCTTGAGCAGTGCAGTCGAACCCCACTGCAAGCGTACAGCATTGTCGCTAACGACGATCGCTCGCAAACGCAAAGACCCTTACCACGCTTCCCTGAGCACCGCTTCCAGTTCCTCCACTCCCGCCACCGGCCTGATATTCCGGTGCAGCCCAAAATCCGTCATCGCGTCCTCGGCGATTTCAGTGATCCCGTCAGCCGGAACGCCCACATCCCTCAGTGCGCCCGGCATCCCGATCGCTTCGAAGAACCCAGCCACGGCGTCAGCCGCTGACTCGGCAGCGGTCTCATCATCGGCACCGGGTTCTCGCACCCCCAAAGCGTCCGCAACCCGCGCCTGACCACTCACGTTGTGGCTCCGGTTGTATCGCATCCCCGGCGCAGTGGTGATGGAATACGCCGCTCCGTGGCTGCATTCCGGGTACCGAGTATCCAGGCTGTGCGCCAGCGCGCTCACCACGCCCAACGCGGAACCACTTGCACCGGTGTCCCACGCCCGGTTGTACATGAACGACGCCAGGCACAGGTTCAATCGCGCCTCTCCATTCTCCTGATTTTTCCGAACCGCCGGCAGGTTTTCCACCAGTAGACCCAACGCCGCCAGTAGATCGGCGGTCGCCATCGTGTTCACAACCGGGGCCTGCAACGCGCTGACCACTCCGCTGAACAACGAACCGGACGCGCTGATGCAAAGCTCCGATGGCGCCGTCATCAATGCTTCCGTATCCCAGATGACACTGGCCGGCCTCGTCTTGGGGTCAAACATCTCCAGGCGGTGCCCCGTTTCCCCATCGATGATCGCCGTTCCGGCCCGCGTGGCCGCGGTGGTCGGCGTGGTGAGTACCAATATGTTGGGCAATTTGGGTTGCATCAACCGGGGACTGACCGGCGGCTGGCCGGGCGGATACTTGGTCGCATGGTCCTGCGGCGTGCCCCCCTCGGCCAGCATGATGATGATCGCCCTCGCGGTAACCACTGCGCTACCTCCGCCAACCGCGATCACCGCGTCTGCGTCCGCTTCTCGCGCCATCCGTACCCCTTCCTGCACGGCAACTTCCGGCGAACCGGTCTGCACCCCGTCAAATACGCCGGCGGGTTCGCCGCCTAAAGCATCGGCGACTCTGCCCAATAGATTGGTGCGCCGCGCCACCGACTGCCCGCAAACGACGAATGGCCGCTTTACACCCAGGCGGTCCACCTCCCGCTTCAGGTTGGATATCGCATCATCGCCGGCATATACCCGCACCGGGTAAGCCACGTGCCGAAAAGGAATAACCGAATTTCCAGACATACCACCACCAGATATCACATTTTGGACTCAAGCCCGCACGCAGTTTACCCAACCAATCAGCGAACCGCCACTTAGATGGTCCTGTAGCCAGGGCAATCGCATTTCGACTTTGGCACTTTGGTCCGGCCCTCCCGGCTACCGTCATACCGGCGAAAGTCGCAGATGTCCGCCATAGGCGGATGCCGGTATCCAGTGCCTGAAATCGGCTGTTTCGCAACCTTTGTCTTCATCCTGCGGCCTCTGGACTCCGGCTTTCGCCGGAGTGACGAGTCTGTAAATTCTAAATGCGATTGCCCTGGTCCTGTAGCCGACAAGCAAGCCCGGCCCGCGAATCACAGGGCCGTTCGATGCTCCAGGCAATCGCGTCTCTGCCCTTTCCCACTGCCAATGACACTTCCCCCTTTCCTCAACCCTTCACCCGTCTTTACCATAATTAACTGATACCCCAAATCCAACCGCCACCCAGGCTCCGAGCCATCCAATGCCCACATCCAAACACCGAACTCCCCATCGCCGCTCCCCCAAATCCTCTCACCGGCCCGCCAAAACCGTGAATATCACCCCCAAAACCGCCCTCGCCGCCCCCATTCACCCCCAAGTCCCACCCCAACGCCCTACTCAAATGAACAGAAATGAGCGGAAATGAGCGGGTTTTCGCCAAAATCCTCACCATCCCATCCCACTCCCCCATCTTGCCCATCCCCTTCATCCATGAAAATTCCCCCCGCCGAGGTAATCCATGACCCTTTCCCAAATCCGCCGCCGTATCAACGTCCTCAAGCGCAGGTTCGTCCTCGAACTCACCATCATCAAGCTCCGACGCATCGCCGAAGCCGTCGCTGACCACTGGGATCCCGACCAACCTCCCGAACCCGCCGAAGTCATCGAGCGCTTCGTCAAGGCCGGCTGCCGTCTCCCCACCTTCGGTAACCTCCGCCACTGCCTGGACAATGCCCAACGCCAGAGGGAAGTCCCTCACCCTGAAGACATCGTCATCAACCTGCTTCCCTGGATTGACGGCGACCGCTATCACAAATTCCTCCGCTGGGACCTGCCCGCGCCTGCGCGCTAGCCGTGCCCGCAACCCGTTTTGCACCGATAATCCAAATGCCCTGCACGAATCACCCTATGCTAGAATCGAAAGGTCGCCATGCTCCAAAACAACACCCAACCCAGCCAATCTTTGGAAACTCGCCTCACTCGCTACCGTAGCCAGGCGTTGCGGCTCTTGGGTTCGGCCCAGGACACCATGTCTCGGGGACAATGGAATCAGGCCGAAGATTTGCTCTGGGGCAGCTTGGTAGCCGCCGCCCGAGGGGTCGCTTTGTGGCACGGGGAGCCCGCAGAATCCGACGCGGAGCTGAAAGACTTCGTGCGTCGCCTCGGAGACCAGGAGCGCGACCGATACATCCGCGATGCTTTTGATCACCTGTCAGCTTGGGCCGACACCGCCGAACGCGTGCGCGACCGCCGCAGCCGGGTGGACTATCTCTTTCTCGCCATGGATGACTTGAGCGAGGCCGTCGAGCGTTTGGTAGCCCATATTCCCAGCGCTGATTCCGCTCCGGCGGAACTGAACCCAAATGACCAAGCGGCCAATCCCGAGGCGTGAAGCATGGGCTCAGACCAACCCGTCGCAATCCCATTGATCGATGGTGGTAGCGCTCCTGCGGCACCCGCAGCGGACGCAACAATCACCGGAGCGGTCGCCATCGAGACCCACGGCTGCAAGCTCAACCAGGCCGACAGTGCTGTATTGGCTCGTCAGTTTGTTCAAGCCGGCTGCCGTATCGTGGACCAGAACTCGCACGCCGACATCATCGTCGTCAACACCTGCACGGTAACCGCCACCGCCGACTCCAAAGCGCGACAGGCCTTGCGCGCGGCGCGGCGTTCCAACCCCGACGCCATCGTGGTCGCCGCCGGTTGCTACCCTCAACGCGCCGCCGATGAACTCCGCCAAATGCCCGAGGTGTCGTTGGTCGTGGGCAATTCCGACAAACCTACGCTGGCCGACCTGGCAATCGCCGAACTGTCAAAGCGAATCGGAGAGCAAACACACGCGCCCATCGTCCCCGACACCACCGCGGGCATACTCCGCCGCAGCCGGGCGATGCTCAAGATACAGGAGGGCTGCGATCAGGTTTGCGCCTATTGCATCGTGCCCAAAGTGCGGGGGCGCGAGCGCAGCATCCCGCCCGAAACCCTGGTGTCCACCATCCGGCAACACGTCGCCGGCAGATACAAGGAGATCGCCCTGACCGGCACCCAGCTGGGAACCTATGGGTTCGACCTCGTCGGAATGAACCTTGTCGGATTGCTTACCCGGATACTGAGAGAAACCGACGTGTCGCGCCTCCGGGTTTCTTCCCTACAGGCCCACGAAATCAGCCCGGAGTTGCTGGATTTGTGGAAAGATGCGCGGCTCTGCCCCCATTTTCACGTCCCGCTCCAGAGTGGCAGCGACACGATTCTTAGAACGATGCGGCGCCGGTACAACACGAACCAGTTTCGCGCCGCGCTTGATCTGATCCGGGAGAGCGTCCCGGACTCCAGCATCACCACCGATATCATCGTCGGCTTCCCCGGCGAAGACACCCCGGCTCACGCGGAGAGCTTGGCATTCGCCGAGGCTATGGAATTCGCCGACATACACGTCTTCCCATATTCACGTCGGCCCGGCACCACCGCCGATCACCTTCCCCGACAGGTACATCCCGACGAGAAACGCGTCCGGGTTGCCGAGATGAACTCCACCGCCACCGCCGCGTTCACTAACTACCGTAGCAGCGTCATCGGACACGTGCGGCCCGTATTGTGGGAAACCGGCCGCCCTGAACCCGATGGTTCCGCCGTTCGTTGGAGCGGTCTAACGGATCACTACGTCAGGGTGCATACCGACGTTGAGCGCGACCTGGCGAACAGCATCACCGATGCGCGTCTGGTTGAACTCGACGGCAAGTCAGTCCTGGCGACAATCCCGCTCTAAAACTCTACCGGGCGAAGGTACGCCATATCGTTGTCCTTACCCCGCTGCAAGTATCCAGCCCTGGTCTCGTTGCCATGGGGGAATACCATCAACCAACCCTTGTTCTCCGCCTCGGCCAGGATGTCGCGCTTCTGCAACATCGTCTGTTCAGGTTCGTAATCGAAAGACGATAGCACCGTCGGCCAGAGATGGTGCGGCGTCGGGACCAGGTCGCCCAGATAAACGATCCGCTCTCCGCCGTGGCTGAAAACCGCGATCTGGTGCCCCTTTGAATGGCCATCCGTTACGATCAGGCTCAGACCCGGGAACAGCTCGGTGTCGCCGTCCAGCAATTCCAATTGTCCCCGCTCGGCAATTGGCGTGAAGTCATCGGTCCGAAACACGTCCGCCTGCCGAACCGACGGATTCTGGGCGTCTTCCCATGCCGACCGCTGGACGTAGTATGTCGCCTTGGGGAACGAAGGCACCATGTCGCCCATCCGGTCCATGCGCGTTGCGCCACCCGCGTGCGCGAAGTGCAGATGAGACAGCACTACGGCGTCGATGTCCCGTGGTCCCAAACCCAGTGCCTTAAGGCTTCGCATGAGCCTGCTGGGCACCAAGCCATACATCTCTTTGTCCCGCAGGTTGTCCTTGGGACCAACCCCCGTGTCCACCAGTATCTTGTGACCACCGCATTCCAGCAGCAGGCAATTCAGCCCCATGGTGAGCCGGTTCTTCCGGTCGGTCGTGACCAGGTTCTCCCACATTATCTTGGGAATCCGGCCGAAAACCGCCCCGCAATCCACCTTGAACACGCCATCGCTGATTACCATCACGCCGGTTGCTAGCATCCTGCTTCCTCTCCTTATCGGTTCTTCCAAGCTCTAGTATCCAGCCCCTACCCACCACAGCCGTCCGTTTCGTATGATTTGGGACGCCCAGTATCGGGAATCGAACACATCAACTCTCATTAGAGTCACGCCAAGAGCCTCGGTTATAATCTGGCCAATCCAAATCTCGGCCCGCCTCTACTCTACAGCCCCCCATTCAATCGGCGTCAATACCAAAATATACTTTTTTACAGAAAATTTATAAATTTTCACCAAATTTCACAATCGGTTTCACCCCCGTTCCGGCCATACCCGGAGCGAACCGCGCCCTCTTACCCGGCCCCTACCATAGACCCGGACTCCAACGATATGTCTCTATCTGAACGCACCGGTTCCACGCGCTTTCGACGCCGGCTTTACGTGTTGCTGGAACCCAACACCGGCTTTGGCTACCAGATTTTCAGACCCGGGCGAATCAATCCCCCGTTCCTGGTGGAGTCCCTCCTCGTAGTCGTCATCCTCATCAACTCGGTCTCGCTGATCCTCTGGACTGTACCGAAATTCGCCGCATCGTTCACCCTGGGATTCCACATTATCGAGTACTGCACCGTCTCCATATTCATGGTGGAGTACGCTCTTCGGCTGTGGACTGCCCCTGAATCCGACGCCAACACCGACGGGTCCGAATGGCGCCATCGCTGGCGCTACGCCCGTTCCCCCAATGCTCTGGTGGATCTGACCGCATTGGCCCCCTCAGCAGCGGGGGTGATCATATTTTTGTTCAGCGGCGTGGGCCCCAGTTTGTCCTTTCTTTTGACCGTGCGACTCCTCACCCGCACCGCCAAGCTCGCCCGGTACTTCCCGGCGGCGCGCCGCTTGGGAATGGCGATACGATTGAAAGGCAGCCAACTGCTCACCACCGTAGCCGGCCTGCTCGTCGCGCTGGTCATAGCCGCTGCCCTGATGTACTTTGCGGAAACCCAAGCCCAGCCGGACAAATTCCCCAGCATTCCGGCGGCCATGTGGTGGAGCGTGGTGACGCTGACCACGGTGGGTTACGGCGACGCGGTACCGATTACCGCGCCGGGACGGGCCTTAGCGGCGGTCATCGCCGTGCTCGGGATCGGGCTCTTCGCCCTGCCGGCAGGGATCCTCAGCGCCGGCATGATGGAGGCCGACTCGACCTACGAGGCTAGCACCCTTCGAATGGACGAGCCGCAATCATCCGACGGTCTCTGCCCCCATTGCGGCCAGCCGTTGCCGGGCGACTCTTCAGGAGCCCGTCCCGCCGGCTAGGCAGCCGTCAGTTTTTCTGCCGCGGCGTTCAACCGTTTGACCACCCGGTCTTGGCCCATTACTTCCATCATCTCAAACAGCGGAGGAGTCGCCGTACGCCCCGTGATGGCCGTGCGCAGCGCTCCGAAAAACTGTCGCCCCGATAGCTCCAAATCCTGGCCGGTCGCTCTTAGCAAGGCTTCCAGATCTTCATGATTGAAATCCGATTCACTCACCCCGGATAGGTCGTCGCTGGCCCGTCGCAGTGCTGCGAGAGTTCCGGGAACGTCCATTCCCCTTTGCACCACGCTCTCGGCCTCGTATTGCAATTCGTCCTCAAAGAAATACGACAGCATATCCGGTGCGTCAGCCAGGGTCTTCAGACGTTCCTGCACCAATGGCGTTATGCGCAGCAGGTATTCCTGATCGATCGGCAACAACTTGCCGGAATACTCGCGTTCCAGGAACGGGAGTATCCGGTCGGCCAAATCTTCGACACTCATCTGCCGGATGTAAACGCCGTTCATCCACTGGAGCTTGTCCAGGTCAAAAATGGCCGCTGGCTTGCCCACTCGTTCCAAGGTGAAATTGTCCTTGACGGTGTCCACCGTCATGACGTCCGTTTCACCATCCAGCGACCAACCCAGCAACACCATGAAGTTGACCAGCGCGTCCGGCACGAAGCCGTCGTCCCGGTATTCCAGCAGCGACGTCGCACCGTGCCGCTTGGATAGCTTCGCCCGGTCCGAACCCAGGATCATCGGAAGGTGCCCGAATTGGGGCATCGGCAAATCCAGGGCGCGGAACAGTTGAACGTGACGCGGCGTGCTTGGCAGCCACTCCTCCGCCCTCAAAATATGGCTGATCTGCATCGCGTGATCGTCCACCACCACCGCCATGTGATAGGTGGGAAAACCATCGCTCTTGATCAGCACGAAGTCGTCCGTCAGTTCGTTCTGCCATTCCACATGGCCCCGAATGACATCCTCCACCGATGTGATGCCGGATTGCGGCATGGCGAACCGCACCACCGACGGCAGCCCGGCCGCCTCGTTGGCCTCACGTTCGCTGTCCGAAAGAAACCGGCAGCGGCTGTCGTAGCCCTGTCTCTGCTTGTTGCGGGCCTGGTCTTTGCGCAATTCGGCCACACGCTCGGGTGAACAGTAGCAGCGGTACGCATTCCCCGACGCAATCAACTGCTCAGCGGCGGCGGCGTAGCGCTCCAGCCGCTCCGACTGGAAATACGGTCCGTACGGTCCGCCGACCCGAGGCCCTTCGTCCCAGTCAATTCCGAGCCACTCCAGGCCGTCGAGGATGTTGTCCACCGCGCCTTCGGTGATGCGACCCTGGTCGGTATCCTCCACCCGCACCACGAATTGCCCCCCGTTCCTTCTGGCGAAAAGCCAGTTGAACATCGCCGTGCGGATATTGCCGATGTGGGGGTTCCCCGTCGGGCTGGGCGCGTAACGCGCTCGTATGGGACTTGACATCAGGGCTCCCTCCTCAAATCGTGTCCCGGTTCGGGTAGCGGCATACCCGGATCCGTTGGGCGAAATTCTACCCTCGTGAAGCCGGCGGCTTTCACCCCTGTCGCTGGCTGATGCGCGCCCAACTGTCCCGGAGCGTCGTGGTCCGGTTGAACACCGGGGCTCCCTTGGCAGAATCCGGATCCGCGCAGAAATACCCCAACCGCTCGAATTGGTAGCGGTCCCCAGGTTGAGCGGTCGCAAGCGACGGTTCCGCCATCGCGGTCGCGACTTCCAGGGAATCAGGGTTGATCAGGTCCACAAAATCGCCTCCCGAGTCCGATGCGGCTCCCGCTGGGTCAGGGTCCGTGAACAGGTTATCGTAGAGGCGAACCTCTACCCGCTCCGCATGCGCGGCGGACACCCAGTGGATAGTTCCCTGTACCCGTCGCCCATCCGGAGCATTCCCGCCGCGACTTTCGGGGTCATAGGTGCAACGCACTTCAACTACGTTGCCATCCGCATCCTTCACCACGTCGGTACAGGTTATCAGGCAAGCGTAGCGCAGCCTGACCTCCCGATCTGGCGCTAAACGGTAAAACCGGCGCGGCGGATCCTCCATGAAGTCGTCCCGTTCGATATAGATCTCTCGGCCGAACGGGACGCTGCGAGTCCCCATGGAATCGTCCTCGGGGTTATTGACCGCAGCAAATTCCTCGCTTTCGCCCTCTGGATAGTTGGTGATCACCACCTTGAGGGGATTCAACACGGCCATGCGGCGCGGCGCTCGCCGGTTGAGGTCTTCCCGCAGGCAATGCTCCAGCAACGCTAACTCCGTCACCGTATTCCGTCGCGCCACTCCGACTCGCTCGCACATGTCGCGAATCGACTCCGGCGTGTAACCTCGCCGGCGCAGGGCGCTAAGCGTCGGCATACGTGGGTCGTCCCAACCCGCTACGTAATCGTCCTCCACCAGCCGCCGCAGCATCCGTTTGCTCATCACCGTATGGGTCAAGTTCAGTCGGGCGAACTCGATCTGACGGCTCCGGTAGATGCCCAGCACTTCCTGGCACCAGTCATACAGCGGCCGATGGTCCTCGAATTCCAGCGTGCATAGCGAGTGCGTAATGCCCTCGATAGAATCAGAAAGCGAGTGCGCGTAGTCATACATCGGGTAGATGCACCAGTCGTCGCCCGTCCGGTGATGTTCGGCGTGGCGGATCCGGTAGAGCACCGGGTCGCGCATATTCAGATTGGGCGACGCCATGTCGATCTTGGCCCGTAGCACATAGTCGCCATCCGCGAATTCGCCTGCGCGCATCCGCCGAAACAGGTCCAAACTTTCCTCGGTAGGGCGGTTCCGGTCCGGACTCTCGCGCCCGGGTTCCGTCAGCGTGCCCCGGTGCTCGCGAATCTCATCCGCCGTCAAGCTGTCCACGTACGCGTTGCCGTCCAATATTAGTTGCTCGGCGTACTGGTACAGCTCCTCAAAATAGTCAGACGCGTAATAGAGGTGTTCGTCCCAGTCGAAGCCCAACCACTCAACGTCCGCCAATATGGACTCCACGTATTCGATATCTTCCCGGGTGGGGTTGGTGTCATCGAACCGCATGTGGCAACGCGCGCCGGAATACTGCTCGCCCACGCCGAAATTGAGGCAAATCGACTTGGCATGCCCGATGTGCAGGTAGCCGTTCGGCTCGGGTGGAAACCGTGTCACGACCCGGCCGTCGTACGCGCCGGACGCCTGGTCCTCGGTGATGATGCTGCGAATAAAATCGGCGGGTACGTCCCCGGAAGGTGCAGCTTGGCTATCGCTCATTTCCCTCGCTTGGCTCCAATGACAATGATCAGTGCGGGCACAACTATCGATTATAGCGCAGCCCCGGTTCTGAGGGTGCCCAGGACAGCAGCCAACTCAGCCGGCAGCGCGGCTTGGTACTCCATCCATTCGCCCGACTCCGGATGCCTGAACCCCAACCGCGCGGCGTGGAGGAATTGGCGGTCTAGCAGTCCACTCGCTTTGCCATATACCCCATCGCCCAAAACCGGGTACCCGAGGTAGGTCAGGTGTACGCGTATCTGGTGTGTGCGCCCCGTTTCCAGCCGCACCGCCAACAGAGTATGCCCGTCAAGCTCCTCCTGCGTCTCATAGTGCGTACGGGCATTGCGGCCACCCACGTTCACCGCCATCCGTTGCCGGTGTCGCGGATCGCGGTCAATCGGCGCATCGATGGTTCCAGACTCGGGCGTTACCATCCCCACGGACACCGCCGTGTACTCCTTGTGCATCTCGCGCCGCATCATCTGCTCGCTGAGATTCTGGAGCGCCAACTGCGTCTTGGCCGCCACCAGCAGACCCGACGTGTCCTGATCCAGCCGGTGCACGATGCCGGGCCGCAATTCGCCGCCGATCCCGCGGATGTCCGGACAGCACGCCAGCAGCGCGTTGACCAACGTTCCATCCGGATGCCCGGGCCCCGGATGCACCGGCATCCCGGCCGGCTTGTCCACAACAACAACGTGGGAATCCTCGTACACCACCCCGACCGGTATGTCCTGTGGAATCAGATCCTCCAGCGCCCGAACCGGCGGCACGCACACCTTGACGGCGTCGCCCGCTCTCACTCGTTGCGCCGGTCGTGCGACTGCCCCGTTTACCGTAATGCAACCCTCCGACGCCAAACTCTGCAACCGGCTCCGCGACAACCCCGCCTCGGCCATCTCCGAGCGGCCAGCCAGCCACGCATCCAGCCGTGTCGGCGCGACGCTCTCATCAACGACGAAAGGGTACTCTCGCTCTCCGGCAGCCGCGTCCAACGTCACGGATCTCGGTCCGCCAACGGGATGATTCGCTCCCGCACCCCGCAATCCGCGCACCGCGCCCCGTTGGAAAGCGCGATCATGGGACCATCGCACAGCGGACAATCCGCGTAATCCGATTCGTCTCGTTGGGAATCCGCCATCGCCACATCGGGTTGGTCACGCCGCATCACCAGCATCCATCCCATCATGATCAGTCCGACGACGATGGCTGAATCCGCGAGGTTGAAAACCGGCCAGGGCCCAACATCAATAAAGTCCGTCACATGCCCCTGGTGAATCCGATCAATCAGGTTGCCCAGTGCGCCCCCCAGCATCAGCGCAATGCTCACCCTCAGCAGCACCGTCGGCCGTTCCTGGCTCTGGTAGATGTAAGCCAGCACCAGGACGCCCACCAGGGAAACAAACAGCAGCGGCAGGTTCTGGTCCTGGAACAGGCCAAACGCGCTGCCGGTGTTGTGTATGTGCGTAAAGCGGAACAGACCGGTCGCCGGCCACGAATGGTGCCATTCCAGGGTTTGTCGGACGACGAACTTGGTCAGTTGGTCCAGCGCCAACGCCAGGGCCGCAAGTTGTAAGAGAGTCCAGTCCCGATAAATCGGGGTGCGGCCTTTGAGAAATTGGAGCATCGCTAAGGGGTGGCCAGATGACTCAGGAAGAACTGCACCACCGTTTCGGCCATCTCGCGCTCTTGCCCCACCCAGAAATGGTCCGCCGCCGGAACCACGTGGTATTCCGCCGGGGGATCAAATTTCGCCAGTTGCTCGTCCACCCCTTCCGCAGCCACCAGGCGGTCGCGCCCGCCGGTTATGATCAGTCGCGGCGTCTTGTGTTTCTGCAAGGGACTACCGGTAATTGCCTCGATCGACGGGGCTACCAGGGCAATGGCCTTGGGTTTCTTGTAAAGCTGCTTGTGCGCGCAGATCACCCGCGTGCTGAACGAGTACCCGCCCAACCCGATGCGGTCGTCGTCCACGTCGGGCAACGCCCCCAGGAAGTCCATCGCAACCAGCGTTTCCTCGTGCTCCTTCTCGCCCTCGGCGTGCTCGCCCTGGCTGTTGCCCACCCCGCGGAAGTTGAACCTCAGCGATGCGATGCCTGCGTCCGCCAGCCCGAATGTGACCGCCACGACCACGTTGTTGTCCATGTTGCCGCCCCTCAGCGGGTGCGGATGGCACATCACCACGCCCGGGAACGGTCCTTCACCGTCCGGCAGTGCAATTATGCCTTCCAGGGTCAGTCCCTTGGTTATGAAGCTCACCGCGCTCTGCCGCATGATGCCCTCCCGTTGCTTTCGTGCCCAGCGTTGTCAACAAGTCGCAATAATCATACAGGGCCTTTTCAAAGTCTCCATGCGTCCCGCTCATGGTGAGCCTGTCGAACCACGAGCTCGTCCTTCGACAGGCTCAGGACGAGCGGATGCTAGAAGATCATGTAACTTTGGAATGGCCCTGATAATCATAGCAGGTTTGTCGACGGGCCGGGCTTTTCGATTCTCCAGGGAATCCCCTCTCTGCCCTTTCTCACTGCGAATGACACTTCCCCTTTGCTTCCACCATTCACCCATCTTTACCATAATTAACTGATACCCCAAATCCAACCGCCACCCAGGCCCCGAGCCATTCCAATCCCCACATCCAAACACCGAACTCAGCAACGCCGCTCCCCCAAACCTTCTCAAATGCCCGCCAAAACCACCAATATCGCCCCCAAAACCGCCCTCGCCACCTCCATTTGCCCCCACAACCCACCCCGACGCCCTACTCAAATAGACGGAAATGAGCGGAAATGAGCGGGATTTCCAAAAAATCGCCGCCATTCCGACCACATAGCCAATCCTTTCCATCCTGCTCATCCATGAAAATACTCTCCCGTCCGAGGTAATCCCATGACCCTTTCCCAAATCCACCGTCGCATCAACATCCTCAAGCGCAAGTTCGCCCCCGAACTCGCCATCATCAAGCTCCGCCGCATCGCCGATGCGGTCTCCGAGGACTGGGATCCCTCGGAACCTCCCAAACCCGCCGACGTCATCGCCCGCATTGCCAAAGCCGGCTTCCGACTGCCCACCTTCATGAGACTCCGCCGCTACCTTGACGACACCATACGCCAGGGCGACGTCCCTGAGCCTGAATCAATCGTCCTCGACCTCCTCCCCTGGGCCTGGGACCACCGCTACCGCGCATTCCTCCGCTGGGACCTACCCGCGCCTGCGCGTTAGCCATGCCCTCAACCCGGTTTAGACCGATAATCCAAATGCCCTGACCGACGGGCGGCCCCGTAGTGCCAGCGAACGGTTGGTGCTAGAATGACGCCCACCACACTCATACCGACCACTGCCTTCGAGGAGACGACATGGCTGCAATCGACCTGCGGAGCGACACGATTACGCATCCCACCGACGAGATGCGCCGCGCGATGGCGGACGCTGAAGTCGGCGACGACGTGTTCGGCGAAGACCCCACCATCAATGCTCTCCAAGAGCGCGCCGCGGAGATGTTGGGGCAGGAAGCGGGTCTGCTGACGGCAAGCGGCACCATGAGCAACCTGATCGCCGCTCTGACCTGGTGCAGCCGCGGCGACGAGATGATCATGGGCCAGGAGGCCCACATGTTTTGGAACGAGTCGGGCGGCCCCACGGCCCTATCCGGCGCCCAGGTCCGCCTCGTCCCCAACGAGACCAACGGCAAGATTTCCGCCGAGAGCGTCCAGGCCGCCATTCGCGACGCCTCCAACATCCACGTGCCGGCCACTACCCTGGTCTGCTTGGAAAACACCCACAACCGCTGCAGCGGCGGCGTGATGACCCCACAGGACACTAAGGAAGTCGTCGATGTCGCCCACGCCGCCGGCGCCGCCGTCCACCTCGACGGTGCCCGCATATTCAACGCGGCCGTCGCCCTCGAAGTCCCTGCCGCCGAACTCACCAAAGACGTTGACGACGTTAGTTTCTGCCTCTCCAAGGCCCTGTCCTGCCCCGTCGGCTCCGTGCTCTGCGGCTCCCAGGAATTCATCACCCGTGCGCGCAAATGGCGCAAGATGGTGGGCGGCGGAATGCGGCAGGCCGGAGTCCTCGCCGCCGCCGGAGTGGTGGCCCTGGACACCATGGTCGAACGCCTCGCCGACGACCACGCCAACGCCCGACGCCTGGCTGCTGGCCTCGCCAATATCGACGGCTTGACCGTGGACCCCGACAGCATCCACACCAATATCGTGATCTTCGAGGTTGACCGTGATAAGGTTGGCGACGCCCGCGAGGTGATCACCGCTCTCCGCGAGGACGGTGTCCTCGTCAGCCACAGCCGCGAACAATCGCTGCGCATGGTAACCCACCGCCACATCTCCTCCGCCGACGTCGACGAAGCCCTGTCTCGCGTCAACGGGACCGTGCGGCGTCTGGCCGCGGTCGCTTAGAGGCTCATCATGGCTGATTTCACCATCAACCGCGACACCACCGCGCTGCTCATCGCCGACTTCTACGCGGATGCTATGGGCAATATGCCCCACGCCGTTGAACGTGGCGTCGTCGCCCGCACCGTCGAACTGCAAGCAGCAGCGCGGGACGCCGGTTTGATGGTGTGCTACTGCGCCACCGTGTTCCGTCCCGGCTACCCAGAAATCAGCGAGCGCAACAAGACTTTCAGCGCGCGTAAGGCTTCCGGGCAGCCGGCCGTCTTCGATCCGCTGGACGTGATTCACCCCGACGTCCGCCCCCTGGATGGTGAAGTGGTCGTGGGCAAGCATCGCGTTAACGCGTTGTTCGGCACCGGCCTTGACGTCGCGTTGACCGGCAGCAACATCGATACCATCATCCTGCTCGGCTACGCCACCAGCGGAGTGGTTCTGTCCACCACCCGCTTCGCCGCCGACCGGGACTATAGGTTGTACATCGTCGAGGACTGCTGTGCCGACAGCGAGCCGGACGTCCACGACTTCCTCATCACCCGCATCCTGAACCGCCAGGCCGACATCGTGTCTGCCGAGGAGGCAATGGCGGCCATAGGCGGCAGTTGATCAAGAGCTGCGATCTCCCTAATGCTTGTATCGGCCGTGTAACTCAGGTTGTCGCCGATGTTGCGTCGCTCCGCATCGCCCTCCGCCGACATCTCGGTGTCGGTTCCCTCTCGGCCCTTGTATCCCGGCGATTTGGTAGAGGCCGAGATTACCGTAACGCCCAAGACGTCTTTCCTGGCTTCTGTGGGCTACGCCCGCTTGGCCCAAACCGAACTGCTGCGCATCGACTCCGCCCGCGACGCCGTACCCCAGATGATGGCCGGCCGGAGAGGAAGAACCCGTTTCGGCACTCCCGATCATGTCGACGACGTATTCCTAGAAGACACTCGTTTGGAGGAAGGCATCTCCCATAAGTACCCGGTGCGGCTCAGGCTCCCCGTGCCCGCGCCTCCCACCGTCAAGGCGAAATACGCCCAGATAACTTGGCAACTGACTGCGTCCATCCTCGCCAAGTCTGATTGGCTCCCCAACCGCGACGGCCTGCTGGCAAACTTGACCATGGGACGGGTCGGGGAGAGCAGCCAGGAACTGGTGGTTTTCGCCCATCCCGATGCCACCAACATCGGCGGAGAGCGACTCCCCGACCATCCAACCGCGGCTCGGGGTTTCCGTCAGGTGAATCTTGACCTGTCGTTGCGCTCCGGTCTGGTCCCAAATGGCGGCGTGATTGAAGGCGACCTCTCCGTCGAAGCGCGGAGAGCCATTAAAGCCCGCGAGTTGCGGGTGGAACTGGTACGTTGGGAACGCTCTGGCAACAAGCAGGCCCGGGTCGTAGAAAGCAGCCAGGTGTTGCAGCGTCCGGCCTTGCAAGATGCGCTGGAGCAGACTGAGTGGCCGTTCCGTTTGCCCGTGCCCGACCGTTTGATGCCCTCGGTTCTCGGCCAGCACACGTTCGTCGGATGGCAGGTTCGCGCCGTCGTGGATCGCGCCCTGCGCCCCAACTTCAGCGTGTCGCAGTTGGTGCAGGTCTACACGTCTCCGAGTATCGACGATTCAGCGGACTGAACCCGAGCTATCGCCCCACCATCGGCGCAGCCGCTCCGCAATCGACGCTTCCGATCCTTGGTCTGTCGGCTCGTAGTAGCGTCTGTCGGCCAGTTCCGGAGGAAGGTATTCCTGGGGTTCGAAGTTGCCTTCGTAGTCGTGGCTGTACTTGTACCCTGCGCCGTATCCCATTCCCCGCATCAACCCGGTAACAGCATTTCGCAGGTGCAGCGGCACCGGTTCGTGGGGAGCGTTCCGCACGTCCTCCAACGCTCGCTCCAGAGCCATGTAGGCTGCGTTGCTTTTCGGCGACGTGGCCAGATACACCGTAGCTTCGGCCAGCGGGATTCTCCCCTCCGGCAGCCCAATGAAGTGCACCGCCTGCTGTGCTGCTACGGCGACCGGCAGCGCCCCCGGATTTGCCAGCCCGATGTCCTCCGCCGCCAGTATCACCAGCCTCCGCGCAATGAACATCGGGTCCTCTCCGGATTCCAACATCCGCGCCAGCCAGTACAGCGCACCATCCGGCGACGATCCTCGCACTGACTTGATGAAAGCCGAAATGGTGTCGTAGTGGCTGTCGCCGGCCTTATCGTACAGGGGGGTACGTCTCTGCAAAGCATCTGATACGGCATCAACGCTAATCTGCCTGTGGCCGTCGGTTGCCGGCTCACATGCCACCGTCGCCATCTCCAGCGCATTCAAAGCGACGCGCGCGTCGCCGTTGGCGATGTTCACCAGATGCGCCAGGGCGTCTGGCTCCATTTGGGGTTTCAACATCCCCAACCCGCGCCGCTCATCCCTGAGCGCACGACGCACGATCGCTTCGACATCCTTAGGATCCAACGCATTCAGCGTGAACACCCGGCAACGCGACAACAACGGAGCGTTGACCTCAAACGACGGATTTTCAGTGGTCGCTCCGATGAAAACGACCGTCCCATCCTCCACGTGCGGGAGAATCACGTCCTGCTGCGCCTTGTTGAAACGGTGGATCTCGTCAACGAACAGGATGGTCGGCTGCTGGTAGAACGACCGCCGTTCTCGCGCCTCTGCCACCGCTTTGCGCAGGTCGGCCACGCCGGCCGACACCGCCGCAACCGGCTCAAAATGCGCCCTAGTTTGCGTCGCTATCAATCGCGCCAGCGTAGTTTTCCCGGATCCCGGCGGCCCCCAGAACAGGATTGACGGGATGCGGTCGCTGGCTATCGCCCGCCGCAGCACCCTGTCTTCGCCCAGAATATGCTGTTGACCGACGAACTCGTCGAATGAGGCCGGACGCATCCGTTCGGCCAGCGGGGCATTCTCACGGGCGTACTGCTGCTCTCCGTGTTCAAACAGCGAGCCAGTGTTGGGCCTGCCGGTCATGGTTGATCAGCCGGAATAGGCAGTCAGCCGCCGCCACGGTTGAAATGCGGGATCACCTCTTCCGCAAACAGCCTCATCGAACGCTCCACTTCCTCGTTGCTCAACATGCCGCCGATGTTGAACCAGCACATGATTTCCTGCGGATTGTACAGTTCCTTGAATCCCTCCAAACGTTCGATGACCTGTTCCGGCGTGCCAATCGCACCCAACTCACTGTATAAGTCCTCGTACTCGATTTGGAAAGCGCGGCCTGAACCCCGCGAGTTGTTCTGCATGCCGCGCAGCGTCCCCAGGTAGTTGTCGACCGTGGGCGCGAAATCCGCCTTCGCCCCCTCAACAGTCTCACCCACGTACACCGGCACGTTGACCACCACCTTCACTTTGGACTCATCATGCCCGTGCTCAGCCAAGGTCTCTCGGTATGCCGCCAGCCCGTTGCTCACGCCCTGCACTGTGATGATCAGCGGCGTCACCAGGATGCTGTGCCCCAGGCTGCCCACCAATGGAAATGTGTCGGCGCCATTCGATGCGATGTACACCGGTGGATAGGGCTGCTGGATGGGCTTGGGCTCCAGCCGGATTCCCTCGGCCTGGTAGAACTGCCCGTGATAATCCAGTTGATCTTCCGTCCACGCTCGCAGTGCAAGATCCAAACCCTCAACGAATCGGTCGTTCCGTTCCTCAATTGGGATACCGTATCCTCGGTAATGGTTCGGATTGGACCCGCGCCCGATGCCAAACACCGCCCGTCCGCCCGACAGCACGTCCAGCGTCGCGACCTCCTCCGCAATCCGCAACGGGTGATGCAGCGGCAGGAGGTTCACCGCCGTGCCCAGCATGATCCGCTTGGTGGTCTGCGAAAGAGCGGACGCCATCATCAACGGCGCCGGCATCACCGAAAACTGCCGAGCGAAGTGCAACTCTGCCAGCCACGCCATGTCGTAGCCCAATTTGTCCGCCAGTTGCACCTGCGCCATTACGTCGGCATAACGCCCGGCGGGAGTTTGACCCTCACCGCAAGGGATCTGGTAGAAAACGCCGAATTGCATAATTTGCTACTCCGTGGCGGATTGAGCCGGCTCCGAAAGCGCCTTACGGAAACCGTTGCGAAGGTCGATTTCCCGTTCATTTCCTCTCATTTCCGCTAATTCAGGTATGGCATTGGGCGGGTCGTGGGGCTGAATTGGGGGCCGATGGAAGGGTTTTGACGGCGGTTTTAGCGGTATTGGAGGACAGATGAGCGGATTTGTGGGAGGGAGTTCGCGGTGTTTGGAAGTGGGTATTGGGTCGGTTGTCTCGGGACGTATGGCGACTTTTCATCCTCAGGCTGTCCCGCTGGTCCTTCGACAGGCTCAGGACGAGCGGGATTTGTGCGAGCGCGACGTGTGGCGACTTTGGAAAGGCCCCGAGCGGACCTGGGCGGCGGGTTGGAATTGGGGTGTTGGGTAATATGGTACGGATGGGGTAGGGGTTAGAGCAAGGGGGAAGTGTCACCTGGGCGTGGGGTGTCTGAACTGGGGTTTTTGGGGGAATTGGGTGATGATGGGGGGCGATGGTAGGTCGTTTTGGCACCGACAGGAATGACTGTGCTACCTGAGTTGGGGCGGCGTGGGCGCTGGCAGTGACAGGTTGCGCAAAGTGGGGATACGCGCGAGAGCCGAGTCCAATGTGCGGCTCCATAGGCGCCAGTTCGTCCAGCAACTTCTCCAGCGAGCGGTGGCCACCGCCGGAACGTCGGCGCGTCCTTCGGCAAAGGCGCGGCCCGCTTTGTATCCGGCCTTGCCCGCTTTCCAGACCAACCATTTGACGACGAGGCTCTCAAGGATCAAGACTTGGTTTCCCTGATGACAATCAAGCTTGGGCGCCGTCCTCAGTGTCATACGGCATTGGCTCGTCAAAGGGTTCGCCCCGCGACGCGGCTTGATCCCGCCGCTGAACCCACTCACGCCAACGCCGATTGCTGCGCTCCTCCCCGATCTCGATTCCTTCCTCACGAGCTTCGCGTCTGATACGATCCCGCCAGATTCCTGCCAATACCATTCTCATCACCTCCATGATCGGCCAAGTCGCCACAAGCGCCCAGGCCAGGATTTGACCGCCGTCGTCAAAGACCATCTCTGAGGTCGATTGCCAAGTCGCAGGCCGATGATTGTGGACAATCAACAGTACGTCAATGGCGATTGCCACTGATACCGCCAGATAGAACGCGGCAAACGCTTCGGCCGCCCGCTCCAACGGAACGCTCGGTACGCCGATCCATCCCGCCCGGCTGCTTCCCTCCCGCGCCATTAGGGCATCATTATAGCGGTATGTTGCCGTGCTTTTTCGCCGGCAGCGTGTCCCGCTTGTTCTGCAGCATTTCCAGTGCCCGGATAATTGTCGGTCGCGTCGCCGCCGGGTCAACCACGTCGTCCAGGTACCCGCGGTTTGCCGCCACGTAAGGATTGGTGAACCTATCCTGGTAGTCCGCGATCAACTCCGCCCGGCGGACATCAGGGTCATCCGCGTTCCCGATCTCCTCCCGGTAAATTATGTTCACTGCGCCGTCCGGCCCCATCACCGCGATCTCCGCGCTGGGCCACGCCAGGTTCACGTCGGAGCGCAGGTGCTTGCTGCTCATCACGATGTAGGCCCCGCCGTACGCCTTGCGCGTAATTAGCGCCACTTTGGGCACCGTAGCCTCAGCGTACGCATAGATCAGCTTCGCCCCGTGCCGGATTATCCCGCCATACTCCTGCTCCGTCCCCGGCATGAATCCAGGCACGTCCACCAGCGTCACCAGCGGAATGTTGAAACAGTCGCAGAACCGTACGAATCGCGACGCCTTGGCCGACGCGTTGATATCCAGCACCCCCGCCAGGAACGCCGGCTGGTTTCCCACCAGGCCAACCGTCCGGCCCGCCATCCTCGCGAAGCCCACCACCACGTTGGGCGCGTAGCCCGCGTGCACCTCCATGAAGTCCTCATCGTCCACGATGTGGTAGATGATCTCGCGGATGTCATAGGGCCGATTGGGTTCCGGCGGCACGATGGTGCGCAGAACCTCATCCGTGCGTTCCGCTGGGTCGGCAGCACGGTAAGATGGCGGATCATCCAGGTTGTTCAACGGCAAAAACGAAATCAACCGGCGCAGTTCCTCCAGGCACTCCTCCTCCGAATCGGCAACGAAATGCGCCACTCCGCTGCGGGCAGCGTGGGCGTCCGCGCCGCCCAGTTGCTCATGCGTAACATCCTCACCGGTGACCGCACGCACCACATCGGGCCCGGTGATGTACATCTGGCCCGTCCCGCGCACCATGAAGATAAAGTCGGTGATAGCCGGCGAATATACCGCCCCTCCCGCCGACGGCCCCATTATCACCGAGATCTGCGGCACCACGCCGGAATAGAGCGTGTTCAGCAGGAAGATGTCCCCGTAAGCCGCCAGGCTCAGCGCCCCCTCCTGGATGCGCGCGCCGCCCGAGTCGCAGATCCCGATCATCGGGCAGCCCGTCTTTGCGGCCAAATCCATCACCTTGCAGATCTTCTGACCGACGACCTCCGACAGCGACCCTCCGAACACCGTGAAGTCCTGCGCGTAAGCGAAAACCTGCCGCCCGTCGACGTTGCCGTATCCGGTCACCACCGCATCACCCAGGAACCGCTGCCGCTCCAGCCCGAAGTCCGTCGTCCTGTGCGTGACGAACCGGTCGATTTCGGTGAACGTACCGGGATCCATCAGAAGCTCCAGCCGCTCTCGGGCCGTTTTCTTGCCGCGCTGGTGCTGCTGGTCGATTCGGCGCTGTCCGCCGCCCAGCGCGGCCTGTTCGCCGAGCTCCAGCAGGTGCTCAAGCTTGCCGTCGTCGGTTGATTCGATTGGCGTTTCGTTGGTCGTGGTCAATTCGGCCCCCAGCCGTTGCGATGTTCGGCTTTCCTAAGTAAAACGTGAATCGGTCGGATGCCCGGTATAATAGCACCCACCGTCAGCCCCTGGCCGTTTGCAGAGTCGCCCACTTGTCGTCCCATAGCACGAACCATGAACCCGACCTCGCGCTGACCGTGTCCAACGGTGAGCCGCTGGTGTGGGGGCCGCGCACCTACGTCATGGGCATCATCAACCTGACGCCCGACTCGTTCTCCGGCGACGGTCTTGCCAACGATCCCCAGGCCGCGGTCGCATTGGCGCAGCGCATGGAATCTGACGGCGCAGACATCATTGATGTGGGCGCTGAATCCACCCGCCCGGGCAACCAACCCATCTCGGCGGCCGCCGAGATAGACCGCCTGATCCCGACGCTCTCCGCCATCTGCGACGCCGTCAGCATCCCGGTCAGCGTGGACACCTACAAGGCCCCCGTCGCCCGTCGCGCCATCGCCGCCGGCGCATCCATGGTCAACGACGTTTGGGGATGCCTCGCCGACGGCAACATGGCCCCAACCATCGCCTCGGCGGGCGTGCCAGCCATCCTGATGCACAACCAGAGTGGAACCCAATACGACGATCTGGTGCCCGACGTTATCGCGAGCCTCACCCGAATCGCCGGCATTGCCCAGGCCGCCGGAATCGTCCGCCACAACATCATCCTCGACCCCGGCATCGGTTTCGGCAAGACAGCCGACCACAACCTGGAACTGCTCCGGCGGCTGCCCGAGTTTCGCGAGATGGGCTACCCGCTCCTTTTGGGAGTGTCCCGCAAGTCCACCATCGGCCGCATCCTCAACCTGCCGCCAGAAGAAAGGCTTGAAGGTACCGCCGCAGCCGTCGCCATGAGCATCGCCGGCGGAGCCGATATCGTGCGCGTCCACGACGTCAAAGAAATGGTGCGCGTTGCCCGCATGACTGACACCATCGTGCGCGATTGGAGACCCTCCGGATGGCCCAACCGGCAATAACCTACCTCTGCCTGGGCGGGAATCTCGGCGACCGCCTCGCCGCGTTGACTGGAGCGTTGACTCTGTTGGACGCCCACGACGGTATGCGAATGGTATCCTGCTCCTCGATTTACGAGACCGAGCCCTGGGCCGTGGCCGACCAACCTAACTTCCTCAACCTCGTCGCTGGGTTTGAAACTACGTTGTCCCCCGTGGACCTACTGGCACTCTGCAAAGGCGTCGAAGCCCAAATCGGCCGCACCGAGTCGTACCGTTGGGGTCCGCGCCTGATCGACGTCGACATCCTGCTCTACGGCGATGAGGTGATCAGCATCCCCGACCCCGACCTGCAGATACCCCACATCCGCATGCACGAGCGCGCCTTCGCACTAATCCCCCTCGCCGAAATCGCCAGCGGCACGGGGGTCCCGCCGGGCGGCAAAACCGTGCAGACTCTCACGGACGAAGTGGACGGTAAGGACGGCGTGGTCCGGTGTGGCAGCGCGCCATCGCTGTAACGCACATGCTTGCCAGTTTGTCGACCCTATAAGATTATTGACGCGACAACACCCACACTACATACCTGACGCCGACGGAGGCAGCCACCATGTCCATCACCACCCTAACCCGCAGCGCCGTCCACGGTCAGAATGGCATGGTCTGCTCCGATTCTCCGCTAGCCGCTGCCGCTGGCCTCCGCGTCCTGCAGGACGGCGGAACCGCGTTCGACGCCGCCCTTACCGTCGCCGCCGTGGAAACCGTCACCATCGTGCCCAAGTGCGGATTGGGCGGCGACTCGTTCATCCTCGCCTACGAAGCCGCCACCGGCAAGGTCACCAACATCAACAGCAGCGGAATCGCCGGGTCCGGCGCCGAGGCCGATTACTACCGCAACCAGGGCCTGGCGCTCATGCCCATCACCGGCCCTCACTCCGTCTCCGTGCCCGGTGAGGCCGCCGCGTGGGAAGCCATGCACCGCAATTTCTGCACCATCCCCATGCCCGACCTCGTTGCCACGGCGATTCGTTACGCCGAGCAGGGATTCCCGGTCCCGTCCGGTATCGCCCGCTCCTTCGCCGGCAGCGCCGAACTCCTCGCCCGGCACACCACCACCGCAGACATCTACCTGCGCAACGGCAGGCCGCCACGGGAGGGCGAAATCCTGGTCAATGCCGACCTTGCCAACACCATCCGTCGCGTCGCCGATGGCGGCGCCGACGCTTACTATCGCAGCGACCTAACCACCCAACTGGTCGCCGGCCTCAACCAAGCCACCGCCGATGGCCGCTTGTTCACCGAGGCCGACTTCGCCGGTCACTACGCCGACGTCTGCGAACCAATCAGCACCACATATCGTCAGCATATGGTCTACCAGACCCGGCCGCCGTCCCAGGGTTTCCTGCTACTGGAAATGCTCAACATCGTCGCCGGCCACGACCTCACGTCCATGACGCCCAACTCCGCGGACGCCATCCACCTGCTTGTCGAGGCCAAGAAGATCGCCTACTCCGACCGGAACAGGCTTGCCGGCGACCCCAACTTCGTCGAATGGCCTTTGGACGGCCTGCTCTCCACCGAGTACGCCGATATGCGCCGCGACCAGATTCACCCGTTCCAGGCCGGCACCGAGGTTCGCCCCCTCGTTCCCACCAACGGCCTCGGCGACACCACCTACTTCTGCGTCGCCGACGGCGCGGGTAACGCGGTCAGTTGGATTCACAGCCTGTCCAACGGCTTCGGTTCCGGCGTCGTCGCCCCGGGAACCGGCGTGCTGTTCAACAATCGCGCCGGCCGGGGCTTCAGCCTCGAAGCCGACCATCCCAACGTCATCTCCCCGGGCAAGCGCACCATGCACACCCTCAACTGCTACCTCACCACCGTCAACGGCGAGGTATCCATCGTGGGCGGCACCCCCGGCGGAGACCTTCAACCCCAGGTCGGTATCCAGATGCTCACTAAGCTCATCGATGGTGGGCTCCAACCCCAGGACACGGTCGAATCGCCCCGCTGGTTCAGCTTCCCGGGCACCGATCCGGCCACCCTCAACCGCGCCGGCGAACTCCGCGTCGAAATGGGCATGCCCGACGACACCATCCGCGACTTGGAGCGCATGGGGCACAACGTCGTCCAGAACCCCTTGGGCTCATACCACGGCTGCGTCCAGTTGATTCTGCGCGACGGCCGCCGTGGCGTCCTCACCGGCGCGTCCGATCCCCGCGGCGACGGCCAGGCCGTGGCCTTTTGATGCCGGCCCGGTCATCGCGAATCCATCGCGCTCTACACATCGGAATCGCACGACTCGTAACGATTGCCTGCATACTTGGAATCGCCGGCTTGGCTTGCAATAGCGCCACACCGGCGATTCCAACCGTTCCGCCTCTGACCTCGCCGCCTCCGGCTACGCCGACGCCAACTCCACCGGGTGCGACTCCCACCGAAACAATTTCACGTACCCCGTCGCCCTCGTCGGCTGCAACTTCGGAGCCTCCACCCAGCCCCGTCCCAACGGCAGTTTCGAATCCCCCGGGCGTTTCGGAAGCCGTAGTAACCCGCACCGCTGAACAAACTCAGGATTTGACCGAGCGAATGCTACAGCCTCGCCAGGTCGACGCCGATTTCCTTTGGGGGATGTTCATGACCAACCGTTCGTTCGTCGGCGGTTGGGGACGCACGCCCGACCCGAACTACACCACTCAGATGCTCGAAATGTGGCACTCAGAAAATCCTTGCTACTCTGCGCTCGAATCAG
Source organism: Dehalococcoidia bacterium (assembly GCA_034423115.1). Classification (GTDB taxonomy): domain Bacteria; phylum Chloroflexota; class Dehalococcoidia; order Lucifugimonadales; family UBA3495; genus Bin87. The sequence continues at coordinate 126,621 of DAOUJD010000063.1, read as the reverse complement.
AAGTGATCAGGCTGGGTGGCGAGAACAATTTGCCTCCTCTTGAGTTCCTCCAATACGTGGAGCTCCTCAACGTCCAACTCTCTCCCTGTGTCGAGGATCAACTCCAATCGATCAGCGGCCTCCAGTTTTTCGACAATTCTCCGACTGTCCGCACTCAACGCATCACCATATGGTTCGATCGCACCTGGCAGGACGCCGACGATGGAACTTTCCCGTTCGCAGATGACTGTCACACTCGATTTTATTCCCACCTGCCCGAGGCTATCGCGGCCGTTGATCCACCCCATCTCGAATCGGCGTGGGCTTCCGCCATGGTCGTCGTGTCAGGGTGCGCCCGTGATGCAATGCGCAACTACTTCGCGTTCCTCGACGTCAGCGAGCCGCAGTTGAAGCAACTGCCGCCCGATGATCGGTACACCGCGGTGAGCCTCCAGATGACCATGATCGGTCACCTGCTCGCCGTCAACCTCAGGAAACCCAGCGATGGATGTTGGCCGGACTACGCGAAACGAATCCCACAGGTCGCGACAACGACCGATTCTGACGAGATGATCGCCGCCAGGAACTCCGCCCTTCGATACTTGCAAACCTGCCTGCAAGAAACTCCCTCCAACAACCGGTTCTCCGAGCGGTGAAGTCGTCTACGTTCCAGTCTCAAGCCCCGGACTGACGCGGCAACAGCCAGTTCATGGACTACTCGAAACATCGGGTAACCCAACCCTGATCTACATAGGGCCCATTCACGCCATCCAACCTGGACCCAAAACCGTAGATTCCTGCACGTTGCCACCGTGCAATGCGGACACCTCCGGTACGATTGCTTTGTCACAATGTTTTCAGGAATCGCCATGTCGAACCCACGGCGACTGATTGACCCACGCCGAGCCAGACTTGCATCGGCACCTGTACTAATCCTGGTGTCGGCATTGTCGCTACTCGGTTTCGCCGCTTGCGCCGCGCAACCTGCAGTGCGCCAGGTCGAAATCACCCGGGAAATTCCGGTCACGAGAGAAGTCCCCGTAACCGTGGTGCGCACCGAAACCGTCGAAGTAACGCGCCAAGTACCAATAACCAGAGAAATCCCGGTCACCGTCGAGGTCGTCAAAACCGTCGAGGTACCCGTCACTCGGGAGGTGGTTAGAGAGATCGAAATAACCCGCGAAGTTCCAGTCACCCCCGTCGCGTCGCCGACCCCACAGCCTACTGCCACGCCTACTCCGTCTCCTACCCCGGTCCCGGATCCAACACCCACTCCATTGCCAACGAAGTCTCGTTTCGGCAATTGGCAGTTGGACCACGATTTCCACGCTGGCCGCGAAGTCTCCATCTTCCGGAACGACGCCACAATGCATGAACCCCTGCCTGACGCTCCGGTGCTCACGTTCCTGTGCGACGATCGCGGCTACCGGTCCATGTACATCGACTGGCGCCACCCCGTGGTCGGCGTGCTGGATACCAGCCTGTCCCCGTACTCCAGCGACCCCTTTGACATTTACCGGCAGGTGGACGCCGACACGCTCCTGGCCGATTACGCCCGACGCCTGCATGAGTTCGTGACCGGTGTGCGACTGGATCCTCGGGACAGCGGGCGTTTCCGGGAGCTTTGGCGTCAAATCCAGCGGGATTACGACCTGAGCGAACTCACTAGGCCGGAAAATCTAATCGAACTCGATGAACCCCAAGAGCCCGAGGACAATGCGAACGCCGACCAAGAAGAAGAAATTATCCTGTCCGCGAATCGCGGCTCTGCCCTCATCCAACTCGACTTCGCCGTGGAGATCCCTCGTTTCCTGAGAGAGGAATGGTACCGTCCTTCAGTCCGCGCAACCCTCAGAAGCGACTGGCGCGTTCTGCCCAATCAGCTGACGCTCATGGGCGCCGGCGCCATAGGGTCCATCAGCCAAGGCTATCGGACTATCGGCCCGTCCCGGTCGGAAGCGGATAGCCAACGGGTGATCTCAGCGACCATCGCAGAGCCCGAACAGCCAATCGCCATGTTTGCCAAATGGGAAGTCACCGAGTTGGACCGGGTCTTGGAGCACTGCCGGGGCCTGCAAAATTAGCTTCCTGGCCAAACCCAATCAAAAAAATCAGGGATTGGGGAAATAGTAAATCGCCGGCAGGCCGCGGTAACGCTCGTCCAGGTCCATTCCATACCCCACCACGAAATGGTTGGGGATGGTGAACCCCACGTAGTCGTACTGGACGTCTGCCTCCCTGCGCTCCGGCTTGTCCAACAGCGTGCAATAACGCAAGGACGCCGGCCCCATAGCGCTCAGGAAATTCGTTACTGCCACGCACGTATGACCCGTGTCGGCAATATCGTCGACGATCAGCACGTGCCGCCCCGCAATCACCCCTGCGGGTATCGAAGCCTCCACCCGCACCAAGCCCGACGACTCCGTCCCGCTGCCGTAGCTGCTCGCACGCAGGAATTCCAGCCGATGCACGTTCGCCTGCAACTGGCGCAGCAGGTCCGAGGTGAATATCGTCGCGCCCTTAAGTACGCACACCAGCACCAATCCGGTGCTGGCGTAGTCCCGGTCAATCTCCCGGGCAAGTTTGCTGACGACCGATCTCAGCTCCTCTTCTGAGATCAGCAGGGCCAACCCGTCGGGAGGCATCACACGTCCAGATTCTGCACTTCGGTGGCGTGGCTCTGGATGAAGCTCTTGCGCGGCGCGACCTGCTCGCCCATCAGCATCGCGAACACCCCGTCGGTGTCGGAGATGCCGTCCACGTCGTCCAGATCGTTTATCGTGACCCTCAGCATTTTTCGCGCTGCCGGATCCATAGTGGTTTCCCACAACTGGTCGGCATTCATTTCGCCCAGGCCCTTGTAACGCTGGACCGACGGCTCAGAACGGGCGGTGGACATCTTCTTGATCAGGGCTTCCTTTTCCTCTTCGGAATAAGCGTACGCTATGCTGCGCGCCCTTTGAACTCGATACAGCGGCGGTTGAGCGATGTACAGATAGCCGCCTTCGATCAGCTCACGCATCCGTCGGTAGAAGTACGTTAGGATCAACGTGCGGATATGCGAACCGTCCACGTCAGCATCCGTCATGATGATGATGCGGTGGTAGCGCAGTTTGGCGATGTCAAACGCCTCGCCCTCACCGGTGCCCACGGCTGAAATCAACGCCCTGATTTCCTCGTGGCTGAGGATCCGCTCCACCTTGTCCAGGAACCGCTCCACGTTCAGTATCTTGCCCTTCAGCGGAAGGATGGCCTGGAATTGACGGTCCCTGCCCATCTTGGCGGACCCGCCGGCCGATTCACCTTCTACGATGTACAGTTCAGACTTCGCCGGATCGCGCTCAGAACAGTCTGCCAGTTTCCCGGGCAAAGACGTTCCGTCCAAGGCGTTCTTGCGCAGCACCAGATCCCGCGCCCTGCGCGCCGCCTCCCGTGCTGCGTGGTTGGTCTGTACCTTCTCCAGCAATCCCTTGGCGGCGGTGGGATTCTCCTCCAAAAAGCGGGTCAACCCTTCCGACGTCGCGGCTTCCACCCGGCTCCGGACTTCAGGGTTGCTCAGTTTGTTCTTCGTTTGACCTTCAAATTGCGGGTCGCCCAACTTCACGCTGACCACCGCTACCAACCCGCCTCGGGTATCCTCGCCGCTGAATGAGTCCTTCGCATCCTTGAAGAAGTTCTGCTTGCGGGCGTAGTCATTCAGCACACGCGTCAGCCCGGAGCGAAAACCGGCCAAGTGCGTTCCACCCTCCGGCGTCAGGATACAGTTTGCGAAGGTGCGCTCATCCGCCGCCAGGTTGTCGTGCCCGTCCGTGTGATGGTATTGGAACGCAACCTCAACGTCCGCATCCTCCGCGTTCTTCTGGTAGTAGAACGGGTCCGGCATCACCACGTTGCGCTTCCGGTTGATGTTGCGCACCATGCTCGCCACACCGGAGTCGAAGAAGAAGGACCGCTCTATGTCGCCGTTACGTTCTTCCTCGTGAAACTCGCTGATCAGGCGGATCTCCAGACCCTTGTTCAGATACGCGGTTTGGCGCAACTGGGCCACCAGACGCCCGAAATCGTAGGTGATCTCTGGGAAAATTTCCGGGTCGGCATAGTAGGTCACTGTCGTGCCCTGTCGCCGCACCCGCTGGTGCTGCACCAGGTCGGAGGTCGGGATGCCTTGGGAGTATTCCTGCGTATATCGGACGCCGCCGCGGCACACCTCGGCATGTAGTTTCGATGCCAGGGCGTTCACCACCGACGCGCCCACTCCGTGCAGCCCGCCGGATACCTTGTACGCCGCCCCGTCGAACTTCCCGCCCGCGTGCAGGGTGGTCATCACTGTTTCCAGTCCGGACACTCCCGTATCCGGATGGACGTCTACTGGAATTCCCCTGCCGTTGTCCGAAACACTCACCGCGCCATCGGCGGCGAGGTGGAGGTCAATGCGGTCGCAATAGCCGGCCAATGCCTCGTCAACCGCGTTGTCCAAAAGTTCTTTGATCAGATGGTGCAGTCCGTCAACGCCTGTGCTGCCGATATACATTCCCGGCCTCACCCTGACCGCTTCCAGACCCTTTAATACTTGAATATTATCCGAAGTATATTCAGATGAGTCTTCTGTCGTCGGAATTGTTGCCGCTTGAGTCATATGTCCCCGATCCGCCGGTTCTCTTGGTGGGAATGCGTCCGTCGTCGGTACGGTTAATTATCGCAATTCATGATACCGTCGGCGTAGAACTAATTATAGCATAACCAGGGTTAAATCACCACATTGCGAGTACGAGAATATGCGAATTTTTGAACCCGGTCGGAAAATTTATGTTAATCATTCCAATAAGGAAGAGTAATACCATCGGCCGGACAACAGGCTGTCTATCGCCAGTTTCATCGGCTCAAACAACGGTTGGGGTGGATCGGATAATGGATACCAGCCAAACTCCCCAAACGACCCGTCGGATGCCGTGGGCACGGGTTCCTGATCGTCTATGTCCCCGAGAAACTCCACGTCCACGTAATGCCGGTCGTACGCCAGAATGTTGCTGAGGCAAAGCACCCGCAACTCGCCCACCGTCACACTCAACTCCTCCATCGCCTCCCGTCGCGCGCACTCCTCCAGCGTTTCACCAAACTCCAGGTGTCCCCCCACCGACCCCCAGGTATCCTCACCATGCGCTCCCCGACGTTTCGCCAGGAACACCTTCCCTTGCCGCACAAACACGACGCCTACTCCCACCAACGGCCTGTTCCCTTGCGTACTCACAGCGAAAGTATAGCGCAGCCGCACCACCAAACATGCCCATCTGCCCGATTAGCGTAGATGGTTTCGACGTTCCATTGCGCCCCTTCGCCGCAGAATCGCCACCTTGTCCGGCCTCAACCCCGGTGCTAGACTGCGCCCGCCTTCGTCAATACGCCCGCTCGCCTAGCCATCTTTGCCAGGAGTCCATTCCTCGATGACCACTACCTCCGAACACTCCGATCTCCCAGTTTCGCGTTCCGGCCTATCGGTGCTGGAAGTGTGCGAAACCGCAGCGCGACGCGCCGGCGAACTCGTGCTGAATCGTTTCCGAACCGATGTGGAGGTGAGCTTCAAGGGCCGCGCCAACGTGGTCACCGACGCCGACCTGGCGTCCGAGCGGTTGATCCTCGACTACGTCCGCGACGAATACCCTGATTTCGGCATCCTGTCGGAAGAGTCCGACCCAGTTCCCGGCTCCTCGCCCTACACGTGGGTGGTCGATCCCATCGACGGCACTCGGAACTTCGCCGAGGGCATCCCCCACTTCTGCATCGTCGTGGCCGTCGCAAATGGCGATCAAGTAGTTGCCGGCGTCACCTACGACCCTGTCCGCGACGAACTCTTCTCCGCTCAGCAGGGAATGGGAGCGTATCTGGACGGGCAACCGATCCACATATCGGATCGCCAGAACATCGACGAGGCCATTCTTGGTTTCGACCTCGGGTACGAATTTGATCAGGCCAAGCACCTGATAGAAATGGTCGCCGGCATCTGGCCCCAGATATCAGGGTACCGCCTGATGGGCTCCAGCGCCATGAGCATCGCCTACACCGCTGCCGGTCGCATCGACCTCTACGCCCACCACAGCCTATCGTCCTGGGACATCGCCTCCGGCATCCTGCTCGCCAAAGAGGCCGGCGCCCAAGTCCTCGACCGAGCCACCCTGCAGGACGCGACCCTCTTCTCGCCCGGCCTCATCATCGCCAACACGTCTCTGTTGGACCAATTCCTCGCCATGACCGAGGGCTACACCTGGCGCACCATGTAGGCAGTCGGCCCGACCGCCGCGGTGCAGTAGCCGTCAATTTGTCAGCCGAATATGACGGTCCACCAACCCAGAATAAAGCCCACGGCTATTATCAGGGCGGCTGACCCATACACGAGTGTATAGAACACAACCCTGCGTTTGATTTGACTGTTCACAGCCCGGCCTCACTCTCATGGCTCACGACACTTTCACCAACAAAAAAGAACGCCATCAATCGCGTATCGACACTGTACCATAGCTTGAACCACCACTCGAACAATGGAGCCAGTGCCAGCATCGGGAATAGAATCAGCAAACCAAGCGCAATCAAGTCAACACTGTCTGAGGGCGATAGGAACCGAGGTGGCACCCCCAACAATGCTAGCGCCAACCCGCCGCCTAGGATCGCCAAGCATATTCCTGCAAACAACAATGCGGCAGCGAGAATTGATCCGACCCCAACCAATGCAATGATTTTGCGTTTCACAGCCAGTGTACTCTCGCTTTTCGATTTATTATACACTATTTGATGGGCTTTCAATGCACCACCACCCCCGCCGCCAGCAACTCTCCCACCTCCTCCTTCGTGTACCCGTGCTCCAGCAACACCTCCCTGCTGTGCTCCCCTAGCGCCGGCCCCCGGTGCCGTATCCGACCCGGCGTCGCTGACATCTTCACCGGCACCCCGATGTTTTTGACTGTACCCAGTTCGTCGTCTTCAATCTCTACCATCATCTCCCGCGCCAGCACCTGCTCGTCGGAATACACCTGTTCCATGTCATAGATGGGACCGGCTACCACGCCCGCCGCCTCCAGCTGCTCCATCCAGTGCTCCGTGGTGTGCTCGCCCATGATCCCTTCGAGCAACTCGGCCAGTTCTTCCTCCCGCGCTTTTCGATCGTTTCCATCCTTGTAACGCGGGTCTTCGATCAACTCCTCCCTCCCGATCGCCCGGCAGAACTGCTCCCACGTCGGCTGCGACGCCGCGCCGATGTTGATGTACCCGTCGCTGGTGCGCAGAGCCTGGTACGGCGCGTTCACCCGGTGCGCCGACCCCAACGGCCCCGGTATCTCACCCGTGGCGAAATACTCCGATGACTCCCACACGGTGTACGCGATTCCCGCCTCCATCAGCGAACCATCCACCTGCTGCCCCTGCCCAGTTCGTTGCGCGTGGATGTACGCCGCTAGGATCCCGACCGCCGTAAAACTTCCGGCCCCGATATCCGTGATGGGCACCCCCACCTTAGCCGGCGGACCGCCCGGGAATCCCGTAATCGACATCAGCCCGCTCATCCCCTGCGCCACCAGGTCAAACCCGCCCCGGTTACGATACGGACCCGTGCCGCCAAACCCCGAGATGCTCGCGTACACCAACTTCGGATTGATCCCGGCCAACGTTTCGTACCCCAAACCTAACCGATCCATCACCCCGGGCCGGAAATTCTCCACCACGATGTCCGCCGTCTCCGCCATCCGCTTGAATATAGCCTTGCCCTCGTTCGCCCGCAGGTCCAGCGCGATGCTGCGCTTGTTCCGGTTGAGCGCCAGGAATCCCGCCGCGAACCGCTCCGAGTATCTCGACCCCATACGCCGCGTGTCGTCGCCGCCGCCGGGCCGCTCGATTTTGATCACGTTCGCGCCCATGTCGGCCAGCAGCATAGTGCACATCGGCCCCGCCATGATTTGCGTAAGGTCGAGCACCTTGACGCCTGCGAGTGGTCCATCGGTCTGATTGCTTTGAATCATATTCGTCACCTATCGAGAGTCCGCGCCCCAATCTTCCAGGGGCCGTCAGGGTTCGCGCCGAGTCGATTGCCCGTTTGACGCTCCGCGCTTGAAAACGCCATAATGCCGCCCCGGTCGGAGGCAAATAATGGGCGAAATTATACTCGGCGACAATCTGGATGTCTTACCAACCCTGCCCGGCGGCGCATTCCAACTCATCTACGTCGACCCGCCTTTCAATACCGGCAAGTCCCAGTCCCGCACCCGCATCCGGGTAACGCCCGACGCCGACGGCGACCGCACCGGTTTCCAGGGACGCCGCTATCGCACACAGGTCGTCGGCGAAAGCCGCTACGCCGACCAGTTCGACTACTACATCGAATTTCTGCGCCCCCGCATGACCGAGGCCTATCGTCTGCTCGACGACCACGGCAGCCTCTTCTTCCACATCGACTACCGCGAGGTCCACTACTGCAAGGTCATGCTTGACGAGATATTCGGCCGCGATTCATTCATCAACGAGATCATCTGGGCCTACGACTACGGCGGACGCCCCAAAACCCGCTGGCCCGCCAAACACGACAACATCCTCTGGTACGCCAAGGACCCAGACCACTACACCTTCAACTACGACGCCATCGACCGCATCCCCTACCTGGCGCCCGGTCTCGTCGGCCCCGAAAAGGCTGCCCGCGGCAAAACCCCCACCGACGTCTGGTGGCGCACCATCGTGACCGGCAAGGAGAAGATCGGCTACGCGACCCAGAAACCCCTGCACATCATCAGCCGCATCGTCCGTGTCCATTCCAATCCCGGCGACCGCGTCCTCGACTTCTTCGCCGGCAGCGGCACCCTCGGCGAAGCAGCCCACCGCGAGGGGCGGGAGTTCACGTTGATTGACAACAACCCGGAGGCGGTGGCCGTAATGCGGCGGCGACTTGGAGCAATAGCATTGGGACTAATCTGATACCATGAGACTGATCCCGTTGGAGCTGCAAGCTTTATGACCATGCCGGCTGATCCCGCCAATGGGCCGCAATCAATGTCATTCGCCGAAATCCGCGCCGTGCTATCAGAAACGGTCCTGGGTCTTGCTGAAACGCGCAAGATTGTTGACGAGAACACCCGCGCTATCGCAGAAATGCGGGCGGAGTACGTCCAGCGCGCCGCCCGCCACGACAAGGAAATGGCCGAAATCCGCGAGGCTATCGCTAAACTAACCCAGGCGCAAAACCGAACCAACCAGGATGTCTCCACCCTCAAGGGTTGGGGCTTGGAACTCTACTGCGAACGAAACCCCGAAATCTTTGCCGAAGCCCTCGGCATGGGTGAGGAGGAGGTAATCCCCAAAAAGGAAATCATGCGCATCGGCAGCGAGGCGGTGCGCGCCGGGGTGATCACGCCCGACCAACGCCGCAACTTGAGCCGGGCCGACGTTTACATCTACGCTCGTCGTGAATCTGACCACCAACCCTTTTGCCTGGTGGTGGAAGCGTCGTTCAAAGTGGGCGATGCCGACGTAAACCGGGCGGCGGATCGGGCCGAGATCCTGGACATCGTTCTACAAAAATATCAACCGCGCAACCTCAACGGCCAGGCAATTCCAATTGTCGCCGGCAACGATATTGACATCGGCGCTTCCTTCCGGGCCAGGACATTCAACGTTACGTACGTCCCGATCCAGAACGGCAATCACTCACCAACCCTCCCGAATAAGGAGCGCCCACATTGACCACCGCCCGCCATATCAAGCAGGACGCCGATTTCATATTTCACGAACTCACCCGGTCCATCTGCCCTGAATGCAAAACCGTCATCGATGCCCAGGTAATCATCCGCGACAACAAGGTCTACATGCGCAAACGTTGCCCCGAACACGGTTGGTTCGAGGCTATCATCAGCTCCGACGCCGAGATGTACGTCGGCAGCGTCCGTTTCAACAAGCCCGGCACCATCCCCCTGGATTTCAGCACCGAGGTCAACAACGGCTGTCCCCTGGATTGCGGCCTCTGCCCCGAGCACAAGCAGCACATCTGCCTCGCCCTCATCGAGATCAACACCGCCTGCAACCTCGATTGCCCCATCTGTTTCGCCGACGCCGGCATCGGATACAACCTCACCCTCGAACAGGTCGAGTCCATGCTTGATCGCTTCGTCGAGATCGAGGGCGATCCCGAGGTCGTTCAGTTCAGCGGCGGCGAACCCACCATCCACCCGCAACTGCCCGAGATGATCCAGGCCGCCAAGGACCGCGGCATCCGCCAGGTGATGATCAACACCAACGGCGTCCGTCTCGCCCACGACGACCGGTTCCTTGCCCAGATGGCAGCCCTTGATCCCGTCGTCTATTTCCAGTTCGACGGTCTGCGCGAGGACACCTACCGCACCATACGCGGCGAACCGCTGCTCGAAACCAAGATGCGCGCCCTCGACCGTCTCGCCGAAGCCGGCATGACCGCCGTCCTCGTCGCCGCCATCGAACGCGACATCAACACCGACGAGGTCGGCCCAATTTTGGAGTTCGGGTTGCAGCATCCCGCCGTCCGTGGCGCTGTGTTCCAGCCCGTAACCCACGTCGGCCGACACATCGAATTCGACCCCATGACCCGTGTCACCATCCCCGACATCATCCACGGCATCGTCGACCAGACCAACGGTCGGTTCGTTGTAGAGGATTTCGTCCCAGTTCCCTGCTGTTTCCCCACCTGCCAGGTCAATTCCTACCTGTTCGTGGACGGCGACAAGGTCATCCCTTTGCCTCGCCTGCTCGACATAGACCAGTACCTCGACTACATCACCAACCGCGCCCTGCCCAAAGCGTCCGACTCCGCAGCGATCCAAGCTGCCCTGGAAGGGTTGTGGTCCGCTTCCGCCGTCGCTGGCACCGAGCAGACCGCCGGTCAGTTCGAGTGCGCCTGCGGTCCCGGTCTGGACCTTCCTTACGAAATTAACCACCTCAAAGACCACATATTCCAGGTCGCCATCAAGGACTTCCTCGATGCCTGGACCTTCAACGTCAAGCAGGTCATGAAGTGCTGTGTCGGCATCCTCACGCCCGACGGCCGCGCCATCCCCTTCTGCGCATACAACTCCGTCGGATACCGCGAGCAAATCCGCGACCAACTCATCCAGCAGCAGGGCCACCACCGGCTCCGCCCGCTCGGCCTCGATGCGTCCCCGACGGTGGGTTCTCCAATTGAGTCCCCTCTTCCTTGATGGGACGGCCGCGGTGAATCCTCAATCGAGCTCCCTCTCCATTGATGGGTGGCACATCCGCCCTACGGCGGGAGAGGGCTAGGGTGAGAGCCTGTCCGCCTCCGGTGGGTCCGCCTTTGGCGGGAGGGTGAAATGACCATGCTCAACACCTATACCGCCAAGATCTGCTGCGCCGATCTCTATTCGTCCGAACTCGCCCGCTTGATCTTGGGCGACAGCCTCCATCCCGGTGGACTCCGCGCCACTAATCGCCTGGGCCGTGCCATGGGCTTGCGACCCGGTTGGCGCGTCTTGGATCTTGCATGCGGCCTAGGAACCAGTGCCACCGCTCTGTCCCGCATCTTCCGTTGCCACGTGACCGGCTTGGAGCTCGGAGCCGACTCGGCGGCGACTTCCCGTCGGCGAGCGCTGGAGGAGCCGATACCCGCCAATGTGGCTTTCGTGCGCGGCGACGCCGAGATGCCGCCTTTTCGCTCGGGCGCATTTGATGCCGTTGTCATCGAATGCGCCACCAGCCTGTTCGCTGACAAAGCCGCCGCCATCGCCGAGATTCGGCGACTACTCAAGCCCGGCGGAGTAATCGGCCTCTCTGACGTAACCGTCGAGTCCGGCTCCTTACCTCCCGAACTGGACAGCCCCGTCGGCATGATGCTCTGCCTGACCGATGCCCTTCCCGCCGGCGGCTACCCCGATCTGCTGCAATCTGGAGGTCTCTCCATCATCGAGCGCGCCGACCTCTCTTCCGAGGTGATGTCGCTCCTGGGGGAACTCCGCACCAAGTTGGCTCTCTGGAGTGGACTCGGACCAGCCAACCTCGTAGGTGGAGCCGATTGGACTGATTTTCCCCCGGATCTGCTGGATCGCGTGGAGGACCTGGTCGCCCGTGGCGACATCGGATATTGGCTGTACACAGCACGCAATCCCGCATAACTGGTAAACCCACCTCCGTGCTATGATGGCTGGCGTGTTTCTAAATATCTTTCATAGCACGCTGATCTGATGTTGATCGTAGACTTCGCCCCGCTGGTCACTCGAATCCTCGCTGCCGCCCTGGTCGGTTATCTCTTGGGCAGCATCCCGTTCGCGTACCTGGTGGCCCGGTGGAAGGGCGTGGACATTTTCGCGACCGGCAGCCGCCGAGCCGGCACCGCCAATGTATTCTGGCACGTCGGGCGCCGTCGCGGGATGATGGTTTTCGCCTGCGACGTCCTGAAAGGCGCCGCCGCCGTCTACGTTGCCTGGATGTTCGGGCAGCATGAACTCCTCGGTTTGGTCGCTGGCGCCGCCGCCATCGCCGGCCACTGGAAAAGCATATTCACGGGATTCAAGGGCGGCGACGGCATGGTCGTCCTGGTCGGTGTGTCTCTAGCCTACCTGAACTGGTTCGTCCTTATCGGTATCGTCGTCGGCTTCGTGGTCGTTTTGCTGTTCCGCCGCTCCGTGTTCAGGTCATCCATCGGAATCTTCTTGGGCTACGGCGCGATGCTTGCGATCAATCAATTCATGGGGCATCGCGGTTGGGAGATAATGTTCGGCCTCACCGCCCTCGCGTTGGTAGTCATCACCCACAACATACTCACCCATGCAGATCACAAGCCGGAAACCGTGCCCGCCGCCATCGACCCCGATCTCCTAATCGCGGACACCCCTGAAGTCCACACCGAAGCCGCCGGCCTCAGCGAGGACGCTATCCTCCGCCAGGTCATCCCCCCGGACGACGAAAGCGAACCCAACCTCCCTCCCACCTGAGCGACTAACAACCAACAGCGTCGGTCAGTTTTTGACAACTGTTTCTGTATTACTTATCCTTTTCTCATGATAGAAAGGAGTGGTCGCCGTGTGGGATAGGATATTCACCGCCTCGTTGGCTGCGTACTCTCTGAGTCTCGTAATTTTCCTCTTGGGTAATTACGTACTCGATCAAAACCCCATGACAATGACCGGCATCGCCTTGATGGGCGTGACCGCCGTCGCTATGGGGATCTCAGGTTTCGTCCTCGTAATGAATTTGAAGATCCGGGGCTAATCCCGGATGTTCTATCGCGACGCGGGGAAAGCAATCGCCGCGACCTTGATCCTGGTGGTCACCGTGATGGGAGTGGCTCTTTTTGCCGTTGTGATTCTATCGTTGTTAGACAGATTCACTATCGATAGGATTCTAAGCGTTGTTGGTGCCCTGGGAGCCTTCGGGTGGTTAGTTGGAGTAATGATCCAATTGTTAAGGTATCTTTTCGGATCACGTGGAAATGGTTGATTATTGTCTGGTGATCCGCAGTTCTACGTCTGTCCACCGCTTCGCTCATCCCTCATCCGGGTCAAATCCAAAACCCACCCCAACGTCTCGTCCGACTCCGCCTCGGCGTACAGCCCCGGTTGCAACCTGACCGCCTCCGCTAACTGCTCAGCGCACTGCGCGATATCCCCGCGGTCTGCGTAAAGCCGGGCGGCGTTGTAGTACGCCGCCGCAAATTCCGGCACCGCCTGTTGCGACTCCAGGTAGTTGTTCAACGCTGCATCAACGTCGCCAAGACTCTCCAACGCCGCGCCCCGATTGCTCAGCACCTCCGCAAAGTCGGGCTGTAACCCCAGCGCGGAATCGTAATCGGCTATAGCCTCTTCATACTGTCCCAGGGCATCGTAGGCCAGACCGCGGTTGTTTATCGCCTCCACGTCATCCGGGCGCAGTTCAATCGCCGCTGTGTAATCTGCGACGGCCTCCCGATATCGACCCAAACGATAGCGAACCCTGGCCCGGTTGAAGCGAGCATCGGCGTTGTCCGGGTTGTACTGCAACGCCGAGTCGTAGTCCGCTATGGCCGCGGCGGTGTCCCCCATCTCGTCCCGCGCGACCCCACGGTTCAAATAAGCGTTCGATATGTCCGGCCGCAACGCCATCACCCCGTCGAACGCCTCGATGGCCTCAGCGTACCGTCCCAGGTTGTTCAGCACGATTCCCCGGTTGTAGTGGGCTTGCAGGTAATCCGGACTCAACCCAATCGCCGTAGCGTAGTCGTCCAGGGCTCCAATGCCGTCCCCCAAGTCGTCCCGCGCGTTACCCCGCTGGTAATACGCCGCCGCCGAAAACGCGTCCAGTTCCAACGCTCTGGTGAGGGCCCCGACCGCTTCCTCGGGTTGACGATTCCGCAGATACGTCACCCCCAGGTTGAAGTGCACCGCGAAATCATTCGGACGCTCCCCGGCCAACGCCTGGTACACGGCCAGCGCCTCCGCATACCTCCCTATGGCAAAGCACCCGTTGCCGAATATCAGGCTCCGCGGCCTACTCCCCGCCGGCAGCCCAGCATCAGACTGCGCCAGTTGCTCCAGCAGCGATGCCACCTCCTCAGCATCCTCGCCATGCAACCGTCCTCCCCGGGGTCGCGGCGTCAACGCCGCCGTGCCCAGACCCTGCCACTCCAACAGTCCCGCCAGCCTTCCTAGCAATCCATCCTGAATCGGATCGTTCATAACCATGCAACCTATCCCTCAATGCGAGGGCATCAAAACAATGTTGGTGAAACCAACTCACGCTTGCCGCATCTCTGGCCACGCCGCATCCATGGAGCCTGGCCGTCTTCACTAAAGCGTCGAAACGCGTCCCTCACCCATCTCCGGACGCAGCGCGATCTGGGCCAGGGCCAAAGCGGTGTAGTACGAGACGGTCATCGTGAGATCCACTACGCCCCGGTCTCCCAGGAACGCCCGCACCGCCTCGAAATTCTCGTCCGAAACGTCTTTCTCCCTGATCATCTGCTGCACGAAGCGTGCAATATCCGCTTGCTGCCCCGCCAGGCAACCCGGAGCTTTGCCGGTGCGTATCCCCTCAATGGACTCGTCCGAGATGCCGGCCCGTGCCGCCGCCACCGCGTGCCCGGTCCACTCGATGCCCGAATCCCATTCCCGCGCCACCAGGATGATCGCCAGTTCCTTCAGGTCATCCGGCATCGCCGACTTGAACCGCAGCGTGGCCCCCATCGACGTCAGATACCCGGCGGCCTCCGGGCTATGCAGCAGCGCCCGGAATTGCAGGCCCACCTCGGCTGCGCCACGGTCCTCTCGAATCCGGTCGTAGATTACCTGCCCGTCTGCATCCAGTTCCTCTCGAGCAACATAGGGGACACGCGCCATCGTCATTCCCTCCCGGTAATTTGAAATCAGCATATCACAGGGCGGCCAGCCCACAGACTGCCCGTGCTCTTGGCCTCCAAATCAGTTATCCTGCCACCATGATCAGCGATCTTTGGGTAATAGCGGCGACCATTGCCATCGTCGCGGGCCTGCTCGCCAGCCAGGCCCTGCTGATCGTGGTCGGTGTGCTGGTGCTGCTCATCTGGATCACCGGCAAACACTGGCCCCGTTACGCCTTCCGCCGCCTCACCTACTCCAGACGCCTGGAACGCCGCCGCGCATTCATCGGTGACGTGCTCGACTACTACATCACCGTCAACAACGACAAGCTCCTGCCGATGATCTGGTTGGACATCTCCGACACCTTCCCCCTGGGCTTGCAGACCGGCGGAACCTATCGCCGGGGCGTCGGCGCGGAGGCTGAACTCGACCACCGTATCACCACTTCTCTGTTGCCGTACCAGAAGGTCACCTGGAGATACCGGGTGCGTTGCCGCGCCCGCGGATACCACCGCATCGGGCCCGCCCGTCTCCGCAGCGGGGACATGTTCGGCCTTACCTCCGCCGAACACTACGTCTCGGACGTCGACTACCTCCTCGTGTATCCTCGCATCGTCGACCTTCGCCGCATGCTGAACCTTTGGGAACGACCCCTAGGTACCGGCCGCGGGCGTAGATTCGTTCAGGACGACCCCAGCCGTTTCGTCGGCCTCCGCGACTATTTGCCCACCGACCCTCTGAAACGGATCGACTGGAAGGCCACGGCTCGTCACCGAAAGTTGGAGTCCCGCGTATTTGAGCCCGCCGCCACGCGTTACATGCTGATTGCCCTCAATGCCCGCACCGGCGACGCCGCTTGGCAGGGCAGCAACCGCCGACTCTTCGAGCGCGCCGTGACCGTAGCCGCCTCCGTAGCCGAATACGCCCGGCGCGAGGACTACACCTTCGGCATGGTCAGCAACGCCATCGCATCCTATTCCAGCAAGTGGATGTCCGTGGCGCCCGGTTCCGGCGACCTGCAACTGGAATCCGTCCTGGAATCCCTGGCCATGGCCGGCCCCTTCTGGGTCACCGAACTGTCCTCCGTCCTCCGCACGGAGTCTGAATCGCTGGCGTCCGGCGCCACCGTGGTTCTCGTTACCGCTCTCATTTCCCCAGCCGTGATCAACGAGACCGAGTTGATCCGCCGCCGAGGACACCGGTTGATCATTTTCTATGCCGGCGATGGCGACCCTGGGCCCGCTGCCCGCCAGCTTCCACCCGAAGTTCCTCTTTACGTGGCCGGCCCGTCCCTCGCTGGACTCGAAGAAATGTGGCGCGACGATTGGCTGGATGACGAAACCGTTGGCGTCGGCCCAGTGGGAGGTCCGGAATGACCAACTTCGCCCGCGCTGCGTTCGTCACCGGCATCACCCTGTTCCTAGAGGGGTTTGCCATCTATCTCCTGGGACGTTTGTTGTCCAACGCGATCCGCCTTCCCGAATCGGGCGTCCCGCTGGGCATCGCCATGATCGCGATCGGTTGGTCTTTCATCCTGTCCTGGTATGTGCAAAACATCCGGTTTTCGTTGAACCTGCGCGGCGTCATAGGCTTGATCGTGAGCGCCTTGTCGGTCCTGGTCCTGGCTGGCGTCAGCATGGGCGCCGGTTGGTTCCCTATCGGTCTCGTTTTTTCCGGAGAACTGAACGCCGTGGCTGCCCTCACTATCACCGCCACCCTGTTGTTGCTGTTGTGGTGGCGCGGTACTGCCATCGCCCGCGATGACGTAACCCTCGACGTGGTGCGAAATGCGTTTGTACGCGGTGTTGTCATCGTCATCGTAGCCGTCGCCGCCGACGCCATCATGGACGCCAACATCATCCGCCTGCCCGTGCTGTTCATGTTCTTCGCCATCGGCCTTGGTGGCATGGCCCTCAGCCGTTTCGCCATCGATAGTGGCGTCGGTCACATCAGCCGTGGCTGGCTCCTGGCTATCGTCGTCAGCGTGGTCACGGTCCTGTTCATTTCTCTCATTTTGGGAGCGCTCGGGGTCGGCGGCCTGGACGAGGTCGCCAAGGCCATCGTGCGCGGCATCGCTTTCATGGGCCTGTGGACTCTCCGCCCGATTTTGCTGCTATTGGGGTTGCTGGCCGCCGGCTTGGTCGCGGTGGGTAATTGGATCGCCAGCTTTTTCGGCGGCGGCGACCTCAGCGGCCTGGAACTGGCCCGCCTCCAGATCGAGGAGTTTCACGAAAGCCTGCGCGAAGTCGAAGGAGACGGCCCGCCCAGCGTCATCCTCACCGTCATCAAATGGTTGGCCTTCTTGGCGGCAATTTCTCTGGCCGGTTGGGTCCTCTTCCGCATGTTCAGACGCCGCCGTCTCACCGGCGGCAACTACGCCGAGGGTGAGACCCGCGAATCAACGTTCACCCTCCAGACCGCCGGGCAGGACGTAGCCGATGCTCTAGCCGGCTTGCTCTACCGGGCATCCAACCTACGCCGCCGTCGCCCGCCTCCCGTCAATCCTCGCGAGGTCTATCACCGCATGCTGGACGTCGCCCGCGCTGTCGGATTCGCCCGCCGGAACTCACAGACCCCGCAGGAACACCGACGGGAAGCCAACCAGGCTCTGCCCGACCCTCCAGTGGAACGCATCGTCACCGGCTTCCAGCGCTACCACTACGGCCCAGGATCGGAAGACCCTGACCCCGAGACCATGCAGGGGCTCACCGACGACCTCGATCACCTGCAGCGCCACTGAATCCCGCTGCGCGCGTGATTACCAGGACTTGAGCACCGGCAGAACTTCGTCGGCGAACAGCTTCAATCCCCGCTCCGCTACGTCCATGGGCGTGCCGCCAAACCGGAACGCCACGTTCAGCTCAAATTCGCCCAGCAGAGCCCGCCTGTCCTCAAGCCCCCGCAGGATCTTGTCCGGCGTTCCCCAACTGGCGGCCTTCATGAATCCTTCCACCGCGCCTTCCAGGCCGGCCGAACGCGCGATTTCCGCCTTCTGCTGGTATGCGTCGTAGCCCTTCACCGAGCTGAAATGATCGCCGAGAAATTCATAGTGATAGAAATTGCTCTCCACGAACTTGCCCTGGTACTGCCTCGCTTCTTCCTCGCACTGCGCCAAATCGGTGCCGCAGATCACAAATTCCGTCATCATCAGGGCCGGCGGTTCCGTGCCGTGAAACTCCCGGTGTAGCGCACGTCCCCGCTCGATTCCGGGCATCCGCATCTCCCAGGGGCGGTCCGCGAACATGATGATATGCGCCCCTAGCTTGGCAGCCGACAGCACCGAATCATCGCTCGCCGCCACCGCGTAGATGCGACCGTCGAAGGAGTGCTGCGGACGCGGCCGGATTTCCGTCCGTGGCTGTTGATAAAACTTCCCATCTCCCTCGATGAAACCCGTCTTCAGCGCGTCAACAATCATCGGGGCCGCTTCGTCAAAACGCTCCCGCGACTCGTCCATGCTGATCCCGAACGTCGCGAATTCCCGCCGTGCCAGCCCGCGCCCGAACCCCAGCCGCAATCGGCCGCCGCTCAGCAGGTCCAGCACTGCGGCGTTTTCCGCCACCCGCAACGGGTTGTGCCACGGCAATATCACCGCCGCCGTGCCCACGTCGATTTGCGGATGCTTGGCCGCCACGTGCGTCATCAGGTGCAGGTTGTCCGGCACGAAGGAGTAATCGTTGAAATGGTGCTCGGCAGACCACAGACAATCAAACCCGGAATCGGCAGCCAACTCAGCGAGGCGCAACTCCTCCTCCCACATCTGGCCGTCCGACCCGTTCTCCCAGCCGTAGCTGGAAAAGATCATCATCATTCCTACGTCCATTCGATTACTCCTTAGGTTCCGTTCATCCTGTTGTCCGACCACCCCGCACGGCAATCGTTATTCCGGCCTTGAGCCGGAATCCAGAAAATCCTTCCCTCGTGCCAGCTTCACAGTGCCCGGATGTTCTGCCAGATCATGCCTTCGGGGTCGACGCTGTACCCGCCCGGATGCCCGCCAACCATGATCGGTTAGCCCTAGAAACTCGGCTTGACGGGATACGGCGTCAACTGCAACTCGTGCGTCCAGCACGACTTGTCCTGCGTGTACAGGTAGTAAAACGCCTCCGCGATCTTCACCGGATTGATCAGCAGATCCGGGTTCTGCTGCGCCCGTGGCGTCGCCCGGGTCCCTGGCGAATCAATGGTTCCGTCGATCACCACATTCGCCACGTGAACCCCGTGCTCCGAATATTCCTCGGTCAACGCCTGCGACAGCGTGCGCATCATCACCCTCGGATAGTACAGGGATTGCCCGGTGAAACGCTTGTGGCCGCGCAACCCCGCCGCGTTGTTCGAGAACAGGATGGTTCCCTCGCCCTTTTCGCGCATGGCCGGCAGGACTTCCTGCGCCACCAGGAAGGGCCCGCTCACGGATATGTGCTGCGCCGTTTCCAGAACCTCGTATGGCACGTGCTCCAGCAACTCCATTTCCGGTGGGAGGTCGCGCCCGTCAATGTATCCGGCGTTGTACACCAGAACCTCCGGGTCCCCGGCCTCCTCTCGAATCCGGGCGAAGGCGTCCGATATCGACTCCCTTATTGACAGGTCCAGCTCCACGATCATGCTATCGCCGCCCTGCTCCCGGATCGCGGCGTTCAGTGGCTCGGCGTTGGCGGCGCTCCGTGTCGTCAACACCGTGAAAAATCCCTCTTGCGCAAACTTTTGCGAAATGGCTCCACCGACTCCCCAACGAACTCCCACCGGCAAATCGCTGTCGTCGATGTCCCCACCATGTACCAGGTGAGTATTCCGTCCGTCCGCCTGCCACTTGGATGTCGCCCCAATCACTACGGCGACTGGTTTTCCTGTCGTGTTCATGTCTAATTCCTTTTGCAGAGATTTTGCGCTGACGACCTCGCAGACGGCGGCATGATTCCTGGCCGGCATGGCACACCACCAACGCCCCCACGATTCAGCGTAGCCGACCCGAACCGCCTCTGTAGCCTGCGATTCGTATAGATGCGCGTACTGTACTACAAACGCCGGGCACAGTGGTAATGCCACCCGCTCATGGTAGGCCGGCCAAACCGGATCGCCCCCTTCCTTGACAGGATGACGGGGTCGGTAGAGTGTGAGCGGAAAATCGGTAGGGGCGAGGCGTGCCCCCTCCCTCCGCAGTTGCGACTACGGCAGGAACGTTATAGCGCACCCTGCCGCGCCAAATCCGCTAGACTCTCAGGATGGACGCCTCCCTGGACAACGCACGCCATCAACTGTTGTCCCAACTCACCTCGGCGTTGGGGGACAGCCCGGTGCTGCACGCCATGCGGGCGGTCCCGCGCGAACTGTTCGTGCCTCCGGAATCACGACATCGTGCCTACGACAACCGCCCGCTGTCCATCGGGCACGGCCAGACCATATCCCAACCCACCATGGTGGTCAGGATGACCTTGGCCTTGACGTTGCGCGGCGATGAGCATGTCCTGGAGATCGGCGCCGGCTCCGGTTATCAGGCCGCGCTTCTGGGCGAACTGCTCCCATTTGGGCAAGTTATCGCCGTCGAACGCGTACCCAATCTCGTTGACTTCGCCCGAAACAACCTGGAAGCCTGCGGGATCGAAAACGTGCAGGTTATCGCCGCCTCTGACATTCTGGGCGCTCCCGACCAGGGGCCTTACGACGCCATCCTGGTGTCCGCCAGCGCCCCATCCGTACCGCAATCCCTCGTCGCCCAGCTCAAACCCAATGGGCACTTGGTCATACCCATCGGAGATCGGCTGGGCCAAATGCTCACTCTGGTTCGTTTGTCTGGCGGTCGACTGATAACCCGCCGACTCACCGAGTGTCGGTTCGTACCGCTCTTGGGCGCGGAGGCATGGCCGGAGAATTTCTGGGATGGCTTGCCCCTCATGCCGGCCCCCGACCCGTAATGCCGTCGGACCCAAACCCACCCCACCACTGTATGGCATAATACCCACTGCCAGTTAATGCCGTCCCGCACCGAATGTGGGACATGGAGGGACCCTTATGGCCGGACAAATCCAGATAACGCAGATCAATCACGTGACCACCATGGTCAAGGACACCGCCCGCGCGATGGAGTTCTACAACAAGCTCCTCGGCATCAAGCAGATCCAGAGCCAGGTCGACAACCCGGCCATCACGTGGCTCCAGTTGGACAACGGGATCATGGTTCACCTCATCGAAACCGATGAGGCTCCCGCCAAACCCGGCAACATCCACCACGCCTTCCAGGTCGACGACTTGGAAGCCACGCGCGAAACCCTTGAGAGCAACGGCTTCGAGCCTCTGCGCGGCGGCGTCCGCTACGACGGCCAGGCCTACTTCTTCATCGAAGACCCCGACGGCAACAGCGTCGAGTTCTGCACCGCCTCCGGTTATGCCCCCGCCCCACCCCGCCCCGCCTAACCGGCAAGGCCGTCATTCCGGCTTGCGCCGGAATCCAGAATCCCACATGTCCGCTGACAACATCATCTTGGTCGGTTTCATGGCCACTGGCAAAAGCCATGTCGGTCGTCTCATCGCGCGTCAGACCGGCCGTCGCGCCGCCGACATCGACGAGGAGATCGTCCGCCGCGCCCGCAAGCCCATCCATCGCATCTTCAGTGAAGACGGCGAGGCAGTGTTCCGCGCCATGGAGCGCCACGCCACGTTTAGCTTGTGCGATGGCGGCAACAAGGTGATCTCAGCCGGCGGCGGCGCTTTCGCCCAGGAACTCACCCGCCAAGTACTCCTCGACAGCGGCACCGTGTTCTGCCTCACCGCCCGCCCGGAGACCATCCACCACCGCATCACACGCGGCAGCCCCAACGCCGCCGTGCGTCCCATGCTGGCCGGGGGCGACCCCCTCGAACGCATCCGCGAACTCCTTGAGGAACGCGCCGAGTCTTACGCCCACGCTCACTACGCCGTCGCCACCGACGACCGCACGCCCGAACAAGTCGCCGACGCTATCCTGGAAATCTACGAACAACACGTCCACAACCGCCAACCCGCACCCGAGGCAACTTCCGGAGGACCCCAATGACCAACCCCGACCAAGCCGCAACCGTCCACCACTCCGGCGGAAGCTACCCCGTCATCGCCGGTTGGGGCCTAATTGATCGCCTCGGCGAGCACATCAAGGAACTCGGCCTCGGCAACACCGCCTACATCATCACCGACGAAAACGTGATGCGACCCTACGGTCGCAACGCACAATGGGCCCTGCAGCGTGCTGGAATCGCCGCCCACTGTTTCGTCATACCCGCTGGCGAAACCAGCAAGTCATTCCAACAGGCCCAGGAAATCTACGAATGGCTCGTGAGCCTCAAGGCCGAGCGCGGACAGCCCATCATCGCCATCGGCGGCGGCGTATCGGGCGACCTCGGCGGATTCATCGCTGCCACGTTCCTGCGCGGCGTGCCATTCGTCCAGGTGCCCACCAGCATGGCCGCCATGGTCGACGCCTCGATTGGCGGCAAGGTCGCCGTGAACCTGCCCCAGGCCAAGAACATGGTCGGCGCGTTCTACCAGCCCCGCGCCGTTCTCGCCGACGTTCAAGCCCTCGCCACTCTTGGCAAGCGCGAACTCGCCGAGGGTTGGGCCGAAGCCATCAAGCACGGCCTTATCCTCGACCCGTCCCTCGTCGACGTATTTGAAGAACACGCCGAAGCCCTCATGGAAGTGGAACCCGAAATCTCCACCGAGGTCATCCGCCGCAGCATGGCCATCAAGGCCGACATCGTCAGCCAGGACGAGCGCGAAACCCTCGACATCCGCATCCTGCTCAACTACGGACACACCATCGGCCACGCTCTCGAGGCCTCTACCGAATACGGACGCTTCATGCACGGTGAAGGCGTCTCAGTCGGCATGATGGGCGCGGGCCGCATCGCCCGCGAGATGGGCATGATCGGCGACGAAATTCTCGACCGCCAGCGCGACCTGCTCCAGCAGTTCAGCCTTCCCATCACGGCGCAGGGCGTCGACATCAACGCCATCCGCGGCGCAATGTCCCTCGACAAGAAGACCGTCGGCGGCACTAATCGTTGGATACTGCTCGAGGACGTCGGCAAGGCCACAGTCCGCCGCGACATCCCCACCGAAATCGTAGATGACACCCTGGCCTGGCTCACCGACTGACCCAGACCATCCGATCTTCGTTGGCTCACTGAGCCTTCCGCTCGTCCTTCGACAGGCTCAGGATGAGCGGAAGGTTCCTGAGGGAAACCAACCGCTCCGGACAACACCCTCGCCCGGTTCACCGACTGACCCGTTAGTCTCCCTCTGCGGCCACTCGCCCGGCGCTGCGGATCTCCCGCAACCGGGCCAGTCGTCGCCCGCGCCGGATCTGGGCGACCGCTGCGACCAACAGTAGCGCCACAATCGTTAGCGCCACCAGGCCCGATACTCCCAGCAGGAGCAATTGTCCGATCAGCGTCAGGGTGTCCGACTCAATCAACCGCGCCAACTGACCGATTCCCACTGCTACGCCGGCGTTCAGCACCGTCAGGCCGAACAAACCCAATATCCGCGCCGAGTTCACGAACCGCGTCGCCAGCGCGCCGATCTGAGTGCCCACCGACGCCGCCGCAAACATGATCACTGCGATCATCGGATCAACGTTGCCGCTCAGCGAATATAGGAACGACCCCAGCGTCCCGGTGATGATTATCTGAAACAGGTCGGTACCGATCGCCACCGCAGGCGGTATTCCCAGCCCGTACACCAGGAACGGCATCAGCAAAAACCCGCCCCCTGCTCCCAGCAACGCCGCGATGAACCCGATCACCAATCCGGTCATGACGGGCACCACCGCAGACATTTCGGGGATCCCCGCGTTCGGGAAAGCCGGCCGCAAATTGACGCTACCCACTCCCGGAACCGCAATTCGGCTCGGCCCTAACCGCACACTTTGAAAGAACCGTGGAAACGCTCCCAAATCCCGACGCACCGGACGGTAGCGCAACCGGCGTAGCCAGTTACCCACCATCAGCGACCCCAGCGTCAGCAGCAGCACGAAATACACCGCGCCAACCACCGGCCCCGAAATCCCCGCTGCCTCCAGCGCGCTGTTCACCCTCTCTCCCAGGAAAACGCCCGGAATCGTCCCACACACGATCAGCAGCGCCAGCCGCAGGTCGACGTTCCCCAGTCTCCGGTGCCGCAAAGTGCTCGTGATCGCCGTCCCCATCACCATCAGCAGCCCGGTTCCCACCGCGTAGATCGTGGGCACGCCCAACACCAGCAGCCCGCCAGTGATCAGGAACCCGCCGCCTACGCCGAAAAACCCGGTCATCGTGCCCACCACGATCCCTAAAAGCGCCAGTAGCAACGGAGAAACCGCAACGTCTGCTATGGGAAAATACACGTCAGCGCCGCCGCGTCGGTTGACCGAGGTTCAGAGTCCGCGCCACTACCGATATTCCCCGGCCCACCAAGTCCCAGAAAACGTACAGAACCACCGCAGTGACTGCCATCGCGGCAATCACCACGACCGCCCACAGGACGGAATAGCCCCTCAATACATTGAGGATTTCCAATAAATCTGCGGGCATTAACGCTCCCCTGTCTCGCGTACAGTGTGGGTCAGGAGCGAGCATGACGACAATCGTCGTTGCGTTGGCGGGGCAGCCCTAGTACATTTACTCAAGATGACCGCATCACCCATCAGTTTCAAACTGTTCGCCACCGACGGCGCTGCCCGGCGCGGGCAGATTACCACGCCCCACGGTACGGCGCAAACGCCCATGTTCATGCCCGTCGCCACCCAGGCCACCGTCAAGGGCCTGACGTTCGACGAGGTGCGCGGTCTCGGCGCTGAGACCGTGTTGAGCAACGCCTACCACCTCTACCTTCGCCCCGGTGTGGAACGCGTCCATGACGCCGGCGGCCTGCATGATTTCATGCGATGGGACGGCCCCATCCTCACCGACAGCGGCGGCTACCAGGCTTTCAGCATGGGTTCGCTCCGCAGGATTGACGACTCCGGCATCACCTTCCAGTCCCACATCGACGGCAGCCGGCACCTGTTCACCCCCGAGTCCGCAATCGCCAACCAGCACGGCATCGGCGCGGACATCATCATGTGCTTCGACCAGTGCGTTTTCTCAGCCGGCGATCCTGCGTCAGTTCGCGAAGCGATGGAACGCACCCACCGTTGGGCCGTCGATTGCTACGACACTCACGCCGCCAGCCCCAACTCCCAACGCCAGGCCCTCTTCGGCATCGTCCAGGGCGGCACCGTGCCCAAAATGCGCGCCGAGTCCACCGATTTCATCACCCGCGTCCCGTTCGACGGTTACGCCATCGGCGGCCTGGCAGTCGGTGAAACCAAGGCCGAAATGCACGCCGTCACCGGACAGGTCTGCGCCGGCCTGCCCGCCGGAAAACCCCGCTACCTCATGGGCGTCGGCTCACCCGAGGATCTGGTCAACTCCGTCGCCCTCGGCGTGGACATGTTCGATTGCGTCCTGCCCACCAGGGTCGCCCGCAACGGCGCACTGTTCACGCCCACCGGCCGCGTCAACATTGCCAACGCCCGCTATGCCGAGGACGACAACCCCCTCGACGACACCTGCGACTGCTACGCCTGCGCCAACTTCTCAGCCTCCTACCTGCGACACCTCTTCAAAGCCCGCGAGATGCTCGGCCCCCGCCTTGCCTCCATCCACAACCTCCGCTTCATCCTGAGACTCATGGCCGACATGCAGAACGCCATCGCCGCCAACCGGTTTCAACAATTCCGCCAGGAATTCCTCGCCACCTACCAACCCACCGACGAAACCCGCCGCCAAACCCAAAAACACCGCTGGGTAGCCGAACGCGGCATCTGACAGGGAGCCCCTGCTATGCCCGGTTGCGGCCAGCACCAGAGGCTCAATCGCGGCCATGCCCCTGCAACGCCGCCACGATATCCGCCATCACCCCATCAACCCGACTCTCGATGCCCGCCATATCCAACGCAGCCACCGGGTGCTGCAAATACACTGACCCCGTGTAGTCGGGCCGCCCCAGCGACACGATGTGCTGCTCAGCCGCCGAATGGAACGCCTTGGTGTGCACCAACATAACCGTCTCCCCGTATGACCTACTGTCAACAAACGTCGTCATCTTCATTCCACATGAGCAGCGCATCCTCGACGATCAACCGCTTGTTGATCGGGTCAACGATGAAGGACAGGTCTTCCAGCGTCGTCGCTCCCAACAAATAGAGGCCTTCCGGTCCAAATACAACCCGGGCCTCGCCGTCCATGCTGTCGACTTCAAAAAAGCCATGCCGGTTTGACGCTCTTCGACCTCACCGTTGGCAAGGCGGAGCCTCCTCGTCCGGGTCGCCTCAATACCCAACCTCCTCAACAGACTGGCCGGCATT
The DNA here is from genome assembly GCA_034423115.1 of Dehalococcoidia bacterium. GTDB lineage: Bacteria > Chloroflexota > Dehalococcoidia > Lucifugimonadales > UBA3495 > Bin87. The sequence continues at coordinate 99,957 of DAOUJD010000063.1, read as the reverse complement.
ACCGAAAAAGCGGCGCCCGTATCCACGAGCGCATCGACAGTCTCCCGTGCCGCCGAGTATGGGTTCCCCACCATAACCGGTACTGTGAAAGTGCCCATGCCGATTGCCTATGCGTGACGATTGATCGCCGGTAAGCAGTGTATCAATCTCTAGCCAACCAACTCTTGCAGGTGCGGCGTGAACACGCGCTTAACCGCCAGCAGCCGTTCTACCATCCATTTTTGCAATTCTTCCAACGACTCCGGAGTTCCGTTTATGCTGCCATCGCGCACCGCTGAAATACGACAGGCTCTTGCGTGTTCCAGCCGCTCCCATTCCAGTGAGTCGGCTAATGCGGTTTCAATCTCTCCTGAAACGTTTTGTAAAGAATCGAACAGTTGCTTGTTCGTATCACGGTCGCCACGGTCGATGTACACTTCGACCCTGGCTATACCCCGTGGAAGGCTGAACGATGGATTGAAACTGACGCCTCTTGTTCCAGAGCTAAAGCTATACCAACTTTGTGGCTGACCTTTCGAGCATTAGTGAACCGGTGCTCTTCCCGCAATGTGTCAATCAATGACTGGAAAAATGAGCGGTAACGCTCACCCCTTTCTGAAACCTTACCGCTGCCAGATTGATCCGTTCTGGCGGACTGCTTCCGCCAATCATTGGGAAAAGCCACCAACCGGAAATGCGGAGCAGGCCGAGAGCCATCGATTTTCCATGCCTCGACCACCACGCCGAAAAACGCTGTATCCTCCCTAGTCCGCTGGTTCAACCAATCCAATGCCGCCCGGTGCTCGTCCTGAAAATCCCCGGTGAGCCAGACGATTACGCCGGCGTCGTAGCCAGCGGCGTAGGTAAGCAACTGGCCCAGATGCCCGTGGTTGGTGGCTTCCAACTGGTTTTCAATGATTACCGGCCGATCACTGCTTCGGTCGTGGGCCAGCACGTCCAGGAAAAACGGGCCTACCGGAGCCTCGCTTTCATTCAATTCCAAATCCAGCCCCAGCGCCTCGCCCAGTTTGTCCAGGTTCTCCGCCAGCCACGGTGTGAAATCCTGTGCCTCATGTGGCCAGACTTCCCGTAACTCAATGCGTTCTATTGATCCCAAATCCACCATCGTAATGCTCCTTCCCACGCCGCTGGCATTACCCCCTGGCAGCATCCGTTCCTCAATCACAACGTCCCCGCCGTCTCACCAGTCGATGCTGAGTCGGCTCTCCGCCAGCAAAGTAGTCCCAATCAGTGGCGTGTCGCCCATCATGTATGCCCGTGTGTCCACGGGTTGCCCGTGCCAGAGCAAGCGAGCAATACTGGTGTCTGTTTGGATAGTCTGTCCGCTGGCCAGTGTAATGGGACGTGTCCCCGTAGTATGTAAGCCCATTTCGCGCGCGACGTGGTCAGGCAGCGTGATGACCCCCTCGAATCCTGTATCTACGACGGCTTCCAATATCTGCATGGTCTGATTTACCGCGACAATCCCAACGCTAACACGGGCTTCCAATCCCACGCCGTTATCCCGTGTCGGCCTTACTTGCCCTCTAATCATGGCCATCCTTTTTCTTTGAGGCTATATACTCCATAGTCCCCCGCCAACCCAGCCTGGCTGAAGTGTATCGTTCCTTGCCTACGAGCTCCGCCCACGTGAAAGCATCCGGGCTCCTCTGAAGCAGTCGCTTGCTGATTTCCACGTCGCTTTGCTGCCCGGTGTATTCACCAACTTCGTAATCCCCGCTGTGAACGTCGATTACCACCAACTCTCCCCAGTGATCGGCTTCCATTTCCTCCCGTATCCCCTCGTAGATCTCGCGCCCGGCGGCGGCAACTTCTTTCTGTGTAAGTCCCATAACCAGTCCTCCTCACATCACCAGGTCATCCTGCACAATCAGCCGCTGGTCCACCGGATCCACCACCATCCCCAAATCCTCCAGCGTCGTCGCGCCCAGCAGGAATTCTCCCTCCGGCCCAAACGCCACCCGCGCTATCGCGTTCCGACCACCCGCGGAGAACCTCGCCCAAGCGGTTTGGAATGCGACCCTGCGTCCGTCAGCGACCCTGGCGGTTCGAGTCTCGACCGGCTCTATCCCCAATGTGCCCAAGAGACTGGCCGGCAGCATCGAATTCGTGGCGCCGGTATCCACCAGCGCCGAAACCGTGGCGCCCGCATCGGTGAAAATGTTACCGACCCACAGGTCAACGCTGAAAGTACCCATTCCTACGCCGCCTCCCGAAACTGCCACATCCTAGTAAACCTTGTACTCCTCCAGCACCGCCGCATCCAGGTGCAGGCCCATCCCAGGCTCGTCGGGCGCGATGATTTCGCCGTTGTCCCACTCCGGCAGCACGCTGTTCAGTTGGTAGTACACCGGGTCCCGCTCCTCCTCGAACACCTCGACGAACAGCCCGTGCGCGTGCGCCGGCAGCAACTGCACCGCCAACTGCGGCTCCTCGTGATGCGCCATCCGGATGCCGCGCATCTGCGCCGCCCCGGCCACCCGACGCCATTCCGATATCCCGCCGCAGATCGCCGCGTCGATATTCAGGATGTCCACCGCCTCCGTATCCATCAATCGCTGCCCGCCCCACGAACTGCTCTCGCCCTGTCCCGCCGCCACCGTAATCCCGGTACGCAGACGCACCTGGCGCATGTCGTTGTCAGCATCCTGCCACCGGCACGGCTCCTCCAGCCACGCCAGTCCCATCTCCCTGGCCGGCCCCGCGAACTCCAGCGCCTCGTCCAGCGTCCACGCCTGGTTGGCGTCGCACACGATGATGAAATCGTCGCCGAGCGTGTCCCGAATCGCCCGCACCCGCAGCAGGTCGTCGGCCACTGCGACACCGCCTACCTTCAGCTTCACGCCCCCGATGCCGCGCTCTCGTTGATGAACCAGGTCCTCCACCATGAACGCGGTGTCCCGCCCCTGCACGTAGTAAGCGAACCGCACCACCGGCGACCGTTCGGCGTACCCCCCCAGCATCGTCCGCACCGGCACCCCCAGCGCCTTGCCCGCGATGTCCCACAGCGCGATGTCGATGGCGGCAATCGCCCGCATGGCGATCGCCTTGTTCCCGATGTGCGGCGTCAGCGCGAACATTTTCTGCCAGCACCGCTCAATCGCCATCGGGTCCTCGCCAGTCACGGCTTCCGCCATCGGGCCCACCACCAGGTCTTTCAGCAACTCGTACCCACTGCGTTCGTCGCCCGAGTACACTTCGCTGACCAGCCCGTCGTCCGTGTGCACCCGCACGACTATGGTGCATCGAGACTCGATCTGGTAAACGCTCCCGCTGAATCGGGTGCTCAATGGGATGCGAACGATATCCGCTTCCACGTTGGTGATGCGCATTTGCTATCGCCTCTCTTCTGGAAATCGGATGAATTATACCCGTTCACTCTGTCTGCGTAGTCGTCCCCCTTCACAAAACCCCATACATCCTTTGGTACAATTCAGATAGCGCCACTCACACACTATTGGCAGATCACGAGGTCACTATGAACACTCTCAAAACCTTCTTCCTGCTGATGGTCTTGACGGGCATGCTCCTGCTCATCGGCGCTGCCATCGGCGGCCAGGCCGGCCTCATCATCGCCCTTATTCTTGCGTTGGCGATGAACTTCGGCGCCTACTGGTTCAGCGACAAGATCGCCCTCAGCATGGCCCACGCCAAGGAGATCACCCGCGAGGACGACCCCCAGTTCTACGATCTGGTCGAGGAGCAGGCACGTCTCGCCAACATGCCCATGCCCAGGGTGTACGAGATCGACTCCGACTCTCCCAACGCCTTCGCCACCGGCCGCAACCCCCAGAACGCCGCCGTCGCCGCCACCACCGGCATCCGCCGCATCCTTACCCGCGACGAACTCGCCGGCGTCATGGCCCACGAGATGGCCCACGTCGGCAACCGCGACACCCTCATCATGGCCACCGTCGCCACCATCGCCGGAGCCATCTCCATGCTCGCGTTCATGGCCCAGTTCGCCGCCATATTCGGCAGTTTCGGAGGACACAGCGACGACGACGAGGGCGGCGGTGGCGGCAACATCATCACCCTGCTCATCATCGCCATCATCATGCCCATCGCCGCCACCATCGTCCGCCTCGCCATCTCCCGCGCCCGCGAGTTTCAGGCCGACCAGACCGGCGCCCACAACTGCGGCGACCCCGAGGCCCTGGCCCGCGCCCTGGAAAAGTTGGAACTCGGCGCGGAAATTCGCCCCATGAAAGTCAACGAGGCCGCCTCTCACCTCTTCATCGTCAACCCCCTCAGCGGTAAGTCCATGGCCCGCCTGTTCTCAACCCATCCTCCCATCGAGGAGCGTTGCCGTCGCCTCCGCGCCATGAACGTGCGCCCCCGGTTCGACGACGTCGACACCTCTTCTGGCATTGAGATGCCACCCACCAACGACCAACCCAACTACGAAATCCCCGACAGCAGCGACCGCCCGAATTTCTGAACGCCCAACCGGGCTTTAACCCGGATGCCGTCATGGTCCAAAGAAAAGCCGACCCCAAAGCCGTCGCCGTTGCCCGGGCGATTCAGGACACTGTCCCGGAGGATACCGTCATCGTCTTGTTCGGCTCCCGCGCACGGGGCGATCATAACCACCGCTCCGACATCGACTTGATGGTGCTGGAACCTGACGGCAGCGGTAGTCATCCAGACTCCATAGCCGCGACTTCCCGCGCTGCTCACGCCTTGGCCGAAAAAGAGTACGGCCACCCGGTGCCAGTTGACATTCTGCGCCTGGACCATCCTCGATTTCGATGTGGCCGCCGCGCCGTCAACCACGTGGCCTACGACATCACCCGAGACGGTATCCCAATGACTCGAATCCCCCACGACGCCATCAACTCAAATGCCTTTGATGACGGTTATCCCGACAATTGGCCCGACATTAGCGAACGCTTGCAAGATGCTCTCGATTCATTCAGGTCGATGCGTCACGATTTAGACGACGGCGCCGAAAAATACATGGGCCGACACGGGCATGAAACCCTGGAGCACTGCTACAAAGCACTGCTGTCAACCTTGGGGATTGCTTACCCGCACACTCACAACTTACGAGAATGGAGGCCCTGCTCGAACGCCACAGTGAACAGCACGGCCTCCACATCCCTCCCAGCCCGGATTGGCTGGACAACTTTTACGGTGGAGGACGTTATTCGTCCCCGGACCCTATTACTGTTCCGCCACCGGAGTTATTCGAGCAGATCGAGCGCGTCAAAAACGCAATCATCGCCCGCGTGTATCGAGTTACAGGAACCACCGAGGCCGACTTGTACCCATAGGTACGCTACTACCGTTCCATCAGAAAATCGCGATTGGATTCACCGGGCTCCCTGTAACGTTCCGCAGCCTCAACGCCCCGATCGACAGCATGAATTCGTAGCGGTTGTGCCGCGCCGCGACCTCTGCCACCTCCTCCAGGTTCGCGTTGTCGATCAGCCACACGCCCAGGTACACCAGGCACGAAATGTGCAGCGGCGACACGATGTTCGGGTATTCGTTGGGCCGGATGTCGTTCGACGTGTCCGTCCCCAGCATCGCGATTCCCCGCTCCTTGAACCACGGCGCGCACGCCACGTGGCACGCCACGCTCGGCTCCGTCGGAGGCAACGGCCCTTCCACCAGGCGCCTGCGGTAGTTCCCCGTCCGCACCAGCAGGATATCCCCGGACTCCACGGTCACCCCGTGATCGGCCTCCGCCGCGTCCAGGTCCTCCGGCATTACCGGTGCGTCCGGCGGTAGCCAGTCCACGCCGCGAACCTTCGCTATATCCAGCAGCACACCCCGGCTCACTAGCCCTTGCGCCGTCAGGTCGATGGCGTGGCTCTGCGCCCCTTCTCGTGACGTCACCACCGCCGCCGGCACGCCGTTGTACATGAAACCGTCGTACGAGTAGTGCGACAGCGCGTCGATGTGCGTGATGGTCTGCCCGTGAAACACCATCCCGATGAACTCGGCTGCGCCTCGCCGCGAGTTGCGCCGTTCCAGCGGATCCGTGTCCCGACCCTCGCCGCTGTCCACCATGAATCGTTGCACCTGGTGGCTGATGTCCGGCGCCATATCCGTGGTGATCGGCCGCGCGCAGCTCACCGTCTCGCCCGACTGCACCAATGCCGCCGCCTGTGTCCTCTTGCCCTGGGTGATCAGGTTCAGCGCTCCCATTTGGTCCTGCTGACCCCAGCGTCCCCAGTTGTTTTCGTTCCGGTACCACTCCAACACTTGCGCCTCTGTGGGCACTCCAGCGAACGCCATAAGTCCCTCCGTCGCCATCTGCCGGTCAGGGCCGGCTGAGTTGCCGGAATTCTACACCAACCGCGATTGACGTACGTCAGCGCACCGTCGACCCAGCCCATCCCTGTCGTAGTGTCGGCAGATTCCGGGAGTCTCGCCACCGCCGGTGCAAACCGCCGCGTTTCACCCGGCGTAATTAAAGATGCCAGCACAATACGCCCACCATGTGCGCATAGCACGGGCAACGTTGGCAAGACAGCGAGCTTCCAATGAGAAGCGCCGCTGACGAAACACCCGCGTGCCTGGTTCTCCAGGCACGCCGGGGTCGCGCGCCAACCATGACACGCACGTTTCGACGCGGCAACCAACCCGGCATAAGGGAGACAACTCATGGCCGCAAGTCCACGGGAACCCAGGGAGTCCAGGGAACCCATCATCTATTGCGCTCGGTGCAACGCCAACACACCCACCCGAGACCCCGAGATCATCACCATGCGCAACGGCATGCCCGCCACCATCGGCTATTGCGTTCGGTGCGGTACCCGCAAATTCCACCAGGGGGTTGGTCGTTAGCCTCCTGCGACCATCTTTCCCGATGCGAGATCACATCAGCATCGATCCCGGAAATTCGGGGTATCCCCGCAAAAAATCCTCACCGCTGCTGGGCCGGCGCCCCGCCAACTGCAATCGCCTGACCGCCAGTAATCCTTCTCCGGTTCCGACCGCAACTCCAGCATCTGGCGTAGTGGCAACCCGGCCGGGTTCCGCATTCCCACCCGAAACCGCCTGAACCTCCAGCAGCTTCAACTCACTCCCTTCCCAGGTCGTGTACAGCCCCGGCCACGGCGTATAAGCCCGCTGCCGTCTGGCCAAATCCTCCGCGCTCAACCCCCAGTCCGCCAATCCGTCGGCCCGTTCCAGTTTGCTGGTGTAGGTCGCTCGCTCGTCGTCTTGCGCCTGCGCTGACACGGACCCTTCGGCCCACCTCGGCAGCGTTTCAATCAACAGTGCCGCTCCATCGGCAAACAGCGTTTCCGTCAGCGTTGCCGCGTCGTCTGACTCATCGACCTGGCGTTCCCGTTGAGCGACAATCGGCCCCGTGTCCATCCCTTCGTCCAGCAGCATCAGCGACACGCCGGTCATGCGATCGCCGGCCAGGATCGCCCCGGCCACCGGCGCCGGCCCCCGATGCTTGGGCAGCAGCGAGGGATGCAAATTCAGGCAACCGAATTGCGGTATCGCCAGCGCGTCGGCGGGCAGCAGCCGTCCATAAGCCGCTACCACGACCACGTCCGGCCGGTACGATTCCAGCTCGGAAACCACCTCAGCGTTGCGGAACGTGCCCGGCTGGACCACCGGAATTCCCAGTTCCTCTCCGCGAACCTTTACCGGGCACGCCTCCAGTGTCTGCCCTCGGCCCCGTTTGCGGTCGGGCGGCGTGTAGACCGCTGCGACTTCTACCTCCCGGCATTCTTGCAAGGCGTCCAGCACCGGCACCGCGAAACTTGGCGTGCCCATGAACACCGCGCGAAGCGAAAAATCGCTTCGCGATTGATCCTGAAATTCTCTTTCAAAACGGCTTGACAAGTTTTGGACCTGGTAGTAAATTCGCCCTAACCGCTTTGCGGAAACTTTAGAAAGGAGGTGATGCGAATGGAAGTAAGTTTAACATGCTGGGGCGATGGTAGGCACCAGTCTGGACACGACGGGGTGAGCGCCTCTTAGCGTCATCGCTTTTCTGAAACGGCAATTAGCCCGTCAGTCGGGCCCAGACCAGTGTCTACCGTCGCCCCAAGGTTTTGGGAGCATCGGGCGGCAAGCCAAAGGTCCAGTCTGGGCCCGATACCCTTTTAAGCAGAGCCCGCCACAACGCGCCCACTGGATGTTTTCGTAAATCCCCGCGCCGGGAGTGTTCGCGATACTCAGGCTGATTGACAAATTCGGCGGCTAACCATACATTGAAAGGTACCCTTTTTGTAATTTCAGCCACGGAGTTCAAATGCTACGCATTCGCCTGCGGAGAGTAGGAAAGAAAGGCCGCCCCTACTACCGGATCGTCGTTACCGACCAGCGCAACCCGCGCGACGGCGCTTATCTCGACGGCATCGGCCACTACGACCCAATGGCGGACCCACCGGCGGTAACCCTCGACGAAAATCGGGCAGTCGATTGGCTGCGCAAAGGCGCTCAACCCTCGGACCCGGTGCGTCGTATCTTCGATTTCAACGGCATCTTCGACAAGGTACACGCCGATGAAAGAACTGATTGAGTTCATCGCCCAGTCCCTCACGTCTAACCCCGAAGCGGTGCGCGTCACGGAGTCCGACGAAGGCGATCAGATTGTGATCCGTCTGGAAGTTGCCCCTGAAGACAAGGGCAAAGTGATCGGCCGGCAGGGACGAGTCGCCCAGGCCATGCGCGTCCTGCTCCGCGTCGCCGCAGTCAAGGACGGAACCCGGGCCGTCCTGGAGATTGTCTAGGCCCCGACAATTCCGGCGTCGCAGACCCCGGACAACTTCCCGGGGCTCGGCTGCTCAGAACTCCTCCCCGGCGCCTCAGGAACCGGACCCTCCGGACGGTTGCGTCCTTGTTGGCCGCGTCATGCGATCCCATGGCCGCGAGGGAGTCCTTCGCATCCAGTCCCTGTCCGACAACCCCAACCGGTTCAGAGTCGGCGAACCGCTGACCGTCGCCGGCCGATCCACGCTCATCACGTCCTACCAGTCCCTCCCCAACGCTCAGGCCCTGTTGGGATTGCACGGTCTGGAAACCCCTGCAACCGCCCAATCCTTGGCCGGCGAGTGGATCTTCGCCCCCATCGGCTCCACCGATAGCCTAGAGCCCGACGAGTATTACCACTACCAGCTGATCGGCCTGTCCGTCGTAACTGACGAGGGCGAAACCTTGGGCACCATCAGGGAAATCCTCGCCACCGGCAGCAACGATGTCTACGTCGTCAGGCCCGAATCCGGCCCCGAAATCCTGCTGCCCGCCATCTCTCAGGTGGTCAAAAGCATCGACCTCGAATCAAGCACGATGCTCGTCCATCTCCTCAACGGCCTCATATAAAAATCCCCTCTCCCTTGATGGGAGAGGGTTAGGATGAGGGTGAAATCCTCCCAACAGCCGCCTTAGCTCGTCCCTAATCTCCAGCCGCCACCGCGTGCCGTTCCGCGTGGGCGTGGTCGTGTTCCGCACCGTCCGTGAACTCGTGGTCCTCGCACGCTACCCAGCGCGATCCGTCGGCGAACCATTCCTTCTTCCATATCGGCACGATCGTCTTGATGCGGTTCACCGCCTCGTGGCACGCCTCAAACGCCTTCACCCGGTGCGGCGACGCCACGGCGACTACCAGGCTGATGTGCCCAACGTCCACGCGACCCGTGCGGTGGGCAATTGCAATGTCTTCAATGCCGTAGTCCGCCCGCAGGCTGTCCCGCACCTCGTGCATCTTCTTGACCGCCATCGCGTCGTAAGCTTCGTACTCCAGCCGCGTGACGGTCTTGCCACCGAAATTATCGCGGGTCGTCCCCAGAAAGGTGACCACCGCTCCATTGCCATCCGCTCGTACCGAGTCGGTGACTGCAACCGGATCCAGCGGTTCGTCCGTAAGGATAATCATCGTCAGCAACCTCCGCTAACCGCGTCCTCCACTGACTGGAGGTATCAGGCAAACCTCGTCTCCGGGCTGCAGCAACTGGTCATCGTCCGCGTATTCTGCGTTCACCGCCACCACGATCCTGACCTCAGGCGGCGCCAGCCGGGGATAATCAACCCGCACCGCCGACGTGAGATCTCCAACCGATGCGCCGTCGGGCAGGTCCACCGAAACAATGGATGCGCCGGCGCGCTCACGGTACAGGGCAAACAATCGAACATCAAAATGCATGTTGGCCTGATTATGTGCTGGCGGTACCACGGTGTCAACAATCACGGATTTGAGCGATCTCAACCGGCGTTCTTCGGGGCCTCAACCGGCGTTTTCAGGGCCTCGAAGGGGGTTTTTCAGGGGGTGGGCGACGACGGGCTTTGGGTTGCCAGCGTTGATGCCGGGCCCACCAGCACCCGGTCAACGATGATGAGGATTGGAGTGGAGAGGATCGGACCACCGGCCTCCAGTCGCCCGGGTGAGCGCGCTTTCCAGCACCGTGGCAGGTGACAAAAATCACGGATTTGAGCGATCTCAACCAGCGCTTTTCAGGGTCTCGACCGGCGTTTTGAGGGCCTCGAAGGGGGGTTTTCGGGGGGTGGAGACGACGGATTTTGGGCAACGAGCGTTGATGCAGGGCCGACGAGATTGCCACCGTCGGTATCAAGGACAGGGTTATGTCCCATCTAGTGTTGTGATTGACGTATTCATTGTGGATGCGGTTCAGGCTGCTGCCTCCAAGATGCTGGTTGTTGGCGGCGCTTCGGGGCCGGCGTGATGGGCAATGGTGAGGCGCATTCCTTACCGTCGTCAATCACGCTGAGCCGGTCTCGCACGTGCCCGCGAGGACGGAGCCGGTGTAGATCGACGGCGAAGTGGCAGAGTTGCTAATGACATCTGCCGTCGCAAGACCTCGCGAAATGGATCAAGCCGATCAGCAGATGCTCTGACCGGGCCTCCTAGGCCGTCGACAATCTCTTTATCATTTGCGGTCTGAAACCTTTAGCAAATGGCCTCTCAGCATGAAAACAATGAGGTCTGGTGAACACCTACGTAGTTTGTCCAGTGGTGCTCTGGCTCACAAAAGGAGTGTGCTAACCATTGCCTGATCTGGCCCGTTTCGCCGTCCAAACCGCAACAACACCTATGACGGCGTTCAAGATCGCGATAGCCAAAGGAAACCAGTTGGCTTTCAGCCAGGCTAACGCTGGGTGTCGGTGCTTGAACAGGTATTCCATTCCTTCTGCCGTCGGATAATACCCAACCGCCGGAGTGGCAGGCACGGGCAATCCTGCCTCGTATCGTTTTTGGTTTTCCGAGCCTTCCACCACTGCTCCTGAACTAACTTCAGCTAGGTACCCGGATTCCACCAGACTGCTGACCGCCGCAATGTAGCTCAATGGCGTGTCCGCCCGTAGGACCGAATAATCAGCGATGATCATCGCGTTTGGACTTTGCAGGTAGTCGTAAAGGCAGGCAAGTTGTTCAGACACCGTTTCCGAGTTGTCGATTTTCACGACCGGGCAAGTGGAGGATCGATTTGCGCCTAGTGGCAAGCAGGCCGCCACCACAACCATTAACGCAAACACCAACGCGATCTTCAATACAAGCATTTTTCGTGTGTTTGGCCAAAGACCTTGGTCGTCTCTTCTATGGATCGATCCGCAATTGCAACCCCATCTGTTCAACTCATTGAGTATTTCATCGTTCAGGAGGGATCGCCAAACGACCAAATGCGCCGTTACGGGGCGAAAGACTTTGGCGCGAATCACTCGGTTTCCATCTTCAACCAGCTAATGGATTGGAGTTTCTTTAATCTCCTTTCAGCATGTTCCTGCGACATCGTCGTAGTAGGCCACTTTCCTACGGGGACTTCCACGAACCGCACTTCGTCTCCGTGTTTCATGGCATGCAATCCTTCGGCGTTGAACCAGTCTAAGGCATCGTATATGTCTTTCTTTTCGTCGGGCGACAAACGGATCGTCCATCGCTCCAATGCAACCTCAACCTGCTTCAGCAAGTAGGTGTACTGAGCAGCGCGAAGCGCGTCAGCTTTCATCCACGCTTCCATGCCATGGTGGTATGTGTCTTTCGCACTCATCACGCGCACCATGCCAGTAGTCAGCAACCTGCGAAGATACCTCACGTCCCTCCGCTTATTCCACCATTGTTGAACCAATCTGGCGACGCCCAAAATTAGGGTCACAGCCAAAGCCGCGATTATTCCGGCGACGACACCATGGATGATTGGCTCCATGTGGCCTCCTTGGTTTGTTATAGCTCCATGTTGAATTATATCGAGAGCCTCCGGGTTAGACCCTGCGGAAATCCTTGCCATGCTATCATCGCCATGATTTTCGAAAAAACGCGCACTCCCATAGTTCCAACGACAATCGTATACTCCATGACCAACTTCGCTGACCGCACCATCTGGACCGGGGACAACCTGGACATCCTGCGCGGCCTCAACTCCGAGTCGGTTGACCTCATCTATTTGGACCCCTTGCACCCCCCGTCAACTCCAACCGCAACTATGCCGGTCCGGTGGGGAGCGCCCCGGCGGGTACCGCCTTCAAGGACACCTGGACGTTTCCGACCTCGACGCGGCCTATATGGGACTGATCGCCGCCGAGCAGCCGGCCATGAACCAGGTGCTGCAGGCGGCGCTGACCCATGGCAAGGGGATGCAGTCCTACCTCTGCATGATGGCGGTGAGGCCGCTGGAGATGCGTCGGTGCCATACCGCCAGAACAGGCATGTGCTGTTCGGGCAACAGGAGGCCCGGTGCAATGGATGCCGAAGCGGGTTCCCGTTCCGCAACTTCACCGTCGACCACATCGTCCCCGAGAGTCGCGGCGGTACGGACACATCGAGAACCTGCAACTGCTGTGCGGGCACTGCAACAGCGTCAAGGGCGACCGACCGCCGGAATATTTGTTGCCCAGATTGCGGGAGCTGGGGATGGCTGTGTAATGGGGTATAGTAGCGCGAGTATCCCGCGACTCGCAAAGGTTGTTCCCAAACCGTGGCTGTTCAGACTTGAGGAAACCGTCAAGAACCCAAACCGTCATACCGGCTGTCGCCGGTATCTGAGAGACCTGCCGACAGGCAACCGTGAGTGGGCAAGGATTTTCTGGATTCCGGATCAAGTCCGGAATTACGGGTTGAACGCGGAAATCGCTGGGTAAGTCTGAACCGTTGCCGGTCGGCCGGCTGACTGGCGCATTTCCCGCCCATCGCGCATAATGCCGGCGTCAAACCGATCCCGCCAGGAGCCGACCCATGCCCGACCGCCAGCGCCTTACCCAGACCCTCATCGAGCTCATCAAGATTGATAGCCCAACTGGTGAAGAGGACGTTATCGACGCGCACCTCTCCAATCGCCTGGCAAATTTGGGCGCGGCTGTCCGGCACGATAGCTACGGCAACCTGGTCGCGACCCTCCCCGCTAGCGGAGCGGCTTCCGACCAGCGCCCGGTCATGCTGTCCGCCCACATGGACACCGTCGAACCCGGCCGCGGAATCAATCCGACCCTGGACCCTGACGGCGAAACTCTCCGCTCGGACGGCAGCACCATCCTGGGCGGAGACTGCAAAGCCGGCATCGCTATAGTCCTAGAAGGACTGACCTCAGCCATTGAGGAGGGTGTGCCGCTCCGTCCCGTTCAGGTCGTATTCTCCCGTGCCGAGGAAGGCGGACTCAATGGCGCGCGCAATTTGGACTTTTCCCTCGTCCACGCCGAAAGCGGCATCGTATTCGACGGAGAGGGTCCGGTCAGCCGCATCTGTGTCGGCGCCCCGGCCCAGAACATCGTCCAGGCAAACATCACCGGCGTCGCCGCCCACGCTGGCCTGGAACCCGAAAACGGGGTGTCCGCTCTGCTGGTCGCTGCCAACATCCTCACCCGTTTGCCCTTGGGCCGTATTGACGAGGAAACCACCAGCAACATCGGCCTGCTTGAGGGCGGTCTCAAGCGCAACATTATCCCCGAGCGCGCTTACTTGGACGGCGAACTGCGGTCCCGCAACCAGGCCAAGCTCGACAATTACACTGCGGAGTTTGAGCGGGCTTTCGATCAGGTCGCAACCATGTATCCGTTGGCTGACATCGACCTGAAAATCTGGAGCCAGTATCGGGCTTACAGCGTTCCACAGAACGATCCGGCCCTGGCACTCATAACCGGTAGTGTCGCTGCCGCCGGCCTTACGCCAGCCACTGAAACGACCGGCGGGGGTTCCGACGCTAACGTATTCTTCGAGCACGGCATCACGGCCCTGCCCGTCGGCATCGGCGTCCGAGATTTCCACACTACCCGGGAAACCGCCAACTTGAGCGAAATCTTCGACGCCGCTCGCGTCTGCCAGGCTTACATCCGCGCCGGGTAACTGTTTTCTGGCCCCTTTATCCTGTTGGCGGAACCCGTTTCCGTCCGCCACCTATCGACGCCCGCCGTGCTCTCACACCGCTCTGTTGCTGGGCTAGATGCAGCGTCTGTCCATATCCCTCATGCTGGACCGTTTAGCATCGTACCTTCGCGCCTGAACCAAAACCGCAGTTTCCGGTAGCACTGTCTCACGCTCCCTTGACAGGGTAGCGGCAGTCCGATAAATTTTTGGCGTTGGAATGAATCGCCCCGGTTCATCGCCCCGGTCCACTGAATGGCGCGCCGCGCTGCCCCTCATTCCTATCGCTCGGCAGGCTACCAAACATGGGCACAACACCAACCGCCTCTGCGGACGCCCCAACGGAGGGGCGCGCCGCCAACGGCGCTCCGGCCAACCCGGGGCCAAGCCTCCCCCCGATGTTCGACCGTTACCGGTCATATCTGGAGGGCGCATTGGCCGACGCCGTCCCTGCTTTGGAAGACCACCCCATCAACACGCTGTTGCGTTACCACCTGGGTTGGTCCGACCGGCAGGGCATCCCCTCTCCTACCCCTGCCTCTCAGGGTAAAGCCCTCCGGCCCACGCTCTGCATGTTCGCCTGTGACGCATTCGCTGGGCAACTGAGCCACGCCGCGCCGGCGGCGGCAGCCCTCGAGTTGATCCACAACTTCTCCCTGATCCACGACGACATCCAGGACCGTGGTTATGAGCGGAGGCACCAACCTACGGTGTGGGCCGTGTGGGACACCCCGCGCGCTTTGGTGGCCGGCGACTCCATGCAATCCCTCGGCGATTTCACGTCAATCCGCGCCACCGACTCCATCAATCCCGCCACGGCAATCCGGGTGTCTGGCCTGGTCACCGAGAGCTATCTGGAAATGATCGAAGGCCAGTGCCGAGACCTCCAGTTCGAGCAACGGGAGACCATCGGTACCGACGAATATCTGGATATGATCGCCCTCAAAACGGGAGCCCTGATTCGCAGCAGCCTCGTCGTCGGCGCGGTTCTGGGGACCGAGGACTCCGAAACCATCGAGGGAGTCGCCAGGTTCGGACGCGCCATCGGCCGTCTGTTTCAAATTCGCGACGATTACTTGGGCATCTGGGGCGACGATGCCATTACCGGCAAATCCACCGACAGCGATATCGTCCAACGCAAGAAGAGCTATCCCATCGTTTACGCATTCCAGAAAGCTGCCGGCTCCCACCAAACCGAATTGAGCCGGCTATACTCCAAGGAAACGCTGGACGAACCCGACGTGGACCGTGTCCTGGACGTACTGGAAGACATCGGGGCCGCCGCCCAAACCGACGCTCTAACCGAATCAACGGCTGAGGAGGCCAGGGCGTCGTTGGCCGTTTTGGAGTTGCCCGGTTGGGCAGAAACAGACGCTGAACATCTCATCGATTTCATGGCTACCCGCCTGTTCTGACCCGTTGGCCGTCCCTCAGCGCCCGGAGACAATACGCATGGTTCAAACTCATACCGACCCACCGACCAACATCACTGCACCCACTCCACCGCCGGCCAAACGCCCCATCGAACTGGGCGTCCGAATGGGATGGTACATCCTCAAAAACCGCCTGCGCGGACGCAAGCGTTTCCCTCTGGTCACCATGCTCGAGCCTCTGGAAATGTGCAACCTTGCTTGCATCGGTTGCGGCCGCATCCGCGAATATCGCGGTGTGCTCGATAAGATGATGCCGGTGTCCGAGGCGCTGGACGCAGTCCACCGCTCGGGCGCTCCCATCGTCTCCATCGCCGGCGGTGAACCCACTATCCACCCTCATATCGACGAGATCATCAACACCCTGGTCTCGGAAAAATACTTCGTCTATTGCTGCACCAACGCCCTCTTGCTGCCCCGCATGTTGGATAAAATCCCGCCGTCCAAGTACTTCTGCTGGGTGATCCATATGGATGGCATGGAGGAGAAGCACGACGAGTCCGTGGCCCGGGCCGGAGTGTTCAAGCGCGCCATTGAAGGCATCCAACTGGCCATCGACCGTGGTTACCGGGTTTGCACCAACACCACGGTTTTCCGCAACAGCGACGTTGACGACCTGCGTGAAATGTTCCGCTACGTCAGCGACCTCGGCGTCGAGGGTTCAATGATCTCCCCCGGCTATGACTTTGAGGATGCTCCCGATCAGGACCTTTTCCTCACCCGCCAGGAGTCCCGCAACGTATTCCGGAACCTCCTTGACCCCACTCGCATGGATGGCATGCGCTTCTACAACAACCCCCTGTATCTCAACTTCCTGCGAGGCGACCGCGAATACCAGTGCACCGCCTGGTCCAACCCCACCTACACGGTCATGGGATGGCGCAAACCTTGCTATCCCCTCGCCGACGAGCACACCGAAGAGCTTGACGATCTCTACCAATCGAAACTCTGGGAAGAGCAGTATGGCGTTGGTCGCGACCCCCGTTGCAACAACTGCATGATGCACTGCGGGTTCGAATCAGCCACGATCTTCAACGCCATCGGCAAACCCAGGGAGTGGGTCACGTTCATCAAGTCCGGAGCGGCGCACAAGGGAGGTATTAGCGTGGGCTGATCTCGCCCCGCTTGCGCTGGCGCCGCCGGCCAGCATTCATCCCCTACCCGGTTCGTCAACCACATGCTCGCCACCAGGCCATTCCACGAGGTATCGGTTCACGATCCAGCGCGATGTTAGCGATAGTTGCGCCCATGGCCATCGAACTCGCCGCCATCCGGCGGTCGGTACCCGACGATGCTGCTCGCGACGTCTTCTTCAGCGTCTTGGGGATCGGCAAAAAGCCCGCGCAAAGCTCAATCAGAGGGGTCCTGGAACGCCGGCCCCACGCCATAGTCCTGGCTGGTTTCTGCGGTGGCGCCGATCCCAATCTGAAGCCGGGCGATCTTCACGTAGCCCAGTCGTTCCTCTGCCCCGATTTGACCGATGCTGTAGAGGCAGACGCCGAATTGAACGCTCACCTGTCCCGCGCCGGAGAAAATGTCGGCGCAAGAGTCATAACCGGACCCTCGGCCATGGTCGACGCAATAGCCAGCCCCGGCGTCAAATCCCGGCTGTACCGGAACTCAGGAGCCGCGTCCGTCAACATGGAGGACTATTGGATAGCCCGCGCCGCCCGTTCCGCAGGCGTCCCGTTCGCATCCGTTCGTGCCGTGTTGGATACGGCCGGCGTCGAACTGCCCGACTATCTTTCGGCCCAGCCGGGCAGGTCTAGTCCAATGTTGCGTAGTTTGATCGTCCATCCGAGTCGAATACCCACAATGGTACGGCTGGCCCATTTGGCGCGCATAGCCCGCCACAGCCTCACCCGCTGCGTACTCGCCGCCATCGAATCCTTGTCATCCGAACGGTCTGCATTGTTGGCGGTGCCGAAATGACCACGCTGGTGACTGGCGCAACTGGTTTCATCGGGGGCAATTTGGCCCGGGCGTTGGTTGACCGCGATGACGACGTGCGCGTTCTGGTCAGGCCCACCTCCAACGATCTGGCCATCCGGGATATCGACGCCAAGCGGGTTGTTGGTGATCTGCTGTCTCCGGATTCTCTCCGTCAAGCCGTGGCCGGCTGCGAGACGGTCTACCACTGTGCCGCAAACTACTCGTTCTGGTCCCGCCAACGCGAGGACATCTACCAGACCAACGTGCGGGGCACCAGGAACCTTCTCCAAGCTGCGCGTGCCGCCGGTGTGCGCAAGGTGGTATTCACCAGCTCGGTCTCAACCATCGGCTTGCCAACTGTGGGCGACCCAGACCCAAACGGGCCGCTGGGAACCGAGGACATGCCCCCTGACCCGTCGCATCTCATCGGCTCATACAAGCAGTCCAAGTATCAGGCGGAGCAACTCGCTCTCTCCGAAAGCGACGATGATCTTCAGGTGGTGGTGGTCAACCCATGCGCACCCATCGGCGCATGGGACGTCAAGCCGACCCCTACCGGACGCATACCCTTGGACTTCGCCCGGGGCCGCATCCCCGGATACCTCGCCACGGGCATGAACTTGGTCGACGTTTCCGACGTCGCTCAGGGGCACATATTGGCGATGCAGCGCGGCAAACCCGGCGAACGGTATATCCTTGGCAACCGCAATCTCACCCTCTTGGAAGTGTTCGGCATGCTGGCGGATATTACCGGTCGCCGTCCTCCACGCATCCGTTTCCCATATTGGTTGGTCATGGGCGTCGCCTATTGCGACCAATGGCTCGAAAGCGACCTGATGCGGAGGGAACCCTCGATTCCGGTCGAGGGAATCAAGATAACTCGACATCCCATGTACGTCAGTTCCAACAAAGCAATCGATGAGCTTGGCCTGCCCCAATCCTCCGTGGAAAACGCGTTGGAAAAAGCCATACGCTGGTTCGCGGACTACGGTTACTTGCCAGATCGGTCGTGATGATCAGGCCATCCCGCGATTCATACGATGACGTTGCACCAGATTCAAACACCGCCACCTAGCGATACTGACCAGTCTGCGCCTCTGGCAGACGCTGTGGACGCTGCGATCTCGAGATTGCATGACTACTATCGCGATACCCAAGATGCTTCCGGTTACTGGTGGGGCGAACTGGAATCCAACAACACCATGGAGGCGGAGTACGTCATGCTCTGCCGTTTCCTCGGGCATCGAAACCCCGAACGGGAGCAGCACATCGTAAATTACCTGCTCACCAAGCAGAAAGACGATGGTTCCTGGGCCGTTTACTTCGGCGCTCCCGGCGACCTGTCCACCTCCGTTGAGTGCTACTTCGCCCTGAAACTATGCGGAGTCGATCCCCAATCGGACCCAATGACCCGGGCCCGCGAGTTTATCCTGGCCCGTGGTGGTATTCCACGCGCCCGGGTATTCACCAGGATTTGGCTGGCCCTGTTTGGTCAATGGAAGTGGGAAGGCACTCCTCGTCTCCCATCTGAAATGATCCTGCTGCCAAATTGGGCGCCTTTCAGCATTTACCGGTTCGCCTGTTGGGCCAGGGGTTGCATCGTCCCGCTGTCCATCGTGCTGTCGCGCCATCCAATCAGAGAAATACCTCCCGAGCATGCCATCGATGAACTTTTGCCCGACGGCAAGGATGGCACCGACTATTCGCTGCCAACGCCCCCTGGATTCAACCTGCCGCGGCTGGTCCACCTGATCGAAAATACGGTTGGCACGATTTATAACCGGCTGGGCTTCAATCCGCTGCGAAACGCCGCCGAGAAGAAAGCCATCCAATGGATCCTCGAACATCAGGAGGCTGATGGCAGTTGGGGCGGAATCCAACCTCCGTGGGTATATAGCCTGATCGCGCTGAGCGTTTGCGGGTTCGAAAACGAGCATCCCGCCATGGCCAAGGGCTTCGCCGGTTTGGAAGGCTTCGGCATCCAGAAGGACGACAAGTGGACAGTGCAAGGTTGCATTTCCCCGGTTTGGGACACCTGCCTCATCGTTCAGGCCCTCGCGGAAAGCGGATTATCCCCCGACGATCCTATGCTAACTGCCGCGACCCGTTGGTTGGTCGAACGGCAGATTCTCGTTGGAGGGGATTGGCAGGTTCAGGCGCCCCAGGTGCCGCCGGGCGGTTGGGCATTCGAGTTCCACAACAATTGCTATCCCGACATCGACGATACAGCTGAGGTGGTACTCGCGCTGCGATTGGCAAGGTTGCCGGACCATGAGGACCACCTGCGGCACGAATCGCTCGAACGCGCCGTCACATGGGTGGGCGGTATGCAAAACAGAGATGGCGGTTGGGCATCTTTCGACAAAAACAACAACCACGGCTACGTCACCGCCCTCACGTTCAGCGATTTCGGCGAAGTCCTGGATCCGTCCAGCGCGGACGTTACCGCTCACGTGATCGAGATGTACGGCAAGCTCGGCTACCAAACAGATTTACCCTCCATCCAGGCCGCGTATCGTTATCTGCGCGCCGAACAGGAGGACGACGGCAGTTGGTTTGGACGATGGGGCGTCAACTATGTCTATGGCCTTGGAGCCGTTTTGCCGGGTCTTGAAGCAATCGGAGAGGACATGCGTCAACCTTACGTCCGTCGCGCCGTGCAGTGGCTGGTCGAGCATCAAAACCTGGACGGCGGTTGGGGCGAGTCTTGTGCATCATACGTCGACCCCGAACAACATGGCGTCGGGCCCAGCACCGCGTCTCAAACCGCGTGGGCCGTCATCGCGTTGATTGCCGCCGGTGAGATCGACCATCCAGCCACCAGCCGCGGCGTTTGCTACTTGTTGGAGACACAGCGGCCCGATGGTCAGTGGGACGAGCCGTATTTCACCGGCACCGGGTTCCCAGGATACAAGAAGGGCGAACGCGTCCAACAGGTGCCGAGGCCCGGAGAACGCGGCTTCCAGGGTGCGGAATTGTCCTCTGGATTTATGATAAATTACCACTTGTACCGCA
This sequence comes from Dehalococcoidia bacterium, assembly GCA_034423115.1. GTDB lineage: Bacteria > Chloroflexota > Dehalococcoidia > Lucifugimonadales > UBA3495 > Bin87. The sequence goes on along the minus strand of DAOUJD010000063.1, from coordinate 79,302 downwards.
ACACTTGGCCGTTGCTCGCCCTCGGCCGCTACCGGAACCGCCTACACCGCAAAAACACACGAGACACATCCCAGAGAAACGGTCATTCTCCAATGCGAGAATCCGGTTCTGCAACTCACTAACCACACCCATTCGCTTTGCCCGGGCATCCCCCACGAGGCGACCATGAAAGTCAAAAACTTCTCCCTGAAAGTTGACACCAAAGATGCGCCCCAACTGATCGATATCACCGATTGGGTCAAAGGTTGCGTCTCCGACTCGCACATCAGAAACGGCCTTGTGCTGGTGTATTCCAGGCACACGACTGCCGCAGTGAAAATCAACGAAAACGAGCCGTTGCTGATCGAGGATATGGCCGAATTCCTCGAACGCATCGCTCCTCGCGATGCCTACTATCGGCACAACGATTTTTCCATTCGAACCGTCAATATGACGGAGGATGAGTCTCCAAACGGCCATGCCCATTTGCAGCACCTGATGTTGGGGTGCAGCGAAACCATTCCTCTGGTCGATGGAAAGATCCCCTTTGGGCAATGGCAAAGCATCTTTTTCATAGAGCTCGATCACCCTCGACCACGCGAGGTCATGGTCCAAGTCATGGGTGAATAGACTTCCCATCCAACCCGGTTCACCATGTCCACCACCACCGAAACCGGATCCTCAAATTCGCCCTCCACAGTAACCAGGGGCGCTCCGAGGATTGGGTTGGACGAAGCCTACGAGTACTGCGCTCGGCTGGCGCGGAGCCACTACGAAAACTTCAACGTGGGCGGGTGGATCACACCCCGCAAAAAGTTGCCTCACGTTTATGCCGTGTACTCCTGGTGCCGGATGGTGGACGACCTCGGCGACCAAGATAACCCTGGACCACGGCCCACACCACCGGCATCAGATGGCCACATAGATTTCGCCGTGGTCCAGCATCGCATTGGTCGATTGGACTGGTGGGAATCCGAACTGGATCTGATTTACGCTGGTGAACCGACCCACCCAGTGAACTTGGCGATCCAGCACACCGTTGCGAAATTCGGGATTCCGAAAGAGCCTTTTCGCCGGCTGATTCATGCCAACCGGCTCGATCAGGGAACCGGCAGGTTCAATACTCTCGACGACATCCTCGACTATTGCACCTACTCGGCGAACCCGGTCGGGCATCTCTTCCTTTACCTGTTTGGTTACTCCGACCCCGAACGCCAGCGACTCGCCGACAATACCTGCACTGCCCTGCAACTGACCAATTTTTGGCAGGACGTGTCCCGGGACTATCACGAACTGGGCCGAGTTTACCTCCCTCAACAGGATATGGCCCGATTCGGTGCGACCGAGCCGGATATCGCAACCGGAAATGCCAGCGACGAATTTCGGGCGTTGTTAGCCTACGAGTGCGACTATGCACGGCAACTCTTCCGCGACGGGGCGCCACTGATCGAGTCGGTGGACCGCGCTGCCCGCTTGCCCGTTGCCCTGTTCACCCGCGGGGGTGTCGCCGTCCTGGACGCGATTCACAAGCGAAATTACGACGTGTTGTCTGCGCGACCGTTCCTGTCCAAGCGCAAAAAAGCCCGGCTGTTGGCATCGGCCTGGTTCCGCAGCAAGTTTGGCCTCGGTTACGGGCTCCCATCCTAGCCAACCGCTCCGATGGTCATGCCGAGTTCCACAACGTCATCGTCCTCGCCGGCCACCCTGGCAGAAGCGTACGACGAATGCCGGCGGGTCACCAAACGCGAAGCCAAGAATTTCTACTTCGCCTTTTTGACGCTGCCGCCTCAGCAACGCAAGGGTATTTGCGTCGCCTACACCTTCTGTCGATATTGCGACGACTCGGTCGATGCCGAAGGCACTCCGGAGGAAAAACTGGCGCGGATTTCCCGGTTGCGCCACATGCTGAGCGAAACCTACGATGGCCGCGCCACGGAACCTCTCTTCATAGGCTTGGCTGACGTCGCCGACCGGCACCGGATTCCTCAAGAATATTTTCAGGAAGTCCTGAATGGCGTGGAGTCGGACCTCGTCAAAACGCGCTATGCCGACTTTGAGGAACTGCGCCAGTATTGCTACCAGGTTGCCTCCGTCGTCGGCCTGATCTGCATCCACATTTTCGGCTACACCGGAGGGGAGGTGGCGCGCTGCCATGCCACCAATCTGGGCTTGGCGATGCAATTGACCAACATCTGCCGCGACGTGCGCGAGGACTGGGAGTTCGGTCGAGTCTATCTGCCCCAGGATGAGATGCGGCGTTTTGGCGTAATCGAAGACGACCTCAAAGCTGGGAGAGTAACCGATTCCTTCGCGCAATTGCTCCAGTTCCAGATCGATAGAGCCCGCGAGTATTTCGTCAGTGGCCGCGGGTTGTTGCCGTACCTCCCCAAGCGTTCCCGCGCCTGTCCCGCCGCATTGGGTTTTATCTACGGCGGCGTGTTGGACCGGATCGAACGCGCCGGATACAACGTGTTCGACGAACGCATCACGGTCAGCAAAAAGGCGAAACTGGCGCTGATGACCAAGGCATGGCTCACCGGCCCGTGGCTGAAGTGATCGCCGCAACCCGTTCGCCTGGAACCTTCACCCAAACCCAACAACGCTCCGCGCTGGTATTTGGCGGCGGCGTTGCCGGAATCGCCGCGTCAGCCCGGCTCGCCGAATCCGGATGGAACGTAACACTGTTAGAAGCCCGGTCTTCCTTGGGCGGACGGGTCTTCTCTTTCGAGGATCCTGGCAGCGGGCGGATTCTGGACAATGGTCAGCACGTAGTCGTGGGAGCATGCACCAACTTGCTCACTTTCCTGGACAAGATCGGTGCGCGCCATCTTTGGCATCTGCAGCCACACCTGGATGCCGCGGTGTACGACCGTGCGGGGCGGTTGGGAAGGCTCTACGGCATCACTGCCCCGACTCCAATGTACTTGCTGCCGGCATTCTTGTCGTATCCCCACCTCAGTTGGCTCGACAAGTTGCAAGCAACCCGTTGTCTCGTATCTGCGATGTTCACCTCGCGGGATGATCCGGCCTTGGAAGATATGACGTTCTATGACTGGCTGCGAGCTCGCGGCCAGACGGACCGGATCGTATCGAACCTATGGAACGTGTTGGTTGAGGGTACGTTGAACGACAACGTCAGGGACGTAAGCGCGTCCATGGGCCTGATGATAGTCCAGGAGGGACTGCTTGCGGGCAAAAATGCCGCCACCATTGGTTATCCCTTCGCCCCGCTGGTTGATGCCTTGGTTAGCCCAGCACAGTCGTACCTGGAAAACGTGGGTGTTTCGATCGCGACCGGCACTCCGGTCCGCTGCATCCATACTGACCAAGAGTGCATCGTTAGAGGCATCACAGTTGGCGATGGCTCGACCATGCGTGCGGACGCATACATCAGCGCGGTGCCTTTCTGGACGTTGCCCAACCTCGTGGAGGGTCTTTTAGCAGAGTCAAAGACGCTGCGCCGCCTGTCCGGCTTGCAAACCTCCCCCATCGTAAACGCACACCTACACTACGATAGACCGGTGATGCAAGGAGATTTCTGCTATTTTCTCGATAGCCCGTTGCAATGGGTGTTCAACTCCACTCGCATCTTCGGCGAGACGAACGAAGGCCGTGGGCAATCGTTATCCGTATCGGTGAGCGCGGCATGGGATTACATTGGCCTCGAGCGATCCGATTTTGCCCACACCATAGCCAATGAAATACGGCACGCCTTTCCGGACGCGCGCCATGCGACACTGCTTGACGCAGTGGTGGTCAAGCAACGCAATGCGACGTTCAGATGTACACCCGGAGCCAACAGGTTCCGCCCCGGTCCTCACACCGAATCTCCCAATCTATTCCTGGCGGGAGAATGGACGAATACCGGTTGGCCATCCACTATGGAGGGCGCATTGATCAGCGGCTATAATGCTGCTGAGGCGGTTATGTCGTCCAACGTCGCCCACGTCCCCTCGGAGAAAAGCAGTGTCGGATCAATGGGCTGAACAACGCCTGGAACTGACCGAAGCCACTCGCGAGATGTACCGCAGAGGGCTGGTCGGCGCGTACTCCGGGAATACCAGTATGAGGTTGTCCGGCTCTGGCGACGCCGGGCTGTTGCTGGTCACTCCGACCCATCACCCTTACTACCGTTTGCAGCCGGAAGAATTGGTGGTCGTCGACCTGGAGGGCGAACCCGTCGAAGAAGGAGGGATGGCCCCCTCGTCGGAAACGCGGTTGCACCTGGAGATATACCGCAATCGAGATGACGTTCAGGCGGTCGTGCACACCCATTCCATTCATGCGTCCGTGGCATCCGTGGTTGGGCGCGACATCCCGCCGCTCATCGACGAAATGCTGCTCACTATCGGCGGTCCGGTCAAGATCAGCAAATACGCCTTCCCCGGCACCCAGCAGTTAGCCGAGGAAGCATACGCGGCTTTAGGTGATCGCAACGCCGCGCTCCTGCGGAACCACGGTGTCGTCGGCGTAGGCCCGGACATATGGGAAGCCTTGGAGGTCGCCGATCTGGTAGAAAGGCTGGCGCAGATCTTCGTGCTGGCCCGCAATTTCGGCGCCCGTACGATTTCCACCTTGCCCGATGACGCGATAGCCACCGAATTGGAAATGTTCCGAGCGAGCCGCCAGTGAAGTGTAGTAGCTCATTGTTCAGGCTTAATGACCACAAGCTCCCGTACCAGTAGATCCCTAGATGTCCACGGCGTCTCAAAATCCCAGCGAGTTCCCTAGGGCGATCGCCGTCATCGGCGCGTCGTCAACCCTTGGCTCTCTCATGTTAATGGAACTGGAGAGGTCGTTGCCCGATTGTCAGTTGGTAGCAATCGATGACTACTCTCTGACCCGACCAGTCAAACGGGTTTCCGCGTATCGCATGGAGCCTAACCGTACTGGCGCGATTCTCACCATTGACGACATTCCAGAGGTGATGCAATCCAAGGCTTGGGACCTCGTCCTGGATAACCGACGACTGACCATAGCGGATGCTCCGGACGTATTCCACCTGGAATCCGTAGATTCCGTGATTCACGTAGGCAGCCATTACGACCGGGCGAACGCTAGACAATTCCTGGACGACACGCAACACTGGGTTCAGGCGTGCCGGTTGGCGGGTCTGCGGCAGTTCGTTTATCTTTCCGACATCCGGGTTTACGGGGCAGGATCCGCGAACCCGATTCCGGTGACCGAGCGCTCCCCCGCGGAGCCGGCACCCGAGCACCGCTTCCTGCTGGATGCCGAGTCCGCCCTGCAACCAGCCGGCAATGAACCGGTAGGCGATGAACGGCTGAAGGTTGCGGTATTGCGTACCGCGATGTCGGTCGGCCCCGCGGCATCCAGCCCCGTCGCGGACGAGCTGCTCTGGAATACTGTGGCAGCGGGTCGGAACGGCGACCCGCCGTTGCAACTGGTCCATCAACACGACCTGACCAGGGCCGTTAAACTTGCCATCAACCGCCCACTCGACGGAATCTACAACGTGGCCAGCAACGGCACCATAGGGATCAAAACGCTACGGGATATGCACAAAGGCCGACCGGCCTCCGCCCCACGTTCCAAACGTCGGTCCGCGTCTAGTAAACGGCACCTCGCCAAAAACCCTCTGATCGTTTCGGACACGAAACTGAGGCAGGCGGCAGGATTCAAAGCAAAATACTCCTCAGAGCAGGCGGCGCGCGCATACTGCCACTCGTACTTGCTCGAGCCAAGCACCCGATAGGAACGCGTCGCGCATGCGTAGGCCGGCACAAATCGTCGTCGATACGGACCCTGGCGTTGACGACGCCGTTGCCATCCTGATGCTGCTGTCCGACCCGCGTTTCGATATCGTCGGAATGACCACGACCGCGGGCAACGTGCCGCTGGCTCGCTCCACTCGCAACACCCTGGCGTTGTTGGAATATGCCGGTCGGTCGGACATTCCGGTGTTCCGGGGAGCCGCGCGGCCGGTTCGAGGCCGATATGCGTACGCCCGCCATGTCCACTCAGCATCCGGGTTGACGCGACGACTGAAAGACCCGGACCTCACCGCATCCGACACCAAAGCGATTCCCATCCTGGCGCAGACACTGATAAGCAACCCGGGGGAGGTAACTATCATCGCGCTGGGTCCACTGACCAACCTGGCCCGATTGTGGAAACGAAACCCTGAGGCTTTGAGATCGGCGGCGAGAATCGTAGTAATGGGAGGCGCAGTCAACACCGCCGGCAACGCGACGTCGCATGCTGAGTTCAATTTCTACAGCGACCCGACCGCGGCCAAGACCATCATCGAATCCGGATTGCCGCTGACGCTCATCGATCTGGCCGCGTGCCGGAGGGTATCCATCACGCGGACTCAAGCTGAGAAGGTTCGCCACACCAGCAAACTGGGTACCCTGGCGGCCGAACTGCTGGAAGGTTGGTTTGCGAGAGATTCGTCCCGCCAGGAATTTTATTTGTACGATCCGTTGGCCGTGCTGGCGGCGACGCACCCCCAAGTGGTTGGGTTGGAAGCCATGACCATACGGGTGGTTGACTCAGACGATACTGATGACTCCGAGATGTGGGGGAAGTGCGAGGTCGTCGATGCCAATGGAGGCCTGATCATGGTTGCGGCGCCGGAACGAGTTGACAGCGACGCTGCCTGGGCAGCGATCAGGGATTTGTTGGACCGGGAGTAGGAGAGGGTTACAACATGGCCGACCAAAAGCGTGTTCTGGTGGTGGTGTTCGACGGATTGCAGTCGGCACAGATCACTCCGGACTTGATGCCCAACCTCGCTGAATTTGCTCGCACCGGCGTGACTTTCGCCAATCACCATCCGGTATTCCCGACCGTGACCAGAGTTAACGCATCAAGCCTGGTCACTGGCTGTAGGCCCGGACTGCACGGGCTGGCCGGCAACACCTACCTGTGCCGAGATTACGATCCTAACCAGGTAATTCCGGCAATGGAACCAACGCTTCAGGCGATCGTCGATACCACTGGCCACGCCCTGCTAGTCCCAACCCTGGCTGACCGGCTGCACGCGCACGGCATGGAGTACGTCGCGATCGGTACTGGCACCAGCGGGAACGCCTACGTGCACAACCCCAACGCCGCGACTGCGGGCGGCGCGACCATCCATCCACAATTCACGTTGCCCAGGCACTTGCACCCGGAACTTGAAGATCGCTTCGGAGAGTGGCCCCCCGAGGTGCTGCCCAACACCGCCCGGTTGAACCATGGCCGACGCATCCTGACCGAGTACGTCCTGCCGGAGATCGACCCAGCCGTCGCGCTGCTGTGGTTGTCCGAACCTGACAAAACCCAGCACGAGGACGGTGTGGGCCTGGGACGGGCGCCGCAAGCGTTGAGGGAGGCTGACGCGGAATTCGGTGAGGTACTCAGTTGGCTGGCGCAAAACAGGCGGTCCGAAACCACCGACATCTTGATTGCGTCCGACCACGGCTATTCGACCATCACCGAGCCCATTCCGATCGAGAGCATGATGCGGGAATCGGGATTTCCGACGGTGGAAAAGCCGGGCGGCGTGGCAGTGGCGGGCAACGGGGGATCGGCCCTGTTCTACGTACATGAGAACAATCCGGACACTGCGGAAACCGTGGCCCAATGGCTGACGAGCCACGAATGGTGCGGGCCGCTGTTTGCATCAGAAAGGGTCGGGCAACCCAGTGGTACCCTGCCGGCATCATTGATCGGATGCGACGGCCCGAGGTCTCCGGATTTGAGCATGTCGTTCCGGTGGGACAGCATTCCCAACGAGGTAGGACACGAAGGGCATGCTTACGCCACAGGGGGACGGGCCGGACAGGGGCAGCACGGGAGCATGAGCCGGCACGAATTAAAAAACGTGGGGCTGGCCAAAGGCCCATCACTCCGCAACGGTACCGCCGTGGAAACCCCGACCGGGAACATCGATTTTGCGCCCACCATCCTGCATCTGTTGGGGATGAACGATGCGCCAACAACGATGGACGGCCGGGTGCTTGGGGAAGCGCTGGCAGAAAACCCGGAATCCTCGCCGAGGCCGTGGGTTTCAACACACGAAGCGCAGTCGGGCGATTACCGCCAACAAGTACAGATCAGCCACGTTGGCAAGGCTCAGTACGTCGATTGGGGCAATCGCGTATAGGGCACAGTGGCGGAGGGAGTGGGATTCGAACCCACGAGGGTATTAGCCCTGCCGGTTTTCAAGACCGGTGCATTCGTCCACTCTGCCATCCCTCCGCGACGAACGCGAGCGAACGGTCACAGTATAACAAGGGGACGCCCTTTTCCACGAACGGGCGCGGAATCTGGGACTTCTAAACGGGCCGCACTCGACCGGCCAACCTCCAGGCAAACCGGGAAAGGCGGACCACCCTAACGCGTAAACGAGGGCAGCGTCCGAACATCCCGTCGCGAACGCTGCCCTGTTGTAACCTACTGGTCAAGTGGTCAGACGCGGCGCAGTAGCTCCGCCTCCAGTCGATCAGCATCGAAGGCTTCGGTGGAAGCCGCGACTTTGATGTCGCCTTCTCGCACCATGCGTTCGGCTTCGCTTTCTTCCAAGACTTCCGGAAGGACCTCCTCCCGCTCCCGCTGACGGATCACGTCGCGGTTATGGTCTGCGAAGAGCCTGCGCATGGCCACTACCACGGAGTCGGTGGACGACAGATACTCAGGCATATCGTACTGGGTGTACTTTTCAGCATCGTAGTCCTGGTTGCGGAAGTTGAAGTTGAGCTCCCAGTTGCGATAGGGCCAAGTGGCCCCACTCACCAGCCGCCGGAAGAACCCGGGGCGTTTCTCGTAGCGTTCCACGTTGAGATACACCATGCGGGTGAGATTCTCTTCAACAGGCACGGGCCAACGGGTGCTACGGAAGTAGCGATTGTTGCCGCCGGTGCGGGACATCCCGGGCAGGCGGGTGCCGTTCCACTCGTTCACGTCTGGCGTATCGGCGCCAGAGGCCCGCCGATAGTTAGGGTCCTGTCCCTTGCGCTTGGCCTTCCAGTCGAAGTACCAGGTCCAGAGAAGGCGCCAGCGGTGAAGGGGCCAAACACCGTCCACCCCGGGGTAATACATCTGGTAAGGGATGTTCCCATCTTCGTCGTAGTAATACCTCTCCACAGAGGACTTTCCGCTGCCCGGGCGGTAATGGACGTTCTTATTGTTGACCAAGTTGGTGCGGTAGCCCAGCGGTGTACGCGGTCGTCCCCCAACGCGGCTGCCCAGGATACGCAAGGCGTTCCGGTGGACCATGAACGCGTTGTGGGCGTCCATGGTGTTTTCGAGAACCAGCACCCAGTTGCAATCGAACATATCGAAGGACGGCCGGCAGATGTTGGGCTCCTCGAACATTTCAGGAGGGATGTCTTCCTCGGGCTCGACGGGCTCGCCTTCGCCCATCCACACGAAGACCATTCCCTTGAGCGTTACCGTGGGGAACTTCCTGGCCTTCATGCCGGGCGCGCCGACCATCATGGATTCGGGGCCTTCGGTCAGGAACGCAACGCAGTTGCCGTCGCCGTCGAATGTGGCCCCATGGTACGGGCAAGTGAGAAACCCCTCGAAGTAGCAGTGCCCCATGGACAGATAGACGGCACGGTGAGGGCACCAGTCCAACAGCGCTTGCACCTCGCCCTGCTTGTCCTTGAAGAACACCACGTCGGTGCCCAGCATACGGAGCATGGCCGGTTGGTTTTTCTTTATATCCTTGGCGGGGAGGGCCGGGTACCAATATTCCTTGAAGCCCGTTGGAGGGATACGACTGCGTCGGTCCCTGGGGTTGTCGGGAACCTTGAAGGGTGGTGTCGAGTCGAAGCCCTGGGTTCCCCGGCGCATTTTCTTGTAGCCGCCGGGATAGCCGGAAAGCGGTTTTAGCAGAAGGCGTTTGAGTCCCATAATCGCTGCCCCCGTGTCAAAACATGGTAGTTTCCCGCCATATTAGCAGAACAGTCAAGGAAACGGGCTGGCGTCTAATCCAGCGCCGCCGGGTCTACCAACACAGCGAACCGAATTGAAGATTTCCGGCTAGAAGGGGTATGGCTGACCGCCGCCGGCCGCCAGCACTTGCCCGGTGATGTACGAGGCGTCGTGGGATGCCAGGAATGCGATGGCAGAAGCCTGTTCGTCGGCCTCGCCGCGCCGGCCCATGGGTATCTCGGAGTTGCGGGTCGCGGAGCGGTATTCTTCCTGATCCGCCCTTTCGCTGGCGGGCAACTCCGGTGGGATAACGTACACTCCGTGGTCTCTCGGCGTGATGCGGTCATCCGCCGCGGTGCCGCTGGGAGCCACGCAGTTGACGCGAATGCCAAGATGCGCGACCTCCCGGGCCAACGACGTGGTTAATCCAATTTGCGCCGCTTTCGCCGCGGCGTACGGGACCCGGAACCGCCCGGTAACGGCGTGGGTCGCGATGTTGACGATGGAGCCTGAACCCTGCTCGATCATGTACGGCAGGACGGCACGGCAACACCACATTGCCGTCCAAAAGCTGCGGTCGATCTCCGCCTGAATCTGGTCGGGAGTGTAGTACTGGAACGACTGGAACCAGATGGTGCCGCCGGCGATGTTGGCAAGGACGTCAATCCTGCCGTAAGCGTTGTGGGCGGCGGCCATCAAGGACTCGGCGTTTTCCCATTTCGAGAGATCTCCCAGGGCAATTTCGCAGGAACCGCCGAACTCGAGGATCGCCGCTCGGACTCGCTCCGACGACTCGGCCACCATATCGCCAATGACGATGAACGCGCCTTCCTGAGCAAGACGGCGTGCCGTGGCTGCGCCGATGCCCTGCCCGCCGCCGGTGACGACGGCGACTTGACCTTCAAACCGACGGGCGCCAGCCGCTTTGGAATCCAATATGGTGGCCATTGGCTCTGAGCCCCTACCGAGTAGGACTAACGCGTTCTTGAAAGAGTCAGCTACCGCCGGCGACGCCATCGCCGTTCCGTAGCCGCGCGTTTTCGGCCTCGAGTTCGGCGATCCGTCGCTGCAATTGCTCAATAGCACGTGATTGTTCAGGTGGGGTGTGGCCGTTTCGCTCTAATATGGCGATCAACGCGGTCATCATCTCATGGTGCCGGCGTTCGGCATCCGCGCGTTCTTCCCGGCGCACTCGCTCCGCCTCTGCCCGATCCTCAGCGCGGGCACGGCGGCGGTCTCGCTGGTCGAAATAATAGGTCAGCAATTGCGGAACTCCCAGGACGGCGAGCACGATAGCGATATACGCCGCGCCCTCGAGGTATTGTAGCGCAGTGCAACAGGCTATCGTCAAATCCGCGCCAAGTTCAACTTGGGGTGACGTCGGCGCTGGAGAAGAATTCCTTCTCCAGGTCCGGATCCGTTACGCCCAACAGGCCGTTGGTGTAAAGGCGGCAAGCCCGCAGCCACAGCACCAGGATGGCGTTGTCCACGTACATCTGAGGTAGTTCACGTCCGTGGGCCGCGCGAGCGTGAGCGCGAATGCCCGCCTCAAAGAACTGCTCCAGAAACGGCGTGGGCTCGTTGTCGAGCGCGCACGCTTCCAGAATCTCCGGCGGGGCTTCGTGGCACAACATGGCCGGGGACGCCTCCGCCAGTTGGATGTATTCTGATTCCTGAGCCGGTGTAATCATATCTGATGGGTGGGTAAAAGTAGGGGCGAATGATCATTCGCCCCTACACGCGCTATCGGCCGCGATGGATCACAGGTTCATCTGCGGAACCAGGTAATCTTCCAGCTTGTGGTAAATCTGCAGCCGGCTGCGCTGCGCATCCAGCACCACGATACGGCCGCGCTCCTCGTCAAAATGAACGTCGGTCGGCAGGGCGAACCGCCACTCGGACTCAGTGGTGGGAACCTCGCGCCGGCGCTTGAGGTAGTCGGCGTTGGCGACGACCGTCATGTCGGCCCACTTGCTCAACTGCTGAGCATCGCCGATGAGGGAAATGATGAAGTTGCCGTCCTTGTCAAAGACATGGACACGGCCGGGGTGCATGCCGTTGTCGCTCCAGTCGGCGACATAAACGTCGCCCTGAGGATCGATCGTCACCTTGACCGGGAGGTGCATCTGGCCGCGCTTGGTGCCGGCTTCGCCGAACTGCATCAACCAGTTGCCGTCAGAGTCAAACTTCTGGACGCGGTGATTCCGGTGATCGGCAACGTAAACGGAATTGTCGCGCTGATCGACCGTGATTCCCCACGGGGAATTGAACTCGCCGTTGCCTTCGCCCAAGGATCCCCAGCTGGTAATCAACTCGCCATTTCCGGTGAATTTGCGGATCTGGTGGCTGCGCCCGTCGGTGCAGTAGATGTTGCCGTCAGCGTCAACCGCCAAGCTCGACGTGGCGTGTTCCCCGCCGTCGTCGGGAACGGCGCTCCACTTGTTGATGAAAGTGCCGTCCTTATCGAATTCGGAAACTTCGTTGAGCCATTCGTCAGCGATGTAGAGATGACCGTTCGGGGCGAGCACCATGCCGGAAGGCCAGATGAACTCGCCGTCCCGGTCGCCGTACTTCCCGAACTCGCCGGTGAACTCCTCGTCGCCGGGGTTTTCGCCCAAATCGATGATACTGACGCGGGCGCCATACGCCAGCCTGTTCCACGGGACGTTGGAGATGCCCTCGATACCCCGGTTCAACACGTACACCGTGTTGCCCTCAAAAGCCATGGAGGTGGGCTGGCTGAAACCCATACCGGAGGCGGCTCCGCGTCCGACCGAATGGCTGTAGTCGTACACTCGGCCTTTTGCGATCTGCGTAAGCATAGTTTTACCTGCTCGTTGCTAGTGTGTTGGTTCAAATATTCGGGGCCAGCAGATTCGCACCCGCCGGCCCCGGCCGTTTCTGCCTGTCGGCGCGTCCCGGAGACCGGAACCCTCGCGCTCTTAGACGAAGGCTACCTTCTCGAACTGGCCGCCCACGATTGGGTTGGCGTCCAGGCCCATCCAATCTTCCAAAATGGTGGAGTACACGCCGCGGAAGTCAGTGTTGGGGACGAGGTCGCCCTGTTCCAGATCTTCGGGCTTGGAGGACGGGTACTCACCGTACTCACCTCCCTTGATGGGGTCGCCCATGATGAGGACCAGGCCGGCGGCGCCGTGGTCGGTTCCGCTGCCGTTGTCGTGGACGCGGCGGCCGAACTCGGAGAACATCATCAGGATGACGTTGTCAGCGGCATCGTTTTCGCGCAGGTCGTCAAAGAAGCTGGACACGCCGGCGGATACGTCGCGCCACAGACCATCGTGCATGCCGACCTGGTTGGAGTGGCTGTCGAAGCTGCCATGGTCGCAGTAGAGGACCCGGCTGCCCAGTCCGGCCTGGTGCACCTGGGAGATTCCCTTGAGCTTCCGGGCGATGGGGGTGTCGGGATACTCAACGGAACTGCTGTACTGCTCCGGCGCGGCCTTGAGTATGTCAGCGGCCTTGAGCCCGTCCAAACCGGTCTGGCCCAAGTAGTCCATAACGAAACCGCTGCCGATGGTGGGGGAGTAGAGGCGCGAGAAGCGGTCAATTATCTTTTCCCGCTGCATCTCTTCCTGGATGCTGGTCAGCATGCCGAAGTTTTCCAGGTCGTCAACACACGCGACGGGAACGCCGGGGAGCGCCAGGGCGCGAGGCAGGCTCGGGCCGAAGCTGACGGCGGTGACAACGTTTTCCTTGTTGGGGTCGATGTCGCGGGTGGCGCGACCCAGCCAGCCCTCGGTGCCCAGAGTGTCGGGCTCGCAGGTGTGCCAGATGTCCATGCTGCGGAAGTGGCTGCGCGGGCTGTTGGCATAACCGACGCCGTGGATGATGGCCATGTCGCCCGAGTCCCAGAACCGGCGCAAGGGGGCCAGTTCGGGGTGGAGACCGATGCTGTCGTTCAGCTTGAGGATGCGCTCATCGGGCACGCCCACCACGGGCCGCTTCTCACGGTACAGCGGTTCCGCGTGGGGGATGACGGTGTTCATGTAGTCGTTGCCGCCGGTGAGTTGCAGGACTACGAGAACCGGATCTTTCTTCGTAGAGGTCATGTTGCTTGCTCCTGTGGGTATCGTTCCGCGTGGGCGGATTCCGAGACGGTGAGCGCGGCGATAGCTCGGTGGCTTCGCCGCGCTCATATCGTCAGGCGTACTGGTAATCGCGCAGCGAAACGATCAGCTGCAGCATTTCGGAGATTCGCTCCTCGGACGCGTTCACGTCCGCATCCGTAGCCCAGGAGATGGTACCGGCGGTCTCGGCATGGGTGACGAGTTCCTGCCTGGTGGCATCGTCAACTTCCAGCGGGCCCATGAGGTCCAGGCAGTTGTCCACCATGGCCTGCGGGGTGAGGTCACCTTGGGACTGCATGCGGTTAATCATGGACCGAATGCCGGGGCGGTTCACGTCGCTGACCATGTCGGCGGTGAAGTTGATGCGGCGCATGAGGGATCCGCTGTTGATCCACTCCACGCCGGTGTGCCAGCCTTCCACGCTGGGCGGGTTGAGCAAATCCTGGCCCATGTAGGTGGGCTGGCGCGCCATTTCGCCCAGGCCGGGCCCGGGGAACTCGAAGCCGCCGACCAGTCGCAGGGTGCCGGCAACCACTTCGGCGGGGCTCTTGAGGCGAGCATAGCGGGCGTTCTTGAAGAAGTCGCTGTTGAACAGAACCCGCAGGACTGCCGTCATGTCACAGCCGGAGTCCACAAAGGCGTCGGCCAGCAGATCAATGGCGTCCTCATCCTTGGGCGGGGTCACCTGCCAAGCCGGAACCTGCGCTTCGTCGGCCACGAAGAAGTTGTACAGGTGGCGTGCAATGAAGGTGGCGGTGGCGGGATGTTCGCAGATGATGTTGATAATGTCTTCGCCGTTGAAGTTGCCCGTCTCGCCGAGGAAGGACTTTTCTCCCTCGTCGTGGTCTTCGGGCAGGTACTGGAACTGCCAGTCGTGGCGGCCAATGGGCCCGCGGGGCAGCTTGGCCTCAAAGGTCCAGCCGGTGAAGGCGCGGGAGGCTTCACGAACGTCGACCTCGGTGTAGGTGCCGACACCCATGCTGAAGAGCTCCAGCAGTTCGCGGCCCCAGTTTTCGTTGACGGCATCGGCGTGGTTCTCGAAGTTGTCCAGCCAGTAGATCATCGCCGGGTTTTTGGCGACTTCCAGCAACAGGTCCTTGTAGTTGCCCATGCCCTTTTCGCGGAACAGGGCGACCATGCGCGTGATCTCGTCGTAGTGGTCAACCTTGGACACGCCGGTGGCGAAGATCTGATGCCAGAAAAGAGCCATCTTCTCTTCCAGCGGGCGCTTGGTGTTGATCATGAAGTGGAGCCATTCGGCCGAACCCATTCCCTGAATGGTGCCCGGGCGCCAGGTCCAGGGCTGGTAGCGAACCAGCTCGTAGCGGTCAATGGCCGGTTGGCTTTCGGGGTTGAGCAGCTCCTCAACCGTGGCCTCGTAGCCATTGGCTGCCCGCCGTTCCAACTCCTCGCGGGATGCCCCGAAACCGGCACGGCGCATCAGATGGGCCATCAAGGCGATGTCCTGAGATGCCATCTTTTAGCCTCCTATGTAGTGTTCAATATATCGCCCGACATTATCTGCTATGCTTGATTTGCTGTCAACGAAGCCCGCACCCGCTCCGGCTATGAAACCCCGCGCCCGCGCTATTCAACGCCATTCGCTGCCTGAAGCGTATGAGCTGCCATCGTTGGCGCGTATGTTTCTCCTGGCGATTGCATTGTTTGCTTTGTTCCTCCCAATAGTCGGGCCATTGGACGACCACCACTTTGCGGAGCGGTCCCATACGCACGGCCACATCTATCTGGACGGCAGGGCGGCAAGCCACCAGCACGCGCTTGAGACCAATGCGGCGCATTCCCACGGCAGTCCCACGGCGTCGCTGATGACTGGAGACGACGGATACCGCGTTGGAACGACGGTGTATCTCACCGACCCGACCGTCGGCCTGTTGCTCGCTGTATTGAACGCCCCATCGCACAACGCGCCCGAAGCGTTGCGCCCAGCGCCGCCACGCGGGAAAGAGTCGAACCCGCTGGCGCCGTTCGCCGACACAATGCGGCAACCGGAAGAACACAGCGTCGCTCCGCCACTGCCCCCTCCCATCGCGTAATTCCTCACTCAACCGTTTTCGTCATCAACACAACGGAGGATTTTCGTGATGCGACTGAATCACGCAACATCGCGCCGGCCGGTGTTTTGGCTGGCATTATCACTCGCCCTGGTCGCCGTGCCGCTACTCACCGCGTGCGGAACCGCTTCGCAACCGAAGTCGCCAACACCCGCCGTCAATGCGGAATCAGCTAGTGCAGCGTCCGGCGAACCCCAACACCAAGACGCCCAATCCGGTACCAGCAACGGTTCGGACAGCACGACCGCGAGCAACGACGCCAGGTTGATAAACCTGGCCATCGCCAACCGCGACACTACCCTGACGCGGGAAGACCTGCGCGTAACCCAGGGCGACACCGTGCGCCTCAAGTTCACGGCGGATGAGCATGGAGAAATACACCTGCACGGTTACGACCTGACGGCTCAGGTGTCACCGGAACACCCGGGCCAACTGGAATTCATAGCCGAAAACGCAGGGGCATTCGGCATCAACTTCCACGTTTTCGCTGCCGGAAAGATGGAGGACGATAACCACTCCGGCCAGCACGGACACAACGGAACCGCCGCGGAGACGCTGGTGTCAGAGGCGCCCGTCGGCGTCTCAATCACGGCTGAGGTCGATGCGCGGGGCGCAGTGGACGTTGGGATAGATGTGGAAGGAATACGATTCGCGCCCGAGTCGGTGGACCAGGCGCACACGGCCGGCGCGGGGCACGCCCACATCTACGTGGACGGAGAGAAACTGGGCCGCGTGTTCGAGTCCAGCTATCGCATCGAAAACCTGCCGCCCGGAGACCACGAAATCAGGGTGTCATTGAACACCAACGATCACCGGGAATTGGTGTACGACGGCAGAGTAGCCGAAGATACGGTCACCGTTACCGTTCCGGATGTGGGACAGGGTTCCGCATCGGAGGGACACAACCAGGACGGGCACGATAGCCACGACGGTCATGATCATGGCGATGCGCAGGAGATCGTTGCCGAGGTGCATTTGGGGAACCTGGAGGTTTACCCGTAGCCGAGCAAAAACAGCAAAAAATGTAGGGGCGAATGATTATTCGCCCCTACGCGTTGGCAGATATTACGACGGTGCTAACGCTGATCTATGGGGACGTAGTCGCGGTCCATGGGGCCGGTGTAAAGGAGTCGTGGGCGCAGCAGGATGTTGTTCTCGTACTGCTCTATGCACTGGGCGGACCAGCCGGGCACACGGCCCAGGGCGAAGATGGGTATGAACAGGTCGGACTCTATCCCCAGCAGGTGATAGATCGAGCCCGCGTAGAAATCCACGTTGACGTAGATTCCCCGGTCCCGATACGGCGCCATGACGTCTTCGGACAGATGAGTGAGGATCTGGAACCAGCGGGGATCGCCACGCTTCTCACCCAGAGCCTGCGAGCGTTCCCGCAGGTGACGGGCGCGCGGATCCTCGGCCCGGTACACCCGGTGGCCGAAACCCATAATGCGTTCGCGGTTGTCCAACTTGCGCCGGGCGTATTCCTCGGCGTTCTCAGGATTGCCGATTTCCATCGACATCTTCATCACTTCCTCGGCGGCGCCGCCATGGGCAGGGCCTTTGAGGGTGCCCACTGCGCCCGATACGGCTGCATGCAGCGTCGAGTTGGTGGACGCGGCAACGCGGGCCGCGAATGAGGATGCGTTGACCCCGTGCTCTGCGTGGAGGATGAAATCCACGTCCATCAGGGCGATGGTCTCCTCGTCGGGAACTTCATTGAACAGCATGTATAGGAAGTTGCCGGCATGATTCAGATCCGGGTTGGGAGCGACCGGCTCCAGGCCGTTGCGGATCCTATGGTGCGCCGTAACGATGGTGGGAGCCTGGGCGGTGAGCCGCAGAGCCTTGCGGACGTTGGCTTCCTTGGAGTTGTCCTCTGATTCTGGGTCAAAGGCAGCCAAGCCGATCATCGCCGTCTGGAGCACGTCCATCGGGTGCGCGGATTGAACGGCATCGATAACCGTGATGATCTCGTTGGGTATCCGGCGGTTTGCGCGCAGGAAATCATCCAGCTCGGCCAACTGAGCGCTGTCGGGCAACTCCCCGTACAGAACCAGGTAGATAATCTCTTCGAAAGTGGACTTTTCGGCCAGATCGTGGATGTCGTAGCCACGATAGAGCAGTTTTCCGATCTCGCCGTCGATGAAACTGGACTGCGTGGTGTCCATATAGACGTTCATCAAACCGCGATGAATTTCGGGCTGTTCGGCCATCAGCGTTCTCCTTGGTGAGGGGTCAAGCCCCGTTAAAAACCGGCGAAACGTATTCGTGTCGGCGGCGAATTATGCTAGCACCGGGCCCGTAAGAGTGTCAACCAAACTGAGAGTGTGGAGGTGTCCCGCCGCTGCCGCATTGAGATGGAAACCGAACCGATTAGGCAGCGTGTGATAGGGCGTACCGTGCCGAACCATGCGGCCATCGCCGCCGAAGCCGCAAGCACCGCCGATGCGGTGAAATCCGCGTGGGAAAGAGGTTATTCGCTCGGTCGATTTACTTGCGCTTGATCGCACGCAGGGCTGCTTGCTCGACACCCTCCGCGTTCAGGCCGTTCTTGGCCATCAACTCGTTGGCGGGGCCGGAACTGGTGTACCCATGCAGGGCGACCATCTCGACGGGAACCGGATGGTTGCGCGCGACGACGCCGGCGACCACACTTCCCAAACCGCCGTGAACATAGTGCTCCTCTGCCGAGACGATGGCTCCGGTTTCCTGGGCGGCCGCGATGATTGCGGTCTCATCGGCGGGAGCGAGGGTATGCAGGTTGATGACCCGGGCCTGGACGCCCTGACCCGCCAGGCTTTCTGCGGCGTCAAGGGCGGGAGCGACCAGCGAGCCGCACGCGATGATGCTGACGTCGTTCCCTGCCCGCATGACTTCAGCTTTCCCCAAGCCGAACTGGTAGTCGTCATCGTGAACGATCGGTGTCGCCGCCCGGGACAGCCGAACGTAGAGCGGGCCCTGCGTGGTTGCCGCGGATCGTATGACCTGCTCCGTTTCGGGCGCGTCGGCCGGCGTCACCACGCTGAACGACGGCAAGGCGCACATCAGCGAAAGGTCCTCGATGCTGTGGGCGGACATGCCGTCCTCACCCGTCAGTATGCCGGCGTGGGTGCAGATCAATTTCACGTTCAGCGAAGGCTGAGATACCAGGACCCGCAACTGATCGTACGGTCGTCCGGTTCCGAAGACGCTGAAGGTGCTGACGAACGGGATTTTGCCGGCCGCCGCCAATCCGGCGGCTACGCCAACGATGTTCTGCTCCGCCGGGCCGAAGTCGAAAAACCGGTCGGGGTATTGATCCCGCCACAGGTGGACAAAGGTGGAAACGTTGAGGTCACCGCCCAACACCACTATGTCGGGATGTTCCTCCGCCATGGTCAAGAGGGTGCGGCCGTAGGTCTCGCGGGTTGCCGCCGACTGACGGTTGGTAGTCATCAGGCCAACTCCTCCAGCGCTGCGTCGTACTCATCAGCGGTTGGCGCGCGCCCGTGGAAACCCGGATTGTTCTCCATGAAGCTCACACCTTTGCCCTTCACGGTGTCCGCGATGATGACGGTTGGACCGCTTTGGTTGGAGGTGTTGAGCGCGTGGAGGATGTCGGCGTGTTCGTGCCCGTCGCATGACATCACGTTCCAACCGAAATCCCGCCAGCGGTCGGCCAGAGGCTCCAGGGTCATGACCTCGTCGGTGAACCGGTCGTTCTGGATCCGGTTGCGGTCGATTATCGCGGTCAGGTTGTCGGCGCCGTGATGCGCGGCCGACATCGCGGCCTCCCAGACCTCGCCTTCCTGGCATTCGCCGTCGCCCAGCAGCGCGAACACCCGGTAGTTACGCCCGTCCATCTTGCCGGCCAACGCATGCCCCAGCGCGAAGGAAAGCCCCATCCCGAGCGACCCTGAATTCATCTCGACGCCGGGGGTCATCGGGTGTGCGTGGCCCTGGAGCAGCCCGTCGGTTTTGCGGAAAGAACCGAGTTCGATGGGATCGAAATATCCTGCCCTTGCCAGCGTTACGTAGAAACCCGGTGAAGCGTGGCCCTTGCTCAGGATGAACCGGTCGCGACCCGGCCACTTGGGATCGTCGGGATCGTAACGGAGGACACCGAAATAGAGGGCGATCAGGATGTCGATTTCAGACAGGGAACCGCCGGTGTGCCCGCTGCCGGCGTCGAAAATCATATTGAGGATTTCCCGCCGAGATTCGAGAGCGGTGGCACGCATCTCCTCAACGGTCAACATCGGTTGGGTCACTACAGCCAAAGCGTCACCTGCTATCGACAAGAATGATATTAAGGGCAAAAAGAATTATATTCGCCGCCCCCCCAAGTGTCCATATCGGGTACGATAGAAGGCTGCCTGAGAGGCCAGATCTCATGATCATCGATTTCCACTGCCACATATTGCCCCCCGATTTCATCGGACGGCACGAGGAGTTGTCGAAACACGACGCGACCTACGCTGCCCTGTTTCCGGACGGCGGCGGGCGAACCGCAGACGTCGATTCGTTGCTCAGAGACATGGACCGGGCCGGAGTTGATCACACGGTGGTCATGGGATTCGGGTGGACCGACGGAGAGATCGCGGCAACAGCGAATGATTATCTTATCGACGCTGCGACTTCGCGCCCGGACCGCATATCCGCGTTCGCGTCAGTGAATCCAGCCTGGGGCGATGCGGCAGTTTCGGAAGCCAGGCGTTGCCTGGATGCGGGCGCCGTAGGCATAGGGGAACTGCACGCTGACACCCAGGGATTGGACATCTCAGACCGGACGGTCATGGAACCCATCATGGAACTGCTGCGGGAGCGTTCCGCCCCAATCACGATCCATGCCTCCGAACCGGTGGGGCACGTTTATCCCGGCAAGGGGACGACCACCCCTGAAAAGCTGCTGCGGTTCGTGTCGCATTTCCCCGACAACCGGATCGTTCTGGCACACCTGGGCGGCGGCCTGCCCTTCTACGCTGCTATGCCAGAGGTCGGCGGGGCGCTGTCCAACGTTTGGTATGATACGGCGGCGCTGCCTTACCTCTACAGTGCCAGCGCGATCGAAGCCAGCGTGATAACCGCCGGCGCCGACAAGTTGCTGTTCGGTAGCGATTATCCCTTGTTGATGCAGACTCGGGTTTTGGATTACGTGAGATCCGCCCGACTGGGTCCCCGGGAAATGGACGCGATAGCGGGCAGGAACGCGGCCGCCTTACTGTTTGGACCAAGAAATGACTGACGCGTCGAACGCCGGCGTAACCGAAACGCTGCCCGATTACCTGCGCCCCTGGCTGGACATCGTGCTGATTGGCATCAACCCGTCCGCGTACTCTGTTCGCGTTGGCCACTATTTCGCAAACCCGAGGAATCGCTTTTGGGCGGCCCTGTCCGCCTCGGGATTGGTCGGTCGCGAGGTGGGGCCGGAGGACGACGCCTCGCTGATGCAAATGGGAATCGGCTTCACGGATTTGGTGAAACGGGCCACGCCCCAGGCCTCGGGCCTGAGCGCGGCAGACTATCGCCGAGACGCGCCAAAACTCAAGGAAAAGATCACCGCCGCCGGTCCCATGATCGCGTGTTTCCACGGCCTCATCGCCTACCGTGCATACCTGCGGTACGCTGAGGACATTCCCAACGCGGGAAACATTGACCTGGGGAGACAGGACCGTTGCATCGGGAGCAGCCGGGTGTTCGTGCTGCCTAACCCGAGTCCGGCCAACGCACGGTATTCATTGGCCGATCTGACCGGTTGGTACCGGGAATTGGGAGAGTGGCGGGAGGAACTCAAAGGTGCCTGACGTCGACGGCACACTGCGCACGTTCATCGCGCTGCCTTTGCCGGCCGAGTGGACGCTGGCCTTAGGATCCGTAATCGGAAACCTACGCAGTGAAACATCGGGCGCCGTGCGTTGGGTGCAGCCCTCCGGCATCCACCTGACGCTCAAGTTCCTGGGACCTACCGATGCACGTACCGTGCCCGAAATCCTGTCCGGGTTGGTTGCGTCGTTGCAAGGGGCGCAGGCGCCGGAGCTTTCGCTGTCAGGGTTTGGCACGTTCCCGAACAGCAGAAACCCACGCGTGCTGTGGGCGGGAGTCACGGGCGAACTCGACATACTCGAAGACCTCTACGGACGAGCGGAAACCCTGATGGTCGGGCTTGGCTGGTCCGCCGAGCGGCGCCCGTTTCGGCCGCACTTGACTTTAGGCCGCGTCAGGGACCGGGCATCGTCAGCCGACCGCAAGAAAATTGGCACGGCCATTTGGCATTGCTCCATCACGAAATTGGAGCCTTGGCGTCCCAGCGTGGTCCGGCTATACCAAAGCGAACTGACACCGCAGGGCGCGATTTATTCCAATTTGGGAGAGGTCGAAATCTGATGGAAACCACGTTGACCAGGATCATCACGCCGGTCGCGCCGTACGACTTTGAGATGACGGCGGGGCAGCCCAGCTACTCGCGAGATCAGGAGTTCAAGACCGAGGACTATATCGACGGTGCTTACCTGAGGTTGCTGGATTTGGGGGACAAGGCCGCGCTGGCCCAGGTGGAATCGACCGGTTCGGTGGACGACCCTGAATTGACCGTGTCTCTGACCGGCGACGATCTGACCGACGACGACGCGGAGCGGGCGAGCCGGCAAATCTCATGGCTGCTGGGTTGCGACCAGGACCTGCGGCCTTTTTACGATTCCGTAGCGCACGACCCGATCCTGCGCGACGTTGTCGAGCAGTTCTATGGCTACCACAATACCAGGACGGCGTCGGTGTTCGAGGCGTTGGTGCAGGCGGTGATGGGACAGCAGATTGCCACCGCGGTGGCGCGCATCGTCCGCAACCTGTTGATTCAGAACTACGGGCTGCACACATCCATTGGGGATCGCGAGTGGTACGCCTTTCCCCGGGCGGAAACGCTGGCGAGGGCCGAAGTGTCGGATCTGCGGCAACTCAAGCTGAGCGTGAGGAAATCGGAATACATCCAGGGCATTGCCCGAGCAGCGTTGGAATCGCCCGATGGGTTCGAGAGGATGCACGACCTCCCCGATGACGAGGTGGTGAAAGGCATGGTCGCCCTGCGCGGGGTCGGTAATTGGACCGCCCAGTGGGTACTGGTTCGGGCACTGGCTCGGCCAGATGGTTTCCCGATTGGAGACCTCGCGCTACGCAGGACGGTAGCGAGTCTCTACTTCGACGGAGCCGAGATCAACGACGAGGAACTGCTGGAGTTTTCCCATCGGTGGTCGCCCTGGCGGTCCTATGCGACGGCGTACCTGTTCGCGGCGCTGCGAGCCGGCAGAGTGGCAGGTTCCTGACCGCGGGGAGCGTCTAACGGAGCATCCTCATCAACCCCTTGGGGTTGTTGGAGAACTGGCGCATCAACCGCTGGGTCTGCTTGAACTGGTTCAGCACGCGGTTCACGTCCGACGGGTTGGTGCCGCTGCCCAGGGCGATGCGTCGGCGACGGCTGCCTTTGATGATC
Organism: Dehalococcoidia bacterium; assembly: GCA_034423115.1. Taxonomy (GTDB): domain Bacteria; phylum Chloroflexota; class Dehalococcoidia; order Lucifugimonadales; family UBA3495; genus Bin87. The sequence goes on along the minus strand of DAOUJD010000063.1, from coordinate 55,813 downwards.
TCAGGGTTGGACCGTTCCTGTAGCGTCATGGACCGGATGATGGCCTCGGTCTTACGCAACTCACCCTCGTCCAACTGGCCCTGCATTTTCTTGGTCTGCCGCCCAAGCCCGGGCATCATTTCCAGAACCGAGGACAACCCGCCCATCTTTTTGACGCCCTGGATCTGGTCCAGGAAGTCGTCCAAGGTGAAACTGGCGGTGCGCATCTTGCGCTCCAGTTCCCGGGCCTTGTCTTCGTCCACCGCCTCCTGCGCGCGTTCGATGAGCGTCATCACGTCGCCCATGGCGAGGATGCGGGAAGCCATGCGGTCGGGATGGAACTGTTCCAGCGCGTCGCTGCGCTCGCCGGTGCCGATGAACTTGATCGGCACGCCGGTGACGCGAGTGATGGATAGCGCCGCGCCTCCCCGGGCGTCTCCGTCCATCTTGGAGAGGATCAGGCCGTCGAGCGCGACACGCTGGTGAAATTCCTGGGCCGCGTTGACCGCGTCCTGTCCGGTCATGGCGTCAACCACCAGGATGGTCTGGTGGGGCGAGACCGCCTTTTTTACGTCCTCCAGTTCCGACATCAGGTCGTCGTCGATGTGGAGCCGACCACCCGTATCCACGATGGCCCAAGTGTGGGCGAGTTCCGTAGCACGTTTTACGCCGGCGGCAGCGACCTTGGCGGGAGTGGACGATTTGGGATCCTCGGAGTAAACCGGGATGTCCAACTGCTTGCCCAACGTTTCCAACTGGGAAATGGCGGCTGGCCTGCGCAGGTCGGCGGCGATCAGCATGGGGCTGTGGCTCTGCCGTTTCATGTTCAGCGCCAATTTGGCGGCGGTGGTGGTTTTACCGGAACCCTGCAAGCCGACCAGCATAAGGACGGACGGCAACTGGCTGGACGGTGTGAGTCGGTGATCTCCGGCGCTCAGGATTTCGGTAAGCTCTTCGTGGACAATTTTGACCACCTGCTGGCCGGGCGAAAGGCTCTCCAGGACACTACTGTCCAGCGAACGCTCCTTGACCGTGGCAACGAAATCGCGGGCGACGCGGAAATTCACGTCGGCTTCCAAAAGGGAACGGCGCACCTGGCTCAGGGCGTCGTCGATGTCCTTTTCGCTGAGGCGTCCCCGGCCCTGCAGCCGGTTGAATATGCCGGTTAGTCTATCGGTCAGGTTGTCAAACATTACTTTCAGTCACGTATATTCATCCCCAACCCAACCAAAAACCCTAATAGCGACAAAAACGCGCCCTTGAGCATCCATTCGGCTATGTCCAATAGCCGGATTTGCGCGGGGGTCAATGTATCTGATGACACGGATGCTTGCCAAACAATCGCGCTACCGCCCAACATAATCAAAGCCAAGAGTGCAAAAATGATTATGGCAGGTAGTATGTACCGCGTCACGGGCTGATTTTTTCTCCAATTGGAATGGGATTGGTCCCGTCGTTTCCATCCGCTTTACGTAGTTGGAGTACGAGCCAGTACACAGCCAATCCCAGGCTGCTGCATAGCAGCAGCAGGCCAATGACTGCCATGATTATGGCGATAGCTGTCATAACGCTCGCCCCCGCTGTGATCTGATTTCATTCTGGCACGCTGCAGAATGGATTGCAAGCAAAAGGCTCGTCACGACATGGGGTACATTATTCCCAGCGGAAAGTGCGGTTGGCGATGATGAAGGCTATCACAAACCAGACCGCCATTCCCAGAAAGTTCGGCCACTGAGCTATGATCGAGTCGCCCTGCACCGTCATGCCGCGAATCGCTTCGACCAGAAACGTGAGCGGGAGGTAGTCGGTTACCACCTGGAGAACGCCGGGCAGGACATCTCGGGAGAAGAACACTCCGGACAGGAACATCATGGGCAGCGAAACTATGTTGGCCAGGGGCGCGGCCTGCTGCTCGGTGCGCGCCCATCCGGACACAGCGAAGCCCAGGGCGAGGAACACCGCGCCGCCCAAACCGGCAGCCAACAGCACGGCAAAGAAGTTGCCGGCAAATTCGGCCCCGAACAGGAACACCGCAACGCCGGTCAGGATGAGGGTCTGGACGATAACCACCAACAAGCGGGTGATCACCTGGGAACCTAGCAGGGTGACCGGACTGAGGGGCGTCGCCAACAGGCGGCGGAGGACGCCCTCGCGCTTCATGGTTACGAAACTGAACGACACGCTGAACAGACCCAATTGCATGATCGCCATGCCGATGATGCCGGGCATGAGGAAGTCGATGTAACCCAAATCCCGGGCAGCCACCGCCTCGCTTTCCAAGGTTACCAGCCGGTCAACTCCGCTCAACGCAAAGTTCATCTCGTCCACGCCGGAGCGCAGAATGCCCAGGCCGACCTGGGACTCCGCCGCACGCCCGGCATGATACAGAGCCTGGATCGTCATCGGTTCCCAGACGACGCCTTGGCCGGTTGCCACGGGACCGAAATTCACCGGCAGGATGACGATGAGGTCTCGCTGCCCGTCGGCCAGGGCGGCGCGTTCGTCCGCATCTTCGCCGATGGTGACGCGAAGGGCTTCCACTCCTTCGGCTTTTTCGATGAATCGAGCGGATGCTTCATTCTGCGCCAAGTCTACGATGCCAAGGTCGACCTTGCCCAACTCACCGAAATTGAGCAGCCCGAATATGACCATGATGACCAGGGGCAGGAAGAATGTCCAAAAAAGGGCGGCGCGATCCCTCGCCCACATCCTGATGGACATCCAGGTAATGTAAATCTCGGGGCGGGAAGCCAACTCAGAACTCTCTCAGCGAGCGGCCGGTGAGGTCCAGAAAGACGTCCTCAAGCGTCGCGGCGCGAACCTCGTGCTCCCGATGGAACCCGCGACTGATCAGCTCCTCGATCAACGCCTCTGGGCTGTTCAGCGTGATTATCTTGCCGGCGTCCATCACCGCCACGCGGTCGCAAAGTTCTTCAGCCTCTTCCATGTAATGGGTCGTCAGCACGATGGTGCGACCCTCAGCCTGCCAGCCCGCAATGGTCTCCCACATAAGCCGCCTCGCCTGCGGATCCAGACCCGTGGTTGGTTCATCAAGGAATATCACGGCCGGGTCGTTGACCAGGGCGGCAGCGATGGCGAAGCGCTGCTTCTGGCCGCCGGACAACGTCCGAAACGATGCGGATCGCCGGTCCCAGAGATCAACCGCGCTCAGCAAGGGCTCAGGGTCCACCTTGGCGCGGTAGATGCTGCCGAGCATCTTGAGCAATTCCTGGAGTTGCAGATGCTCAAAAAACGCGCTGCTCTGCAACTGCACGCCGATCAGGTGCTTGACTGCCCGGGGGTCTTTGCCGACGTCGATTCCCGCGACACTGGCGCGCCCGCTATCGGCGGTGCGCATCCCTTCAATGATTTCAACGGTGGTGGTTTTGCCCGACCCATTTGGGCCCAGCAGGGCGAAAACCTCGCCCTTCTGCACCTGGAACGAAACGCCGTCGACGGCCTGAACGTCGCCGTAGCGCTTCCGCAACTCCTCCACCACGATGATGGGGCCGTCCCCGTCCATCGCCCTGTAATTATTCGCCGCCACCATCTCGTTCAGACCGGCAGAAATTATAACACCGGGCGAGTCAACCGAACCCCGAATGATACAATCGCGCGCACGATGATCCCGCTCAGACTTTCCGTCCGGAACTTCCTGTGTTACCGCGACGATGTGCCGCCCCTTGATTTGCAGGGTGTGCACGTCGCCTGCCTGTGCGGGGCGAATGGGCACGGCAAATCGGCCCTGCTCGACGCGATGACGTGGTGTCTCTGGGGGCAGGCCCGAACCGGGAGCCGGAACCACAACTCGCTGATCGCCTACGGTGAAACTGAGTGCCGGGTTGAGCTTGATTTCCAGGCGAAAGCGCAAACCTACCGGGCGATCCGCAGACGGCGCAGCGCCGGGCAGGGGCGCACGGAGCTGGACCTGTTTGTGCTGGACGATGGCGACCAACCTCGCCCGATCACCGGCAACACGCTGAACGAGACAAGCGGCCGCATCAGGAACCTGGTGGGAATGGACTACGACACGTTCGTGAATTCGGCGTTCCTGTTGCAGGGCCGTTCAGACGAATTCACGCGCAAGACTCCTTCCGAGCGCAAGGAAGTGCTGTCGTCTATCCTGGGTCTCGATTTGTACGAATTCCTGCTGGCGGCTGCCCGCGGCAAGCGTTCGGAATGGCAGGACAGCGTCACCCGAACCGAGGGAGCCCTGATGCAGTCCCGGGCCGCCTTGGATGAGCTAACCGATCCCACTCCGGAGCTGGCGGAAATAGACCGCCGCCTGAGGGCGTTGTCGCAGGAGTTGAACGATGCCGCAGTCGCGGTCCAAAGCCGACGCGACGCACTGGCAGGACTGCACCGGAAACAAACCGAATTGACTGTCGCTGAGGATGCCGTAGCCCAATTGCAGCAAAACATTCAGCAGGAAGAGTCCAACCTAGCGGCGATTCGGGAGCGCATCGAAAGCGCAGGTGAATTGACCAGTCGCGCCGGCGAGATCGAACAAGGAGCGAAACTGCTGGACCACGCCCGCGTCGAGCTAAACCGGCTGGAGTTGGTTCGTCGCGAGCACGGCGCACTGCAGAACCAGCGGACCGCTCTGATCACGGCGATCAACCGGGAACAGGCGTCGCTGGAATCGGAAATTGGCGAACTGGAACGACGGATCCGGGAAGACCTCGAGCCTGCGGCGTCGTTGGCGGAGCGCACGGCCATCAAACTGGGCGAGCTCGCGGAAACCGAACGGGGGCTGACCAACGAACAGCACGCTATGGACGCGCAGGCCGAGCAGATTTCCAACCTGACGGCAGAGATCGCCGCCCGAACCAGCGACCTGGAACGATGCGTCGAGGAAGGCAGGGACTTGCGGGCCAAACAGCAGGAGATGTCCATTGCGCGAGGGCCAGACGCGGTTTGTCCACTGTGCCGCTCTCCGCTATCAGAGGACGCCTGCACCAACATCGCCGGTTGGTACGAATCGGAGATCGACGCGAAACTGCGGCTGCACGCCGACCTCACCGTCCGGGTCGGAGGATTGACCCAGCAGCGGGAAACTTTGGCGGCCCAAACCGAGGCCCAGAGCCGCGCATTGCTCCAAAGGCAACGGGCGGCTCAACAGGAACGGGGCCGACTTGAGCAGCAACGTCGACAGAGCGAAGAATCGGGCGAACTGCTGGCATCGCTGCGACCGCGGTTGTCGACCATGCGGGCCACGCTGGACGAAAGGAAATTCGCCGTGGAGGAGCGTCAAGCACTGGAGGGAGTGGACGCCCAGATCGCCGACCTCGGCTACGACGATGCGAAACGAGAGGCGGCGTACCAATGGACCCAGACGTTGCAGCACTGGGAAGGCGACAAGTTGGCGCTGGACTCGGCGGCGGCGCGATTGCCCCATGATGAAGCGGACCTGACGCGAGGAGAAGAACGAGCGCACCGGCTACGGAATGACCTGGAGGAAGCCGAGCGCAGGCTGGCGGACGACCGGGCCGCGCTATTGGGACTGCCCGAATTTGAACAGGCAGCAACGAACGCCGAGGCCGTATTGTCCGGGCTGTCGCGCGAGAGGGATGATCTGGTGGCGCGGCAAGGACGGCTGCAGGGCGACGCAGAACGGATGGAGGCATACCGGTCGGAGATTGCCCGGTTGGAGCGGACCCACCAAGACGCCCAAACGGAGCAAGGCATCTACGCAGAGCTTTTCGGAGCGTTCGGGAGGAGCGGCGTACCGGCCATGCTCATCGACTCGGCGGTGCCGCACCTGGAAAACGAGGCCAACCACCTGCTGGGTCGCATGACCGACAACCGGATGGCCGTCAAACTGGAAACACAGCGCGTTAACCAGGGCGGCAACACCACCGAAACGCTGGACATCCTGATCAGCGACGAGTTGGGCTCACGGAACTACGAGCTTTTCAGCGGCGGCGAGGCGTTTCGCATCAACTTGGCGCTGCGAATTGCCCTGTCCAAGGTGTTGTCGCAGCGGTTAGGGGCGCCGCTGCCGACCCTGTTCATCGACGAGGGGTTTGGGACCCAGGACGCGGCGGGCCGGGAGCGCATCGTTGACGCCATCGCGTCCATTCAGGACGAATTCGAGAAAATCATCGTGATAACGCACCTGGAAGAACTAAAGGACCTGTTTCCCGCCCGAATCGAGGTGTTGAAAACGGAAGCGGGTTCACAGTTCTGGTTGAGTTAGGACTACATCCGAGGAGAAACAAAATGCTGACCGACGCGCAACGCGAGTTTCTGACCAGCAACCACAACGGGGCGCTGACCACGTTCCGACGCAACGGAGCGGCGCAGATGAGCATCGTCACCTGCGGCATCTACGGCGACGGCGTCGCGTTCACCACCACGGAGGACCGGGCCAAGCTGCGGAACCTGCGGCGGGATCCGCGCTGCACCATCCTGGTGGGCACCGACGACTGGCGCAACTTCGTGGTGCTGGAAGGCGCGGCCCGGCTGGTGGGCGTCGACAACGCCAGCGATGACGAATACAGGGAAACCCTGCGCGACGTGTTCCGCACCGCAGCCGGCCAGGAGCACCCCAACTGGCCGGAATACGATCAGGCGATGCGCGACGACCGGAGATTCGGCGTCATTGTGACACCGACCCACGTTTACGGTCGGACGGGCTGAAGAAGCGCAACCGGTGCTGAAAAGGGGCAGCCGAACGGCTGCCCCCAATCGTTCCACCTGTAGCCATCCGCGCTAGATGATGCCTTCCGCCAGGCGCAGGGCATCCACGTCGAACGGGATGTCGTCGTATTCGCCGTTCAGGGCGGCCAGGACGCGCTCGCCCGACAGGGGCAGTTGCTTGACTCGGACGCCCACGGCATCGTAAACGGCGTTGGCGATGGCAGCGGGCGGGCCGAATCCGGGAGGCTCGGCGACGGCGCGGGCGCCAAACGGACCGTCGTCCGCCGGGACCCTGATCAACACGTCCTCGATTTCGGGCAGGTCGATGGCCAGGGGCATCAGATATGACGCCAACGACGGGTTGCGCACCGCGCCTGTATCGGGATCGAACTGCTGGTCCTCGACGAGGGCGCGGCCAATGCCCTGCACCACACCACCGTCCAATTGTCCTTCCACCGCCATTGGGTTGATGGCTACGCCGACGTCCTGGGCCTGCACGTAACGCAACAACTTGACCTGCCCGGTGTCCCGGTCAACCTTGACCTCGGCGGCCTGGGCGGCGAACACGGGCGTGTACGGCATGTTGGAAAGCGCGGCCGTGCCAATGATCGGCCCGCCGCGCGACGTGATGCTGGCGGCGGCAAGCTGGGCAAACGTCAAACCCTGGGGCTCGTTGTCCATCACGTACACCCGGCCATCCTCGCAGCCGAGGGCATCCTCCGGCACTCCAAGGCGTTCGGCTGCCAGGGCCATCAGTTTTTGGATCGTGTCCTGGGCGGCGCGGAACACTGCCGTTCCCTGGCTGTACACGACGCGACTTCCGCCCGACTGGCCGGTGTAGGGAGCCATGTCGGTGTCTCGCTTGGCGACGATGACGCTGTCCATGGGGATGCCCAACGCCTCGGCGGCTATGGCGGCCAGCGAGGTATCGCTGCCGGAAATATCCGTGGAACCGGTGAGCAGACTCACGGTGCCGTCGTCGTTGATGCTGATGGCGGCGGTGGACGGCCCGCTGCCGCTGCGCCACTCGCACAGAGCCAGACCCAAGCCGTGGCCGTCCTCAAGCTCGCGCGGCCAGTCCATCTTTTCCTTGATCGCCTCGAGGGTCTCGACGAGGCCGTTGGATGGAACGACCGCGCCGCTGACGGACACATCACCCTCTCGCAGCGCGTTATGCAACCGCAGGTCGTAGGGATCCATCCCGATTTCGTGGGCGATGCGGTCCATGTGCGATTCGACGGCAAAGGTCATGTCCGCCACGCCGGAGGCGCGGTAGGAACCCACGTAGATCTTGTTGGTGTACACGCCGTAGGATCGCAGCCGGAAGTTGCGGATGTTGTACGCGCCGATGCCGTGCCCGATGCCGGAGTTCGGCCCGGCGCCCAGGTAGGCCCCAACGTCGAAGATGGTGTAGGCCTCGCGAGCGATGATGGTGCCGTCATTCATCACGCCGGAGCGGATGTAGTTGGTGACGGGCAGGCGCGGTCCGTTCAAGGTGAACACTTCCTCGCGCGTGTTGACCAACTTGACCGGCCGGCCGGTACGTATGGCCAGTAGAGCAGGGAACGCCTCGCAAGCCAGACGCAGTTTGGCGCCGAACCCGCCGCCCAGCTCCATAGGCACTACCCGAATGCGGGATACCGGTATCTCCAACACGCCGGCCAGGCTGGCGCGGAGCTGGTATGGGCCTTGGGTGGACGCGTACATGACCAACCGCCCGTTGGGTTCCACGTCGGCGACGCAGGCCATCGGCTCCAGGAAACCCTGGTTGATTCCCTGCGACCGGTACACGTCCTCAACAACGACGTCGGCGTCCCGGAAGGCCTGTTCCACGTCGCCCCGATCGGCATCCAGCAGGGTGCTCACGTTGTGCCCCAGCGTGAATCCGTATCCTTCGTAGTTTTCCAGGTCCGGGTGCACGGACGCAGCTCCCTCCACCATCGCCGCCAGCGGGTTGACCACCGACGGGATATCCTCGTATTCAACCTTGATGAGTTCGACGGCTTCCTGCGCCGTGGCTTCATCATCGGCAGCGACCGCGGCGATGGGTTCTCCCACGTAATTCACCACCTCGCGGGGCATCACGTAGCGATCGCGGAGGGCGCCCGACCCATACCGTACATCAGGGAAATCCGTCCCAGTGATGACGGCGCGGACTCCTGGCAAAGCCTCCGCCTGGCTGGTATCCAGGCTGACGATGCGGGCGTGGTTCCGTGTGCTGGGCAGCAGTTTGCACGCCAGCATGCCCGGGAGATACACGTCGGAGGCATAGGTGGCGCGGCCCGTCACCTTGTCGTAGGCGTCAACGCGGGGATGGTTCTGTTCCAGGACTTTGAAGTCGGTTGTGGTGGTCATTGGTTGCCTCCGTGTGGGTTCACCCTCACCCCAACCCTCTCCCGTCGAGGGAGAGGGAGCATTCGTTAAGTTAAGCGGATTCGCGCATTTCGGCCGCGGCGGCCATGATCGCCTCCACCACGCGGGCGTAGCCGGTGCAACGGCAGAGGTTGCCGCCGATGGCGAAGCGAACGTCCTCCTCGGTGGGATCCGGGTTCTCCTGCAAGAAGCCGGTGGCCGACATGATGAGGCCCGGGATGCAGAACCCGCATTGCAGGCCGCCATGCTCGGCAAAGGCCCGCTGCACCGGACTCAGGCTGTCCACATCGGCCAGACCTTCGATGGTGGTTATCTCAGAGCCATGAGCGCTGTGCGCCAGCACCAGGCAGGACGTAACGGGCTTGCCGTCCATCAGCACCGTGCAGGCCCCGCAGTCGCCCTCATCGCATCCCTTCTTGGACCCGGTCAACCTGGCCTCGTCGCGCAGGCAGTCCAGGAGCGAATAGAAAGGCTCGACCAGGAGCAGGCGGATTTCACCGTTTACATTGAGTGTCAAAGGCTGTTTCATAGTGGGACCTCGGGGTTCATCCTCCGATCCGCCGCAGGCGGACGTTCCGCAGGATGAACGGGGATGTTGGCGGCCTTACCAGGCGGTTTGGACCGCGAGACGGCGGATGTCATCGAAAGAGGGCGGATTGCCGGCAGTGGCAGACGCATGGCTGAGCGTGCGTTCGGCGAGCACCCGCACCATCTCGCGACGATACTCGGCGCCGCTCCGCACGTCGGCTATCGGGTTGCAGGCTTGGGACGCCAGGCGCGCGGCCTCGGCTATATTGGAGTCATCCGGAGTTTGGCCGACCAGCCGGCCCTCCGCTCCATAGGCCCGCATGGGTGTCGGCGCGACCGCGCCCAGCGCTATGCGGGCGGAGACGCAAGTCCCGTCGTCGTTGAGGCTGACCACGGAGGCGACGCCGACTGCGGAGATGTCCATAGCGCCACGGGGGCTGTGCTTGATGTACAACCCGCCGGTGTTCGGAGCCGGCGTCGGCAGCCGTATCTCGGTCAGGATTTCGCCGGCTTCCAGGGCCGTACGACCCGGTCCGACGAACACCTCGTCCAACGGCAGCCAACGCTCGCCGCCCTTGCCGACGATGCGACATTGCGCGTTGTAAGCGAGGAGCGCCGGCAGCGTGTCGCCGGCCGGCGATGCGTTGCATATGTTTCCGGCAACGGTGGCGAGGTTACGGACCTGCACGCCGGCGAACGCCGTTGCGCCAGCCGTCAGCGCGGGATAGCGGCTGCGAACCTCGTCATCCTGTTCAATAGCCTGGACGCTGGCCATCGCGCCGATGGACAGGCCGTCGTCCGGATTCCAGTTGATGTAATCCAGGCCCGGCACGTGCTGCATGCACACGACGGACTCGGGACGCCAGACTCCCGTGCGCCAGCGAACCAGGAAGTCGGTGCTGCCGGCGACGAGGCGGGTACTGTCCCCGTGTTCGGCCAGCAGGTCCAGCGCTTCGTCCAGGGAATGCGGCTCAAGATAATCGAATCGAGCCATCGAGCCCTCCAACTCCGGCGCTGTGGATGATCAGGGAACTGAGTTAGCGGGGTTTCCTGCCGCGCCGGATGCGTCGGATTATAGGGTCGGGCGGCGAACGTGGTCAACGCCGCAAGAACGCTCCGCGCAAACACGAAAGAGGGCGGGAGATTCACCCGCCCTCTTTGACTCATGCGCCGTGGGTTAGTCTAACGGCCGTTGCCGTAGGGTTCGATGAGGACCCTCAAGGTGCCGTCATTCTCCTTGCGCTGGGTGAGGAGCTTGTGGCCGGCCTGCTCGGTCCAGTAGATCACGTCGTAGATGTTGAGCGCGTCATGGAGTATGGCTTCGATAAACGACGTGCGGTCATACTCCATCTGACGGCTCAATGCCGCGATTACGCCGGCGCAGTTCTTACCGCGCCCGTCGATGATGGTCCAACCGCTGCCGTTCTGGTGACCGTTGCCATTGCCACCGTGGGCGGATCCCACGGGCGCGCGAACGTCGATCTGGCCGCTCTTGCGTAGGTCGAGCTGTTCCTTGAAATAGGCGACGGCCTCCCACGCCACGGCGCGATCCCGCTCGCCGCTGGAGCAGACTGCGCCGCGCACACCGACGATGTCGGGGTTGATACGGGCCAGTTCGTCCAGGTTTTCCAGCTTGAGGTGCCCGCTCAGCGCGGTGCTCAATCCGGCCTGCTTGGCCTCCATGACCATGTCGCGCAGCACGGGCTCGGGCATGAAGTCAAACAGGTTGCGGCCGTCCTTGGTGAGGGTGTCGATCAGGAAACCGTCGCACTCGCCGTCCCTGGCAAGCTGGACCATCAGGTGCGGGTCAAGGCCGCCCTCGAAGAGCAGGTTGTCCGCGAACAGGGAGCCGATCAGCTTGGTGTCTGCGTTGCCGATGGCCGCGCGAGATTCCCGGAGAACCTCCACGGCTGTCTCGTAGTCGGCGACTTGGAAGCCTACTTTAACGGATGTAGCGTCCATCATCGTCGCTGCGTGCACTGCCATAGCGACCGTTCCGGGCTGGTTGGGAACGACGCCGAGGGTAACGCTGACGTGCTTGTGGGGCGGGATGATCTCCCGCACTTCCCGGACCAAACTGGGATGGGCGGAACCCACCAACGCTTCCTGCAGGTTCTTCAAGTCGATGATGTCGGCGCCGCCGCGGTCGGCTTCCAGCGCCTCAGCCTTGTTCTGGGCGCTGACCAGCAGCATCATGCCGGACCCGCCGAGGTCGTAATGGCGGCCCGGCTCCCGGTTCCCGTTGAGCCATGGGGCGTGGGGGCGACCGTGGATCACCTCGCGCTGCGGCTCACGAGCTGCGGTCGGGCGCGGGATCAGGGGTTCCAGTTCCCGCCAAAGCGCGCCCTTCTGCTCGTCGGTGAGATCGGACAACGGCGCGCGGACGCTGCCGCCGGCCATGCCCATCATCTCGCCCCAGGCCTTGCACATGGACACGGGCAGCGCGCCGCCGGTCCGCTTCATGGTGCCGCCCCACCACTTGTCGGACAGGGCCTTGATGTCCTTGAGGTGGCGGTTGTAGAAGTCCATGTCCAGGTCGCCGGCGGTGGCCTTCTCGATGAACTGGACATAGTAGTTGTGCAACGGGGTGTCGAAACGCCAGTCGGAGGTGTTGGCGAACATCACCTGCTGGTGGAATCCCAACTCCCTGGCCTTGTGGAAGATCCACTCATCGGGGGTGCTGATGATGGCGTCGCGCCCGACCAGCAAATGGGTTTCGATGGAAATCTGCTGGTTGAAACTGGCTTCCTTGACGCCCACGACGTTGGGTATGGCGCAGATCTGCTTGAGGCCCTGGGGACTGATGGTGATGCCAAACTGCGGGGAGTTGTAGAACATCATCGCCAGGTCGGTGTTGTCAGCAACATGCCGAACGAAATCCACCACCTGTTCCTCGGTCTTGGTGACCATGTAGGACGGCGCGATGATGAGGAGGTCGAACCCGCGCTCCTGGGCGTACTCCGCCAACGCGATGCTTTCCCTGAGGGAGGTGTCGGTAACGTGGGCGCCGATCAGCCAGTGGCCGGCGGCCTCATCGGCGACAGTGTCCATGACAATGCGGCGTTCGGCCTCGGTGAGGCTCCAGAATTCGCCCATATTCCAGGTGCATCCGCCGCCGCGAACGCCGAGGCTCTGGACGTGTCGGACGTTGCTCCGGAGTCCTTCCGTGTCGACCCGGTTATCGGGGGTAAAGGGCGTGACCAGCGTGGTCCACTGCCCCTTGAGGTTTTGCCATGCCCATTCCTGGGCTTCATGCTTGCGGTAACCGGCCATTTCAGTCAGCCTCCTACAGCAGATTGATCCATACATCAATATCGGGCCAGGCCGAAGGCATGCCCGAATCGCTGGCGATAGTGTAAGCGGGCGGGCGCGACGCCGTCAATAAAACCCGTTGACCGGGAAAACCCGTTGACCGGGCCGGATCATTCGATTGTCGCGACTCCCGGAAAATGCGCGCCGGCCGGCACATTCCTGAAAATACCGTCAGCGCGTGGGATGTCTGCCGGGATTGGATCCCGGCAGAGCCGGCCGTAGTCCAGGCAGTGGCCTGGGTTCAGCGTGTATCTGCTCCTTTGCTGTTTCGGAGTGGCCGGGGCGGGTTTCAGGTTCGCCACGTACCATGAGGTTCGCGGATGGTTGGGCGAGGCATGCCCCGCACCTACCCGGGGGCGGGTTTCGGGGATGATGGGTTGTTGTGATTCAACGATTGGCTCCTTTGGTTTGCTGGGTTGGGTGTCTGCCAGAGGTGAGGTTTCGATGGTCGCTGTCAGCCCCACGGCCGGGGGTTTTACGCAAGGTATTTTGACCACTGAAATTGGCAGACAGCGCGTGGGTCGGAGGAATTTCCTCCGTTCCGGTCCTCTCACGGAATATCGAGAGAGGCGCGTGCGCTATACGCCCAGCGTGTGGATTGACGCTGGCCCCGTTGCAACCACGCCGGGTAAGAAGTGTTCGGCGCCGATCCTGGCGGAGACGGTTTTGCGATTTGGATTCTGACGGGTTGGCCGTGTACGACCGGGTTGGATCACCTCTGGCGAGACTGGAAAGGATGTTCTCACGCGCGTAGATTCATTATGGGTTCATATGTTCGGTTTGTCAAGGGAGGCGCCGGTTTTTATGGATACACAGGACGGACTGGATCCGCCAGAGGCGGACAAGCTCTCAGCGTGAGCGGACTACGTCGGCGCAGGTAAACCACAAAAATGGCGTTGACCGGACACCAGGGTCATTCGGCTGTCGTGGACCCTGGAAATTGGGTGCGGCCCGACGCGTTTCCGAAAATAACGTCCGCTGGCGGTTCGGCTGGCCTCCGTCACTGCGGCCCGTGGTCCGCCGGCTGGCACCTCGGGCAGTACCACGTGCTGCGGTTGCGCACCTTCAGCAACTGGACTTCGGTGGCGCACTGCGGGCAGGGCAGCCCCGGCCCACGTGGAACGGTCCACGGGGACAACGCGGTGGGAGGGTCGGGCCACTCGGCATCGCGCGCTGCGGCGTAGGCTTCCACCGAGCGGGTCAACGCGTCTTTGATGCCCCAATGCAGCCGTGTGAGTTCGCCGTCCGACAGAGTGTTAGCCGCCCGTTCCGGATGGATTCCGGAAACGAACAACGCTTCGTCGGCGTACAGATTGCCCAGCCCGGCGATGACGCCTTGTTCCAGCAGCAGCGCTTTGAGCGGGGCCTTCCGATTGGCGAGCGCCTCAGCCAGCGCCGCGACGGTGAAAGACGTCTCCAGAGGCTCCGGCCCCATCTTCGACATGGCATCGGCGGGGTCCGACAGGAGCCATAGATGCCCGAATTTGCGGGGGTCTATGAACCGCATCTCGCGGTCGTCGTCCAGCGGGAACGTGTGGCGCACCATGGGCGGCGGTTCGCTGTCGCTGGCGTGTATCCTCAGCCGGCCCGTCATGCCAAGGTGCAGCACCAAGTATTCCCCGTCGTCCAGAGGAGCGATGAGGTATTTTCCCCGCCGGCTCAGATCGACAACGCGCCGTCCGGCGACACCCTCGATGAACTCGCCAACCGACGGTTGGTGGACGGTTCGGGCCCACGTGATGTCCGGCGCACCGAATTGGCGGCCAACCAGGCCGGAACGGATGAGGTACTGTCGGGTGTTTTCGACCTCCGGCAGTTCCGGCATATCACCTAGCTCGCCGACACTCGGCGCACTCCCAGCGTAACCTCCATGCCTTCCACCTTGGCGGTTTCCGCATGGGCTTCCTCAGCCGGAGGTTCCGGCAGCAGGGCATCGCTCAACGTCTCCTGCTTGATGTAGTCACCATGACCGGACATCACCCGTTCCACGTCATCAGGCCCCTGGTAATAGGTCACGATGTGGTCGGTGATTTCAAACCGCGCGCCCTTTCTGAGGTTCTGGATGCGGTGGGCAAGCTCACGGGCCATGCCCTCGTCCGCGAGTTCCGGCGTGATGGTGGCATCGACGGCAACCATGTAGCCGGCTTCCAACGCGACCGAATACCCGCCGACGGACACCACGGAATCGCCATCGTCGCCAGCTGCGGATTGCGCCTCGGCATAAAGGTCGCGTTCACCGCCGTCGGCGCGGAGGCTCTTGATGTTCAGCTCCTCGAGGATCTGCTCCTCCACCCAGTCCAGGTACCTGGTTTCCTCGGGCGTTCGGGTGCGGACCACCACCGAGGCGAGAGGTTGGCGCACCTTGAGGCCGGCCTTGCTGCGGGCCGCGCGGCCCATGCTGGAAACGCGAATCGCCAGCCGCGTCGCGTCCATGATGGTCTCGTCGATCAGCGACTCGTCAGCCACCGGATAGTCCGTCAGATGTACGCTGTCGGGCGCGTCCGGGTTGAACCGCAGTTCCAGGTTGCGGTACATCTGCTCGGACACGAACGGCGCCAGCGGGGCCATGAGCCTAGCCACGGTGGTCAGGCAGGTGTAGAGGGTCGCGTATGCGCCCAGTTTGTCGGCGTCGGCCTCGCTCTTCCAGAACCGGCGGCGGGAGCGGCGCACGTACCAGTTGGACAGCGTGTCGATAAACTCGGCGATGCGCCGGCCGGCGTCGGTGGGATTGTAGTTGTCCAGATGACCGTCCACCACCTGGACCAACTGGTTGAGTTCCGTCAGCACCCAGCGGTCGAGTTCCGCCTCAGGTCGCCAGTCATCGGGGATCTGGGACGGATCGAATTCGTCGATGTTTGCGTAGTTGGTAAAGAAGGAATAGACGTTCCAGAGGGTCAACAACACCTGGCGCAGGGTCTGCTGGACCAGCCGGTCGGAGAACCGCCGCGGTTCGCCCGGATGCGAGGCGGTGAACAGATACCAGCGCAGGGCGTCGGCCCCGTGGGCGTCCAGGATGGAATCGGGCTCGACGATGTTGCCCAGCCGCTTGCTCATCTTGCGGCCGCGCCCATCCAGGATGAGGCCCAAGCAGATCACGTTGCGGTAGGCGATATCGTCCTGCAACAGAGTGGACAGGGCGTGCAGGCTGTAGAACCAGCCGCGTGTCTGGTCAACCGCTTCGCAGATGTAATCGGCGGGTAGCCGGCCGTCTTTGTCGATATCCTCGTTTTCAAATGGGTAGTGCCACTGGGCAAGGGGCATCATCCCCGAGTCGAACCAGCAGTCCATCACCTCGGGGATGCGCCGGAATTGTCCGTTGCACGCGTCGGACGAGCAGGGCCAGGCGACGTCATCAACGTAAGGTCGGTGGAGGTCCAGGTCTTCCAGATCCCTGCCACATCGCTCCGACAGTTCTTCCACGCCGCCGACGCAATCCATGTCGCCGCAGGCGTCGCACTGCCAGATGGGTATGGGCGTGCCCCAGTACCGCTCACGGGAGATGGCCCAGTCCACGTTGTTGCGGAGCCACTCGCCGAACCGACCCTCCCGGATGTGTTCGGGGTACCAGTTGATTCGGGAGTTGTTCCCTACGAGTTGGTCTTTGACGGCGGTGGTGCGGATGTACCACGAGGTCTTGGCGTAGTAGAGGAGCGGGGTATCGCAGCGCCAACAGAACGGATAGGTGTGACGGTAAATGCCCTGGTGATAGAGCAGGCCGCGTTCGGTCAGGTCCGCCGTGATTTCCGGGTCGGCGTCTTTGACGAACTTGCCGGCGAAGGGGTAGTTGCCGGTGATCACGCCCTGGAGATCCACGGGCTGCACAAACGCCAACTGGTGTTCCCTGCCCAGCCCCAGGTCTTCGTCGCCGAATGCCGGCGCGATGTGGACGATGCCGCTGCCGTCGTCCATGCTGACAAAATCAGCAGCGACCACGCGGGTGGAGTATCCCTCGGCGTCCTCCAATGAGACTTGGCCGTTGTCGTTCGCCACGAATTGACGAATCGGGGTGCCGTATTTCGTGGCATCGTACAGCGGCCGGTAGGACAGTCCCACCAGTTCGCTGCCTTTGACTTCCTGGGTGACCGTGTAATCGCCGGTCAGGACTCCCAACAGCGCGGTCGCCAGCGCCATGCGGATGGTTTCGCCATCGTCGTTGGTCGTCTCCACCACCGAATAATCGGAATCGACGCTGACTGCCAGGGCGGTATTCCCGGGTAGCGTCCACGGCGTGGTCGTCCATGCGAGGAAATAGGACGGAATATCCGGCGTGGCGCCGCCAATCCACTCGCTGGCCTCGAACTTCACGAATACCGACGGGTCCGGGGTGTTTTCCCGATATCCCAGGGCCACCTCATGGGACGAGAGGCTTGAGACGCAGCGCGGGCAGTGGGGAGCGCCCCGCCGGTCCTGGTAAAGCAGGCCGCGGTCCCACAACCTCTTGAGGATCCACCACCCGGTTTCGATGTAGTCGTTTTCCAGCGTGACGTACGGGTCGTCCATATCGACCCAGTACCCAATGCGGTCGGTCATCACCTCCCACTCTTTCACATACCTGAAAACGCTTTCGCGGCAGCGCCGATTGAATTCGGCGATCCCGAATTCCTCGATCTCGCGCTTGGTTGAGATCCCCAACTCCTGCTCGATCTGAAGCTCCACGGGCAACCCGTGGGTATCCCAACCGCCCTTGCGGATGACACGGCAGCCTTTCATGGTGCGGTAGCGGGAGATCACGTCCTTGAACACGCGGGCGAGGACGTGGTGAATGCCGGGGCTCCCGTTGGCGGTGGGCGGGCCCTCGTACATCATGAACAGCGGCGCGTCGGGCCGCTCCTCGGAGGAACGGCGGAACACGTCCCTTTCTTTCCAATAATCCAGGACTTCCGAGTCCAGATCGGGGAAGCTGACTCGGCTGGAAACCACGTCAAACATAGCCGGCATACCTGATCCACCCCTATAAAGCCGACCGGCTCACTGGGCCCGGCCGACGGATTTTCGGCAATATTAGAGGATTATAGCGTAACGCGCCGTTTCGGTCGGGAGACCGTGGACTGACCGCCGCACGCGCTATTGCCAGAAGGCGTGAAAATGGTGGAGTGGGCCGTGGCCCTGGCCGATCGGGTACGCTGACCGTATCGCCGCGGTTACGTAGTCCTTGGCTTGTTGCACCGCATCAGGAACTTCAAGCCCATGCGCCAGGCACGCGGCAACAGCGGATGCGAAAGTGCAGCCGGTGCCGTGGGTGTTGGTGGACGGGATACGCTCGGTCGTAAACTCCAGGAACGTTGCGCCGTCGTAGAGGGTGTCGGTGGGCGGGCCATCACGATGACCGCCTTTGACAACCACGCACTGGGCTCCCATTCCAACGATTGCCTCGGCTGCACGGCGAACGTCAGCATCGGTTTTGATGGACAAGCCGGTTAGATCCTCGGCCTCGGGGATGTTGGGAGTGACCACCTTCGCCAACGGGATCAAGTCGTTGCAGATCGATGAGATCGCCTCCTCCCTGAGCAACCGGTCTCCGCTCTTGGCGACCATCACCGGGTCCACCACCAGGTTGGTGATCCCGTGGCGGCGCACGGCTTCCGACACCGTTTCGACGATAGCGGCGGAGGACAGCATCCCCGTCTTCACGGCGTCGGCGCCGATATCCGTGATAACCGCATCAATTTGGGCGGAGATCACGTCGGTTGGGATCTCGTGAACGGCGGTCACTCCGACGGTATTTTGCGCGGTAATCGCGGTGAGCGTGGAGGTGCCGAACACGCCCAGCGCGGAGAAGGTTTTCAAATCGGCCTGAATCCCGGCACCGCCGCCGGAGTCCGAGCCGGCGATGGTCATTGCGGTAGGCGGCTTGGCGGTATCCATATAGATTGCCTGTCGTCGGCGCTCAGCCGGCGTTAGTCTGGATCGTCCGGAATGCGCCAATCGTCGGAGTTGTCGGACTCGTCCGGCCCGGCGGGCAGATTCATGGCGACGGCGGCGTCCCGGAGCATGCTGATGTGCTCCTCGTCGGACAAGACGCCCACCGGCATGGCGGGCAGGGTCTCGATGTTCAGGCCGGCCCGTACGCTCAACTCCAGGGACAGGCGCGCGGCGGACTGGTTGTCGGTGGCTTCGGTAATAATCACGAAGTCGTAGCGACCGAGCACAGCGTATTGGGTCAGGACCTTGCTGGATATGGTTTCCACCGCGGCCGTGGCTTCACCGAGCAGGTCCGGATTGTCCTGGCCCATGCGTCGACCGCGACCGGTGAAGTTGGCAAGCATTACGTAAAGAGGCATTATTGGCACCATGAGTGAAGTTAAAGGAAAGGAACCTCGAGTAGTATAGCACCAGAGGTTTCTGCCCCATTCAGGCCGCTCGTGCAGGATGTGCTCCCGTTTTGCCGGGCAGGTCTACCGGTTCCGCCAGCCACGCGACCGTCTCACCATGTAAGCGTATAGGCGTTAAACCAATCCAATGACATGTACAAATTGAGCGTGCTATGATCCCGCCGTGATTTAGAGTAAAACGGCAAGCCAACTGGACCTACCGGAGGTATCCCATGGACATCGGTCTTAATATGTCGATATCCACCAACTCGATAGATGTCGCGGAAATCGCCGCCAAAGCGGAAGCCCTGGGGTTCGAGTCCATCTGGCTCCCGGAGCATCCCGTGATGCCCGTGAATCCGGCGTCCCGGTATCCGGGTTCGCCGGACGGCTCGATACCGGATTACATGGCGGACATGGCCGATCCGTACATCGGCCTGGCGCGGGCGTCGGCGGTGACCAACACGATAAAATTGGGCACCGGCATCACGCTGATACCGGAACGCAACCCGTTGGTTCTGGCCGGGGCCATCGCATCGTTGGACCGTTTTTCCGGCGGGCGTTTTCTGCTGGGGATAGGGACGGGCTGGCTACGGGAAGAGACCGAGATCATGGGCGGCGATTTCGACCATCGCTGGACCCAGGCCAGAGAATCCATCGAGGTGATGCGCGCCCTGTGGACCCAGGACTCCGCGGAGTATCACGGCCGCTACTACGATTTTCCTCCGGTGCAGTGCAATCCCAAGCCGGCCCAGGAGGGCGGCCCACCCGTGATACTGGGGGGCAACGCGCGCAACGTGTTCCGACGCATAGTACGCTGGGGCGACGGTTGGATGCCAACCGCTTCCAGCCCGGACCAAATCGCCGCCGGTCGCGCCGCCATCGACGAGTTGGCGGAAGCCTCGGGTCGGGATCCGGCGAGCATCGGCATTACCGTTTTCGGGCAGCCGGCTGACCGGGGATTAATCGGCGAGTTCGAGAACGCTGGCGCCAATCGCGTCATTGTCCGTTTGGGCGACACCACAAACGTCCAGGCGTTGGATGAAATGGAGCGGATCGCGGAAGCGGTGTTGTAAGCGCCTGCTCCAAACGCAGTTGGACATCCCTTTAGAATCACGAGTGTTTTAATCGCCAATCGCATGTCAACAGGACAATTGTGACGTTTGTCGCACCTATTGGCTGAAAGGGCTACGATGTTCGTAGCCCTTAGTGTTTGAATCGGGCGCGCCCTTCCGAACATTATCGTAAACAACGATATATTATGCCCTCGTATATTATACATTCTGGAGCATAATGTTAAATTCCTGTTAATTCGCAGTGTTGTTCTACGGTTTTACGCCATATACGTTAATATATTACGTTTTATGATCAAATATTCGTTGACAAATAACGGTTTTCGTACGAATCATCAGGATGATTTCGTTTGACTGAGGCCCGTGGAATTGCCTATATTGCGCGGGCGTGACTTTGGCGGGGATCGAGTCGCCGGAGTCGTGCGTCAGCCGAAAACATACTCTAAAACCATTTGGGAGGGCCTCTATGGCGTATAGACGGTTTTTGCGATATCCGGCGGTAATGCTGGCGATCGCGCTGGCGACTACTGCGGTCATCGTGGGTTGCGGAGGCGCGGCGGAACAAACGGCGGCTCCGGCCCCCAGCCAACAAGAACAGCCGCAGTCTCAGCCGGCTGCCGCTACCGAGGCGCCGCCTCAAGCCAGCGCAACCAACACCCCAGTGCCGCAGGGCGCGACTCTGGCCCCCACACCCACGCAGCGCGCTTCGGTGCTCCAGGCCACGCCCAGGCCCACCCTGGCCCCTCAGACCGAGGGTCAACTGGTCACGAATCGCCTCATCCTAGTTGCCGACCCGCCATCTCTGGAGTCGATGTTGGACTGCGAAGTCACCGGCTCCGGTGTACTGAACTATCGAATGTCGGCAGAGTGGATGGTGGACGCCAGCCGGTTTGACGGCTCCTATGAGCCCATGCTCGCCACCGAGTGGAGCATCACGCCGGACGGCAGGACCTGGAACTTCAAACTGCGCCAGGGCGTGCGTTGGCACGACGACTGGGGCGAGTTCACTGCGCAGGACGTCAAGCACTCCATGGCCTACTACACCAACCCGGACTGCCGCGCATCGTACTCCGACTATTTCCGCAATGACCCCGGTGGGGAAGTGGAAATTGTCAACGATTACGAAGTGAATATTCACATGAAGCGGCGCCCGGCGGTTGACTTCGTCTACTGGTACTCCGGGTACCGCGGCATCCCGCACAGCAGCAAGGCACAGTGGGATCAGTCTTGCCCCAACGGCGAAGCGGATTACGGGACTAACGAGGTCGGTCTGGAGCTGAACTACTGCAAGGCCAGCCGCGACCTGGTAGCCGAAAAACCGGCCCGCACCGGTCCCTACGAATACGTCAGCTTCGAGGAAGGCGTCGGCTGGGAATGGGAACGGGTGGAATACGACCACTGGCGGGTGAACCCCGACTTTGAAGAAATCGAAATCAAGGACGTCCGAGAGGCTGCAACTCGCCTGGCCATCATGCTGGCTCGCGAAGGGCATATCGCTACCATCAACCGTGCCCTGATTCAGGAAGCGATTGACGATGGCCTGGAAGTGGTCGACAGCTCGGTTCGGTCGGTGACCGCTTTCGCTCTGTTCGGGGGAATGTACTTCTCCACCGGCGAGAAAGGCGTGCCCGACGATTTGTCGGCTGAAGACCAGGCAGCGATCAAGGGCGACTACAACATCGTAGCCGCCAGGGACGAAAAGATGCCTTGGAACGAACCCGGTGAGAGCGGCAAACTGGTGCGAATGGCAATGAACAAGGCCCTTGACCGCGACCAGATTAACCATGCCATCTACAAGGGGGTCGGCGGCCGACAGTGGGTGGCTACCTTGGTGCCCGACTTCCCCGGTGGCTACAACGCGGACTGGGAGGCGAAGTGGGACGAGCTATACGGCTATGACCCGGACAAGGCCCGCGAACTGCTGGCCGAGGCCGGTTATCCCAACGGGTTCTCGTTCCGCGTTCCCGTATTCCCATTGGGCGGAGTGCCCGAGTTGCCGGACCAGATGGAAGCCATGGCCAAGTTCTGGTCCGAGATTGGGCTGGATCCCCAGTTGGATCCGATTGAGTTCTCCAACTGGCGCAACAACTACCGCGGCCTGGATACCGACTGCTGCGTCTATGGCTTCCGTGGCCCGGCGGCTCCCATCGACACCCGCGTGCACTTCTACTTCAGCGCTGAACGGTTCTTCCGAGCCTACACCAGCGACGAAATCCAGGAAAACAAGAACAAGGCCCTACGGGCTCTGAACGAAGCGGATGCCACCACTGACTGGCAGAAAGTCTCCGACGAAATCTTCTACGAAGTCGGCACCATTCCCGGTTGGACCATGCCCATCAGCGCTACCATCGACCCCGACGTAGTTGCTGAGTACATCTTCCTGGGGCCAAACCAGGGTAGCTTCGTGTACCTGGAGTACGTCAAGGGCGTGCGCGAATAAGCCCACACGACCGAGGCAAAGGAACGGCAACCCTGACATTGCCGACACGGGCACAACGTCAGGGTTGCCGCAGCGAGACTAGGCAGTACCCAGAGTGTTAACGGCATTTCGGTTGACTAGACAACGCTCAAGCGGGGGCCAATCACTATGCAGAGATTCATTCTCCTGAGAATTCTACAAGGGCTGCTGGCGGTGTTCGTCATCAGCCTGATTGTCTTTGCCCTCTCTCGGGTAGCCGGCGACCCTTTGGCGGCCATTCTCGATGACGAAGCCGGCAAAGAGCAGATAGAACTACTCCGCAAAAGTTGGGGGCTTGATGAGCCCCTCCACGTGCAGTACTTCACCTACATGAAGCGTCTCCTCACGGGAGACTTGGGGACATCGTTCAGATGGGATCGTCCCGTCGCTGAGCTCATAGTAGAGCGACTGCCGGCGACGCTGCAGTTGTCCGCTTTTGCCCTCGTCATTACCGGTTTGATTTCTTTTCCGATCGGCGTGTTGTCGGCGGTGAAGAAGGACTCGTGGTTCGACGCCGGCGGCAAAATGTTCGCCATATTAGGACAATCGGCCCCGACATTTGCCGTGGGACTGATACTGATGTGGATTTTCGCGGTCCAACTGGGTTGGTTGCCGACATCCGGCAAAGGCGGCATAAAAAACTTGCTCCTGCCCGGCTTCGCCCTGGGCTACTACAACGTGGCCGCGATCATGCGCCTAACTCGGTCGTCCATGCTTGACGTTCTGGACACGGAATACGTCAAGCTGGCCCGCATCAAAGGCATTCCCGAGTGGAAAATCGTTTGGAAGCATTGTTTCCGCAACGCGCTGATCGGCCCGCTGACCTATTTCAGCCTGATATTCGCCATTCTGATTACGGGATCGGTGGTGATCGAGACAGTTTTTGCCTGGCCCGGTTTGGGATTGTTGGTCATTGAAGCCATCAACTCCAAGGACCACATCACCGTGCAGGCCGTGGTGATGCTGTTCGCCTGTCTTTACGTGGCTATCAACATCGTCACTGACGTTACGTACGCGTACGTCGACCCGCGTATCCGATACAGCTAGAAGCCACCGGAGGGAATAGAATCATGGCAGTGCAAACTACCGCCCCCGGTGGGCCGGCCGGAGAAGTAGCCGCGCCAGCAGCGGAGGGATCGGTAGCGCGAAGAGTCTGGGGCGAGGTCCGAAGATTTCCGGTTATCCCCCTGTTCGTGCTGATCGTGCTGCTGGTGATACCGGCCGCTTTTGCGGACGTGTTGGCCCAGCATGACCACACGATCGGAGACCTGGACAGGGTGCTGGAGCCGCCCGGTTGGGTGCCCGACCGGGAGAAGGAACAGGTCATCGTCCAACGCGCCCGAGATAAGAACAGCGAGGTCAGCCTCAACAACGCGCGCAGGAACATCGACAGCGGCGCAGCCACGTTGATTGACGCCAACGGCAATGGTCAGCCGGACATCGGCGAGAGCACCGTGCGTATCGAAAAGGGCGGCAGTTGGGAATACCCCTTCGGCACCGATAAGCAGGGTCGAGACGTGCTCAGCCGGTTGATGCACGGCGCAAGGATCTCATTGGCTGTGTCGTGTCTCGCCATCTTGCTCGGAGGCTTCCTGGGAACCGGGCTGGGCATGGTGGCTGCATTCAGGGGCGGGTTGACCGACGCAATCCTGATGCGCATCGTGGACATCAAGCTGGCCTTCCCGTCCATATTGCTGGCCTTGACACTGGTGGTGGCGATCGGTTCAGGGTTCAGCACCGTGGTTATCGTGATCGCGTTGCTCCTCTGGGCCCGTTACGCCCGGGTCGTCCGCGGCGAAGCTTTGACCATCAAGGAACGCGATTTTATTGATCGCGCTCGCGTGGCCGGCGCCTCGAACCTCAGGATCATGCTCAAGCACATATTCCCCAACGTGTTCAACACCGTAATCGTCCTCGCGACCCTCGAAGTGGGGCACGTCATCATCCTGGAGGCCACGCTGAGCTTCCTCGGCGCCGGCATTCCCAGGCCGCAACCGGCGTGGGGTCTGATGGCAGCGGACGGGCGTGAGGTCATTACGAGTTCGTGGTGGATCTTCCTGTTCCCCTGCCTGGCGATCGTGCTGACCGTGCTATCCATGAATCTACTCGGCGACTGGCTCAGGGACCGTTTGGACCCGAGGCTTCGCAACGTCTAAACAACGAACTCGTCAGGAACCCGTAGCAATCACCGGAGGAACACCAACCTAGATTCACTGAGACCAGACGCAGTACAACTCTTTCAGGAGGGGTGTAATGAGAAGGAAACGCGTTTTTAGATGGCCGATAATTTTCACCGCGATGGCGTTGGTGACAGCGCTATTCCTTGTCGGATGCGGCGGCGCGGCTGAAGAAGCGGCCCCTAGCCAACCAGCCAGCGCGCCGGCGGCCGCCCAACAGCAAACGCCAACCGAGGCGCCAGCGGCGGCACCACAACAACAGCAACCCGCTGCGGCCACCGCGACAGTCGCTCCTCCACCAGCAACCTCCGCGCCTACCCGGCCTTCGTTCGTGGGCACTACACCCGTAGCGCAGCCTCAGCCGACGGCGGACGCCACGGCCAGCGAGGGTGAGCTCAAGACCAAGGACCTGATCTTCCTGTTCTCGCAGCAGACGCGCCAGGGAATCATGGACTGCGACGTCACGGGCAGCGCTACCAGCCAGCACCGTCCCTCTCATGAATTCCTGATCGACGCCAACCGCTACAACGGCTCTCTGGAGCCTCAACTGGCGACCGACTGGAGCGTCAGCGAGGATGGCAGGACGTGGAATTTCAAACTGCGCGAAGGGGTCGACTTCCACTTCGGGTACGGCGAATTCACCGCCCACGACGTGGTGAACTCGCTGAACTACTACACCAACCCCACGTGCGGCGCATCCTACTCAGACTACTTCCGCACCAACCCCCAGGCGTTACCGGAAGTGGTGAGCGACCACGAGATCAACATCACGATGGGCGCACGCCCCGAGTTGATCTTTGACTACTGGATTTCCGGCTACCGCGGCCTGCCCATGACCAGCAAGGCCCAATGGGATACCGGCTGTCCCAACGGCGCGGCCGAGTACGAGTCTTTCACAGAGGTGCCTCATCTGGATGGGTATTGCTCGGCTGGCGAACCAACCCTGCTCGAACAAGGTCCGGCCCGCTTGGGACCGTACCAGTTCGCCAACTTTGAGAAGGGCATTGGTTGGCTCTGGGAACGCGCCCCTGGAGACCACTACCGCGTTGATCCCGACTGGGACACCATCGAAATCAAAATCATAGAAGAGGCGTCCACGCGCCTGGCCGCCATGCTGGCGCGCGAAGCCCACGTCGCCACCATCGACCGGGCGTTGGTCGGTCAGGCTCTGGATGCCGGCCTGGATCTGGCGCCCAGCCAGGTGGTTGCCGTCAACAGCATGATGGTTTTCGGCGGCATGTACTTCGCCACCAAGGAAGGACCGGAGTTCGAGCCATATTCCGCCGCGTCGTACGACCCCACCGTGCCGTGGGCCGCGCCCGGCGACACCGGCAAGATGGTGCGAATGGCGATGAACAAGGCCATCGACCGAGACTCCATCCGCGAGAACATCTTCGACGGCCAGGGAGCCGAGGGCCGCGTGGCCGGCCTGATCCCCAGCGCCGAGGCGTTCGGCGGCGAGTACGCCGGATACAACCCCGAATGGGAGAATTCGTGGGAAGAGCTCTACGGCTACGACCCCGAAAAGGCTAAGGAACTCCTGGCGGAAGCCGGCTACCCCAACGGGTTCAATGTTCCCATCATCAGCTACACCATGAGCGGACTGCCCGAGATGAAGGACTACGTCGTAGCCATCGCCGCGATGTGGGAAAACATCGGCTTGACCACGGAAATCCGCGAGATGGAGTTCTCGCAGTGGCGGCAGGAATATCGCGGCGCGACCACCACCTGCTGCGTCTATCCCTTCCGGGGTTACGCAGAGCCGCCGCACCCGACGATTCACTTCGCCTACAGCCCCGAACGGTTCATGCGGTTCTACGTCAGTGATACCGTGTGGCAAAACACGTACAACGCCCTGAACTCACTGAACTTTGAGGAGCAATTGGGCCACTGGCACGCGGCAACGGACGAGCTGTTCTATGAAGTAGCATCGATCCCGCTGCACACGCTGTCCGTGCAAGTGGTGATAGACCCCGAGGTGGTTGAGGAGTACATTTACCTTGGACCATACGGTGGCCAGTTCACCGACCTGGAACACATCAAGGGCGTCCGTTACTGACGACATCAGTAATTCCAGGAACGTCAATCGGGATAGTCTCAACCTCCGGAGTCACCTCGGCATGAGTTGACTCCGGAGGGGCCAATTTTCACAGGGACAAAGGGACGGACCGGACATGCAGGCATACATATTGAGACGAGTCGCCCAGGGGATCCTGGCGATATTCGTAATCAGCACGGTGACTTTCGCGTTGGCCCGCGTCTCCGGCGATCCACTCAACGTCCTTTTGCCGGAAGAGGCCTCAGAAGAACAGATAGAGTTGATCAAAGCGGAATGGGGCCTGGATAAACCCCTTCACATGCAATACATCCAGTACCTCGGCAAATTGTTCCGGGGCGACTTGGGCGAAGCCATGGCGTGGCCCAATTCAACTGCCACGGAATTGATAATCCAACGGCTACCCAACACGATAAAACTTTCGGCCCTGGCCCTTTTGGTCAGCGGCGCGATCGCGTTTCCCGTGGGAGTTTTGGTTGCGATAAAGAAAGACACTCCCTTCGACTACGGCGGGAAACTGTTCGCAATTTTGGGCCAATCTGCGCCCACGTTCGCGGTCGGTCTGATCCTGATGTGGATATTCGCCGTCCAGTTGAATATCTTCCCAACCTCAGGCAGCGGCGGGATTGAATACATCATCCTCCCCGCCGTAGCCCTGGGGTACTACAACGTGGCCGCCCTGATGCGCCTGACACGTTCGTCGATGCTGGAAGTCCTCGATACCGAGTACGTAAAACTGGCGCGAATCAAGGGCGTGCCCGAGTGGAAAGTGGTCTGGAAACACTGCTTCCGCAACGCGTTGATCGTGCCTCTCACGTACTTTGGGCTCATCGGCGCCGTGCTGATCACCGGGTCGGTGGTCATCGAGACGGTGTTCGCATGGCCCGGGCTGGGACATCTGGTGATCAAGGCGATCCTGTTCAGAGACTACGTCGTGGTTCAGGCGGTGGTCCTGTTATTCGCCACAGCGTTCGTCATCATCAACATCATGGTGGACGTGCTGTACGCCTACATCGACCCAAGGATCAGGTACACGTAAACAGGGTTGAATTAGGACGCGAGTGGCTCGAAACGCGAGTCGATGAACGAGGTGTGAAATGGCAGCGGTAACTACTAGCCCAGAGGTCGCTGGAGTTGAAACTCAACCGCGTCCGAGTCGGGTCGTCAAAGGCATTCGCGCAGTGCGCGAGTTGCCACTCATACCGTTGGCCGTGTTGATTTTCCTGCTGGTTATTCCGGCTATCTTTGCGAACCAGTTGGCGCCCCACAACCAACGGATCGGAGTGCTTGACGACGCGAAACTGCCACCGTTCTGGGTATCCGAAAGCTATGAATCGCGGACCGTGGTGCAACGCGCAAACCGAGACCGGCTGCACCTGGAGATCGGCCTCTCGAATGCGCAGCGCAAGGTCGAACGCGGCGAGGCCACGATCCTGACCGGCGGCGAAGACGGCACCGTTGACCCCGGCGATACTCTCCGGTTCCTGGCCAATAAGGGCGGTTCCATGGAGTACCCCCTGGGCACCGACAAGCAGGGCCGGGACATCCTGAGCCGGATCATGCACGGCGCTCGAATCTCCCTGATGGTCTCTTCCCTCGCGATCCTCCTGGGCGGAGGACTGGGAACCATCCTGGGAATGCTCGCGGCTTATCGCGGGGGCAAAACCGACGCGATAATCATGCGGATCGTCGACATCAAACTGGCGTTCCCGTCAATTTTGCTGGCCCTGGTCCTGGTGGCGGCGATCGGAGCCGGCTTTACCACGGTGATCGTCGTGATCGCGGTACTCCTGTGGGCGCGCTACGCCCGCGTCGTACGCGGGGAAGCGCTTGCAATTAAGCAACAGGACTTCATTGACCGGGCCCGGGTTTCCGGAGCATCCAACATTCGCATCATGATGAAGCACATCTTCCCCAACCTGGTCAACACTGTGGTCGTGTTGGCTACCCTGGAGGTGGGCCACGTCATCATTCTGGAATCGACCCTCAGCTTCCTGGGAGCCGGAATCCCGGCCCCCACCCCGGCATGGGGAGTGATGGTTGCCGATGGCAGGGACCTCATCACCACCGCCTGGTGGATTTTCCTGTTCCCTTGCTTAGCCATCGTGCTTACGGTACTCTCTATGAACCTACTGGGCGACTGGCTGAGAGACAAACTGGACCCCAAACTAAGGAACGTGTAAGCCATGGCTGCTGTACAGACCGCTACTGACACCATCCTAGAGGTCAACGACCTCAAGACTTATATCTTCACGCGCGCCGCCACCGTGAAAGCGGTAGACGGAATCTCGTTCAACCTGAAAAAAGGCGAGACGTTGGGCATAGTTGGAGAGTCCGGCTGCGGCAAGACTATGACGGCCCTGTCCCTCTTGCGTTTGGTGCCCCGGCCGGCCGGCCGCATCGTGGAAGGCGAGATCGTTCTGAACGGCGAGGACATCCTGCAGAAGAGCGAAGACGAAATGCGCGACGTGCGGGGTCGCCAGATCTCGATGATCCTGCAGGACCCGCAAACCTCCCTGAATCCGGTGTTCACCATCGGAAACCAATTGCGGGAGGCGTTGGGTATCGCCCACAAGGAAAACAAGAGCTCGATGTTGTCCCGGGCCGTGGACGCCCTGCGCAAGGTCAACGTGGCCGCGCCGGAGCGTCGCCTGGACGACTACCCGCACCAGATGTCGGGCGGAATGAAACAGCGCGTTGTCGGCGCCATCGCCATGTCGTGCGAGCCGGGCATCATCATTGCCGACGAGCCGACCACCGCGTTGGACGTTACGATTCAACTCCAGTACCTGCGGTTGTTGAAGGAGATCCAGGCCGAAACCGGGCTGGCTATCATCTTCATCACCCACGACTTTGGAGTGGTCGCCAGGATGTGCGACCGGGTGGCGGTGATGTACGCCGGCCGCATCATTGAACAGGGCGACGTGCGGGACATTTTCAGTCGTCCGGCGCACCCCTACACGCAGGCGCTCATTAATTCGGTGCCGAAACTTGAGGAACGCGTAGACCGTCTTTACTCCATTGACGGTCAGCCGCCGTTGCTCTCCAATCTGCCCGAGGGTTGTCGCTTCGCCCCGCGTTGCCCATACGTAAGCGACCAGTGCTACGAAGCGTATCCGTCGACGTATCAGTTGGCCGAGGGACACCATGCCGACTGCTGGGCCCTGGATCCGGACTGGCAGGGTACGCCCATCGAAGAATTCGTCCCGCCGACCGGAACCGCCGGCTAAATCGGCCTGTCCGCTACATTTAGAACAATAGCTGAGGAGGACCGCTCCCCATGGCAGTGGCTACCAACAACAGTCTCCTGGAAGTACGCAACCTGAAGAAGTACTTCCCCGTCACGAAAGGCCTCATCCTGATGAAAACCATCGGGTACGTTCAGGCCGTGGACGGTATCTCGTTCAATATCAAACAGGGCGAAACCGTGGGGCTGGTGGGCGAATCCGGTTGCGGTAAGACGACCACCAGCAAGCTGCTCCTGCGCCTGGAGCGCCCGACCGAGGGTGACATCCTACTGGAAGGCAAGGACATCAATACCTTCAGCGGGTCCGAGCTACAGGACTACCGCACGACGGTGCAGGCGGTCTTCCAGGATCCATGGTCGTCGCTGAGCCCCCGTATGAGGGTTCGGGACATTGTCTCCGAGCCGCTGGTGGTCAACCGGAACGTCACCACCCAGGAGAAGAACGAACGGGTGGCCGAGGTCCTCCAGCAGGTGGGCCTGCACTCCCAGCAGGCGACCAACTACCCCCACGAGTTCAGCGGAGGGCAACGGCAGCGTATTGCGGTTGCTTCAGCCCTGGTGTCGTATCCCAAGTTGATCGTGCTGGACGAGCCGGTCTCCGCGTTGGACGTTTCCATCCGCGCGCAGGTGATGAACCTGCTGAAAGACCTGCAGGAACAGTACAACGTCAGCTATCTGCTCATCGCCCACAACCTGGCCACCGTGCGGTACATGGCCCACGAGACCGCTGTGATGTACCTGGGCCAGATCGTCGAGTACGCAGAGACGGAGGAACTGTACAACAACGCCCTA
This sequence comes from Dehalococcoidia bacterium, assembly GCA_034423115.1. Taxonomy (GTDB): domain Bacteria; phylum Chloroflexota; class Dehalococcoidia; order Lucifugimonadales; family UBA3495; genus Bin87. Next base: position 24,865 of record DAOUJD010000063.1, on the reverse strand, counting down.
CACCCCTATACCCGCGCGTTGTTCTCTGCGGCCCTGCCATCCCACCCGGACCTGATCCGAGAAGACATCGTTCTACAGGGCGAAGTTCCGTCTCCCATCAATCCTCCTACCGGTTGCCGGTTCCATCCGCGGTGTCCTTTCGCGATGCCCCAGTGCTCCGAGGAGGCGCCGGTGGAGAAAGAGGTTTCGCCCGGGCACCGGGTGTCGTGCCACCTCTACTAACGACCCCCCACACCAGCCCAAAAGTACGCTCCCCGGGGATTCCCGGGGAGCGTTTTCCATTGTCAGCAGGTGCGACTGCGCCGGACCGGGCGCCATCGTTTACTTGATGCCGTAAACCGTCCCGTCCTCAGTGCGCACTATCAGCAGATCGTTGCTTTGAATGGGCGGGATTTTTACCGCCGAACTCGCGGAGATTTTCCAATCCAGCGTGCCGTCGTGACGATTCAAAGAGTAAACGTTCCCGGATCCATCGCCGAACAACAATCTGTCCTTCACCACGATGGGCGACGCAAAAATCGCGTTGTCGGCCTCGAACGTCCACCTGCGAGTGCCGTCCAGGGCATTCAGAGCGAACATGCTGTTGTCGTAAGCGCCCACGTACAAGGTGCTCTCGTTTTCGTCATCCACTAACGCCGGGGAACTGTAGATTCCCTGCAGGGGGTTTTCGGGCGAAAAACGCCACAGCCCGCCCTGTTGACCGGGCGGTCGCGGCACGCCCGGGACCTGCCACAACCACAACTGGGCCCAGATCTTCTTGAACTGATACAGGCCGGGGACCTCGCGCTCCTCCGCGCTCACTGCGTACAGTTGCCCACTGGAGGGGAAGTAGGCCCGCGTTCCGTCGGCCGATATCACCGGCGGTCCCGCGATGGTCTTCAGCGTTCGATACCGGAACCACTCTTGGCCGGTCCTTGCGGAAAGGATGTAGAAAACACCCTTGTCATCCCCAACAAACAGTTTCCCATCGTGTACCGCAACCTCCGCGCTGGCGTTGCTGTCCAACCGGGTTTGCCAAATGACGGCACCGTTGTATGCGTCCAAAGCGTACAGCCAGCCCTTTCCGGAAGCGACATAGAGCAAGCCGTCGGAGACTACCGGAGCCACTTCAACGGTATCTTCAGCCGGGAAACTCCACCACGCATCCCCGGTCAAAGCGTTCCAGGAGTTGACCGTGTGATCGGTGCTGCCGAAAAACAGGTACGTGTCAACCACCGCGGCTGCGCCGGTGATCCTCCCGGGGGTATTGCCTTCCCATCCCTCCCTGGGCTGCCCGTCGTACTGGGAGAGCGAGAATATTCCGTTGGCGGATCCAACGTAGATATTCGGGTTCTGCGCCACCGGCTCAGAATTCAACGGTTCGGAAATGAAACTCGTCCACTGAACCTCGCCGCTGGGTGGGGGAAACCCCACCTGAACGTTCCGGCTGTTTCGCAGATCGCGTCCGCTGATTGACCAGACTCCGGCGCTTGAATCCGCCGTGATCTGGGATTGGATATTCTTGAACAGGATCAACGGATTGGGCGCAAACGGATAGTTCACCCAGATGACAAAGATGACCAGCAGCGCCGCGATCGAGGCAAAGATGATCCGTTTCCACGACAACCGGTTGAGCAGCCAATTGCGTCGCCTGTGCTGCGCCCACGCGGGCAAACGCACCACCACCTGGGAGCATCGCTCGCAACGCGCGCCTATTCGCTGGTTGGGCAATCCACAATATGGGCAATTGGACGTGAGCGGATCCTCGATCAGGGCATCGTCGTCCGACAGGCCGGTCTGGCCGACGTCGAGCGAAGTCGCTCCAACCGCATCCGCCACCAATGTTCCCTGCGATTCTCGCACAGGATTCGCCGACGGTTCCGCGGTGAACGCCAATCCCGGGTTTTCCACGGCTTGCGGAGGCGACCGGAACGGATCGCCTGGTAACGAGGATTCCTCAACGGCAGCGCCCACCGGACCGCCGCCCGCCTCGGCGGGAACCCGTTCGATGGACGCGTCCAGGGGGTCGTACGTTTGGGGCCCCAGGCTCTCCTCAAACTCTCGCTGGCCGGGAGCCTGCGTTTCCTGTTCCCTCAATCGGCCAACAAAACGCCGCAGAATGTTGCCCAAGCCTGCCATTTGAAGAGAATCCGAATTGCGCTCCGGCTAGTTGTCCGTCAACGTGCCGTTGATGAGCAACCTGCGAACGCCCGGAGTCAACGAGTGCGCGCGCTCCAAAAGATCATCGCCCTTCACGTTGGTGATCGGATGCGGACACATCAGGTACGGGAAGTTTGGGACACCCATCAAACGAGTGTATGCCCGGGCCGTGTTGGCGAACACCGTGGTAATGATCGTCGCCGCCGGGATGCCCTGCCGCTCCAAGGTAATTCCGTCGTGCAAACTGCCCGACGAGCAGCCCCCTCAATCACCCACACCGGCGATCACGAAGTCGGCGTTGCGGTGCAGGTCGGCCATCACTTCTGGAAAGGGCGGCAGGGAGGCGCTGTGTTTCTTGGCGTAAAAGATGTCGGCGAACTCAAACTCCGCATCCAACTCTCGGGCGATGGCCCAGAGAATCGCGTCGGAGTTTGCCTTGGAATTGTCCAGCAGGCCCAGGCGTTTTCCCCGGAGATCGACGGGTCGGGCCGCCATCACCAGCGGCGTTTCCCCCGGGTCGAACCCGGTGGGATCAATGAGTTGCACGGTTGGTCGGTTGGCGGTAGTCATTGCGGTCTCCTTTGACTGGCAAACCAGTCGTGCTAAATCACCTCGGTGACGGCCGGTACTCCAAAATAGTTCATGATCAGTTCACTGTAGATGCCACTGTCACCACCGGCCTTCAGGATCAGGATGTCGTCCGGGCTGTCCACAGTCAGCTGTCGTTCTGCGTCGTCGCCGGGCGCGACCTCGCCGTTCATCATCCCCAGGCGTTTCAGTTGACCCACCGACCGCCAGGACTTTTCAAACAGGTATTCCTGCATGTCCCGGCGGCTCCAGCCCTGGCGCCCCAAAAGCTCGGAGTGCCAGTGGCCCACCACCCAAACCCACTTGATCCCACGGCCAAAGTAGATGCCCAAGCCGTGCGACGCCATCCCGTCGGCGATGGAATCCAGCAGGCTCTCGCCCGTGGTCCCGTACCGGTTGCCGTGCATTGACGGGTCCTGGATGGTCGCCACAGTGACGGTCGATTGGTCCGGTTCGAAGCCAAGGCTTACGTGCAGCGGTTCCCAGGGACTGTTCTCCTCGTCCTCTCCGAACACCACGCCAAACTTGGTGAGGCTCCCCATGCACCCGCGGTCGAGTACGCCCGGACGCTGCTCAAACACGTTGATCAGGATCAGGCGCAGCGCCCGTCCGATGGTCGCGTTGGCGCGATAGCCGGGGCTGAACAGGTTGTCGGTACAGTTCAACTCGATTTCGCGCCGTATCGGCCCGTTCACGATGGTCAACAACCCGGTGGAGTTTGTGACGGCGGAAACCTCGTGGATGCAGTTGGGGTCGAACTCGAACAGCGATTTCATGGTCGCCAGGACCACGGGAAAATAGCTGGGCAGGCACCCGGCCATCACTGCGTTGGCTGCGGCCTGCTCCGCGGTCAGAGACCGGCGGCGCACCTCCACCTCACCCAGCACGGTTCCAGGCGCCAGCCCGACGGCGTCCAACATGGCCTGCACACGTTCCGCGGTCGGCGGCACCACCGGCAACCCATCGGTCCAACCGCGCCGGTAGCATTCCTCGATCGCGTCCAGGCTATCAGGGTACTCAACTACCGAGGCGCGTTGCCCTTGTTCAACCATCAGCGGCTCCTTTCGAATATCAAACCGGCAGACATTCTACCAAATCGCCGGGACACAATCACAACTTATGGTTACCGGCCCAAGCCAAACGTCACATCGCCAGCGTTACCGGTGGCGCGGCCGTAGCCCTAGATCCGACGGCTAATATCACCGACGAGGGTCCATCACGCATTACACCGGCAAAAGGATCGCCGTAAGCCTCGCCGGCATCGCAATCGATCTCCCAACGGGAGGGTTCGAGCAAGGGCCATTCCGGCCTTGTCAACTGGTACGCTCTAGTGCGCGTTCCCGGTTTCCCGTTGTAGCCCCAATATCTGCTGGTCAAAAACCCTTCCAATGAACCGGCCTCCGCCATCGCCGATTTACCGGACTCGGCCTCAGCCCAAAATTGGCCGGTTCGCCCCAGGTATTCCCACCGATAAGCGACCCGTTTCGGATTTTTTGCACTATCAAATTCGGAAAGACCGAATTGATGACTCACCGGAGCCGCGACGAACGGTTCGCCGTACAGGGACCGCGCCGTGAAAGCCACCATTCGGTGCGGCACCATCTGACGCACGAAAACAACCCCCGGACAGCGGTCGCCCCCGTTGCCCTTTCTGCACACGTAAAACCGGAGGTTGATCTCGTCGTAGCTGGCCACCGGAGACGGTATGCCGAAAAATCTGATCGACTCGAACCTGAGGCCCACCAGGCTGATATAGGCTTGCCCTCGCCAGCAATCGATCTCCAGGCCGTTGGGCAGCAATGGCTCCAACGCCTCTCGGTCGATCGGCCACGAGAACAACAGCGGGTTCAGCCAGTTCGCCTGGAACGCCGGAGGCAGAAACCGCGAAACTGGCGAGAACAAATCTCGGTCAGCCCTCCATTTCGGCCAACCGTTGCTCCAAACGCCGCTGCTGCAACGAGATGGTGAGGTCCCCTCGCGTGCGTTCGAGGACCCCTCGCATGGCATCCGTGCTGTGGCGCAGGCCGCCGGTCACGGCTTCGGGAAAATCCACGGTTACCAGGATGCCGTAGATTTCGTCCATCAATTCCATCAACTCTTCGCAACGTCCCGTGTCGTCGCGGCGCAATGCATCCAGGATGTACCGCCGCAATTCTCCGATCACTTCGGCCATTCCGTTCAGGTACGCCGGCGGATCGATGCCCAACGTCTCGGCATCGGGAATTTCGCCCCCCGATATTACTGCCAACGTTATGTTTGCCTCGGTGAATTCCTTGCGAGCGTCCGAAAGGAAGCCGGCGTAATAAATCTCCGGATTGTCGACGCGGATGCCGGCGGTTTCGTCCAAGCGCTCAGACGCCTCGGCAATGAGGCGTTTCGCTTCATCAAAATCGTTGCGATGCACCGCACGAATCGCGTTGGCCGAACTGCGTATCACCTGGCGGGAAACCGACAAAGCCCGCTCCCTGGCCTGGTGCCTCGCGGTCAACTCCGACACCGCGTGCGCGGACAGTGCGGCCAATTGGGGACCGAAACGTGTGGGCATCTGTATTCCTATCCTATCCTAGACCCGCCCGCCGGCGGCGCGAATGGCCTCGGTGAGCTCGGCAGCCGCGGCCTCGGGGTCGGGAGCGCTGCCCACCGCCGCCGTAACGCAGATGGCGTCCGCCCCGGCCTCGACCACGGGCGCGACGTTCTCCGCCGTTATGCCGCCGATCGCCACCAGGGGAACCTGAGCGGCGGCGCGCGCCTCTCTCAACCGTTCCGGACCCTGCGGAGATCGCGTTACCTGTTTCGTGGTCGTGGTGTACATCGCGCCGAACGCCACGTGGTCGGCTCCCATCTGCTGCGACTCAATTATCAGGTCGATTTCGCGATTGGAGCGACCCAGCACCTGCCCCGGCGCCAGGATTTTCCGAGCCTCGGCCACCGGCAGGTCGGTCTGCCCCACGTGCAACCCCACGTGGTCGGGACCCAACGCGGCCGCCAGGTCGGCATGGTCGTTGATGATCAACAATGCTCCGTTGGCCGCGCACAGGTCGCGCAGCGCGATTCCCAGCGGCAGTTGTTCCCCCTTGTCGCGCAATTTGTCGCGAAGTTGCAGCATCCGCGCGCCACCGTTGATGGCGCCACGGGCAATATCCAGCGGATCACGCCCTCCGGTGACCTCCGGGTCTATGATCACGTACAGCCCGTGAATACGGCCCGCTTGTGCCTGGCGCAGGGCTGCTCCGATCCGCGCCTCTGCGTCAGCCAGGGCCCGGTCCAATTGCAGCGCCGCGTCCGATGGCACTTCTCCGGCATTCCGGAGGGCCGACAGGAGCCCACGGGCGGTGTCAGCCAGGTTCAGGGCTTCGTTCCGGTCTTGCGCGCCCCTGGCGTTGCTGGACTCTCGCTGGGGATCACTCAAGCCGTCGCCCAACCATCCGATCTCGCCCCGCATGAGTCCCTCAGGCACCGCGTCCGACGCGAGTATGCCGTCCAGGCAGGCCAGCAGGGCCGGGAGAAGGTTGGATTCGGCGTTGAGATGTGTGGAAGTCACAGGTTCAATCCCTTCGGCGTTTCGCCGCTGCGCGCGGCGTCGATGGATTGCCGGACCGAATCCGGCATGTCGACCCCGTGGCGGGCAAACGACTCTTCAACGTTGCGTCCGATGTTACGGGGGTCGCTGTAGTAATCCCGGCTGCTGCCGCCCATCGGGTTTGCTTCATGGACTCCGGCGACGGTTTTGCCCATGGCGAAGGTGGACATCCGCCGCTCCATCGCGTCGTTGCCGCATGCTGAGCAGGTTGGCGGCACGTGGCTGCTGATGGAACGCACGAAGACCGACTCAACGGCCTGACATTTCTGGCACCGGTATTCGTAGATGGGCATAACGTGAATTTCTCACATAGCCGGTTTAGCTCAGGCAAAGAAACGCCACATGGGCAACAGGAAACACGACGCCCTGGCCCATTCGGCGCCGACAGCACATTGGGGAGCCAAACCATAGCTGATTGCCAACAGCAGCCACGACACCACTGCGGCGACAAACGCGAGGTACCCCACTACTAGCCACTGCCTCATTTATGCCGCAACCTCCACAGCGCGCGCAACTTGACCGGCATATCCAGCAAGCCGTTGACGATCAGCACGACGGTCAGAATTATACCAAGAGCTAACGCAACGTTGGCTAAATTCAGTTGGGCCTCCGGGATAGACATACCGCCGTCAGCCGTCCGGGTGGTTGATTTCGTGGCGGTGCTCGTGGAAGTCAGGCGTCACCACTCCACCCATAGCCTCGCTCATCCGGCCCATGTGCGAATCGATGCTGCCGATATGACCGTCGTCCAGGTCGGCGGCAGCGTTGTCCGGCATCCAGTTCAGGCTGTCGCCCCACGAGCGGTGAAACGAAAACCCGGACATCAGGCGGGAAAGGTCTCCGCTGGCGCAACTGTTGCAGTTCAAGCCATCGGCGGGAGTCCAACTGTAAACCAGCCTGGATTGGCGCTGGCCGCACTCGTTGCATCGGTATTCGTACATCGGCATGGCAAGCAGCATTTTAGCACAGCGCGTGTTCGAATCCGGTTGGTTCACATCTGAAACGCAGCGATACGGTGACAGTCGCCCTGCGCGTGCCGGAGTTCCTACTGGTTGGCCTTGTGTATAATGCCGTCCCAGTACAGCGGACGACCCAGCAGGCCCCGGCCTGCGCATGGAGGTGCCCCCAATGGTGAACAGCGGCCAGATGTCCATGCCGATGTCGTTTGGCGGCGCCGTCAGACAGAATCCCTTGCTGCTGTTGATCGACGGGCACGCCATGGTGCATCGCTCGTTCCGGGCCATCAGCGTCAGCCGCAACCTGACCGTCTCCACCACCGGCGAGGACGTCACGGGTGTCTACGGCTTTGCCAGCGTTTTCCTCCGTGCCCTGAACGAATGGCAGCCCACCCACGTCGCCGTCGCGTTCGACACGCCGACACCCACCTTTCGGCACGAACGGTTCCCCGAATACAAGGCACAGCGTCCTCCCACGCCGGCGGAACTGCGGCCCCAGTTTGACCGGGTCAAGGAACTGATGACGGCATTCGCCGTCCCCGTCTACGAACTGCCCGGCTGGGAGGCGGACGACATCATCGGCACCCTGTCGCGCCAGGCTGAAGCCGCCGATGTCGAGACCATCATCCTCACCGGCGACCGCGACACCTTCCAGTTGATCACGCCCCGCGTGCGGGTCGATCTGGCCAGCAGTGAACGCGACCGGCGCATCGTAGGTGAGGAGGAACTCGCCGAGCGGTACGGAGGACTCACCGCCGCCCAGCAACCTGACTACAAGGCGCTGGTGGGCGACAAATCGGACAACATCCCCGGCGTGCCCAGCGTGGGCGACAAGACGGCCACCACCCTGCTAACCGCCTACGACACGCTGGAAGGCATCTACGAACACCTGGATGAGATAACGCAGAAACGAGTCCAGAACAGCCTTGCCAACAACCGGGACGCCGCGTTTGAGTATCGCGTGCTCACCACCATCGATTGCGATGCGCCGACCACCTTGGATCTCGACGCCTGCCAGTTTGGCAACTACCAACGGGCCAACGTCGTCGCGTTGATGACCGCGTTGGAGTTCCACAGCATCGTGGGCCGCGTGCCTTCACCCGACGCGCCGTGGGCGTCTGCTACGCCCAACGCGGAGGCCCCTGCGCCGGCGGCCTCGGATGGCGGCGCGGCGACGGACGCCGACTACCGCATCGTCACGTCCGCCGACGAACTGCAAGCCATGATCGACCAGATCATCGCGGCCGGCTCCTTTGCGTTCGACACCGAGTCCAGCAGCACCGATCCCATGGCCGCGGAGTTGGCCGGCCTCAGTTTCGCCGTTCCCGACGGCACCGCGTGGTACGTCCCCGTGGGGCATCGGGAAGGCCAGCAACTTCCCCTGGAAGAGGTCCTGGCCGCGGTGCGCCCGCTGTTCACCGCCGAGGGCATGAGCCGCGTTGCCCACAACGCCAACTACGACCTCACGTTGCTCGCCAACTACGGCATAGACCCGCGCGGCGTGATCGACCACGACACCATGATCTCCGCGCACCTGTTGGGCAACAATCGGCTGGGACTCAAGCCATTGGCTCTCGCCATCCTGGGCCGCGAGATGACCGAAATCACCGATCTGATCGGCAGGGGAGCCAAGCAGAAAACGTTCAACGAAGTCCCTATCGAGGACGGCGCGCCGTATGCCGCCGCCGATGCCGACTACACCTTGCGGCTGCGCCAGCAGTTCGAGCCGTTGCTGGGACACCAGGGGCTCAATGATCTGATGGCGAACGTCGAGCTCCCGCTTGTCCCCGTGCTGGTCGAGATGCAGCGCGCCGGCGTCCGGCTGGATTCCGGCATCCTGCACGAAATGTCTCGGGACCTGAAAGAGCAGCTTGACCAGATCGAGACCGACCTGTACGGCGACATCGGCCACAGCGTCAACATCAACTCTCCCAAGCAGCTCAGCGACCTGCTGTTCGGCGAACTCGGGCTGCCCAAAACGCGCCGCACCAAGTCCGGTTATTCGACGGACGCCAACGCGCTGGAATCGCTCAAGGGCATGCACCCTGTGGTGGACCGGATCCTGGACTACCGCCAGGTTTCCAAGCTGAAGTCCACCTACGTCGACGCCCTGCCCGAGATGGTCAACGCCAATACCGGACGCATCCACACCTCGTACCACCAGACGGGTTCGGCGACCGGTCGGGTCAGCAGCAGCGACCCCAACCTCCAGAACATCCCCGTCCGCACGGAGTTGGGACGCCAGGTGCGCCGCGCTTTCGTCGCCGACTCTGGGTGCCAGTTGCTCTCCGCCGACTACTCCCAGATCGAGCTTCGCGTCCTGGCGCACCTGTCCCAGGACCCATCGTTGCTGGAAGCGTTCCGGCGCGGCGAGGACATTCACGCCGCCACCGCCAGCCAGATGTTCAACGTGACCATCAACGAGGTGGACGGCGAACAGCGACGCATCGCCAAGGTGCTGAACTTCGGTGTGATCTACGGGTTGGGCCCATATGGAATATCCCAACAGACGGGATTCAGCCGCGAGGAGGGTCGCCACTTCATCGACACCTACCTAACACGGTACCCGGGCATCAACGACTACCTGGAGTCGGTGAAAGACCAAACCCGGGCCACCATGTATGCCGAAACCCTGCTGGGCCGCCGCCGATATTTCCCCGACATCCAGTCCACCAACCACAACACCCGCGCCGCCGCCGAGCGCATGGCCATCAACATGCCCATCCAGGGCACCGCCGCCGACATAATGAAGAAGGCCATGATCAACGTGCAGGCCCGGATGCAGAACGAGCAAATGCGGTCAAAGATGATCCTGCAGGTGCACGACGAGTTGGTATTCGAGGTGCCCGAGGACGAGATGGACCACATGACCGCGCTGGCGATGGACGAAATGCCGGCGGCCCTGGACCTGGACGTCACTCTCAAGGTGGACGTGAAATCCGGCCACTCCTGGGGCGATTTCTGATTCTCTTCATCCCCGCCGCTACCGCCGGCCAATTCAAGCAAACCGTTTGTGAGGTAAAGCGCCTGTGGATCTGATGCGCAGCTTGGTGTTCGTTCCCGGCAACCGCGCCAACATGCTGGAACGCGCCCTGGAGTTCAACGCCGACATCGTCATGGTTGACCTGGAGGATTCGGTGCCCCCGGGCGAAAAAGGCGCAGCCTGCGAGATGGCCGGCGAGTGGGTACCCAAACTCCACGCCGCCGGCCGGCGGGTCATGGTGCGCGTCAACTCGCTGGACACCGGCCTCACCGCCGACGAACTGTCCGCGGTGGTGTCGCCAGTCCTCGCCGGCATCAGCATTGGCAAGGGGGATACGCGCTGGGACCTGCAACAGGTCGACCGCCTGCTCGCGCCGCTGGAAAACAACGCCGGAATCTCCCCCGGCAACATCCGCGTGGTCCCATGGATTGAGACCGCCATGGCGATTGTCCACGTATATGAGATGGCCTCCGCATCCCCACGGGTGGCCGGCATTGCGTTCGGCGGTGAGGACTATACCAACGACATGGGCATCATCCGCAACGACTTCGGCGAGGAGTGCTATTTCGCCCGTTCCTCGGTGGCAATAGCCGCCAAAGCCGCCGGCGTCGCCGCGCTGGACGGGCCGTTCGTCGGCTTCCGCGACCCAGACGGGCTGAGGAAGGACGCTCGCGCCGCCCGACAGATGGGTTACACCGGCAAGTTTGCCATTCACCCAGCCCAGATCGACATTATCAACGAGACGTTCTCACCCAACCCCGAAGACATCGCCTACGCCAGAAGAGTGATGGAAGCATGGGAAGAAGCCGAAGCCGCCGGCCGGGGCTCCCTGTCCATCGACGGGCGCATGGTGGACGTCCCCGTGGTCAAACGGGCACAGAACCTGCTGGCGCTGGTGGCCGAAATCGAACGGCAAACCGCAGCCTCGGAGTAGCGTCGCGCCGATGTCCGCCGACCGCGTCATCCTCAGCGGGATGCAATTCTACGGGTTCCACGGAGTCAACGCCGAAGAACGCGCGCTGGGTCAGCCATTCATCGTGGATCTGGAGGCGGAACTGGACCTGAGCGCGGCCTCCCACTCGGACCGACTGACGGATACCGTGAGCTACACCCATCTGTACCGGGTGGTCAAAAGCGTAATGGAGGGTGAACCCCTCAATCTGCTGGAAGCGGCAGCCGGATCCATCGCCAACGGCGTGTTGGAGCAACATCCCTCGATCGAAGCGGTCCGCGTGCGCGTCCAAAAACCCCGCCCGCCGATTCGAGGGTCTGTGATAGATTCGGCAGCGGTCGAAATTTACCGGAGCAGGACTGGCTAACAACCGCAAGCGCCGTGGTTCGCGGCGTGGAGATGGACAACATGGCGACAACAGGCAACGGCACACAGGACGGGATCGCCCTCCGGTTCAACGAGGCGACCAAGCTCCAGTACATCAACCTGGACAACAAGCCCCCGCTGTACAAGGTCTATCCCGGTCTCCGCGCCATCGGCCTGCCCAATGTCGCCGAACAGCCGGGGCCCCAGATGCCCACGCTGGCCGCCATCCGGGGCGATCACGCCGGCGACTCTTCGGGACCGCTCACGCTGGAAAAGCTGACCAGCCTGTTATACCACTCCGCCGCCGTGATCCGACGCCGCCAACTCAGCGATGGCGAAGTCCACTACCGGGCCGCCGCATCCGCCGGCGCGCTGTATCCCACGGAAATTTACGTCGTGTGCGGCGACCTGGAGGGTCTACGGGCCGGCGTCTATCATTTCAACCCCCGCGATTGCACCCTCGCCCGCCTGCGGAATGGCGACCTGCGCCGTTGGGTCGGCAGCGCCGTCGGCGACCATTCCGCGTATCCGGCGACGCTCGTGTTCACCACGGTGTTCTGGCGCAGCGCGTGGAAATACCGCGAACGTGGCTACCGGTATTGCTACTGGGACCTGGGAACTGTGGGCGCCAACCTGCTGGCGACGGCCAACGCGGAATCCGTGCCCATCAAGCTGAATTTCGGTTTCGTGGACCGCATGCTAACCGGGTATTTCGGCATTGATGGCGTCACCGAAGCCCCTTCGTTGGTAGCCTCCGTGGGAACTCCGGACGGCATGCTGCCCGACGGCCCCGGCGATGTTCCGGGCGCGCTGACCCAGGAGAGCAACGATCTCACCGCCGGCGCCATCGACTACCCCATGAGCGCCGCAGTCCACGACGCATCGCCCCTGCGCACCCATGAGGATTTGGCGAGTTGGAACCAGGCGGTGGTCAACGCGTCGCAATCGGAAAAGGACGAATTGGATGGCACCGGCGATACCTTCCGCCCCCTCCGTTCGGGAACCGACGGCGCGTTCGACGGCGACATTGACCTGACGGCCCTCGACTCCTCTCCACTCGGCGACTGCATCCGATATCGCGGGTCCGCCCGCCGTTTCTCCCGAGCACCCATCCCCTGGGAATCATTCCGCGCCGTTGTTGACGCCGCCGGCAGCGCGATTGACGCGGCCGGCTTGGAAGGTGGTCACAGCCCAACCCTGGGGCTGTATTTCATCGTCAGCGCGGTGGAGGGGTTGGAACCCGGAGCGTACTACTACAACCCGTTCTACAACGGCTTGCGGCTGCTGAAATCAGGCGATTTCCGCGAGATGGCCGGCCACCTGGGGTTCGAGCAGGCATTGCCAGCCGACGCCGCCGCAGTCGCGTTCATCACCGCGGACCTCGCCGCCATCGATTCCACGCTAGGGGCGAGGGGCTACCGCATGGCCCAGACCGCCGCCGGCATCATCGGCGGCCGGTTGTACCTTGGCATGCACGCGCTGGGTCTCGGCGCGACGGGGCTCACGTTCTACGACGACAGCGTCACGCAGTTTTTCTCGCCCCACGCCGCCGGCCAGTCGGCGGTTTTCGTCGTCCCCATGGGTGTCCCAGGCACGCCGAACCGCGTGCGCCCATTCCGATCCCAGGTCGCCGTCAGCCTGGACTCTCGGGCTCGGGGCGCAGGGCAGGAGGAGTAACGCTCCGCCCAAGCGCCCTACTCCCAGTCATCCTCTTCTTGCGGCGGCACGATCTCCAGTATCGGATCGTTCTCAACATCATCGGCGTCCAGTACCGGCACGTCGGCGTCGGAATCGTCCGCGTCGTCGTCATCCATTTCGTCGGTGGCGAGGGTTGGCAGAGCGTCTTCCTGCTCCGGATCGGGTTCCACGCTGGAATCGACCGTCAGATTCGCTTCCTCGACGTTCTCCGGCGCTTCTTCGACCACGGTTTCCGAATCCTGGCGGTCGGGTTCACCGTCGTCCCTGCGGCGCAGCGGAGGGAAGGACACCACATTCCTCAGCGACGGATGCTGTTGCGTCTCCCGAATTGCAATAGACACCGCGCCCCCGCTGATGCTTACCACCGCGGCGCTGTATTGATTGCCGCCGGCGATCAGCTTGCGCAGCCTACGCGCCAACCGCGGTTCAACCGTGCCCAACTGCCTGCCGTCTGCCGCATTGACGACTATCGTATCCCCAGAGGCCGATAGCGCGACTGTATCGCCACCCACCACATCCGCCAGAGCGGTGGCGTCGCTGGTGCTCCGCAACGTCGTGGTGCAGGACTTGCCGCCGTCCTCGATAAACACTGGCGACGACCCTGCGACATGGGACGACGCGTTCGGACGGGACGAGCCGGCCGTCTCCAACTTTTCCAGGCGGACCAGGTTCTTCCGGGCGATATTGTTGTTCGGATGCCTGGCGAGGAGATCATCAAGGATTTTCCGGGCCTCCGAATAGTCTGCCAACTCCATCAGGGCTTTTGCCAGGCGGTTCGTGGCCTCACAGTCGTCGGGGCAGAGCTCGAGAATCGCGCGATTGAGTTCGGCGGCCCGTACCCAATCCCCATCCAGGGCGAGTTTGACCGCTTCTTTACCCAGGTTTATCCGGAATCGATCAGCCGTCATCGTTCCCCTGCCCGCTCGGGGGCCAGAGCTCAGTTTTTCGCGCACTATCATGGCCGGTCCCTCAATGCGTTATAGCGTGTTTTGGTTATAGTCCAAATCCTGCGCCGTTAGATTTACACGAACGCGGTTCGGGAGACCAACTAAACGATGGACCGATTTTTACAAATTCTTGGAATTTGGACGGAGTCCAGCAGGGTGCTCCAGTTCAAACAAGGCGCTATCCATATTGCCGAGCCATCCACCGCCACCTGATCACTACCAGATCGCGCAAAGTGCGCCAGCCATCGCGAAACGGGCGCACCTTGCTCTCCGATCGGTAGTGCCAGTCGATTCCTACCTCGGCCGTCGAAAAGCCTCGTTTCCGGGCCAGAAATAGAATCTCCGCATCGAAAGCGAATCCGTCCAGGGTTTGCGCCGCAAACAACGCTTCTGCAGATTCTCTGCGGAATACCTTGAAGCCGCATTGGGTGTCCTTGACGCCGGGCGTGGCCAGCAGCCGGGTGAACCCATTGAACACCCGACCCATCAACCATCGACCACGCGGTTCCCCGATGCGCCGCGCTCCCGCCGCCTCTCGCGACCCGATCACAATGTCGGCCGCCGGCCCGTCCGGGGGCAACAACCGTTCCAGCAGTTCGATGGGCATCGACAGATCAGCGTCACAAAGAAAACGGTACTCACCTGCCGCCGCCAACATTCCCTGTTTCACCGCCGCGCCTTTTCCCCGGTGCGGGAAGGAATGTACGCGGAACCCGGGATGGTTCGTCCCGAATTCCCGGGCTACCGCCTCGGTGCCGTCCTCGCTGCCGTCGTTGGCTACTATGACCTCCCACGTGTAGGGGCGGTCCGTGAGGTACTGCCTCAGCGTCTCCAGGGTTTCCGGCAGCCGCCCCTCTTCGTTATAGGCGGGAATCACCACCGAAAGATAGCAGGATGACATCGCCAGGGGCCACGGAACGGCTAACCTTCGTCCAGCTCAAAACCCCGGTGCAACAGCCGCACAGCCTCATGCGCCTGCTCCCGGTCAATGATGCACGAAATCCTGATCTCCGAGGTGGTGATCATATCGATGTTGATGCCGCCGTCGGCCAGGATACGGAACATTCTTGAGGCGTAACCAGGCGTGTTCTGCATGCCCGACCCGACTACGCTGACCGAGGCCAGGGAACTGTCGCTCATCACCTGCGCCGCCCCTAGTGTTGGTTGCGCTGACGACATCTGCCGCAACGCCTGGGGTAGGTCGTCGCTCGTGACGGTGAAACTGATATCGGTGGTCGTCCGGTCCGCGCTGGTGTTTTGGACGATGGTGTCAACGTTGATGCCAGAGGCGGCCAACGGTTCGAAAAGCGCCGCAGCCACGCCCGGTTTGTCCGCTACGCCGCAAACGGTCACTTTGGCAACGTTGGTCTGATAGGCGATTCCGGTTACTTTGATGCGGTCTTCCATTTCTGCGTCATCCGGGGGTTGGTGGATCAGGGTGCCGGGAGCGTCGGTAAAGCTGGATGCCACGTAAATGGGCACCTGGTACACGGAGCCCAATTCTATGGATCGCGGGTGCATCTTGGCCCCGGCCGACGCCAGTTCCAACATTTCGTCGTAGCCGACCTCCGACAGTTTCGCGGCCTTGCTGACCACGCGGGGATCGGCCGTGTAGATTCCTTCCACGTCGGTGTAGATGTCACACCGGTCGGCGTGCAGGGCAGCGGCCAGGGCCACGGCAGTGGTGTCGGACCCGCCGCGCCCCAGGGTGGTGATGTCCTCGTCGTGGGTCAGGCCCTGGAAACCCGCCACGATCACCAGGCGCCCTTTGGATAGCTCGTGCTGCAAGCGCGCGGGATCAACCTCGCTGATCCGGGCCCGCCCGTAGGCGCTGTCGGTGCGTATGCCGGCCTGCGGACCGCTCAGGCTGATGGCGTCGTACCCCAAACTCCTCAGCGCCATGGACAACAGCGTGATCGACACCAGTTCCCCGGTTGACAGGAGCAGGTCCAGTTCTCGCGGGTCGGGCTCGTCGGCCACGGTGCGAGCCAGATCAATGAGTTCATCGGTGGTATCCCCCATCGCGGACACGACGGTCACAACCTGGTGGCCCTGCTCGTGTACTCCAGCGATCCGCTTGGCGACGCTGACGATTTTTCCAGCGTCGGCTACCGAACTTCCGCCATACTTGTGGACGAACAGGGACATGATCCTACGAATCTTGCACTGATTGGACGTGCGCTCCCTGGCTGGTCGGGCGGGTTATCTCGACGCGCCCATCCACTCCGGCCAAACGGGCCGCGTCGAACATTTCGTAAGCCACCGTCATGGAGCGTTCCTGCGTGAGAGCCAGGATGGTGCTGCCGCTGCCCGAAAGAAACACCCCCAACGCTCCGGCGTTGCGGGCCGCCTCGAAAATCACTTTCATGGGTGGGAATATGGCCTGTCGATAGGGTTGGTGCAGCCGATCCTGGGTGGCGATGTTCAAATACTCCGGGTGATTCGACTGCATACCCGCCACCAGCAGCGCGGCCCTGCTCATATTGTACACCGCGTCCGCTACGGAGATTTCGCTGGGCAGTACCCTCCGGGCGTCGGCGGTGGCTATCCGCCGGTCCGGGATGAACAACACCGCCTGCAATTCCTCCGGCACGTCGATCTGCGCGGTGTACAGTTGCTGATCGTCGGTGATTACCAACTGCAGCCCACCGTGGACTGCCGCCGCCACATTGTCCGGGTGGCCTTCTATCGTCGCAGCCATCTCCAGCAGATCGTTGGGCGTGAACGGATCCCCCAGCAACGCGTTGGCTGCCACCAGTCCGCCGGCGATAGCGGCGGCGCTGCTGCCTAGCCCCCTGCTCAAGGGGATCGAATTTTCGCACCGCATCTTCAGCGGCGGCGCTTCCTCATCCGCCTCACCAAACAGGAAGGCCATCGCCCGATAGGTCAGGTTCTCCGCATCGGCGGCCAACTCCCCCTCACCTTCGCCCACCACTGCCACCGTTGCCTCGGTTCCCGCCAAGTCAGTCGTTACCGTGATGCGGTTCCAAAGGTCCAGCGCCATGCCCAGGCAATCATACCCGGGGCCAAGGTTGGCCGTCGTGGCGGGGGCGCGCACTTCAATTGTCGGCAAGAGTATCTCCGTTCCGGGCCGTAACGTCAGGTCAGCACTCGTTGGCTGACGTATCGCCCCAAATCCCGGTTTTCGCGGAACTCGAACCCACCAAAATCTCCGCCGTACCCGATTATCGGCACCCGTGTTTCGTGGGCGGAGCCGTGGGACCGCAATCCCGGAGGCAGGGATACCTCCGCCGGATCACCAAATACCACGTCCGCGTCCGCAGTCACCAAGAGGTCGCCAAGACGTTCCGGCATGAGCGAAAACTGCTCGGCGGCGTCTTCCCGGGCGAAAACTCCCTCGACCCCGTCGGTTTCCCGCAGCACGCCTATGGCGTCTTGCATCGAGGTCGGGTCTTCCAGGTGTACGTATATGCACCCTCCCAGGTTGGAGTGATGCACCACGTACAGGTCCTTGATTACCGGAACGGCTTGGGCCTGAATGTCACGTCGCGCCAATATCGCCGGCAGGTGCAGCATGCGGCGCTTGTCCGACATGCCGTGATCGGCGGTGATCAGGATTTGGACGTCCGGCACGTCGTTGACCAATCGGCCCAACCCTCGGTCCAAAATTTCCAAGTGCCGGAAGGATTCGGGATGCTGCGGCCCGTGCATGTGCATGGCGTAGTCTGTGGTGGCAATGAAAGCCAGGTCGTAATGCTCCTCCAGCAGCGCCCGCCGTGCCGCCTCAATCGTCCAGCCGTTCACATCCGCAGAGTACACGTGCGGTGGCTCGCCCACCGCTGCTATGGCTTTGTCAGTTGGTTCCTCCGAGGAAAACGCCAGATCCGCGTTGGTACCCAGCAGGCGGCGCAACTTGTCCTTGGAGGCAGCCAGCAGCGAACGCCCACCGTTCCGCTGGCACAGGTCGAAGATGGTGTCTGAAAGTATGAACTCGCCGGATTCCACGTACTGCTCGATGCCCTGTCGACGGTCAAGCCAATAGTTGGAAACGATTCCATGCTGCGCCGGGTAATGGCCGGTCACCATCGACGTGTTGTTCACGTTGGTGACGCTGGGCATCATGCCGCCGGCCGTTACGTGGAAACCATCCCGCGCGAACCGTTGCAGGTTCGGCGCCGGACACTGCTCCAGGTACTCCGGGTCGAGCCCGTCGATCATCACCAGGATTATGGTTGCTGGCATGTTGCCGGTGCCCTCGTCAGCAGCCCGAGACGGACCGCGCCTGCTCGGCGGCTTGCAGATAGTCGTTGAGCAGCCTGGGCATCAGGAACCGCTGGCGGACCCGGTCCCGGGCGTTGCTGCCGATTTTAGCGCACAATTCCTCGTCGCCAAGCAATTGGGCGATCCGTTCCCCGGCTTGTCTGGCGTTGTCCACCAGGTATCCCGATTCGCCGTCTACTATCTGTAGGCGTATGCCGCCGACGTTGCCGCCGATCAGGGGTTTCCCCTTCCACATTCCCTCGGAGACAGTCAGTCCAAACCCTTCCCGAGTCGATTTCTGCACCAATACCTGCGAATGGGTTTGCAGCGCGTTTACGATTTCGTCGTTGGTGGCGGGCAGATCGTAGGGAGAAAAATACAGGTGGATGTCGGGGTCGCTGTCGGCGTGCTTACTCACCGAATCCCAAACTTTTTCACCCTCCGGGTCGTCATTCGCCTGGCTCAAACCCAACAGCGCCAGTTGCAGGCCGGGGTGGGTCTTCTTTGCGAATCGGTAGGCGTCGATGACGCCCCAGGGGTCTTTCCAGAAGTCGAACCGCGAGACCTGGGTTACCAACGGGCGAGAGACGTCAACGCCCAGCGCTTGAACGATGTCGGCCGCTTTGTGCCTGGGCATTTCGCAATTCTTGGGCGCGAACGGGTCGATGGCCGGCGGAGCGATGAATATTCCGGTCTCGTCAAGCCTGTGCCGGGGAGCGTAATCATCCAGGGAGCAGACCATCAGGTCGTAGGCATTGGTGAGCGGCAGCAGTTGATCCATCAACCACGGATTGGGCTCCGTGAGGTCGATATGCACTACCCACAACTTGGTTCGAGCGGTTCCCCGGTCCAGCAGACGGCCCAGCGGCAACAGTTGCGGGTCGTGAAAAAACCACACGTCCGCGGACAAACCCGATTCGTCGATTTCGGCGGCTATGTCGTCCAGGCAGTCGTAGTAAATGCAAAGTTCTTCGTCCGTTAGCTCTCCCTCAGCCCCCTGCAGCATGTTGTGGATGCGCTTGGTGACGTCGAAAAACCGCGTGTCCTTCGGGGTGATGACAGCCCGCTGCGTATTGATGCCCAGAGCATTGCTGAGCGGCACCAACGAGTGGAGAATCTCAGCGACACCGCCACCGTAGGCGGTGCTGTTGATGTGAATAACGCTCTTGGTTCGAAACTGGTCAGCGATCGCGGTAAGCTGTTTGGCCGTTGCGGGAGGAAGCAATTCGAGATAAAGGTCCGCGTTTGCGGTGGGATATTCAATAAAGTCGATCAACCTCGCGTTGCCTCCCTGGGACGAATGGCGCGCAAAATATAGTAAAGGGATTGACCGTCGGTGTACACCGGTATCGAAAACCGATTTAGCGAGATACGTGGGCGTCCGCGGCACAGCGTCGGTTATGGTGTGTGCCGCAATGCCGCGGTTTTCCGGCGCGAACCCCTAGATAAGCCGAGCAAACGGCCACTGAACGCTCGGGTCATTCAACGGTAACGGATTTCGCCAGGTTCCTCGGTTGGTCGACATCGCAGCCCCGGCGCACCGCGATGTGGTACGCAAACAACTGCAGCGGGATCGTCGCCACGATGGGAGTGAGGTGGTCGGGAACATCAGGGATGAACATCGCCCCGTCCACCGCGCCGGACAACTGGTCATCTCCCTCCGTCAGGACGCCAAGCACGGCTCCGCCACGCGCCTTTACTTCCTGCACGTTGTTGACCATCTTGTCATACAGGGCATCGCGGGGCGCGACGGCCATGGTGGGCATCCGATGATCGATGAGCGCGATGGGCCCGTGTTTCATCTCGCCCGCCGGGTACGCCTCGGCGTGGATGTAGCTGATCTCCTTGAGTTTGAGCGCGCCTTCGGAAGCGATGGGGGAATTGATTCCGCGACCCAGGTAGATGAAATTCCTGCGGTTGTAGTAATCGCCGGCCAACGCATCCAGTTCAGCCTGTTTGCCCACCAATCCCGCGACGTGACCCGGGACGCGAGCCAGTTGATCGACCCATTCACGGGTGATTGATTCGTACTTCCTCTTGCCGGCGGCCGCCAAGCGCATGGCCAACAGGTTCAGTATGGTCAACGACGCGACGAACGTTTTGCTACTGGCTACCCCTATTTCAATTCCCGAACGCATCAACAGCGTTGCGTCTGCCAAACGGGTGGCCTGGCTTTCTCGCGAGTTGCAGATCGTAATCAACCGGGCGCGACTCTTCCGCACTTCCTCCATCGCGGCAACCGTGTCCGCCGTCTCGCCGGATTGACCAATCGCAACCACCAAGGTTCGGTCATCCAGCATGGGCTCCCGGTACCTGAATTCCGACGCCGATTCGGCCTCCGCCGGCACCCCGGCCAACCGCTCAATCAGATGGCGCCCCACCTGCGCCGCGTTGAGGCTGGTGCCGCATCCGATCAACACGACGCGGCGGACACGTTCCAATTCCGCGTCCGTCATTTCCAGGTCGGGCAGCGTCACCTTCCCATCGGTGAAGCTCACCCGGTCCCGCATGGCGGCAACCACGGCTTGCGGCTGCTCCATGATTTCCTTGAGCATGTAATGGCGGTAGCCGGCCCGGTCCACCAACACGTCGTTGAGCGATATGGGCCGCATCTGCTTGTTGACGCGGTCGCCGTGGCGGTCCAGGAACGTAATCCCGGAACGGCCCACCACTGCCGCTTCGCCGTCTTCCAGAAACCCCACGGGAAGGTAACCTTTTTCACCGATTATCGGCAGCAGAGCCGGCAGGTCGCTGGACACTATCCCCTGGCCCGCGTGATGAGCTACCGCAACTCCGCCGGCGTGACCGAGACGCATCGCACAGATGGTGTCGTCGTCCCCTTCCCGCACCACCACTATCGCTTGCGGGCCTTGCACCAACGACCCCATGCGCAGCACGGCCTGGGGCAAACTCAGTCCGTCGTTCATGCCCTCTTCGATGAGATGTGGGATAACCTCGGTGTCCGTTTCAGATGTGAACCGGTGGCCCCGGCGTTGCAACTCGGTCTTGAGCGACAGGTAATTCTCGACGATTCCGTTGTGCGCGACGGCAATCCGGCCGGTGCAATCCGTGTGCGGGTGCGAATTGGCCTCGGTGGGACGTCCGTGCGTCGCCCAACGCGTATGCCCCAGCGCAGCGGATCCTTCCGGTTCCGCGCAGGTGGCGTCATGCAGCAGACCCACCACTCGTCCGACCGTCTTGCGCAGATGCAGTCCGCCCTCCGGCTCAACAACTGCGACTCCCGCGCTGTCGTAGCCTCGGTACTCCAGCCGCCGCAGCCCCTCGACCACTATGGGCCAGGCCTGTCGGTCCCCCACGTAGCCGACTATCCCGCACATGTGATTCTAACCGCCGTCGGGATCGTCGCTGCGTACCGTCAGCGTGGCGTCAAGATGTCCTGCGTCATCGCCCTGCCCAACCGATTGCACGCGGTACGCGGCGGAAGGCGCAAAGCGTGGGCTGAAATCGTCGCAATCCAGGACCAACGGGGCCGTCGGTGCGTCGTGGGTGGCAATGGGCGTCTCCGCTGCAATCTCCATAATCACAGATGCCAGCGCAGCCGGATCATGCCTTACGAACACGCCGGGCGCCAGCAGCGGCCGTTGCACTATACGTCCGGCCATGGTCAATGATTCTGCCTCGTCCAGGAGAACCGGATGTTGTCCCTCCCCAGCGTAGCGGGCAAGCAACCTCGACGGTATGGGCGTGTTGTTTACCAGGAGGAAATCCAGGGGTTGGCGCGTTCCCAGGTATTCCGTGAGCAGGGCCAGGAAATTGGAGGTTCGGAACCCGGCGCTCTCGTTGGGCTTGGTCATCAAGTTGCAAACGTGGACCTTCACCGCCGGCGAATCGCTGACCGCCTCTGCAACCTCTTCAACCAGCAGGTTGGGCAGAACGCTGGTGTAAATATCCCCGGGACCCAGCACGATCACGTCTGCGTGTTCGATGGCGTCAAGTACCGGCGGGTACGCGTAAGCCTTGGGGTCCAGGTAGATGTAGTCGATGGCGACGTCCAGACCGTCCCGCCGCGAGTCGATGGTGGATTCCCCAATCAGTTCCGATCCGTCCTCTAACCGAGCGCACAACGTCGCCTTGGTGAGCGTCACCGGCAGCACTGTACCGCTGATGCCCAGAATCCTGCCTGCCTGTTCAATTGCGGTTACGGTATCGCCCGTAACTTCCGTCAGGGCTGCCAACAACAGGTTGCCAAAGTTGTGGCCGTTAAGGCCGTCCCCAGCCGAAAAGCGGTAGTCGAAGAGTCGTCGCATCACACCCGCGGACGCCTCATCCCCCGCGAGGGCCATCAGGCATCGCCGCAAATCACCTGGAGGCAAGTGTCCCAGTTCATCGCGGAGGCGGCCGCTGCTGCCGCCGCTATCTGTCATGGCGACGACGGCGGTGAGGTTGCAATCAAGCGCCCGTAGGCCGCTTAACGTGGTGTGGTTCCCGGTGCCGCCGCCGACGACGACAATGTTCTTTCTTGGCATGGGTTGGGGAGAGGGTACAGACAGTTCGGCCCGAGGCATTTTTCGCGTCTTCGCCCTCAAAAATCGAGCCGGATGAACCCTCAGGCAGTATATTGAGAACGGGGGAATGGTGTCAAATTGCACGGGCTATTTCTCGGACGGGTACAGCCGGAATTACCGGGATTTCCGGGACGAATTAGGCCACCCGTCCGCCGTTTTTCGCCGGAACTCCCGAACCAATTGACCCCACGACCGGCAACCTCGCAATGAGCAGGCCGGTCACTCCAGGGCCATTCCAAAGTTACGCGATCTTCTTGCATCCGCTCGTCCTGAGCTGCGGTAGGTCCGCCTGTGGCGGGTCGAAGGACGCGCTCGTGGTTCGACAGGCTCCCGCCAGAGGCGGACGAGCCGCACCATGAGCGAGACGCATGGACGCTTTGAAAAGGCCCTGCGGTTACTGGCTGCCGCCCCCATCGACCGTGCCGCACAGGCTGGGCGACACGCCCCAAGCGGATACCTGGCTTATAGCGGCCCGCAGAGTTCCGGAGGCAGCAAACGCCGAATCCCGCTAATCCTCGTCGCCGTACCGGCTTTCAAAGTATGGGATGACGCTGTCGCCCATCTGCTCCACCACGCGCATCGCCATCCGAGCGTCCATGCCCGGGTACCAGATGCGGAACATGAAATGATTCGCTCCCACCCGCTGGTGGTGGTCTTCGATCTGCTGGATCACTTCCTCGCTGCTGCCCAGGATGAATCGGTCGCGCGCCAACTCTTCGAACGGAATGCGAAAGTCCTCTTCCCCGGGCAACGCCTTGTCCTGGCCCCAGTCCGCGTAGGCCTGGTATTTGGCTTCCATGTACGGCTGTGCGTTCCGGATCGCCTCCTCGTGCGTGGGAGCGATGTGCATTTCCTTGATGATCGGCATTTCGGCCGGCATCTCCTTGCCTCCGGCCTCCAGACCCTCTTTGTAGAGCGCGGTCTGACGTTCCAGGGTTTCCAGCGTGGCGTGCGGATTCACGAACCAGGGCAACCCAAGTTCGCCGGCCCGACGCACGACGGTATCGAAGTTGGCCGCCACCCAGATCGGCGGGTGCGGTTGTTGGACGGGACGGATGGCGCAGGTCGCGTTATCCAGGTTGAAATGCCGCCCGTGGAAAGTGACCTCATCCTCGGTCCACAACCTCTGCACCAGTTCCAGCGACTCGAGGAATCGCCCCACCCGGTGGCGTCGCTCGACGTTGAACGCCTGGTACTCGATGTCCCGGTAACCCAGGCCTACGCCAAGAACCACGCGCCCGTCGCTGATCACGTCCAGCGTTGCGACCGTCTCCGCTACGTCCGCCGGCGAGTACAACGGCAGCAACAAGATGGACAGCACCAGCTTCATGTCCCCTGAATCTGCGGCCAGCCGAGCCAGCAGCGGGATGCTCTGCAGGTTTTGGTAAGGCGGAGAGAGAAAATGCTGCCCGCAGGCTATCGAACTGAACCCTGCATCCCGAGCCAATCGGGTCAATTCCACCGTCTCGTGGAACCGTTGGGTCGCGGAATCGGTGGCCGGATGCTGCGGCATTGCCATGATGCCAAATTTCATCGTTTACGCTCCAATTTCAGGCACGAAAATGGCGTCCCAGGCAGGATTCGAACCCGCGGCCAGCTGCTTAGAAGGCAGCCGCTCTGTCCACTGAGCTACTGGGACGCGCCACAATTAGAATAGGTAATACCCTCCGACCCTGTCAACGGCTCGCCGGGTTCGGACATCCGCAGACGAAGTCGGTTCATGGGTAGCTGGAATGAGCGCGCTAACTGCGCCATTTCAGCGCGTTCCTGATAACGAACCGGGCGCTTCGACCCGATCTTAGAGCCTATCCTAATAACCCAGCGGCTCTAAAGGTGATGAGAGCGCAGGCGAAGTGCAGAAAGGCGATGTAGTTCTCAGGGGACTTGTCCCAACGCACCAGGATGCGCC
>DAOUJD010000062.1:0-12060 GCA_034423115.1 Dehalococcoidia bacterium | reverse complement strand
AACACGAAATCATCGAAGTCGGCGACGAGGGTGCGTCCCTCGCTGTCGAACCGCTCGACGCCCAGGCCGAAGCTGACGCTGCGGGGTTCATGTCCTTCGCGGGTGTAGAGGCCCACGCCGCTGTAACCCTTGCGCTCCGGGGTGGTGAACCAGTTGGAATAACCTTCCACCTGCTTCAGGGCGGTGGGCAACTGGGACTCGTGGGCCTTGGTTTCCTGGAGACACAGCACGTCGGGCTGCGCTTCCTGAAACCACTCAAGGAATCCCTTCCTGTGAACTGCCCGAATGCCGTTAACGTTCCATGAAATCAGTCTCATGCTCTCTGTCCTCAGCCACGCCCTCCCCGGAGGGAGAGGTGGAAATTGCCCTCCGCGACCGATTTTATCACGGGCGGCGGGCCGCATTAGAAGCCCACCAGGAGTTGGTTGTCGCCGATTCTGGACCCCCAGCATCTCCTTTCGGGATGGCGTCGATCACACCGGTGTAGGGCTCGAGATTGGGGCGCCGTCGCGGACTCTCGCGTCGATATCCGGGCGGAACCGACTACCCACATCGCAGTTTGGAAGTAGTATCGCGTTTCGACGACTCACGCGGTTCAGAGCGGGTGCGCCGGGGCGAGGTAGTGTGGCGTGGGTTGTGGGGCGCGGCGCGGCTTCCTCCTGTTACAACCCGACGTCCACCGATGCGCCGGTGGACGCTGTGCTCAGCGTGGTGAATCCCGCAACCGATGACTACTTCGTGCTGGATGTGCCCCACGACGTGCATTGTCTTTGACTGGGGCAAGGGAGAACCCTTACCGGATGCTGGTATTCATGGGTGGGGACGTAGGGTTAAGTGACGCAGTTCGGGGCTGTTGATTGGGGAGGTTTGAAGGTTCAACGGTCGGGCAGGTTCTATCATTACAGGGCGGTGCTACAATGCGCCGCACATGAGCATTCCCGATGAACAAACACATATTGAAGGGTCGCTGCCGTTGAGCGGTTATCGGGCGCTGGACCTGTCGGGCCCGATGGGCGTGTACTGCGGCAAGCTGATGGCCGACATGGGGGCCGATGTGATCAAGGTGGAGCCACCGGGCGGCGATCCCATGCGCAACATCGGCCCATTCATCGATGGCCAGCCGGGGCCCGGTCGCAGCCTATACTGGCTGCACTTCAACACCAACAAGCGCAGCGTTACGCTGGACATCAACACGGCGGACGGGGCGGCGATGCTGCGAAGGCTCGCGCTGGCCTGCGACGTGCTGCTGGAGACAGGCCCGCCCGGATACATGGAATCAATGGGCTTGGGATACGAGAGCCTGGCGGCGGACTCGCCCGGGTTGGTGTACGCATCCATTACACCGTTCGGGCAGACGGGACCTTATCGCGATTACAAGGGGTCGGACCTGGTGGGCTTCGCCATGGGCGGTTACATGTACGTTACCGGCTGGCCCGACACTCCGCCCAACAAGCTGTGGGGGTCGCAGGCGTATAACACCGCGTCGAACCGCGCTTATATCGCCATCCTGCTGGCCCTGTACCACCGGATGATGACCGGCGAGGGGCAATACATCGACGTCTCCATGCAGGAGGCGGTGGCGGCCACCACCGAGCACGTCAACACCACGTACAATTACACTGGCGAGCCGGCGGTGCGCTGCGGTTTCCGGCACGGCGGGCAGTTCGTCGCCACCTGGAAGTGCAAGGACGGCTACGCCAGCATAACCACCAATACGCGGGCGGCGTGGGACGACCTGCGAGCGTGGATGGATCGGGACGGCATGGCCGGAGACCTGATGGACGAACAATACAACGACCACTTCGTACTGCGGGGCGAGCACTCGGCGCACATCGAGGCTCTGGTGCAGGCGTGGGCCATGCTGCACACCAGGCAGGAGATTACCGAGTTCGGGCAGTCGAACCATCACCCGTGGGGCCCCGCCGCGACCGCCGATGAAATTCTCACCAACGAGCAGCTTTGGGGTCGCGGATACCTGACGGAGATGGCATCTCCCGATGGCGGCCCGTCGATGGTGTATCCGGGCGACCCCTACCGGCTTACCGAGTTCCCGCAGCCGGTGCGACGGACTGCTCCCGAGCCGGGCGAACACAACGCGGAGGTGCTGGGCGGGATATTGGGACTGTCGGCGGATGAAGCGGCGCGGCTCTCCCCATGAGGATGTATCGAATTGAGCGTTGATACCGATCACACCCGCCTTGCCCTGCGGGGAATACGCGTGCTCGATTTCACGTGGATTCACGCCGGCCCGTCGGCGACGCGGATCCTGTCCGACCAGGGCGCGGAGGTGATCAAGGTCGAGTCCAACAACGCACTTTCGGTGATCGGCGGGCCGGCGTCGGCTACGGCCAGAGGGCTGGGGCAACGGCACAACTGGAACGCGGGCAAGCTGTCAATCTCGTTAAGCATGAAAACGCCGCAGGGCATCGACATCGCCAAGCGGTTGGCGGCGGTATCCGACGTGGTGGCAGAGAACTTCAGCGGGCGGGTGATGCCGTCGTGGGGTCTGGATTACGAGTCCATACGGGCCATCAACCCCAGCGTGATCATGCTCAGCATGTCCGGATTTGGGCGTACCGGGCCGTGGAAGGACCGGGTCAGCTACGGCCAGACGTTGCAGGCGTGGTCGGGTTTCACCCAGTTGACCGGGTTCCCCGACACCGACCCCAGCGGGCCGGCAAGTGCGTACAGCGACGCCGTGGGCGGGATGGCCGGCGCGCAGGCGGTGCTGCTCGCGCTGATGCACCGGGCCAGGACGGGACGGGGCCAGTGGCTGGACGTTTCCCAGTTCGAGTCTCTTACATCGCTGCTGGACACGCTGGTGCTGGACATGAGCGTCAACGGGCCGGCCGCGGTATCGAAGCGCACGGGCAATCGCACGCCGCATGGAGGGGGAGCTCCCCACGGCGCGTACCGGTGCAAGGGAGAGGACCGGTGGGTGGCGATCACAGTATTCACCGATGAGGAATGGCGGGCGTTCGCGAACGTCATGGACAATCCTGAATGGGCCGACGATCCACGATTCGCCACGGCGGATGCCCGCGAACACAACGCCGACGCGCTGGACGCCTGCGTTGAGTCGTGGACCATGCAGCACACCGCCGAGGACGTGATGGGCATGTTGCAGGCGGCGGGCGTCGCGGCCGGCGTGGTGCAGACCGGCGAGGATCTGTCGCGGGATCCCCAATTGAAGGAGCGCGGGTTCTTCCGAAGCGTGCCCGACCACCAGGGCGAGTACCGGACCATCGAGAGCGCCCCCTACAAATTGTCCCGCACCCCGGGCAGCGTCACCCGAGGCGCGCCCGCCTTCGCGGCGGACATGACCTACGTGCTGCGGGAACTGCTGGGCATGACCGATGAAGAGGTCGAGGATTGCGCCATCGCCGGCGCGTTCGACTGACCAAAACGGCCGCGAATTGCATCGCGAGATGGACTCGGCAGGCAATCATGCTCCGCGCCGTGTTTGCTAGAATGCCCACCATCTGAATCACCTCGTCCCGACGCAACAAGGAGACGACATGACCTCGACGATTTATGCTGCCGAGCGCCGCGATATTTCCATCGCCGTGGGCGGCGACGCCATGATCACCCGCCGAATGCAGGCCTTCCAGGAACCGCGGTTCCTCAAGCTTGTGGACATTCTCCGGGGAGCCGACGTGTCCCTGGTGAACCTGGAGATGCTGTTCCACGACTACGAGAGCACGTGGCAGTGGAGCGGCAATACCTACACCCGCTCCGACCCCAAGAACCTGGATGAGTTGAAGTGGATGGGCATCAACGCGGTGACCACCGCCAACAACCACTCTTTCGACTTTTCCGAGGGCGGCTTCCTGACCACGCTGGAGCATTGCCGCGAAGTGGACCTGCCCCACGCCGGCGGCGGTCGCAACCTGGACGAAGCCCGCTCCCCCGCGTACGTGGACTCAGCCCGCGGCCGGGTGGCGGTGATGAGCGCCACCAGCACCTTCAGCGAGCAGTCCCGCGCCGGCGCCGGCCGCCCCGATTTCGCCGGCAGGCCGGGGGTCAACGCACTGCGGCACGACATCACCCACCACGTGCAGCAGGACGTGTTCGACGCGTTGCGCAAGGCCAACCTGGAGCTGGGTTACGAGGAGGAGCATACCTTCATGCGCCACTTCGGGTTCCGCGGCAACCAGGAAGCGCCCGATGACAGCGCTGAGGTGGAATTCCTGGACCACAAATTCATCCTGGACGAGACGTTCGCCGTCCGCACCGCCCTCAACGAGGATGACCGCCTGGGCATCGGCAACTGGATCCGGGGCGCGCAGACGCAGTCGGACTGGCAGGTCTACGGAGTGCATTGCCACGAGAGCGGGCCCGAGGGGGATTTCCACGGGCACTCCCGGTTGTCGCCGCCCCACTTCCTGGTGGATTTTGCCCACTGGGCCATCGACCAGGGCTGCGCCGCCTTCGTCGGCCACGGCCCCCACTTCCTGCGGGGCATCGAGATCTACAAGGACCGGCCCATCTTCTACAGCCTGGGCAACTTCATCTTCCAGAACGAGAGCGTGCTGTGGCTGCCCTACGAGGCCTACCGCCGGTTCGGGCTGGACCACAACGCCACCCCGGGCGAGTACCTGGATACCCGATCCGGCGGCGGCACCAAGGCCTTTGCCGCCGACCCGGTGTTCTGGCAGAGCGTGGTGGCGGTGTGCAACTACGCCGGCGGCGACCTGAAGGAGGTCATTCTGCATCCCATCGACATGGGGTTTGGCCGCCCAATTCCGCAGCGGGGCCGGCCGGTGCTGGCTGACGAACCCATCGCCCGCGAGACCCTGACGTGGCTGCAGCAGGTTTCCGAGCCCTTCGGCACCGAAATCTCCATCGAGGAAAAGGATGGGGATTTGGTTGGGGTGATACGGGTCTAGGGGTTCCGGTCTGAATTGAACGCGCCCGGGAATCTTTTCCCGGGCGTTTTTCTTTGCCGACAGGATTCAGGCGACCGGGCGAATCCGCCTCGACCGTGCTTAGTCCGTAGGAGCGGCCGGCTAATGCGGCGTGTTGAACTGGACCAGGATGCCGTCGGGGTCGTGAACGTAGATGCTGCGGATATCGCCGTCGGCGTTGGTGAACGACTCGATGGGGCCGGCCAGTTCCACGCCCTTGCTGATCAGTTCCCCGGTCAACCCCTTCACGTCCTCGACACCGAAGGAGATGTGGCTGATGCCGACCATGTCCAGTTTGATGGGTTCCCCATCGGGGTTGTCCCCTGGATGGCTGGTGAGGGTCAGCGTGGGCGTGGCTCCGTCGCCGTAGGCCAGGCTGACCCAGCGGCGGGCCTGGCGTTCGTGCAGGTAGTTGTGCAGGCGTCCACCCTCGGTGGGGTCGGTCATGCGGTCGCCCAGGACGGTCATGCCCAGTATGTCGCGGTAGAAAGCCAGCGACCGGTCCATGTCGCTGACGCAGATTCCAATATGGGTTACGCAGGTTGCGTCCATGAGGTTCGCCTCCCTGGAGTTGACGGCGGCCCGATTCGCAAAGGGTTTCGGGCTGCCGTGCCGGACGGGTCGATATATGGCCCCTAGTCCATGGGCAGCTTGTGGAGCCATCCCGGCTCCGAGATGTCCAGGACCTGCCCGTTGGGGCCAGACCACTTTTCCTCGGCGCGCGGCGGACGGGGCTGACCGTCTGGGGCCACATCACGCCGCACTATCTCTTCGCCGTTGATTTCCTTCAGCTTCGCTCCGGTTTCCTCCAGGCTGTCGACCTGGAACCCGATGTGGTGGATGCCGTCGTAGTTCTCGCCGTTGGGGCCGACGTCGGCGTCCTCGTCGGTCTTCCATTTGAGGATGGTCAGGTTGATGTCGCCGTCGGAGAGCTGGATCTGCCGGGCGTTGCGGGCGACCTCAAACAGGTCGAATCCTTCCTTATAGAACTTTGCCACCGCATCCGGATCCTCGCAGGTGATGGCAACGTGCTTGATCTTGGCCATAGGGGCGCCTCCCAGTCTGGTTTCGGCACATTATAGCCCGCTCCCGATGCGGTGGAGTGTCGGTGGTCGGATCAGGTCATCCCAAGTTGGCATTGTGCGTCGCAGGACGATTTCGAAATCTGCCGAGTTTCCGCTCATGGTGAGCCTGTCGAACCATGTTCCGGCGGCCGGTCATCCTTCGACAGGCTCAGGATGAGCGGGACAGGAGGACTTTTCGACTTTGCAATCATCCTGTTGTGCGACGCCGTGGCGGTGGCTTTACCCTGCCTTGGGTGATACCCTGTCGACCGGCCACTCTCCGGCCCAACTGCCGGTAACACTTCCCACTTTGACGCCGTCCCGTGCCCGTGAGGTAGGTATTCCATGACCACTACCCGAACCCTGGCGGAGTTTATCGCCGACACCGACTTCGAGAGCCTGCCGTCGCCGGTGGTGGAGGCGGCCAAGATCGCCATCCTGGACGGGGTGGCCAACATGGTCGCGGGTTCGGTACAGGAACTGGCCGATATCATCGGGCGCTACGTGCGGGACGCCGGCGGGACGCCCCAGGCGTCGGTGGTCGGTTGGGGCTACAAGACCAACCCGCCGTCCGCAGCATTCGCCAACGGGGTCTTCGGGCACTGCTTGGACTACGAGATACAGGGTTTCCCGCCTACCCACGGTACCTCATCCTGCCTGCCGTCGGCCCTGGCGCTGGCCGAGCAGCACAACGTTCCGGGAGATCGCGTGATCACCGCCTACGTGCTGGGCTGGGAGATCCAAGGGAGGTTGCGGGCCGCATCTGCGCCGGCTACCCGCGCCGGCTATCACCCGCCGGGGCTGGTGGGCCCAATGGGCGGCGCGGCGGCATCCGCCAAGACGATGGGCCTGGACGCGGAGCAGACCCTGATGGCCCTGGGCATCGCCGCGTCCCGCACCGGCGGCCTCACCGCCAACACGGGCACCATGGTCAAATCCACGCACCCGGGCAACGCGGCGCGCATGGGAGCCGAGGCGGGCATCCTGGCCGGCATGGGCTATACCGCCAGCGACGAGGTTCTGGAGTCGCCGGTGGGTTACGCCGCGGCCCTGTTCGGCGGCGAGTTCGACTGGGATATTGCCACCGGCGGGCTGGGCGCGTCGTGGCGGCTGATCGATCCGGGCTACGACATCAAGCGGTTCCCGGCCCAGGTGTACATGCAGAACGCCATCGAGGCGGCGCTGAACCTGCGCGACGAGAACGGTATCGGGCCCGACGACATCGAGCAGGTGACCATCAGCCGCCGGGGGCGCGGCCATTCGGGTCCCAGGCCCCGCAGCGGACTGGACGGCAAGTTCAGCGTGGAATACTGCGCCGCTGCCGCCCTGTTGGACGGGCGCGTGGGAATCGACACCTTCACCGACCCCCGCCGGTTCTCGCCGGACATGGAAGATATGCTGGGCCGCATGCGGGTGGAACCGGAAGGCCCCGAATCGGGCGCTACGCTGGCGACTGCCGTGCTCAAAGACGGGAGGACGGTCAGCGCCGAGTGCGTCGCCTTCAGCGGGTCGGCGGGCAACCCGATGTCCCGGGAGCAGCGGCTGGCGAAGGTCCAGGACTGCTTCGTTCGCGCGCTGTCCGACGCTGACGCCGAGCGCGTGCTGGAGATGCTGGAGAACCTGGAGAGCCTGGACGACACGGCGCAGTTGATGGCCGTGCTGGGACAGGTGGCAATGGGCAGGAACTGACGGGCCAGTCTCGTTACTCTAGTCCAGCCGAGTCACGGTTTCCATGTTTCTGAAGGGCAGACTCCACTACGCATGGATCATCGTGGCTATCGCCGCGATGATGGGGTTCATAACCTCGTCGGTGCGGTTTGCGGCCGCTGCCTTGGTGCCCCACCTGAGCGACCCCGCCGCGGGTTTCGGCTGGAGCTATGGCGCGATCAGCCTGGCCTTCAGCCTCCAGTGGATAATCTTCGGACTGGCGAGCCCGTACGTTGGTTGGCTCGGCGACCGCTACGGAGTGCGTTGGTTCCTGTTGATTGGAGCCGTGCTGTTCATCGCCGGAATGTTGCTGACCGGCATCATGACCAGCCTCTGGCAGTTCTACCTCTACTTCGGCGTGATCCTCGGCATCGCCTCCACCGTTTTCACCGTGCTGCCGGTGTCCGGTATCACCCTGTGGTTCCGGAGACACCTGGGAGCGGCTATGGGGGTCGTCTGGTCGTTCCAGGGGATCGGCGTGGTCGCGTTCCTGTTCCTGATCGGAGCGGCGTTCGGCCAGTTGGGGATACGGTGGATTTTCTGGCTTCCCGGCATGGCGGGCGGGGCCCTGCTGCTCGTGCTGGTGAGGTTCTTCTACAACACGCCGGCGGACATCGGCCTGCGCCCCTTTGGCGACGTGGGAGACGCGCCGATTCAAAGGCCCCGCAACGACGAGACCTCCAAGGTAAGGGCCCGGGTTTTTCTCCAGCAGGCCAAGCGCACCGTTACCTTCTGGAACCTCATCGGCATCCACTATTGGGGCTGCATGGGGCACCAGATTATCAACGTCTTGGTGGTGGCCATCGCCGTGGACCGGGGCCTGTCCCTAGGCGCAGCCACCGGCGTGCTGGCTGCCCAGCAGGTCGTGGGCGTCGTCGTCCGCGCCGCCGTGCCCGTGATGGCGGAGCGCCTGGGTTGCCGGTTGGTGTGGGTCGTCGGGATGGCCTTGCAGGTGTTCCCGCTGCTGCTGATTATCTTTTTCAACGACGTCTGGGCCTATTACCTGTTCGGCATACTCTTTGGCATCGGCCAGAGCACCGAGGTGCCCACGTTCCCCATCGCCAACCGCCAGTATTACGGAAACGTGCCCCAGGGCAGCCTTTACGGTTGGCAGAGCCTGGGCAGCGGCTTGGGCATGGGGCTGGCGCCCGTCACTGCCGGGATTCTGTGGGACATCACGGGGACGTACCTGGCGCCGCTGCTCATGTCCCTGGGGTTCAGCACGATGGCTTTGGTCCAGGCCTCGTTGTTGCCATCACCGCGCGTTTTGCAAATCCCCGACTGGGAAACTCACCTGCCCGCCGACCTGCAGCCTGCTCAAGTGAGGGCCGCCGACTAGCGCGGAGCACGATCACGCCGGCCAGTCGTCGCCATCGTTGGCCGGTCGGGAAGAGATCATTGCGACGGCCGCGACCAGCAGAACGACGCCGGCGGCAACGGCGGCCAGGAACATCGGGGACTTCTTGAGCGTGCTCCATCGGAGAGGTCCATTCTTATTGCGCATCGGATGCCTCCATAACTTTCAGCCTCGTATCAATTCAATTATACGTTGGGCAATGGTTGATGGATCGTCAGGGCATCTGTCTGCCCACCAAGGTCGCGCTTCGAGCGCGCACGGGTTCGCATCTGCAAGAGTGGCTGTTCAGGTTTGAGGTGACCATCCCAAACCAAAACCGTCATACCGGCGAAAGCCGGTATCCAGGAAGCCTGCTCATGGGCAACCTTGAATAAGGCAAAGATTTTGGATTCCGGATCAAGTCCGGAATGACATGTTGAACGCGCAAATGGCTCCGCGAATCTGAACAGTTACCTGTAGGATGGACAAACGGCAAAATCGCCCGGTGGGTGATAACATCCCATGGATTCTGAGAGCCGGTGGTATCTGGCGCGTGGCGTCCCGGATGGAGCCAAGATTAACCAAGGAGCGGACGGATAGGGATGGCAAACTTGACGGCGGATATTGTCGTGGTGGGCGGCGGCGTGATTGGAACCAGCATCGCCATGCACCTGGCCCTGATCGGTTCCGGCAGGGTGGTGTTGGTGGAGCAGGGACACCTGGCCGGCGGAGCCAGCGGCCTGTCCGGCGCAATGGTTAGGGAACACTACCTGCATCCGGTGCTGGTGCGGATGTCCATGGAGGCTCGGTCCGTGTTCCACAACTTCGCCGATGTAATCGGTGGCGACGTGAGATTCAGACAGACCGGCCGGCTGCAACTGTTCCCTCAGCACGACGAGCCCGCGGTGCGCGCCAACGTAGCAATGAACCGGGATTTGGGCGTCAACATCGAGATGCTCACCCCGTCGGAGGCAACCAACATCGTGCCGCAATTGGACGTCTCCGGCATAGCCGTGTGCGCGTACGAACCGGACGCCGGTTACGCGGACCCGGTGGCGACCACCTACGCCTACGCGGAGCGAGCGCAGTCGCTGGGCGCGGAGGTGCTGACCCAAACGCCCGTTACCGGCTTGGTCACATCTGGTGGGAGAATAGCCGAAGTAGAGACCGCGACGGGACGCATCGAGACCGGATCGGTGGTGGTGGCGGCCGGTTCGCGCGCCAACCGGCTGGTCGGAGACATAGCGGAACCGCTGCCGATTGTCCCGTCCCGCGTGCAGATGGCCCATTTCTTCCGTCCGCCGTCTCTGGAGTCCATGAGCACGATAGTGATCGACCGCTCCACGGGAGCGTACCTGCGGGAGGACGCGGGCCGGGGCACGCTGGTGGGAGCCGAGGGACCCGGCGACCTGATCGAGATGGACGATCCGGACGACATCCCCAGGAATGCCGACCACGACATGATCGAGAGCCTGTGGCGGCGCGCCACCCAGCGGTTGCCTGACTTCGCCGCCGCCACCTGCCGGGGAGGCTACAGTGCCCACTACGACATGACGCCCGACGCCAACCCAATTATCGATCAGAGCCCAAGCGTCGCGGGACTGTATCGGGCGGCGGGATTCAGCGGCCACGGTTTCAAGCTATCGCCGGTGATCGGGAGGATGGTGGCGGAACTGGTGGTACACGGCGGGTGTCGGGATCATCCCATCGAACGGTTCCGACTGAGCAGGTTTGACGATGGCGAGCCGCTGCTGGCGGAGTATCCGTACCAGGGAACGAGCCACCAGTGATCCGAGATATGGAGGGGATATGACGACGTCCGGCGGCGGCATCCACCTGGTGGGCAGCGTCCCGTTGCCCGACGCCGAAACCGTGTTCAGGACGGTGAGCGGTGCGCTGAATCCGTTCCTGCCGCGCATCACCGACGGCGAGACGGGAGAGCGCGGCCGGTGGATCTGGTTCCAGCGGGAGATGCTGCTGGAGCATCCCGACATGGAGGTCGATACGGACGAACCGCCGTACGCGCTGTACCAATGGGACGGGCAACTGCTGCGGGAGACGCCCTACGTCCGATTCAAGGCCGGCATCGATCCGGCGTCGGTGGAATTTCCGACGGGTTATGCCGAGGCGGCGCTGGAGTCGTTCGACCTGTACACGCGGTTGCAGGCCGATGGAGTTATCAGGCCGGACACGCTGTTCCAGGTGTCGCTGCCCACGCCGATGGCGACGGCGTACATGTACGTCAGCCCGAATGCGCGGGACGATTACATAGCCGCGTACGAGCAGTCGTTGCTGTCTGCATTGGGCGAGATAATCGGATCGGTGTCGCACGACAAGTTGTCGATCCAGTGGGACGTGTGCCAGGAGGTGCTGATCTTCGAGGACTACTTCCCACATCGGCCCGACGACTACAAGGAGCAGGTGTTCGCCGAGTTGGGTAGGCTGGGTAACGTGGTCCCGGACGGCGTGGATCTCGGCTACCATCTATGCTACGGGTCGCCGCGGGATGAGCACCTGGTAATGCCCAAGGACATGGGCATCCTGGCGGAGATCGCCAACGGGATTGCGGCTGGACTGAATCGACGGCTTGATTTCGTCCACATGCCGGTGCCGCAGGATCGGATGGACGCAGCGTACTTTCGGCCGCTGCGGGGGCTCGAAATTCCGGACGACACTGAGGTTATGCTGGGCCTGATTCACTACGATGACGAGGATGGGGATTGCGACCGTATCGATGCGGCGCTGCGGTTCCTGCCGTCGTTCGGCGTAGCCACCGAGTGCGGTTGGGGTCGCACCGACCCGAACCGGGTGCCGGGGCTGCTGGTGAGCCACCGGCTGGCGGTTGACTACCTGATCAACGGGTGAATCCCAGTCCATTGATCATGGAGATTCAACGCTGGGCGTAATTCGGTCCGGAAACTTGGTTGGCGGAGGTAGGGGCGAGGCATGCCTCGCCCCTTGTATATTGGAGAGAACCATCAGGCGATCAGGCGCGGCAGACCGTTTCGCCCCCGGGTTCTACAAACCGAATCGTAGCTGGGTCGCC
>DAOUJD010000061.1:0-37095 GCA_034423115.1 Dehalococcoidia bacterium | reverse complement strand
TGTGAGGAAACGGCGCGGCGACCCAGCTACGATTCGGTTTGTAGAACCCGGGGGCGAAACGGTCTGCCGCGCCTGATCGCCTGATGGTTCTCTCCAATATACAAGGGGCGAATAATCATTCGCCCCTACCTTGCCCACGGCACACCCGTAGGGGCAAGGCATGCCTCGCCCCTACAATAACGGCGACATCACCCCGAGCAACCGTCTCCGAACGACGGCGCCGACGGTCACCACCGCAGCCCCGGCTCCCGCTCCTGCAACACCTCGCCGAACAGCGTGAGCACCTGGTCAATCTGCAACACCACAATAGCGCCCTGGCTGTCCTGCAGGTATCGCTCGTTCACCAGCCCCGATTCGAGCAGTCGGTCAATCATATCCTCGAACACGGGCCCATCCCGGTACACGCTTGCGGTGCAACGAAACTTCCACCCAACGTCCTGATCCGTATTGCGGAACAGCACGATCACCTTGGGGTTCTCCTCGATGTGGTCCAGCGGGTTCCGCCCCGTTCGGTCCCGGTAAACCAGCCTGTCGTCGCCCACGCACAACACAGTGCCGATGTACCCGCAATTCGGCGTCCCGTCGCTCGCCGCCGTCCCTACGATGCAGGGATAGCCGTCGTCCCGCGCCCGGTTGATCAAGCTGGTCATCTCTTCCGTCAGTTGTATCATCACTCCGCTATCCTCGTTTGTACGGTGTTTCCGAAACCTCCCTCTCACCTGGTGGGAGAGGGTTGGGGTGAGGGGGCGGTTCTAGACCAACCGGCTCTCGCAAGTGGTTGATGGCCACTCAATCAACGTCTGCCCGTCTACCCCATCACCCGCCGGAAGTAGTCCAACGCGTTGCCGCCCACGATCTTCAGTACGTCCTCGTCGGAGTGTCCCCGCCGGATCAGCCCGCGCACTATGTTCTTCCCGTCCGCCGGCGATTCCAACCCGTTGAGGTACGGCGCCGGCAACTCGTCCGGCGTCCGGCCCATCACCACCCGATGGAAACCCACGTGGTCGCCCACGGTGGTATCCGTCCCGATTCCCACGTGATCGACGCCCAGCAACCGCACCATGTAGTCGTAGTGGTCCAGCACGCACTCGATGTCCTGCTCGGGATCATCGCTCAGCGAGTTGGGCACCGCCGTAACGCACACCAGCCCGCCCTTCTGCACGCACGCCAGCATCTCCTCGTCCGTGCGAGTGCGACCATTCGGACGCAGCGTAAACGAGGCGTTGTGGCTGAACACCGTAGGCGCGCGCGATACCTCAATGGCATCCATCGCCGTGGGCGTCGAGGCGTGGGACAGGTCAACCGCCATGCCCAGGTCGTTCATCCGATGCACCACCTCCACGCCGAACGCGCTCAGCCCGCCCGGGTTCCGCTCCTGCTGCCCGTCGCCGATGTAGTTCCGGCGGTTGTACGTGATGCCTGCCAGCCGCACGCCCATGCCGAACAGCGCGTTCACCCGCTCGATGTGGTTGCCGATGGGCAAATGCTCCAGCGTCGGCATGAACCCCACCTTGCCCTGCTGCCGCGCCGACAGTATCTCGTCGGCGTTGCCCACCCGCATCACGTCGTCCTGCGACGCCACGTCGGCCAGCATCCCGCCAACCTCGGCCGCGATGTCGTCGTATTCCACGAACGACATATCCGACACCTTGTACAGCGCGGTGAAAAAGTTGGACGTGGTCACCGCGCTCCAGCCGCCGGCAATCGCGGCCTGGTATCCCCACTCGAACCGGTTCGCCGAACGCAGGAATTCAATGAACCGGTCCATCGACTCCGGCAACACGAACGGATGCTGGTGCACGTCGATCATCACCGCCTGGTCCATGATGCGCTCGAACCGCGTTTCCTCATCCCGGCTCAGCGGCACGATGGAAGACGGCACACGGTTTGTTTGTGGGGAGAGGGGGAAGTTGTGGGTTGGCATGGGGTGGCTCCGGGAGTGGGAGATTGGCGGTTGACGGTGGGAGTATAGCCGAAAGGCAGGGGGTAGCGTTCCGTATTGGGTATGTCGGCGATTTT
The DNA here is from genome assembly GCA_034423115.1 of Dehalococcoidia bacterium. Taxonomy (GTDB): domain Bacteria; phylum Chloroflexota; class Dehalococcoidia; order Lucifugimonadales; family UBA3495; genus Bin87. Next base: position 35,076 of record DAOUJD010000061.1, on the reverse strand, counting down.
GGAGAATCCCGCTCATTTCCGTTCATCTGAGTAGGGCGTTGGGGCGGGACGTGGGGTAAATGGGGGGCGAGTGTAGTTTTGGGGGCGATAATTGTGGTTTTGGCGGGCTGTTGAGAGGATTTGGGGGATCTACGTTTAGAGTTGGGCATTTGACGAGTCGGGGTTGCACGACGGGTTGGATGTGGGCGGTTGGATAGTTAAACGGTAAGGATGGGTAGCGGGTTAGGGCAAGGGGGAAGTGTCATTCCAAATTGCAACGCTACCGGCGGAAGGACGGAACTAGAACAGATAGGTTGGTGTTGGTACAATGATTGACGTGCCGTTGGATAAAATCGCATGGGAGCAGGACTATGAACGACGCACGTATCCCTGACGTAATCAGCCTGGATAAGGAGGAATGGCGACTCGGCGACTGGATTGCCTCCGGTGGCTTTGCTGTCGTCTATCAGGCTAGTTCCAAGAGCGAGGCGTCGGCGGTGGTTAAGCTAGTCCGCAAGGATCCCGGCGCTCAGCGCGAGCTGTTGTTTGAGGAGTTGAACGGCGTTCCCAACGTAGTGCCAGTTATAGACCGGGGGGAATGGGGCAACTATTGGGCGCTGGCAATGCCACGGGCGGAAAAGTCACTGCGGGAATGGCTTGATGAAATGGGCGGGCAACTTGCCGTGGTAGATGCTGTCTCGGTGCTGGCTGATATGGCCGAAGCTTTGGTGGCGATTGAGAACCGGGTCGTGCATCGGGACATCAAGCCTGAGAACGTTCTCTTGCTGGATGAGCGTTGGTGTTTGGCCGACTTCGGGATAGCCCGATACGCTGAAGCCACCACGGCGCCGGACACTATGAAGTACGCCAAAACTCCTCCATACGCTGCTCCGGAGCAGTGGCGGGACGAAACTGCTACCAGCGCAACGGATGTGTATGCTTTGGGTGTGGTGGCCTATGAATTGCTGGTTGGGGAACGACCGTTCATAGGACCCGAGGCTCACGACTTCAGGCGTCAGCATCTCGAAGATTTAGCGAAACCAATTCCAGGAATTTCTACTAGATTGAACTCTCTGGTCGAAGAGTGTCTGTATAAATCGGCGCAGGCAAGACCAACTCCGCAAAACTTGTGGGTTAGGCTCAAAGCCAATCTACAAGAGACCTCCTTCGCAGCACTGCAACTACAAGAAGCAAACTCGTTGGTAGTGCGACGAAGAGCTGAAGCGGAGAGGCAACGATCCGTAGCTCAAGAAGCCGCTGAGCGAAAGCTTGAGTTGCGGAAAGCTGCAGACCAGTCTTTAGAACGCATTCTGGACTTGTTACACCGTCAAATCGTGGACAACGCTCCTTCAGTCCAAGAATCGTACCTTCCAATCGGGCGAGAGTGGGCGTTGAATGCCAGCAATCTGCGTGTGAACATCGTGCGAACTGCGGAATACTCCGGCTTCGGCTTACCATTTGAGGTAATAGCGTACACGGACATCAGCGTGGACATGCCCAAGGTTCGAGAGTGGCTCAGGCAATATGCAGGTCGCTCACATTCTCTTTGGTATTGCGATGCTCAGAAAGAAGGCGTGTTCCGGTGGTATGAAACTGCCTTCATGGGGATCCTAGGAGAGCCTGATGATATGGAACATGTACCCTTCGCTGTGAATCCAAATGATCGCAACGCCGTGCTGGCCTTGTCGCAATCTACGCACACACATCGGGTTGCTTGGCCGTTCACTCCTAGCGACCAAGGGGAAGAGGAGAGCTTCATTGAGCGGTGGATTGGCTGGTTTGCGGAAGCGGCGCACGGGCACATTCAACGTCCACGCACGATGCCGGAAAAAGACCCCTCCGGTTCGTTGCGGCAAGGGTCTTAGCTGTCGAGACAGTCTAGATATCCGAGCACAGCAACCCCGTCAACTCGCCGATCCTCTCCAACGTTTCAATCCGACCCGCCGCATCAATCGCCCGCGCAACGCCATCGTCGCCCAGCGTCGGCCCTGCCAGCGACCGAAACTTGCCCAGCAGATCCTCCCGCGACGCCGGATTGGTAGCATCTCCCCGCTGCGACACCACGCTGGACTCCAACGTGCGGGAATCATTCAGATGCACCGCAACCCGCGCCGACGGATAGTCGTACCGCCGCAGGCTCATTGCATCATCAGCGGCCACCTCGACCCGCTGCGCCAGTTGCCTCACGCCCTCATTGGCGACCTTGTCGGGCAGGAACGCGCTCACGTCCGTCGCTCTGTGGCACACGGCGGCGGCCACCGCGTACGGTATCGAGAACTTGGCCGCCAGCATGTTTTCTGGCTCCGGGTCTGCCATGATCTGCGCGATGGGCGGCGCGGTCACCACGATCCGCTCCACATCGCCCGCCGTGAACGGCGATTCCCGCAGCAGGTTCTCCACCGCGTCCAGCGCCGGGTGGTTGTACAGGCAGCACGCGTGAAGCTTGAAATACCCCTGCTGTATCCTGAAATCGCCTGTGCCCAGTCCGTCGACCACCGCATCGGCATCAAACCCGTCTCCCAGGAACGTTCGGTACAAATCCGCCGGCCCGTCCGCAATGGCCGTATAGCCGCACCGGCTCAGGTGCGCCGCCATGATCCCCTGGAACCCCGAACGCCCGGGGTACAGGTTCCTCACCGTTGCCCCTTCCAGGCAAGGCGTCCAGGTGTTGGCCGGACTCATCGACATCGCCAGGTTCATCGCCGTCTTGGTCTGCGCCGTGTCGAACCCCAGCAGCCGCGCCGTGGCTGCCGCCGTACCGATGGTGCCCCATGTCCCGTGCGAGTGTACCTCCGGCTTTATCTCTGTGGCCGTCCCCACCCGCGAGATCACCTCGTACCCCAGGATGATGGCGGAGAGAACGTCCCGTCCGCTGCTGCCTAGGTCCTCGCCCGCGGCCAGCGCCCCCGGCGTAACGTGGATGGACGGATGCCCGCCGCCCACGCGGTTCCCCTCGTCCATCTCCAGCGCGACGCCGGCGGTGCCATTCACGAACGTGGCCCAAACCGGCTGCACCCGGTGCGGATGCCCGATGATGCTCGCCTTGCCCGGCCCGCTCATTTCGGCCGCCAGCCGCGCGAAGTTCGCATTCTCCTCCAGCCGGCTCCCCGCCGTGATCGCCCCCAGCGTATCCAGCACAACATCCCGTGCGGCGGCAATGGTGTCCGGCGGCAGATCCTCGAACCGCGTTTCGGCAACAAACTCCGCCAGCCGGTCAAGGTAGTTCTGTGCCATCTTTCCCTCCTGCTACCATTGCGAACAGGCCACGGCAATTTCATTGGAATGACAGATGTTGCGTGCCCCCTCTCCCCTAGTGGGAGAGGGCTGGGGTGAGGGGGAAAACACTGCCAACAGCAATCCCAACTCCTACCGCGAGAAGAACTCATGCAGCAGGCGGTACGCGTCGTCTGGCAACTCTTCGGCGATGTAGTGGCCGCACGGCAGCGACTGCCCCTCCACGTTGTTGGAGTAGTTGCGCCAAACGCCCAGCACGTCCTGCGTGCGGCCCACGAATCCCCGGTCGCTCCACAGCGCCAGGTGCGGGCAGTTCACTTTGTTGTCAAAGTCCTCCTCGTCGTGCACCAGGTCGATGCTCGCCCCCGCACGGTAGTCCTCGCACGCCCCATGGATGGCGCCCGGATTGCTGAAGCACCGCACGTATTCATCAACGGCCTCGGACAGGAAGGTGACCTCGGCGTTTCGCTCCCGCATGAACCGCGACCGGATGAAGTAGTCAGGGTCCGCGCCGATCACCCGCTCCGGAAAGTCGTAGGGCTGGATCAGGAAGAACCAGTGGTACGTGTTGGTCGCAAACTCCTTGTCCACGATGCTGAACATATGGCGCGTTGGCACGATATCCAGCGTCGCCAGTTTCAGCACCCGCTCCGGGTGGTCCTTGGTGAGACGGTGGGCGCACCGCGCGCCCCGGTCGTGGCTACCTAGGTTGAACGTGTCAAACCCCAGGTTGGACATGGCGTCCACCAGATCCTGCGCCATCGCCCGCTTGGAGTGATTGAAGTGCTCGGGATCGCCCTGCGGCTTGCCGCTGTCGCCGTAACCCCGCAGGTCGGCGCACACGACGGTAAAGTCCTCGGCCAAGCGCGGCGCAATCTTGTGCCACATGGTGTGGGTCTGCGGATAGCCGTGCAGCAAGAGCAACGGCGGCCCGCTGCCGCCCCTCACCAGGTTGACGATCTCGCCGCTCCCCGCCTCAATCTGCATCCGGTCGAATCCCTCAAACAAAGCCATCATCCTCTCCAGATCTCAGTCATCAAAGTGCTGCGATACGCGCGAGCGCGCCGCTCCCACATAATGCGTCGGCGACCCGGTGTTGTAAATACCCATAACGCCGCCGGCTTGCCCGTCGATTCCCTGCACCCGTCCCGCCGTGCAGTAATGTAGCCGGAGGCAAATATGCCCGCAGAGCGCGGTCCGGCGGAACTGAAGAACCTCTCAGTAAGTCGCCCTTTTCGCCAGCGGGCGGTCAAGCCGTCTGGATTCGCAGGCAAGGCCCTTCACCGTGCGGCGATTAGCACCCCTGGGTCTTGGATTGCCGCCTGCGCCGGTACGACGTCGTTGAGAGGGTGTCTAAAGAACCCCCTCTCCCCTTGGCTGGCGGAACGTCCGCCTATGGCGGTAGAGGGCTGGGGTGAGGGGGAATTCCTTCACAACGTCATCTATTGCCTGAACTTCACGCCGTTCGCTCAATCATCACGAAGGGTATTTGCCCAGCATCAGCCAGCCGCCGCTGCTCGGCGTGGAGAAGGCGCACAGCGCGGTCTCGGCGCGCACGGTTACCTGGCGGTCTCCGGCGGTGCCCCGCAGTTGCTCGATGCTGTCGGTGTACATGGCGGTGCGGGTGCGGCCGTTGCCCAGGTTGCCGCCGCTGGAGCTGAAGGGATGGGGGCCCTTGACGGTGATGTCGCCAGCGTAGAAGGACAAGGCCTCGCCCCGCTTGACCCCGTGCCACTGGAAGCCCTCCAGGAAGAACTGGGTCATTATGGAATAGCCGTCGTAGGGGTTGAAGATGTCCACGTCGGCGGCGGTGAGGCCGGCGCCCTCGTACATGCGCGCCGCCTGCCGGTCGGTCCACATCTCCACCTCGTCCAGGTCGGGCTGGGTGGTGCGGAACCGGAAGTTGTGCTGGGAATGGTTGAGCACGTACACGGGCTGGGACTTCATATCCTGCGCCCGCTCGGCGGTGGTGAACAGGTAGGCCGCCGACGCGTTGACGGGTCGGTCGCAGTCCCAGATGCGCAGGGGGTTCAGGATTGGCCTTGAGCCTATGTAGTCCTCCACCGATATGGGTTGGATGTTGTGAGTGGCGTTGTATCCCCAGGGCGTGAGCATCCCGTTCTTGTGCTGGTTGATGACGAAGGGGGCAATATCCGCATGTTCGCCGCCGTACCTCATCAGGTACTGGAGGTGGGGAAAGATGTTGATGAAGTCGTTGCCGCCGTGGTTGCCCCAGGGCACCGTCCACTGGCGCGCGCCCCGGGCGTAGTCGTCGGCGTTCTCGCCGCCCCGCCGGTAGCGGCCTTCCATGTTGCCGGTGGGATAGATCACCAGACAGGTGGAGCAGACACCGTCGCCCACGGCCTGGGAGGCCATGCCCACCATCTCGCCGATGGTCGGAACCCCGGTGGGGGCAAACTTGATGTTCTTGAAGCCCATGGTGTCGATGAGCCACTGGGCGTTGATCAGCGTCAGCCCGTACTCGGAGTCGTAGGGAGGGTCGAAGTAGGGCCGCGGCGCCCACACGGAGGCGGTTCCGCCGCTGCCGCCGGCGATGTGGCTGTCGCAGCAGACGATGCCGTCCACCTGGTCAATGGTGACTCCGGCCTGCTCCATCGCTTTTTCGCAGGCCATGATGGTGTAAGCGCCCAGGGACTCATCCAGGTTCGTCTCGTCCCACCGCCGGTCCACCGGCGAGTGCCCGTAGCCGACGATGGCCACCTTGCCCCGGTGTTCCCACACGCCCAGGCCGTCCTGATCCCGGCGCCACTGGAAGTCATTGCTGCTGGTCATAGTCCGTCCTTTTGCATGCCGTTTGTGCACTGATAAGCGCGAATTTTCGATGGATGATGGCTATTCGACCAGCCGCCACTCGTGGATCAACTGGCCGGGGGCCACTTCTTCGAAGGTGACCTCCACGGCCGCGCCGACCGGCACCTCGTAGGGCGGGACGCCCGGCAGGTTGGAGTAGAAGTTCACGGTGGGATCCTGGTCCAGCGTAACGAGGGCCAGATTGTAGGGTTGATCGGGCATCCGACGGTTCAGCCGGCCGTCCTCGATGACGATGTAGGCGGCGATGTGCCCCCTGCCTTCCACCTCTACCCACTCCTGCTCATCGCCGGCGTCACACCCCGGGCAGTCCGCCTGGGGCGGGTACTGGAGCTTGTCGCAGTCGATACAGTTCTGGAGGACCAGGCGCCGTTCGTTCACCGCGTCCCAGAAGGGCTGACTGATTTCATCGGGTACCGGAATTACTTTTGGCACTGCTTTACTCCAACAGTTTCTTTTCGGATGATGCCATCGCAGAACAGGCTGTGCGAGTGGTTGCGGGTCGTCCCATTCTCACTGGTCGGAACCGCACTGTTTTGGGAATGATTAGCCAGCTAAGTCGGCATCCTTGCGATCCAACACCTGCGCATTTCGCCAACTTCACGACGAAGTCGGCGCTGGAGAGTCCAGGGGATTGGTTGCAAGCGGCCGGTGGCAACTCTTAGGGCTTTTCGATTGTCGCTCCAACTATCCGCTCATCCTGAGCTGCCGTAGGTCCGCCTGTGGCGGGTCGAAGGATGGTGTTCATGGTTCGACAGGCTCACCATGAGCGGACGACTTGCATTGTGGCAATAATCGAAAACCCCTGTGGCAACTCCGGCCGCTCTGGCTAAATTCGCGCCGGCGCCGGCTACCCGGCGCTGGACACGATATGCCCCGGCGCTAGTCGGCGCCGATGCCCAACTCCGACTGCAGGTCGCGGATCGTTTCGGCGCGGCTGCGGGTAGGCGGACGCACCCGCATGCCTATCGGCTCGTTCTCCACTTCCGGCACAACCTTGATGGCGACGAACACCGGGCCGGTTGCCTGCATTATTTCCTCGACGTTGGTGGCGAACTCTTCCAGGTCGTCGAAGCTGTAGGCCGAGGAGTAACCGGATTCCTTGGCCATACCGGCGTAATTGATGTCCTGCGCATTGGGAACGGGCTGCCCGCCGGTGGTGGCGTAGCATTCGTTGTCCAGCAAAATGTGGCAGAAGTTCTCCGGCTGCTTGCCGGCGATGGTTGCCAGTATCCCCAGGTTCATCAGCAGCGCGCCTTCGGAATCGAACAGCACCACCTTTTCATCGGGCAGGCCCAGGGCCAGCCCCAGGGCCGCCGATGTGGTCTGGCCCATCGCGCCGCCCATGTTCAGGTCCCGGTTTTCGTTGGTGGTGAATTCGCGCCAGTGGCGACCGGAGGTACCGGTGGGAATCACGATGGCATCGCCCCGGTGCTCCTGGAATACTCGGAATACGTCCGCAGCTTGAATCATTCTTTGCCTCCGTTACGTGGCTCTTGCTTGTCGCGCACGTTGCGCCATCCTGAGAATACGTACCGAATTCTATAGGGCAACGACGGAACAATCATTTTTCGTGAAGGGTTGCCCGTCTAGCGGTTGAACCCGTGGTATTCGTCGCCAACGAGGATGGCAACCGGCCGCTTGGTGTTCCTGGCCTCCTCGAAAGCGGTGGAGATGCGCGTGCTGTCGGCATCTTGCTCCACCAGGTAGTAGTTGATGCGGAAGGCGTTCAGGAACGGCTCGGTATAGGTGGCTGCCGAGTCGGTGATGATGCCGTGGCGGTTCCAGCCGCGATAGCCCACTACCATTACCAGCGGGAACCCAGCGTCCAGGACCATGCCCCGTATCGAGTCGCCCGATTCCATCATGCCCGTGTTCTGGATCAGCACTACCGGGGTCTGGCCGGCAATCAGCAGCCCCAGGGCGATGCCGAAAGTCTCGCCTTCCCTCGACGTGGGGACGATGTCCAGCCAGGGCTGTTCCTTCATCAACTCGTACAGGTAGTTGGTCTCGCTGTCGGGAATGGTCACCACGTGGGTGACTTTGTTCTTCTCGAACTCCTCTATCAGAGCCTCAGGGCTCAGCACCGCTGCCTGTTGTGTAACCATGAACGATCTCCTCGCGTATGCAGTTAGCCCAGCACTCACGGTTCCCGCTGCCTGGGCATAGACCCGCTACTGCTGTGAACTCCGCCGATTATAGTAACCCATACCGAGAGGGTCAATTTTGGGCGGCCAGGAGAGACGGCGAAAACCCTTATCGCCGCGCATGTGATGCCGCCTCCCCACAGGCAGCGTGAAGACCCTTGACATCCAACACGGATACTTTGCAATTGCGTTGTGAAAGGACGGAAAGGTCGATTTCCCGCTCATTTCCTCTCATTTCCGCTAATTCCAGTAGGGCATTGGGCGGGTCGTGGGGCTGAATGGGGGCCGAGGGAATGGTTTTGGGGGCGGTTTGAGCGGTATTGGCGGGCAGATGAGCGGGTTCGGGGGAGGGAGATTAGCGGTGTTGGGAAGTGGGCGTTGCGTCGGCTGTGGCGGGCCTGGGTGGCGGGTTGGAATTGGGGCGCTGGGTAATATGGTACGGATGGGGGAAGGGTTGGAGCAAGGCGGAAGTGTCGCCGGGGCGGGCCTTAAGTAAAGTCCCCACACGTCCCGCTCATGGTGAGCCTGTCGAACCACGAGCGCGTCATTCGACCCGCTCAGGACGAGCGGATAGACTTCAATCGCACAACTTTGGAAAGCCCGTGGGCACCGGGGCGGGAGGTGTCTGAACTGGAGTTTGGGGGGGATTTGGGTGATTATGGGCGGCGATGGCACGTCTTTATGCCACCAAAGGCAGGTGATGCACAAAAAGTTGGGCGTTTTGGCGCCGACAGGAATGTCTATGCTATCGAATTGGGGCGGCGGGGGCATTCGCAGTGTCGGGTTGCGCAAAGCGGGTACGCGTGAGACCGGCTGATGCCTTGGTGGAGCCTGGAGAACCGTATCCATCCGACTATTCCTGCCGGGAGCAGCATGCGCCCCACGTGTTAGCCGTGATACTCCGCGTCCCGATCGCACCGTCCTCGCCTCACTCCCCAGGTATCAACCCCGCCGCCACCAGCGCGTCCCGCAGCGCGTCGCCCGATATCGCGTGCCGCGCCGTCCATCCGGTATCGGGACGATCCGCCGTTCCGCGCGTCCACACCACCAGCACGCCCCCGTCCTCGTTCATTCCATCGGGCACGGTGGCGCGTTGAATCTGGGTTTTGGACACCATCCCCCATTCCTCGGTGGAGAACATGAACTGGTTGTTGCTGGTGGCTGCCGGTTCGGGCATGACTCGCCTCCTGTTCCTTGGTTTGTGCTCGTACCATTCTACCGCCCAACGTGCCCATGCCATCCGATGCGCCATCCACAACGCCGAACATTCGCCACACCGATGCCCTTTGACACCACCATGCGGCCCGTGTACCGTCACCTCCAACACACTGCACCGAGAGCAAAAATGACCGCCGCCACTCTCACCGTCTCCCATGACATAGACCACTACCTCGAAGCCGCGCCATCCTTCGTACAGCGCGTCGCGGACGCCGCCGACCAAATCGACGCTGACCGCCAGATTCCAGCCGAACTTGCTGCCGACATGGCCGACGCCGGATTTTTCCGCCTGCTCCTGCCGCAGGAGTTGGGTGGCGCGCAGTTGGCTCATCCCGACTTCCTGCGCATCCTTGAGATGTTCGCCTCCGCCGATGCCAGCGTCGCCTGGTGCCTCAACCAGAACAACGTCTTTTCCACCCGTTCCACCCGCATGGAAATGTCCACCGCTCAGGAAATCTGGGGCGAACGACGGGGAGTGGTGACCAACGGCCCGCCGGCCGCCGGCACAAAATCGGTTCCCGTGGACGGCGGTTACCGCCTCAGCGGCCACTGGAACTTCAGCAGCGGCAGCGACCACGCCACTTGGATCGCCGCGCTGGCCCCCGTGATACCGGACAACGGAACGGGAGTCGAGGGACGGCCCCCACAGATGCGTCTCCACCTCATGCCCATCGACCAAGTGCGCATGGTGGATCTCTGGCAGGTCGCCGGCCTGCGCGGCACCGGCAGTTTCAGCTTCCAGGTTGACGACCTGTTCGTTCCGGAGGACCACACTTTCGTCCAGGAAGGCGAGTCCTGGTCCGATGGCCCGTTATATCAAATTCCCACCACGCTGATGTTCGCCACCGGCTTCGCCACCGTTGCCCTGGGCGTCGCCCGCAAGAGCCTGGACATCGCCATCGAGGTCGGAAACAGCCGCACTCCCTACCGATCCGGCGTCCTGCTCCGCGACCATCAGACCACCCAGCGATCCATCGGCGAGGCCCACGCGCTCCAGTCGTCCGCCCGGTCTTTCCTGCGCGAAAGCCACGCCCGTTTGTGGGAGTCCGCCTGCACCCGTGGCGCCCTGACCACCGACGAGCGCATCCAGCTCCGCGTCGCAGCGACCCACGCCATCCGCACCTCGGCCCAGGTCGTGGACACCGTCTATACCCTCTGCGGCGCCGGCGGCATCTTCCAGTCCAACGCCATCCAGCGCCGCTTCCAGGACATGCACGTCATCACCCAGCACGTCCAGGGCCACCACGTCCACTACGAGACCGCCGGCCAATACCTTCTCGGCCTCGACCCCCAGGGCGTCTTCTGAATCATCACATCCCGTCCATCCTGCCGCAGGTCCGCCTCTGGCGGGTCTATCCATGACAAAACACGGAGGCGTGCCATGCCTGCCAACCACGTCGATACCGTCATCGTAGGCGGCCAGATCGTCACCTCCTCCCAGGTGTACGAAAGCTCAATCGCCATCGCCGGCGAAAAGATCGTCGCCATCGGCCCCGAGGCATACCTGCCGCCCGCCGACAATTACATCGACGCCTCCGGTAAGTTCGTCCTCCCCGGCCTCATCGACAGCCACGTCCACCTGGACGGCCACGACGACTACGCCCTCGGCTCCCGGGCCGCTGCCCACGCCGGCCTCACCACCCTGATCCCCTTCGGCACCTACCAGCTTGACGGCGACGAGACCCTGCCCCAGGCCACGCATCGCACCCGAGAGACCGTCGAGCAGTGCGCCCTCACCGATTTCGCCTTCCATTTCATTCTCCAGAACCGTCCCAGCATCCTTTCCGGCCTGCCCGATGCCATCGACCTTGGCGTCAAGTCGTTCAAGATGTTCATGACCTACAAGAAACGCCCCGGCCGCATGTGCGACGATGATTACATCTGCGAAGCCATGGACATGGTCGGGCGCGGCGGCGGAGTGCTGCAACTGCACTGCGAAAGCGGCAACATCATCGAGTACCTGGAAAACAAGCTCATCGGCGAGGGACACATCCATCCCACTGACTTCCCCACCGCCTGCCCCGACTGGGCCGAGGAGGAGGCCATCAACCGCGCCGTCAAGATGAGCGCCGCGACCCGCTGCCCCACCTACGTCGTCCACCTCAGCACCCAGTTAGGCCTCGAGCGCATCAAGCAGGCGCAGAGCCTCGGCCAGCGCGTCTGGACCGAGACCTGCCCTCAGTACCTGCTCCTTTCGGATGCCCAGATGGCCGACTTTGGCCCGCTGGCCAAGATCGGCCCACCCTTGCGTCCCGAGGACGGACCCGACCGCGATGCTCTGTGGCAGGGCCTCCGCCAGGGCAACGTTTCCATCGTCGCCAGCGATCACTCGCCGCACCCCCGCGAACTCAAGCAGCCCGGCTGGGACAACATCTTCGTGGACTCCAACGGCACGTCAATCCCCTTCGGCTCCCCCGGCATCGAGACCATCGTTCCCCTCATGTACAGCGAGGGCGTGGTCAAGCGCGGCATGCCCATCTGGTGGCTGGCCCGCGTCATGGCCGAGAATCCTGCGCGCATCTTCGGCATCTACCCCCGCAAGGGCGTCATCCAGGTCGGCTCCGACGCCGACTTCCTGATCCTCGACCCCAACGGCGACCGCATTCTCACGTCCCAGAACCACCACAGCAACGCCGGCTACACCCTCTTCGAGGGCTGGCAGGTCAACGGCCGCCCGTGGATCACCATGCTCCGCGGTCAGGTGCTCCTCAAAGACGGCGAAATCCAGCAGAAGCCCGGCTACGGCATCTTCCTCGAAAGCGGCGAGCCCCGTGTTCCCCTCGGCGGCCCGGTCGCATGATAGCTCGGTCGCATGATGGCCCGGTTGAATAAATGAAAATCATCGACGTCCGCGCCGTCTATCCCCGTTACCAGCATGTCGTCCCTTCCTGGCGCACCCACTTCTGGCAGATTGTAGTCCGCGTTGAGACCGACGCCGGCTTCGTTGGCCTCGGTTATGGCGGCGGCGGCGTGGCCGGCGTGGAGATCGTAAACCGCCACTTCCACGAGCTATTGATCGGACGCGACATCAATACCGTCGAGGACATCGCCACCATCTGGGACCATCTCTACGACCAGTCACTGCCATACGGCCGCAAAGGCCTCGCTATCATGGCCCTGAGCGGTGTCGACCTCGCCCTCTACGATCTGCTCGGCCAAGCCGACCGAAAGCCCGTGTGCGAGATCCTCGGCGGCGCGCAAAAATCCCGCATCGTCGCCTACGCTACCGGCGCCAACTCCCAGATGTACCGCGACCGTGGTTTCATCCACCACAAGTTCCCCCATCGCTTCACCGGCGACCCCGCCGACTATGAGACCGCCATAACCGCCGCCGCCAACGCCCGCCAACTCTACGGCCCCGACGCCCGCATCATGGTCGATTGCTACATGTCGTGGGACGCCGAGACCACCATCCGCATGGCCGACATCCTGCACGAATACAACCTCTACTGGTACGAGGACATCCTGACCCCCGACGACCTTCCCGGCCAGGCCAATCTGCGACCCGTCGCTGCGCCGACCCTCATCGCCGGCGGCGAGCACGAGTTCACCCACCACGGTTTCGCCGACATCGCCCGCGCCGACGCTCTCGGTCTGTGGCAACCCGACATAACCTGGTGCGGCGGCATCACCGCCGGCCTCCGTATCATCGACCTTGCACGGAATGCCGGAATACCGGTATCGCCCCACCGTGGCGCGGAGGTGTGGGGCCTGCACCTCATCGCCGCCAGCGACTGGGCCGACTTCGCCGAAATGCACTCCGACCACATTAACGCCCAGCGCGATGAACTCTGGCTCGATGAACCGGAGGTCGTGGACGGCTACATCTCCCCGCCGGACCGCCCCGGGTTCGGCGTAACACTCAACGAGGTAGTCCTCTAACTATGCCCGATCCCCTCAACGCATTCTGCACCGACAGCGACGCATACCTGGCAGGCGCGTCCGACGGACCCCTCGCCGGCCTCACCTTCGCCGCCAAGGACATCTTCGACGTCGCCGGCCACGTAACCGGATGCGGCAACCCCCACTGGAAAGCCACCCACGGCCCGGCCGACGCCAACGCCTGGGTGGTGCAAGCGCTGGTGGACGCCGGCGCAACCATGACCGGCAAGACCATCACCGACGAGCTCACCCGCGGCATCTTCGGCGAGAACATGCACTATGGAACGCCGCGCAATCCCCGCGCTCCCGGCCGTGTTCCCGGCGGTTCCTCCAGCGGCTCCGCTTCCGCCGTTGCCGGCAAACTCGTCGATTTCGCCCTTGGTTCCGACACCGGAGGCTCGGTGCGTGTCCCGGCCAGCTTCTGCGGACTCTACGGCCTGCGGCCTACCCACGGCCGCATTCACCGCGACGGGATGCTGTTGCAGGCCCCCAGCTACGACACCATCGGCTGGTTCGCCCGCGATGCCGAAACCTTTGCCCGCGTCGGCGCTGTCATCCTGCCGCCCGCCGGCGAAACTGCACGCCCAAACCGTCTGGTCATCGCCGAGGACGCCTTTGAACTCGCCGAGCCACCGGTGCGAGCCGCGCTGGAATCCGCGATCGATACCATCGCTGCGGCATTCGACTCGCGGACAACCGAACGCCTCTCGCCAACCAGCTTGGAGGAGTGGTCCGGCCACCAGCAGATCCTCCAGAGCCGTGAGGCGTGGGAGTCCATCCGCGACTGGCTCGACGCCACCAACCCCGCCATGAGCTTCGAGGTATCCGACCGCTACGTCACCGCCCGCGCCGTAACCGACGAGCAGGTCGCCGCCGCCCAAGCCGGCCGCGACGCCATCAACGTCCGCATGAACGAGGTGTTCCAGGACGGCGAAACGGTCGTCTGCCTGCCCACCACCGTAGGGCCAGCGCCGCCGTTGGGTCAGGCCGTCTCAGCCCGTCACACTCTGCGCCTCCGCAACAGCGCCCTCACCTCCGTCGCCGGCAACACCGGCCGCCCCCAATTGAGCCTGCCCTTGGCTGAGGTCGACGGTCTGCCCATCGGCCTGTCCCTGTTGGGAGATCACGGGTCCGACGAGCGGCTCATCGCCATCGCCGTGGAAATCGAGCGATCTCGGTGACCGCCCTGCCAAATCCTGACCGCGCATCCCAAGCCATCGCGTTCCCGGTGGTCACCGATTGAAGCTGTCTGCCACCCTGACCCAGGCGGCAACGCCGCTGGGTATCTTCCGGTATCGCTCCTTCGCCTTCGTCTGGAGTTCCACCGCCCTGGTCGGCATGGGCACCCAGATGGAATCGGCCGTCCTCGGCTGGTTCATGCTGACCCTCACCGATTCCCCGTTCCTCGTCGGGGCAATCGCCGGCGCCCGCATGGCGATGAACTTTCTTGCCATATTCGCCGGCGCCCTCATCGACCTGCTGCCCCGCAACTGGATTCTGACCACGGTGGAATTCGTGATGGGCGCCATGGGCTTCCTCATGCTGGGCCTCATCCTGACCGGGTGGCTGGAGGTATGGCACATCTTCGCCATCACCCTGTTCATGGGCATGATCCGCCTGTTCCAGATGCCCACCGCTCAATCCCTCGTCGCCGATACCCTGCCCACCGAACGCCTCAGCAACGGCGCAGCGTTCAACACCATCGCCATGAACCTTGCCATGCTGGTTGGCCCGGTGGTAGGCGGAGTCCTGTTCAAGGCCTTCGGACCGCAGGGCGCGTATCTGGCCATCGCTAGCCTGTACCTCGTCAGCGGAATGATGGCAATGGGAATCGGTAGAACCCAGGCCCGTCGCGCCCCATCGACCGAATCCGTGATCCGTACCGTGCAACAGGGTCTCAGGTACGCCCTGGGCAATCAGGTGATCTGGGCCGTCCTCGCCATCGCGGTGATTATCAACCTGGCCGGCTGGACCCTCCATACCAGCCTCGCCCCCATCTTCGCCCGGGACGTTCTGGGCACCGACTCGGTGGGGTTGGGGTTGATGCTGTTCGCTTTCGGCTCCGGCGCGCTCGCCGGCTCCATGAGTTGGGCCATGGTGCCTAGCATCCGCAACGCCGGCAGATTGCTGATCGTCGCGGTTTTCATGTGGCACGCCACGATCCTGCTCTTCTCCCTGTCGCACTGGTTCTATCTGTCGATCGCGATACTGGTCTCGGTCGGTGCGTCATTCGCATCCACCCAGGCCCTGATCCTCACGCTGCTGCTGCGAGCCACCCAGGCCGAGTACCGGGGCCGCGTGATGAGCCTGCGTTCGTTCGCGATCCTCGCCTACAGCTTCGGAACCCTGGGGGCCGGCGCGCTGGCCGGATTCTGGGGCACGCCGGCCGCCGCGCAGGTCGTCGGCATCACCGGCATCACCCTGCTCGTGATCCTCGCGGCGCTGGCCCCCAAACTCCGCCAGGCCTAATAAAAATCCCCTCTCCCTCGATGGGAGAGGGTTAGGGTGAGGGTGAAATACTTGACAAAACGCCAGATTTCGCGCTGGGCATTCTTCGATCAGACAGGTCTGTAACCTACCCCGCAGTTGATGCATGCGGCTACATCATCCGCCCATGGTGCGGCATGTCGGCCTCTGGCGGGAGCCTGCCTCAGGTCCGCCTCTGGAGGGTCGAACCATCATCCGACGATGCGTCGGCTCCCGGCACAGCCGTCACTTATTCAGCACCACGTCAATCAAAGCAATCCGACCCCCTTGGACCGCCTCAAGCCCGTTCTGCAACGCCTGGTGCAGTTTCGCCGGATCATCCACCCGCTCGCCATACCCGCCGAAGGGCTCCACCAGCTTGGCGTAATCCGGCCCGGGAATATGCACCCCGTGCCAGATGCCCGACTGTGCGGCGTCGCCGTCCGGATAGTACGCCAGGTGGTTCCCCCGCATCGCCTCGTAGCCGCCGTTGTTGTACAGCACCGTCAGGAAGGGCAGGTCGGCCTCGCACGCCACCCCGAAGCACTGTGTCACCGGGTTGTACAGAAAGCCGCCGTCGCCCATCAGCGCCACCACCGGCTGATCGCGCTTTGCCAGCTTCACTCCCAGCGCCAACCCAAGACCCTGACCTAAACCGCCGTTGGTCTTGTAGTAGCTCTGCGGTCGGTCCCACCGTATGTGCCGACCCACCGATGGCCGGTGCGTCGTAACTTCCTCTGCGTACACCACGTTCTCAGGCATGACTTCACTCAGCGCTGCGCCCAGCCACGCCGGATCAATCGGGCTGCTGTTGCTTGCCGCCGCCTCTGCCGCATACGTGGCCTCGGCCAGACGATCATGCTCAGCCGACACGCGCTGCCGCCGCGCTTCAATCCGCGCCTCGTGCTTGGAGGCTTCTGGACGCAAGGCCTCTACCAGCAGTCCCAATCCCAGCGTGAGATCGCCTTCCACGTACCGATCGGCGAACAGGTTCTGGTACACCATGTATTCCTTGATGGTGGTCTCGCCCATCGCCACAACCGTCGCGCTCTGCGGCCCCTCCCGAGGCGGATACCACGGCGCGCGGCTGCCCGCCAGGATCACCAGGTCGGCGTCATTCAGGTACCGTTCCGACTGACCGCCCAGGTACATGGGATGGCTCTTGGGGAAATTCGCGTACAGCGACGCGCTTTCCACCACCGGTATCGCGAACAATTCGGACAGCGCCACCAGGTTGTTGAACCCTTCCACCTCGCGCCCGGCTGAGTCGGTGATGACCAACGGCGACTCGGTCCGCGCCACCAAATCCGCCAGCGCGGCAATGTCCTCATCCGCCGGCCGCGTCTTCGGCGCGCTGGGAATCGTCCGAATCTTGCTCCCCGGCGTCCAGTCGTGGATCATCGTCTCAATGGGAATGTCCAGGAACGCCGGCCCTTGCGGGACGCGCTGCGCCAACTCGCCGGCCCTCACCAGTTGCTCGTACAGCGTATGCGGACTCGTCGCCCGGCCGCTCCACTTGGTGAAGGCATTCGCGAACCGGTCCGGCCCGCCCACCACGCTCAGGTTGCGGTACCACTGCGCTTGCGGGTCGATCTCCGGGTCCTCGCCGTAGCTGATCGCCTCGCCGGAGCACAACAGCATCGGAACTTCGCCCACCACCGCCCCCTGGATGCCCATGCTCCCCTGCAGCAGGCCCACGCCGGCGTGCAGCAGCACCGCCTGCATCTTGCCCGTAACCCGCGTGTAGCCCGATGCCATGTTCACCGCCAGCGTTTCGTGCCAGCAGTTGATGTAGCGCGGCCCCGGCGTCTCGTTAATCTGCGCCCGCGCCAACGCCTCCCACACCGGAGCCCACTCCGACCCGGGCGATGAGATGATGTAATCAATTCCAAGTTTGCGAAATGCCTCGAGGATGGCCTCTCCGCCGTCTTGCGTGGTCGTTGTCATGCTTCAGTCCTCCTGGCCCTGGCTGGTGGCCGGACGTAATACCGGTTCGGGCGCGGCCGGCGCGGTCGCCGGCACGGCCTGCCCCTCACGATGAGTGGGCAGCGCCGACAGGATCAACGCCACCAGCAGCGAACCCATCATAGCGAAAAACGCGTACTGCAATCCCGCCGTGAACGCGGCGCCCACACCGGTTGCTCCACCTTGGCGCACCGCGTCCAGGCTCGGATCGTAGCCCATGGACCCCATGGTAGCCGTCACAATCGCCGTGGCAACCGCGATGCTTACCACGTTGCCGGCGTTGCGGATCAAGTTGACCAGTCCCGATATGACGCCGTGGTTGTCCCGCTCCACCGCGCTCAGGATTGAGCTTGAGTTGGGCGAGTAGAACGTGCCCATGCCGCTGCTGGTCAGCATCAGCGCCGGAATCACGTGCAACAGCGACGATTCGGCGGTCACCTGAGACAGGATGCCGATGCCCGTGCTCGACAGCAACAGGCCGGCCACAGTGAATTTGCGCCACCCGAAACGGTCCGACCAACGCCCGCTCAACGGCCCCAGTATCGCCATGCACATCGCCCCCGGCACCACCGCCAAACCCGCCACCGACGGCCGGAATCCAAGCACGTTCTGCAGGTAGAAGGGCGTCATGAACAGCGTCGCCGAACTCCCCATGAACATCAGGTAGTTCGCGGTAACTCCCAGGAAAAAGTTTCGCCGCCGGAACAGCCGCAACTCCAGCATGGGGCTGGCGTAGCGCAACTCCCACCAGATGAATCCGGCCAGCAGCACCACGAACACGCAGACCGCCGCCAGTATCGGCGGCGACGTCCAACCGACGCGGTGCGCGTTCGATATCCCCAGCAGCAACGCCAGCAGCGCGCTGGATGACAAAAACGCTCCCACCCAGTCGAACCGTGGCCGTTGGGGACTGCGTACGCCCAGCGAACCGCTCCCGTTCGGCAGCACCGCCAGGCACATCGCGACGCTTATCACCACCATCGGAATCGTGGCGAAGAACACCGACCTCCAGCCGAACCCGTCCACCAGTAACCCACCCAGCGCCGGCCCTGCCACCGCTCCCGTCCCCACCATCGTCATGATTAACCCGATGGCCTTGCCCCGTTCGCCCGGCGGAAATGCGCCGATGATGATTGCCATGCCGGTGCCCTGGGTCATCGCTGCGCCCGCTCCCTGCAGGATGCGCGCCAGGATCAGCACCGCCAAATCGCCGGACGTTCCTGCCGCAATCGATCCCGCGATGATCACCCCAGACCCGATGATGTACACCCGCTTGGCCCCGATCAGGTCGGCCAACCGTCCCATCGGCAAAAGCAGCGCGATGATCGTCATCGCGAACCCGATCATCAACCACTGCACGCTGGGGATCGGCGCGTGGAAGTGCGTCGCGATCGACGGCAGCGCCACGCCCACGCTCCCGTGGTCCACCACGGATGCGAAGGTCCCCACCGCCATCGCGGCAAAGACATACCACTTGAAACTCGGGCTGCTGGCTAACGACGCAATCACGAAGTCGCCAACTCCAGCCGGTCCTGCGGAAAATCGTACTCCAAGCGCACCCGGTTCAATATGTCTCGCCCCAGCAGCGAGTCGAGCCCGCTGGCGAGAGCATCAGGCTTGGCAATGGAGATCTCAATCCGGAAATTCCGCTCCGCAACTCCGTCATCGAAAACGACAACAGCGGTTTCCCTGTAGTATGTGTGCAGCCCTCCTACCCCCTGAAACTCAATGGGGAGAACCAACGCATCAAAAGGGCATCGCAGACGCACACCGTCTCTCGGGTGCAGGGTGGTTGAGCTCGCTCCCGTATCGATCAGAAAATCAACCTCTCCTGCGATTGCCAGGCGGGGCAGAGAGAGGCGGCCTCGAACGTAAGGCCGCCCATCAAATTCAAAATAGCCGACAATCACAGGGTTATCCAGGAATTACCCTGGGCGGCTGTGTATTCAGGTACTTTGCCGCAGCGGATTCAGGCCGTTCACCGAGTTCCAGGATTTTCGATACCAATTCCTCAATGGAATCCGCAATCACCAGCGCGCGGGCTTCGGTAAGGGCAACCCATTGGTTTGGGTATTTTTGTGTCAATTTGGGCCGCATGTTTACCAGATGCTGAGAACGTTCAGAGTAGTCCCGAAGTTTGGCGAGGGAAGACTCATCGCTGCTGCCCTGTATCTCGACAGTCTCTACCCGGTCTGTTGACATTGTCCCTTCGTTCGGCGAAACCATCACCCGCCTCCTTTGCTACGCCAACCGCCGGTGCGACGGCTATTGTACAAGACCGCCTACTCCCCCGCGAAAAACCGCCGCGCATTCTCCACCGT
This sequence comes from Dehalococcoidia bacterium, assembly GCA_034423115.1. GTDB lineage: Bacteria > Chloroflexota > Dehalococcoidia > Lucifugimonadales > UBA3495 > Bin87. The sequence goes on along the minus strand of DAOUJD010000061.1, from coordinate 15,035 downwards.
GATTTGGTGGATTTCCGCGTCCGACGCCCCCATCTCCTTCAACCGTGGCAGCACGTATCTTGGTATGAAATTGTACCCGTCCGGGTTCGCCCGCCGCCGCTGCTCCTGCACCTCCGCACCATGCCGCGCCTTGGGAACCGAGTAGTCGTGGGACAGGAAGATGCGGTGCGTGAAACCGGCGTCCATCAACGCCTTGGCAACCTCGGTGCGCTGCTCCCAGTTGGGCGTCCCCGCCCGCGTCCCGCCCGGATACCGGTCCAATCCCAGCCAGACGCCCTTGTTCAGCAGCCCGAACAGGTAGTCGAGATCGGTGTCATCGTTGCTGTGCCCGATGTACACCTTGTCCATATCTACCCCCTCCTCCTCAAGTATCTTCACCTGCGCTTCGCCGATCCGCTCCGGCGACCACGTGTGCGTCGAAATGGGCACGCCCGTCGCCTTCTGCGTCCGCGCCGCCGCCCGCAGCACCACTTCCTGCGGCGGCGTGATCCCGCCCTCGTCGCTGGCCACCTTGATGATGCCGGCCTTGATGCCCGTCCCCTCGATACCCTCCTCGATCTCCCGCACGTAAAGCTCGGCGATCACGTCCGGCGACAACTCGCCAAACGGCCGCGGCACCGCCAGGTGATTTCCCGTTGCGACGATCACCTGCATGTCGCTGGCCTCGGCCACCTCGCGGATCAGCAGCACGTCCCGACCCAGGTCAAAGGTGCTCACGTCAACGATGGTGCGTACCCCGTCCTCGCGCACCGCTTGCATCGCCGCCGTGGACTGCTCCCTGATGCCGTCCCGGTCAATAATCTCCGGATAGGTATGCCGCAGCCCTGCGGCGTTGGTGCCCACGTGTTCGTGGCTCAACGTGAAGCCCAGGTCGTCGGTATCTATCGGCCCACTGACGCTGTTCAAGGTCGCCATTGCCATCCCTCCTGTCCATCCGCAAGGTATCGTATTTTATTATGAAACTCCCCGTATTGATACTTGACCCTATTTCACATCAGCGAGGGCCAACCTGTAATCCGCCTTTCGCGCTTGCCACTGCTCAACCCGCCGTCTATCATCGACCAAAACTCAGGGAGGCATGCCATGCGAACCCCGATCCTTACCCGCGACCAGGTCCCCGAAAATCTGCGCGACGCCTTCGACCACGAAACCGCCAACTCCGGCGGCGTGGTTGACGCCGGCCCCGGCTCTGCCATGATCAACAGCCCCGAAATGCGTCGCCGCTCCAACTACCTCGTCAACTATCTGCGCGACGAATCGTCTCTCCCCAAGCAGATCCAGGAATTGGTGATGATCCTCACCGCCCGCAACATGGACTGCCAGTACATCTGGCACGCCCACGCCGCCCGCGCTCGCGAACAGGGCATCAGCGACGAATTCGTGGACAACCTCCGCGACGGCAATCCCCTGCCTCAGCTCTCCGACGACCTTCAGATCGTCGTCAACTACGTAACCCAGCTCTTCGACAACCACCGCGTTGACGAGGCCACCTTCCAGGCCGCTATCGACCGGTACGGCGCGCTGACTGTCACCGAGATCTCGACGCTCATGGGCTACTACTCCCTGCTCGCCTTCAACGCCAACGCATTCGACATCGACGTGCCCGACGGCGCCGAACCCAAACTCCCTATCTAACCGTTACTGATACACACTGTCATTCCCGCGAAAGCGGGAATCCAGTGGCCGCAATCGCGGACCACATTTTCAATGCGTGTGTCGCTTCGACGCTGCACACTCACTTTCGTCCGGTAACCGGGTTGATGTCAGATCCAGCGCCGTCCGGCGCAAGCGTATAGGTGGATCCATCTCTCCGACCGTCGGATTCTACTGGGGATTCTCCGGCCTTCTGGCCTGGGGAATCGCCGACTATCTGGCCCGCGTCGCGTCACGACAAATCGGCAGCGTCAGCGCCACCCTGCTCACCCAGATCATCGGGCTGGCGCTGCCCCTCGTTTTCGTTGCGGTTGAAGTCGCCACCGGTAGGTTGACCGTCAACCTGCCCGCCCTGGCGCTCTGGGCGCCACTGACCGGGGCTGCTCTGGGCACCGGCTATTTGGTGTACTACACCGGCCTCGCCCGTGGCGCGGTAACCGTCGTGAGTAGCGTCGCGTCCGCTTGGCTGGCTATCACCGTTCTAATCGCCGTGCCGTTGTTCGGCGAAATCGTCGGAGCCGGACACATCGTGCTCATGGGCGCGATTCTGCTGGGCATCCTGCTCCTGTCAGCCGGCCCGCTCACCGGCTCCGACGTTACCTCGGGACTGCCCTGGGGCCTCGGCGCAATGCTCGGCATCGGCGTCGCCATGGCTCTGTTCGACCGCGCCACCGCGGCGGCCGGCCCCATGCTGGCGGTGCTGGTGGTCCGCGCCTTGTCCGCTGTCCCGTCCTACGCCTTCGCCCGCGTCAGGCGGCAACCCATCCGCCGGCCGCAAAATCGCAACGGATGGCTCCTGTTGCTGGTGATAGGCATCGTGGACGCCGGCGGTTACGTGGGGTACAACATCGGCGTCGCCTCTGCACCCGTATCCCTCGTCGCACCCATCGCGGCGGCCCATCCCGTCGCCACCATTGCCCTGGCCGTCATCATCAATCGGGAACGCCCCAGAGTCGCCCAGTGGGCCGGCGCGACTCTGACCGTTGCCTCTACCATCGGCTTGAGTGTTTTGGTGGGGCATTAACTGTTGGAAAAGTGCCAGCCGTTGCCGTATCATCGCGAAAAATGTCCAAACCTTCGTTCACCAGACATATCGCTGCGTATTGCAGACACCAAGGAGGCCCATCTTGAAGTACGACGTCATCGTCATCGGCGCCGGCTCAGCCGGTTCCATCGTTGCCACCCGTTTGAGCGAGGACCCCAACCGTTCGGTCCTGCTGCTCGAGGCCGGCCCCGACTACCCTGTTTTTGATCACCTGCCCAGCGAGGTGAAGTTCGGCTACGCCACCGCCACCGACGTCATGACCAGCGACCACAACTGGCAGTTCACTGGCTACGGCACCGCCGAAAACCCCGAGATCATGGTTCCCCGAGGCAAGGTCACCGGAGGTTCCAGCGCCATCAACGGCCAGATGTTCCTGCGCGGCGTGCCCGAGGACTACGACACCTGGGCATCAATGGGCAACGACGAATGGAGTTTTCAGAACATACTGGGATGCTTCCGCCGCCTGGAAACCGATACCGACTTTTCGGACGACTTTCATGGCAACGACGGCCCCATCATCGCCCGTCGTTTCAAGCGCGAGGAATGGCTCCCGGCCCAGTCCGCCTTCTACAACGCCGCCCGGGCCTACGGTTTTCCCCATACCGACGACCACAACAGCCCCGACTCGACGGGAATCGGGCCCACGCCCTTCAACAACCCCAACGGCATCCGCTGGAGCACCGCCCTGGGCTACTTGGACCTGGCCCGTCATCGCCTCAACTTCACCCTCCGGCCCAACTGCACCGTCCACCGCGTGATTTTTGACGGTAACAAGGCCACCGGCGTGGTGGTCGAAAGCGGTGGAGAGGTGTTCACCGTCGAGGCCGACCAGATCATCCTCAGCGGCGGCGCGATCGCCTCACCCCAACTCCTGATGCTCTCCGGCGTCGGCCCCGCCGACCATCTCCGCAGCATGGGCATACCCGTCGTACACGATGCTCCCGGCGTCGGCCAGAACCTCCGCGACCATCCCATCGTCCCCGTAACCTGGCGCACCGTGCCGGGCTTTGATCTCGATGGGTTCTCGCCCCGCATCCAGACGTGCCTCAAATACACCGCCGAGGGCTCCCACCTGCGCAACGACATGATCATGATCTTCTCGTCCTTCGCCACCGAGCAGGTCATCCGGGGCGGCGGTCGCATGGAACCCATGGGCATTCGCGCGTCCGTTTCCATCTACCTGGCCGTCGGCGCCGGCGAACTGCGCCTCAACTCCACCGACCCACACGAACAGCCCTATCTGAACTACAACTATCTCCAGGAGGAATTCGACCGCCAGCGCCTCCGCGACGGCGTCCGCATCGCCGTCCAGCTGGGCGAGCACGGCGATTTCGAGAACATCATCCAGGAACGCATCGAACCATCGGACTCCGACCTCGAGTCAGACGATACGCTTGACCACTGGCTCCGCAGCAACATCTCCACCGCGCAGCACATCTCATGCACCTGCAAGATGGGCCCGTCCTCGGACCCCATGGCGGTGGTGGACCAATACGGCAAGGTGCACGGCCTGGAAAACATTCGCGTGGTCGACGCCTCCATCATGCCCGATTGCATCCGCGCCAACACCAACGTCACCACCATGATGATCGGCGAGCGCGTCTCCGAGTTCATCCTCCGGGGCGACTAGGCTGCTACAGACCGTCCGCGCATGGTGCGGAACGTCCGCCTCTGGCGGGAGCCTGTCGAACCATGGGCGGACCACCCCTCCGGACCCGAAAAATCCCCACTCCCTTGACGGGAGAGGGTTAGGGTGCGGCACGTCCGCCTTTGGCGGGAGGGTGAAAAGGCGAGGTTAGGAAATTTCTAGGGAAGAAAACGCATCCCTGGAATTTCCCTTGCGGCGAAAAGGGACAGCATCGAAAAACCGTGTGCCCTCTCATGGCGAGCCCCAGGAGGCACCGTCAAATGTAGGGGCGAGGCATGCCTCGCCCCTACGCCCGCCTGCTGCAAACCTTTCTCCTGCTTTGGAAAGTTCGCGTCACCGCGACGGAAACCGCGCCGCCAGCACGTCCATGATCAGCCGCGCCGCCACTTGCACCGTCAACTGCGAAACGTCATACGGCGGCGCGACCTCAACCACGTCAAACGCCACCAGGTTGGAGCGTCGAACCAGGGTCTCAAGGCAGCGGCGGGACTCCTCGTAAAACAGCCCGCCTACCTCCGGAGTTCCCGTCCCGGGCGCTTGAGTCGGATCCAGCGCGTCCACATCAAACGTGATGTAAAAGTTCGCCCCAACGGGAATACTTTCGGCCGCCGCCTCCGGCCCCATCTCCCGGAACTGCCGCAAGGTGATTATCCCGTTCCCGTGGCTCACGGCCTCCTCATAAGGCTCCCGTCGCACCGAGCGGATTCCTACCGACGTGATGTTCCCCACATGCTCAAGCTCCTGGCACCGGCGGATGGGACTGCCATGGGTCAGCATTGCCCCTTGGTAGTGGTGCGTGTAGTCCAGGTGCGCGTCAAAGTGAACGATGTCCAGCGGCGCAAACTGCGCCAGCCCCGCCACCGCGGGGAACGTGATGGCGTGGTCGCCGCCCAATATCACCGGCAGCGCGCCCCGTGCTGCGACGCGCTGCACCACGCTCGCCAACCGCTCGAAGTTGTGCACTACCTCCGATGGCGAGACCGACACATTCCCGCAGTCGGCCATTGTGACGCCGCGCAGCAGTTCGTCCCCCGCGTCCGCGTCGAAAAACCCCTCTGCGTCCTTACCCTGCCCATAGGGGTCCAGGTATGAGTATGCCCGGGGCGCGTCCCGCAAAGCATCCGGCCCATACCGCGCGCCGGGCCGCCCGAACGTCCCCTGGTCAAATGGCATCCCGATAAACGCAACATCCGTGTCCAGTTCATCGATATTCGTACACACCGGCACCCGAAACATGGTTCGAGGCCGTGCATCCAGCGCCGGCAAACCGCCGCCGGCCAGATCCTCGGAATACTGCGGCCCGATGTTGAAGTTGGTATCGCTCATAGTGTCGGTTTGGATAAGGCCAGAGTTCAGGGGAGTTTGGTGAGAGTTACCCTGCCGCCGGGAACCATAGCGGCGGTCAGATAGTAGCCAGCCAGCAGCCGGGCGCCGACGAGAATCTCACTTTCCGACACCAATGCCGGGAAGACATCGACAATGCCATCCCAGTCAACAACGGCAAAGGCGCGGTCAAACTCATGCCCTTGCTCGTTGCCCATGGTCAAACTTTCGGAGCCCTGAATTGGCAACTCCAACTGCTCTACGACAGACCTGGGCAACGCCAGATAGTAGTTCAACCCGGTGTCGATTATGGCGTCAAATTCATGCAATTCCCAATTGGCTGCGTTTGCCAGGCTGATCGGGATGACACCCTCATAGTTTCCGCTGACTTGTCCAATAATCATCCCATTATCCTGAACGGTCTGCCGTTAAGGACATATCCATCGTAACCGATTCGGAACATGAAGGCTTCCCCGTTCGGTTGTCGGTCTTTCAAGTGAACGACGGCCACGATTGGGTCGCTATCCACCTCATAGTCGCTCGATTCGGGGTCAATGATGATGAACTTGCCCTTCTCCTCTGTCTCCAGTTTGGCGCGGAGCTCCGCGTTGTAGAAAGCTTCGGCATCCAGAGAGGCAGGGCTACGGCTAATTGCAGGTGGAGCAACCTTCTTGCCAAGGGGGTCGTTGACATCTCGTGCGGAAGTTTCGGTACGCGAAGTGTCCCGCCGCGGCCGGGTGGCCCACTTGGATTCGTAGCCAATTTCGAACGAAACAGTCCAGGCGTCGGGCTGACGGTCTTTCAAGTGAACCGCAGCCACAATCAGGCTGGCGTCCACTTCGTAGTCAAGGGAGTTGCTGTCAATGACGACGTACTTACCCTTCTCGGTGGATTCCAGTTTTTCGCGCAGTTCCGCATTGTAAAAATCTTTCGCTCGCAACATGGTAGCGTTGCGGACGTGGTCGGTCGTGGTCATAAATTTCTCACTTTGCCGGCAGGCAATTGCAGCGGAATGAATTGATTATACTTGCCGCCAACCTGCACCGCCGAAAAGGAGGCCCCCAATGGCCCGGCTAGAAGACTACCAGAACCAATTCCAGTACGCCCGGTTCGAGCGTGAGGACGGCATCCTCCAGATGACGCTCCACAGCGACGGTGACACCCTACAGTGGGGCGCTGGCCCCCACACCGAACTGCCCGAGGTCTTCCATACCATCGGCACCGACGTCGAGAACAAGGTCATCATCATGACCGGCGCCGGCGAAGGATTCACCGGTCCCGCCGGCAGCAGCGACACCGTCCCTCGCCGTACGCCCGAGCAGTGGGACGCCACCTACTGGGAGGGCAAGCACCTGCTCGGCAACCTGCTCAACATCGAGGTGCCCATCATCGCCGCCATCAACGGCCCGGCCCTGCGACACTCTGAACTGCCGTTGATGAGCGACATCGTCCTGGCCGCGCCGCACACCACCTTCCAGGACTCCGGCCACTTCATGAGCGGCCTCACTCCCGGCGACGGCATGCACATCATCTATCCCCTGCTGTTGGGACTCAACCGCGGTCGCTACTTTCTCCTCACCGGCCAGTTGCTCGACGCCGCCAAAGCCCATGAATTCGGCCTCGTCGCCGAGGTGCTGCCGCCCGATGAACTCCTGCCTCGCGCCTGGGAACTGGCCCGCGACCTGGCTCGCCAGCCCCGCCTGGTGCTCCGCTATTCCCGCGTCCTGCTCACCCAAAAACTACGCGGCGAACTCCACGACCTGCTCGGCTACGGCCTAGCCCTGGAGGGCCTCGGATCCGCCCAGGACTACCTCGACCGCGGCCAGGGCCGTTAGCCCGGTTCTATCTGGCCGCAGCCAACGCGTCGATCCTAACCATACCGCCGGGGATCATGTCGATTTCGATATGGCTCCCGGCGAGCAGGTCGGCGCTCACTAGGTACGAATTTTCTGACTCTAGCACTTTGACTGGTTTGAAGCCGTCGTGCCACATTACTTCTCCATCGTAATAGGCAAATTGCGCTTCCTGCTCGTTCGCCAACCGGAATGTCATCATTCCTGCCGGAGGCAGGTCTATCAGTCTGATTATGGTTCTGGGCAAGAGCAAATCCGCTCCCCGAAACCCAGTATCGATCACAGCTTCCAGTACGGGAAGGTAACCACGCATTCGCACCGGGATTATCATCTCGTTGTACTGGTTAACCCGTCCAGTAATCACGCTTCGATTCCCCTGAGGCTGCCCCCGCCCAGCGAACCGACTGCCCTATAGCCGACGCGGAATGCATAGCTGAAAGAACCCGGATGCCGTTCTTTGAGCAGCGTATCCGCTTCGTGCAGGTTGGCGCCAATGGCATAGTCACGGGAATCCAAGTCCAGAACGAGAACTTTTCCCTTTGCAGTAGCCAGCAGTTTGGGCAACAGTTCCTCTTCGTAATAGGCCTGCGCCCGGGCCCAGTTTTCATCTTCTGTTGCTTTGGTACGGCTAACATCTGCCATCGCGCTCACCTCCGTCGTGCCATCATGCTAGCGCACCGCACGTTAATGGGCAAATTGAGACGGGCAAGCCTGCCTCAGCGGCGGCAGCGCCGTCAGCATCAGCGCCGAGCACGCCCCATAAATAAACAGCAGCGTCCACCATGCCGGCAGGTATGACCCCGCGTAGTCGTGCAGGTAGCCCACCAGCGGCGCGCCCAGCCCCGCGCTCAGCAGGTTGATCGGCATGATGATCCCTCGGATCGTTCCCAGGAAAGCGCGCCCGTAGTACGCGGCGAAAATGTACGTATGCACGATCATCCCGATGCCCACGGAGCACCCGAAAACGATCGTCGATAGAAACATCATCTCCGCCGACGCTACGTAGATCATCAGCAGGATCGCGATGATGAACCCTGAGAAAGATGCCGCCGCCAGGAACCGTATCGGGAAGCGGTCTGCCAGCCAGCCCGCCACCAGCGCGGTTGCGGCCGCACCGCCGGCGTCCGCCGCGAACGACCAGGACACCAGCAGAGGGTCGTACGCCTTCTCCACGAAATACGGGATCCGGTGAAAGCTGGCACCGCCCTGCGCCACGCCCGATAGCGCGTAAACCGCCACCAGTTTCCACATCGTCACCGTCCGAAAAGACTCGCGAACCGTCCACACCGGCTCGTCCTCCGTAGGCCGCCGCGTGCGCGAAACCGTGTCGTCCGGCATCGGCGCATCCGGCGGGTCGCCGTCCACCCGCAGCCCCATGTCCTCCGGCTGCCGGCGTAGGAACAGCGCCGCCGCCGGAATCGAAATCACCATGAACATCACGGCCAGGATCTGCCACGTGGCTCGCCATCCGTAACCGTCGATCAGCCATTGCGTCACCGGCAGAAACACGATCCCGCTGATCCCCAGCCCTGCCGTTGAAAGGGCCAACGCCCGCCCCCGTTTGCGAACGAACCACTTGGCCACCGGCACCGACGTCACCAGCCCGTTGGGCGCGGCCAGGCCCGATACGCCAACCAGGCTGAACAGCACGATGAACTGCCAGGCGTGGCTGCTCATGCCCACCAGGATCAGGCACCCGCCGATCATCAGCGCGGCTACCGGTATGTACACCCGTGGCCCGTAACGGTCGATCAGCCAGCCCACCGCGAAGCTCAGCGCTCCCGCCGACAGCCGCCGCGTCGTCTGCATCCACCCCAACGTCGCCCGCGACAACGCCAACTCTCGCTGCATCGGAATCACGAACAGCCCGTAGTTCAGCGTACCCGTCGCCATCGTCGAAAAATTGACGGCGAACATCGTCGCCACGATCACCCACCCATAGAAAAAACGCTGCCCCTGCGGCGCGTTCTGGGTCTCAGTGGAAATGGACACTTCGGATACAAACGTAGGGGCGAATAATCATTCGCCCCTACAATCGCTGTAATGTAGGTGGTACGGGAAGCGCGCTGTCCTAGATCGCCTGCCAGTACCGCTTGCCCTGTAGCCGCACGATCTTGCCGAAGCCAGGCGCCGGCAGGTGCACCGCAGCCACCGGTATTCCCTCGCTCTCCAGCCGGTCCAGGAGATCCTGCCGCGTGGCGATGGCCTGTTCCGGGATGATGTCCGCCCGCGACGCCCAGTCGGTCTGCTGTATCTGCGCCGTGTTGTGCAGCACGTCCCCCAAAATCAGCCCACACTCGCCGCCCGAGTTGATCATGATGCTCATGTGCCCCGGCGTATGCCCCGGCGTCGGCAGCGTGGTCAACTCGCTGGTGATGCTGAACTCGCCCTCCATCCATTCCACCAGCCCCATCTCAGCAATCGGCCACACGCAATCGGGCGCGTTGGGGAACCGGTCGGGCTGGAGCGCTGGGTCGTGGCTCGCTTCATAGTCCACGCTGCTGAAGTAGTAACGCGCGTTCGGGAAGGTCGGCTTGAGCGTTCCACCATCGTCCCGCACCGTGTTCCAGCCCACGTGGTCCCGGTGCAGGTGCGTCATCACCACGGCGTCGATGTCGTTGGGCGATAGTCCGTTCCGCGACATGTCGTCCAGCAATTCGCCCCAGGGAGTCTCCGGTGTGTCTTTCGCCCCCAGGCCCGTGTCAACCGCGATGGTCTTGCCATCCGAGCGCACCAGGAAACAGGCCAGGTTGAAACTCACCTTTCTATCCGGAGTCAGGTGGTCGTGGAACGGCTCCCAGTCCTCCGCCGGGATGTTCGGAAAGAAGTTGCAGATGTCGAATTCCAGTAACCCATCGGACAGAGAGGCAATCTCCACGTTCCCAATGGTAATCTTGCTGGCGGTCATAGTCCCTCCGTGATCCGTCAATTGCGCCATTCTACCATTCCCCCTCTCTGCGCTCGTCCGGATCTGTCGTAGGTCCAGGGCAATCGCATTTGGAATTTACAGACTCGTCACTCCGGCGAAAGCCGGAGTCCAGAGACCACAGGATAAAGACAACGGTTGCGAAACAGCCGACTTCAGGCACTGGATACCGGCACTCCAGAGGCGCATCTGCGACTTTCGCCGGTATGACGGTGGCCGGGAGAGCCTTATCCAGGGGCAGGCAATTGAAATGCGATTGCCCTGGCCGCAGGTCCGCCTCTGGAGGATCGAAGGATGCGCTGCCTCTTCCCCAACACTGTAAAATACATGCACATCTTCCCTTGATGAGGCAACGATGGGTGCATACACCAGCACACAATTGATGGTCCGCCTGGTGGCGCTGCTGCTCGGTCTGGCCGGCGGTTTGTGCCAGACGGTCTGGTCCCAGGTCGTCGGCATGCGATGCGGCGCCACGCAGATCGGCGAGTATGTTTTCCACACCGAGTGCTTGCCTTGGACCGAACTGTTCCTGAGGTTCCCCCAGGACGCGAGCCCCCAGATGGTCAGTTTGGTGTTGGCCGCCGCCATCGCCGGCTTCGTCGCCGGCCTGGGCGGAATGTGGCGTGCACGCTGGGCCGGCGTCCTGTTCCTCTTGCTCGCCGCTTGGAACCTTGGCCTGTTGCTATTCGCCGCCACCACCGTCGACCAGAAGGGCATCGCCGTAATCCTGGCTATCGTATCGGTGGCCGTGCCCGCCTTTTGCGGTGTCCTCCTGTGGTGGCGCGGAGAGTATCGAGCGTCCCGCCGCCAAACCGCCGTCGCAGGTGACACCGGGCCGTGGACGGTGTGACCCCGGGGATGCTACACCTGATGGCAGGTGAGCCCCTTGCATCCGTCCTCCAACAACGACCCCGAGACCTCAGTCGGTTCCGAGTCCATCCCTCCCATCACCGAGAAGCAACTGGCTCGATTGTGGGAACGTCGGGCCGTGCGGCACCATGCTTTCCACACTGAGGCCGGCGCTCGAATCCGGGTCCTCTACCCCGGCCGACCCGGTGTAACCGCCGGCCCCGATTTCCGCGACGCCCTCCTGATGGTCGAGGGCCAGGGACTCGTGCAGGGCGACGTGGAGGTTCACCTGCGCCAGCGAGACTGGCAGTCCCACGGCCACCACAATGACCCCAACTACAACGGCGTCGTCCTCCACGTCGCCTTGGAATCCGAACCGGAACCGTCCCGAACCGACGCCGGCGGCGCTCCGCCCGTAGTCAAACTCCAGGCTTTGCTCACCGACTCACCGGACGGCGATGACGACCACGAAACTGTCCGCAACCAACTATGGCAGTCCCTTGCTCAGCACGGGTATCGTCGGCCCGAATCACCCGAGCAGATGGCCGCCCTCCTCAACCGCGCCGGCGACCAGCGTTTCCTGTCGCACAGCAAGCGCTTCCAGACGCTTATGTCAGCACAATCGCCCGAACAAACCCTATGGGAATCCATCTGCGACGCTCTGGGCTACCGCCATAACCGCCATCCATTCCTCATGCTGGCAACTGCCGCCCCTTATGCGCTCCTCTCCCACGCCGTTCTACGACTGCCAGAAACTGAACGCGAATCAGCGGTCGCCCAATGGTTGCTCCGCCTCGCCGGCTTAGAAAGCGGCCCTGTTCCTGCCGGACTCGGCCCACCGCTTGAACCCAAAGCATGGCGTTTATTCCGCGTCAGGCCGCCCAACCATCCACGCCGCCGCATCTTGGGTGCCGCCGCTCTCGTCGCCCGTTTCGCCGACGCCGGCTTGATCGCCGGCATGCAATCAGCCGCCGCGACCAGCGAACCAAAAATCCTCACTCAAACTCTGACGGTTACGAGCCGTGACGACAAACCAGCGCTCATCGGTCCGGCGCGAGCCCGCGACATCGCCGTCAACGTCGCCCTCCCGTTCCTCCACGGCTACAGCACACTATCCGGCAACCACGCTGAAGCAGCGAAAATGCTGGAGCTCTACCGACGCTACGGCCCACTGTCCGACAACGAGATCACCCGCGAACTCGCCGCCGCCCTGCAGCAACCCGAGTGGAGCCGCATCGCCAACAACGCCCGCCGCCAGCAGGGCCTCATCCACCTGCAACGCCTCCTCGCCGGCGCAACGCCAAAAATGTAAGGGCGAATAATCATTCGCCCCCGATGCTACTATCTCAAACGCGACTCTCAGTAAAACCTGAGCAGGTCGTCGCTATGGTCATAGTGAAGCAGGCGGAAATTGATGAAATCCCTGCCCACCAGCGACGGCAATTGATTGACGACAGCATCAGGGTCTGGGTCGGGCGGTACCACGTCGATAGTCAGGTCGAATTGATACTCGCCATCATCATCCGCGAAAACAACGGTAGCCGCTTCAGGATAACAATCTTGGCTGCCACCGATCCCATAAACGCGCTCCGGCTCGCCGGTAAGCAAGCCGTACCTGCAATTCATGCGAATGCCGTCCATGGGGTGCAGAACCGTGGAATACGCTCCGGTATCAACCAGGAAATCGACGTAATCTTCAACCCCCAGGCGCTCAATAATCACTCGGCCTTGTACGTAGGGCTCATCTTGGTCAAAGTAACCGGTGATCATAGGATCATACGGCGGGGTTTGGTCGCCATCAGTTTCACTGCCAAACCCTCCCTGTCGAGCCCCTTGGCCTCCACTTTGGCGAGCACGTCCCGTATGGTGGGGCCGGCGATCAACGTCCCGTTGCCGGCCAGTCCCACCCATTGATCGGGGTATTGGCGAGTCAACTCAGGACGATGGGCGCTGAGATAGCGGGTCCGCTTTTTGAACTGGCGCATCCCATCGCTCAGGGGCATCGTGGCGGCAGGTTGCAGATGACTGGCGCCATGGTTTGAAAGGTCAATTGCCAACGTGTCCCCCATTTGTGTTCGCGCCGAAACCCGCTCGACCGAAGGCGTCAAAACCTGTTGATACGGAGATTCCTGACCCCTTCAATTATATCGCGGGGGCGAATGATCATTCGCCCCCGCATTCGTTGGTGTTTGTCGGCCACCCACTATTTCAACGGCACCGCCAGCGAAATCCGTGGCTCCTCGCCAACGTTGCGAATGATGTGACCGAGCCCCGTCAGGTCCTCGGCCACCAGCACGTCGCCCGGCCCAAACTGCCGCTTGTCCCCGCTCGCTACCTCGATCTCCGCGCCGCCCGACATGAACACCACGTACTGATGCCGGGGCGCCGTGTGGTAGTCCTGCCACCAGCCGGGCTCCCGCTGGCCCACCGTGATGTCGCCGGGCCCCACGTCGTTGGCGATGTCGGCGAACTCGTCCGCCGTCAGTTCGTGGAAGTGGGACTCGCCGTCCGCGCCCGTATGAATTCTGATGATCATTGATGACGTCCTTTACTCAGCCAACGGCACGGCCAGCGAAACCCGGAACTCGTCGCCGATGCTCCGCGCTATGTGCCCGTGGCCGGTCAGATCCTCCGCAACCAGTACGTCGCCGGGGAACATTCGGACCACGGTGCCATCGGCAACCTCAAACTCGGCGATGCCGTTCATGTTCACCACGTACTGCCGGCGCGGCGCGTTGTGGTAGTCCGAAAAGCTCGGCGATTCCCGGCGGCCCACCGTGATGTCGCCGGGGCCCACGTTGTTCGCGATGTCGGCGAACTGGTCCGGCGTCAGATGCTCAAAGTGGCTCTCCCCGTCGCTCCCTGTGTAAACCCGTACTATCTGTCCCATCGTGTTGCCTCCTGTTGTTCGTTCCTGTAGCAACGTCATCCGTTGCAATAAGGTGTCTGCTGCCCCCTCTCCCCTGGAGGGAGAGGGTTGGGGTGAGGGGGAATTTTTCACAACCCCACCCCTCCACGTCAATCATTCAGCCAGCGGAATCACCGCCGTCAAACTCGGCGCGTCGCCCACCACCCGCGTGGTGTGTCCCTGCCCCGTCGTGTCCTCAACCAGCCGGGCATCTCCAGGGCCGTACCGGAACGTCGTCCCGTCGCCCAGCCCTATCTCGATCTCGCCCCGCAGCGAGATGATGTACTGCCTCCGTGGGGCCGGATGCCAGTCAATGAAATGTCCCGGCGGCCATTCCCGAAACATGATCGATTGCGTGGCCTGAGCCTCGCCAAGTTCCGGGTGCTCCGCCAGGCTCGTCTCCTCGATGTGCGACTGCCCGTCGTCGCCCGCATACAGTCGATAGATCGCCATGTTTCACCTGAGTCATGGGCCAAAGCCCGAACTGCCGCCATATTACCCCCCAGCCCCAAGCGCGGCAACCGACCGCCACGCAATCAACCGCCCAATCGGACAACCACTCGCCCCACCTGTCCGATCAATAATCCTGCCCATCCTGTACATCGATGTAAACAAAATTCCCGGCAGTGACACCCGCCCGTTGCCCGCATCGCACGTCCGTTCCATAATGTATTTATCACGTGAAAACGGTCATCCAGTCCTGCCAGAGGTGAAATCGGTCGTACACGGCCAACCCGTCAGAATCCAAATCGCAAAACCGTCTCCGCCAGGATCAGCGCCGAACAATTCTTACCCGGCGTGGTTGCAACGGGGCCAGCGTCAATCCACAC